>JAXGWF010000031.1:0-42815 GCA_040773465.1 Geobacteraceae bacterium | reverse complement strand
TCACTCCCTTGGCCGCCGCCTCTTCCCTTACCTTTTCTGCATTTCCCAGAAGCACGATCTTCGCGAGTCCCTGGGCTACTATCTTTTCCGCCGCGAACAGCATCCGCTCGTCGTAGCTTTCCGGTAATACGACGGTCTGCGGGTTCGCTTTTGCCTTGGCCTTGATTTTGTCGATAAGATGCATTGTTTCTCCTCCTGACTGGTTAAATGACATGACCCTGATCGGGAAAAATCCGGGGAAAATATCGAGATGCCCCTCTATCGTAGACGGGCAAGAAACAAACTTTTTATTTATACTATGTACGCCGGGTACGGTCAACAAAAAACCCTGTTTTTCAACAGGGATACAAGATGTTGAAGTAGAAGGAAACCGTTCCGGAGAATTGTCGCCGGCCAGGTTTTCAGTGAAGGACCAAAACCCTCAGGCGGGCGGTTTTCGCCGGCCGGCAGCGGCTACCGATCAGGGGAACAGGTAATGTCTTCCGGAATGCCGGATTTCTTTTTCAGTAATGAAGAAACCTTGCTCCAGTCCACCATCAGTTCCGCATTATTCTTCCTGATCATGCGCTGCGCCAGCGCCCTGAGATTTTCGTATCGATTGTAGATATCCCGGTGCACCTCGAGGTACACCCTACCGTCTTCGGAAAGAGCAACTTTGACCGGCTGATAGATTATCTCACCGCTGGTATTGACCCGTATCTCTTTGAAGATTTCTTCCATGGTAGCAGGATGAACGCGGATGCAACCATGGCTGCTGAACGCATAAACCGACTCGGGAACGATCGTCCCATGGATGAGAATTCCCGGCAGCGAGGTCTTGAGCGCGAACTTCCCCAGTGGGTTGTCGCTACCGGGGGGCACCAGGGTCTTGACCTCTTTTCCTTCCAGCTTCATTTTCTCCTGTATGGAAAGGGGAACATGCCAGGCTGGATCCTTGATTTTCGACAGTATCCGGAACTTGCCGGTTGGCGTCTGCCAGACTTCCTTTTCTCGCCACTTGGTCATTCCCAAGCCGACCGGAAGAGCCTTTTCCAGCTTACGGTTCTTGAACAAATACAGGGTGCGGTCCGGAATGTTAATGAGAATACCGTCCCGCATCGTTTTCGGGACGATCCTCCTGGTATTTATGGTGAGTTTCTGGCCGGGTCTCAGAAACTTCGCCGGGTTCAGGTGATTCTGCTTCGCGAGCAACCGCCAATTGATACCTAATTTCGCGCCGATCAGTCGCAAGGAATCCCCTTTGCGGACGGTATAAATCCTCTTCTCACCGATGATCATCAGCGGAACAGGATGCAGTGCGCCGGAATCATCGGCTCGCTGACCGCCATCGACCAGGGAGGCGCCTTGCAGGTCGGGAGCCGGCTCCCGGAGTGACGTCTTTTCGGAAGAACCGGTACGTTCGGGGTGTGCGGCGGCATTCGCGGACGGTTGTGTCATCTCCGACGGCAAATCTCGCGCAGCCGACGGCGTCTCGTTGATGGAAGCCGCGGCAAGAGAATCCAGTTCCTTTTCATATAATGCTATTTTTAGGATGACCAGCTCAAAAAGTTTCCCGGCTTCTGCAAGCCGGTTCTGCTCCCATAGCCGCTCCGCCTGGGAATAGGTCTCCATGATGCTCGTATATTCCCGATAGAGCGGACCAGGTGGCGCACTCTTCTGAATCCGGGTAAGGGAGGAAGAGGCCTCACCCCTGCGGATCGGGGTGCCTGCATAGCAGGAAGAAGCACCCAACAGTGAAATAATGACCATTGCCGACAGTATGTAGTGCCCCAAGAATTTCACCACGTTACACCCTTCACGAAAAGCATTCAGCCGGTATCCATTGCTATTATTTCGACAGACGCCAACAAAAAATTTTTGAATGATAATAGCAAATCACCCTGAAAATACAATGTTTAAGCGTTAACAACAGCATCCGGCAGTTAGCGGAACAGATTCGCCTTTCGCGAAATTCATCAACAATCCAGTCAAATATTCCGGACGGAGGGAAAAAGTGCTTTCGTCCCTGTTTCATCAGGTATATAATAGTGCTTCTTTTGTAATTCGTAAGTCTAAAGAATATCGATTGTTTTACCGGTTTGTAGAAGATTTTGCCGGAAATCCCCCCGGCAACGGAATCATGCGGCAGTCGCTTGTGCGATGATTACATCGGGAGCAGAACATGTATTGCAGTTTTTTCGGTTTCAAGGAAAAGCCCTTTACCATAACACCCAATCCACGGTTCATTTTCCTGAGTAAAAATCATAAAGACGCGTTTGCCCATCTCCTGTACGGAATCGACAACCATGCGGGCTTCATCGAACTTACCGGCGAAGTGGGCACCGGCAAGACCACGGTCCTGCGGACCCTCCTGAATCAACTCGATACCGATTCCTATCGCACCGCTCTCATTTTCAACCCCTCTCTTTCCGCACTCGAACTGTTGCAGAACATCAACCATGAATACGGTATTCCCTGCGAAGAACAGAACAATTCCCGCCTGCTCCATTCGTTGAATCAGTTTCTCCTTGAGCAGAATGCCGCGGGACGTACCGTGGTTCTCGTAATCGACGAAGCACAAAACCTCGAGCCTCAGGTTCTTGAACAGATCCGCCTCATTTCAAATCTGGAAACGGAAAAGGACAAGCTTATCCAGATCGTGCTTGTGGGGCAACCCGAATTGCGCGAAAAACTGAAAAAACCGGAACTGCGCCAACTGAGTCAGCGAATAACGGTCAGGTACCATCTGTTCCCGATGGATTTCAGCGATACCGAAGAATATATCGAACACCGTCTGCGTGTAGCCGCGGGACGGGACCTCGACATTTTTTCTCCCGGCGCACTGAAGCGAATCTTCAAATATTCCGGCGGATTGCCGAGACTCATCAATGCCGTGAGCGACCGGGCCCTGCTGGTCGCCTATACGAAAGGAAGCGCAGAAGTAACCTTCAAAATGGTCGATGCGGCCGTTTCAGATCTAAAAAAGCAGGAAGCGCGGCCATTGACGATCAGGATAATGCGCTATGCCGCAACCGCTGTCGTTGCCGCCCTGGCAACGTTCGGCCTGTACGGTATTTTCGCCGGGAAGACGGCAACAATCGAAACATCCGCCTCTTCACGAGGCGCGGCACATGATGCTCCAACGCTTTTACGGCCGAATCAACCGGCCGATGCACACCTGTTTTCGAAACTGGCCGCAAAAACCGAGGGAGAAAGCGCCGCCACGGCCTTCAATGCCATTGCCGAGCTTTGGGGCGTTGCCCCGGTTTCCATTGATCAAACCTCGATAGAGCCCATGAATCTGCAAAAATTCGCGGACAGAAGAGGGCTCAAGCTTACCGGCATTTCAGGAAACCTTGGTGCGTTACTAAGAATGGACTGTCCCGTCATTCTGGAACTATCCTTGCCCGGCAAAAAAGGTTTGCGCTACATTTCGCTCCTCGGAACGAAAGATGGCCTATTGATCGTTGCCCCTCCATTTCAGGGTCGTTCGACACTAAGCGCGGCTGAACTTGAAAATTTCTGGTCCGGCCAGAGTTATCTTCCCTGGAAAAACGTCCTCGAGCTTCCGTCTGTCAGCAGGAAAGGCGATACCGGGGAATCTATCCGGAGCCTTCAGAACCTCCTTGCAAAAGCAGGATACTACCATGGTCCTTTTTCCATGGAATTTGACGAGCCCATGGTCGCGGCTGTTAAGAGTTTCCAGACGGCACAGGGAATCGAGGCTGACGGAATCGTCGGAGACCGAACCCTTTTGCTCCTCTATCGTACCGCCGGCATGGCTTCAGTGCCCAAACTTGTGAAGAAAGGGGAATCATAGCCCTATGAGTTTCATATTGGATGCCTTGAAAAAACTGGAGCAGGAAAAAACAGCCCAAAAAAACGGCGCCATCAACGTTTCCGATGAAATCCTCAGAGACAGTTTCCGGCAGCGTCGAAAAACAAAACGCTCCTTGACGCCCGGCATACTGCTGGTTGGCGCAGGATTTGTGTTGATTCTCCTTCTCGGCATCGCCGGGACGTTCTTCTGGATGAAGCATGAAGCGGGAAATGAATCGAAGATAGCCTCCGCGGTGGTGGAGAAAACCGCTCCTGCGGAAGCTGAAGTGAAGGTGAAGGAACCCCCGACCACTCCGAAAATCGCGGAACCGAACAGGGCCGTTTCCGAGCCGATGCCGGCTGTCGTTGCGGCCAAACCTTCTCCACCTCCGATGGAAACCTGGCGGAATGAGCCCGTTAAAAGGCCTTTGGCGCAGAATTCCACTCCGGCCGATTTCAGAAATCAACCTTCTCAGCCCTATCGTGAGGTATCAGGCGCCAGTTACGGACTGACGGTTTCGGGAATTGCCTGGCAGGATGATCCGTCAGCAAGGAGAGCCGTAGTCAATGGATCTTTGGTAAATGAAGGTGCATCAGTGGGCAGCGCTACGGTAGATGAAATTCAGCCAACCCGGGTGTGCTTTTCCTCGGGAGGACGCAGATTTGCCGTGTCGATCAGCGGTCCGCTGGTAAACAAGTAACCATTCGAGGACAAAGGCTCGAGGTTCACTCCTTAAGGTTCGCGAACCTACTTCCCCGTGGTGAACCGGAATACCGGGCTCATTGTGGTTCCCCCGTTCTTGTCCAGGTCCCTGACCCGCCAGTGATAGGCCGTGTTCGGCTGCAGGATAAGCGAAGTTTCCTCTCGAACCGGCGATGTTGCCTTCACGCTGTCCGCCGTTCCCCCAGCCTTGGTCATAAAGACCGTTCCCAGGAGCACCAGCAGCAGAATGACGACAATGGAGCGGACCTTCCCTTTCGTCCCGGCAGCCACGACCATGCCGCAAGCGGCAAAAAGGGCGAAGCCGACTCCCCGTGCCCGGGAATTCCCCTCCGGACTGTTCTTCGTTACGAGTTTTGATTTCCATTGCCCGAGCGAAGGGTCCACACTGGTGTATTCCAGGCGGTAGGAAACTACATCGGTCGGTTCGGCGCTTGGGCTGTTTTCCCAGCAAAAACGGACGGGATTCCACGCCACGTCGACGGTCCCATTCCGGGGAGCAACCGGTTTCGGCCCTTGCAGAGCCCCGTAGACTATGATTTTCTCCTGCTCGATATATGACCATCCTGCTTCTGTTGCATCGATGTCGGTCGTACCGGCTGGCAGCGGCTCCACCTTGATAATAGTCGCGCATTTGGTGGAAAAACCACCATTGTGATCGAAGCTCGGATCGAACGGCCAGATCAGGTCCCTGTTCGAAGCGTTGGACGGCTGGTCCGGAGGTCCCGGATTTTTCTGCGGCGCCACCAGGGCAAACGGTCCCTGGCTGCCTCGCTTCAGGACATTGTTGGGACCGAGGCTTCCCGGCACCAGGTCCTTTCCCTCCGCGCGGAGGGCCAGCAGAAGCTTCAGGCCGCCCGCCACGCTTATCGGGTCCCCGTGGCTGCGACCCCGTGCGGAAGGCGAATGGTAATCGCACCATCCCCGGGGATTTTTGTCCTTGTCGGCCACCCTGTCATAGTAGTAGGTAGCAGCCGGATAGGTACCCTTGACATAGGGATCGCTCGAGTCGTCAGGCTCCAGGGGATGCCCTTGGGAGAAACCGTCCGGAGAATAAACGGTAATCTTGGCGGCGGAAGTATCGATCCCTGCCCTCTCGAGGAGCTGCTCCATGACCACACCCGAAAAACGGGCATAAGCATCCACCGCCTTTGCCGTATTCATCAGCAGGAACTGGGTGTGCTGCGGCATGGCCAGAAGCTGTTCCCTGGTAAAGATGCGATAGGAGGCGGTAACTTTTGCCGGGTCATCATTGGGATCACCCGGATACCGGACCGCCGCAATTTCCTCGAGGTTGGCATAGCCGTCGCCGTCGGAATCCTGGTTTTCAATGGTCCGCAAGGCCGCCATGCTGCGCCCTTTGTCGCGATAGGCCCTGCCGAAGGGGTTGAGTGTGGCTTCCAGGTTACCGCTCCCGTCGTAGCCGTATGCATGGTGACACCACTGGCAGCTTCCCAGGACGACCTTTCTGCCGTTGGCCTGGATGTACGTCCCACCCCGGTGGCAGAGGACGCAGTTATCCAATTTCGTCCCTGCCTTGTCGGGATACGTGGCAAGAAATTTCGGCGCATCCGACTCACCCATGTGGTGGTAGGCGGCCGGGGCGATACCAGAGAGTCGAAAAAACACGAAAACACATGAAATCACCAGGAGCGTCCCCTTTTTCATATCTTCCCTCCCATGTGGTTCGATTACCGGCGGATTTTCCCCTGCCGCAGGAAATTCTTGATCTGACAAGTGTAACGCTATATAACAAAATATACAGCATCGAGCAAGGGAATGTTGCCTTGTCATCATTTCCACCGCAAAGGTGTTTTCAAAATGATCGATTTTTTCGTGTCAGATCAGCCGACAGACCCGGTTGCCGGCTACCGGCCCGGAAAATGATGACAGGAGGCAGGGGTAATAATGTGGAAGATTCTCGAAGATGGCTCCCGAAAATATCGGGGGGGCCGGAATGATTGGTCAGGAGCAGCGAACGAGGCGCTCCGCTGCGAATGGTTTCGTGAAGACGTGGAAGAGGAATGGGTGGCAGATGAAGCCAGATCCTGCTACAACTGCCGGTACCGCCGTTGGACGGAGGATTCGTTCGTCTGTATCCGTTCCCGCGATGCGCACAAAAACTGAACCGGCTACTTTTTGCTTTCGTCGACCTCGCACCGGTGACACTCGATGCCGCAGTTCTCGCATTTTTTCTTCATTTCCCGTGGAAGAAACAAGGTCATTCCGCCGCAGATCTTGCAGGTTACCATGATCGGTTCGTCCAGATACAGGTAGCAGTTGTAATACCATTCCCAGTTCATATTCTGGAATTTTTCAATCTCCTCTTTCATCATTCCGCCTTTATATCGGATCAGATGCGGAGACCTCTGTACCGGGATTTCCTCAAACTTGTCTTTTTTCCTCTCTTTCATCTGCTGCCCCTTTCACAAAGAATCGGCAAGCGAATGAGATTCCTGTCTCCTCCTTAAATGCAAGGTACTCTGATAGAGAGTCCCCGATAAAATACGATTCGTCAAGAAAAACCGCTGTACTTATGAAAATAGTTTGGCCTGAACAAAAGGATTTTCGATTCGCAAGCTGTCAAAGGGTATCCACCGGATCAACGTCGACCATTGTCCGGAGCACGCGCGGCGGGCTCCATTCCCGGTGGAAACGGACCAGCAGCCGTTTCAAGTCGAAACGGTCCCGGCCCTTCAGCAGGATTTGCCAGCGGAACCGGCCTCGCACCTTTGCCAACGGAGCCGGCGCGGGGCCGAGGATTTCCACCCGGACCTTCAGCGCCTGTCGTTCCCCGCGCATCAGGCAGGCTGCGTCCCGTGCTCCCTGCTCGACCGTTTTCTCAGCCGTACCGGAAATCACCACCATGGCCAAGTGAGAAAACGGCGGGTAGCCGGCCTCACGGCGAAACACGAGTTCTTCCTCGTAGAATCCTTCATAGTCGTGGTCCGCAGCCCGAAGCAGGGCATAGTGATCGGGAGAGACTCCCTGGATAACAACCTTTCCCGGGGCATCCCCCCTTCCCGCCCTTCCCATGACCTGACTCACCAGTTGGAAGGTCCGCTCGGCGCTCCGAAAATCGGGCAGGTTCAGGGTGGCGTCGGCGGAAACGATCCCCACGAGGGTCACCCCCGGATAATCGTGGCCCTTGGCAATCATCTGGGTGCCGATCAGAATATCGATGCTACCCTCTTCCAGTCGCTTCAGGATGCGGGCATGGCCGCCGCGACCGGCCGTGGTGTCGCTGTCCATCCGGGCAACCCGCGCATCGGGAAACAGTTGCCGCACCTCCTCCTCCACCCGCTCCGTACCGCGGCCGAAAAGGCCGACATCAGTACCATTGCATTCGGGACAAACCGAGGGAGCGGGCAGGGAAAAATCGCAGTAATGACAAAAGTGACGTTGCTTCGCACGGTGGTAAGTCAGGGTGACGGAGCAGTTGGGACACCGGAACACGTGGCCGCAATCCTTGCAGAGGAGAAACGTAGCAAAGCCACGCCGGTTTAGGAACAGCAGGGTCTGCCCTCCACCGTCCAGATTTTCGGCAATGGCGGCGACCAGTTCCGGCGAAAAGGTCGCCCCCTTCAAGGAGCGGGTGTCGAGAATCCTGGTTTCCGGCAAGGATCGACCCTGAACCCGTTCCGGAAGGGGAAGATAGTGTATCCGCCCTTCCCGCGCCGCATAGTACGTGGTAATCAACGGCGTCGCCGTCCCTAACACCACGGTGGCATTTTCCAGTTTACCCCTGACCAGGGTTAGGTCCCGGGCGTTGTAGGTGACCCCTTCGGACTGCTTGTACGATCCTTCGTGCTCTTCGTCAACCACGATGATGCCGAGATTGTCAAGGGGAGCGAAAACCGCGGAGCGCGCGCCGATAACGATGGCGGCCTCTCCCCGTCGTATGCGGCGCCACTGGTCGTAGCGTTCATCGAGAGACAGACCGCTGTGGAGAACGGCAATCCCCTGGGAAAACCGCCCCCGGAACCTTCGTACCAACTGCGGCGTCAGTGCGATCTCGGGGGTCAGCACCAGGGCCCGCTTGCCCAGATCAAGGGCATGGGCGATGGCTTGCAGGTAGACCTCGGTTTTCCCGCTGCCGGTGACGCCGTGGAGCAGAAACGGGGCGAAACCCCCTGCGGAAACAGCCGCCGCGATGCTGGAAAATGCCGCTGCCTGGTGACCGTCGAGAAGCAGGGGCGGCAGAGCAGGGAAGTCTTCTTCGCGAAACGGATCGCGATAGACTTCACGCTCTTCCACTTCAACCAGTTCCCGTTCGGCCAATCGCTTCAGAGGCGACGAAGGATTGGAAAAAACCTGGTTTAGTTTCGCACGGGAGGTTTCGCCGTTTTCCAGCAGGAACAGCAGGATCCGGGCGGCCGCGCCGCGAAGAGCGGAAGCATCGGCAGCCGCGGTTGTAGCGCGATAAAAACGCTCCCGCCGGATATTCCGTCCACCAGTGAGGCGCTCCTCCGCCATCACGGTGCCGTTGTCGGTGGACACCTTTTTCCGGCGGCTCTCAATGTTGATGCCCGTGGGCAGGGCGGTCTTGATCACTTCACCAAGGGAATGGAGGTAATAGGAGGCAATCCAGCGGTAAAAAGCGAGGTCACGGGGCGTAAAGAGCGGCTCGGCATCCAGAACCTCGAGGATGTCCTTCAATTCCCCCGCAAAAGATGGAGCCGGCCCCAGCACGTAGCCGGTAAGCTTCCGGCGACCGAACGGCACGAGCACCCGGATTCCCGGCAGGATCGAGGCACGGAGACGCTCGGGAACACTGTAATGAAACGTCCGGTCGAGGGGAAGCGGGACGACGACCTCGATAGTGCTGTTACGGGTATGGAACATGTCCGGCATGGCCTTTGCGTGCGGAAATGGTGTGTGATCACGGATCACAATACCAGAGGCGGTCAATCCGGGCAAGGGGCGAACAGGGATCGCAGAGAAAAGTTTCCGCTCCTGATACTTGACTTTTTTTATCGGTTTCCGGTACCGTGTAACAGTGCCCCCGGTCAGCTTCCGGGGGCTTTTCGTTCGCGGTTCTTCCATGGATGGGAACGCATAGGGGCGTACCCATGTTTCGCCCTTGTTCATACCATTGGTGCCCATACGTGGGGGGCCGTCAAAAGCGGGCAGACACGGGGGTCTGCCCCTACGGAAATTCACAATTCATTACCATATCGACGGTGGAAAAAAAAACATTATCTCGAGGCATCCTTTTGGCATCAACGGAAGAAAAACGATTCAAGAAGATAAAAAACGGGGTGGGCAGGGCTATAGCCGATTTCGGCCTGATCGAAGAAGGCGATCGAATCGCCGTGGCCGTATCGGGAGGCAAGGACTCCTACGTTCTGCTTCACATGCTGGAAGCGCTTCGTAAGAAAGCGCCGATCAACTACGAAATCCTGGCCGTGAACATCGATTCGGGCTACCCCGGTTACCGCGCCGACATCATTGAAGAACACCTGATGCAACACGGCTTTGCCTACCACATGGAAAAAACCGACCACTACGACATCATCACCAAAAAGCGACGACCCGGTTCTTCTTACTGTTCCATCTGTGCCCGGCTCAAACGGGGAGTGCTCTACACCTTGGCGCAAAAATTCGCCTGCAACAAGCTGGCGCTCGGCCATCACCTGGACGATTTCATCGAAACCCTGCTCCTGAACCAGTTTTTCGTGGGATCGCTGAAGGCTATGGCGGCGAGGATGCTGGCCGACAACGGTGAAACCACCGTAATCCGGCCGCTCGTTTACATCGAGGAACGGGAGATCGTTTCGTTGGCCGATATGAACGGCTACCCGGTGGTCCACTGCGGCTGTCCCGCCGGCGGCGGCGCGGATAAGCAGCGGAAGAGGATTAAGGAACTCCTGGCAACCCTGGAAAAGGAAAACCCGTACGTGAAGCGGAGCATGCTGCGGGCACTGGCTAATGTCCAGCCGCGTTACCTGCTCGATCCGAAACTGTAAAAAATTAGTTTTGAGTGTTGAGTTTTAAGTTAAAAAGCTGAACGGAGAGCAAAGAGCAGCCCTGACCAGGTCGCCTTCCACCCCGGTAACCCTGACAATCACCTCGGTATTGACCGGCGCATCGCAGTCGGCAATCGACACGGGCATATAGTTCCGGGAAAGCCCCACGCAATTCTTCCCCTTGCGTTTTTCCTGAAGCAGAACCTGGACTTCCCTGCCGAGGAAAGCTTCGAAATATGCCCTTTTTTTACGAGTGGAAAGGTTCCGCAGCGCCTCGGCCCGCCTCCTGATCGCTTGGCCGGGAACCTGGTCCGTCATGGTTGCCGCCGGCGTTCCCTGTCGCACGGAAAATGGAAAAACGTGAAAATAGGCAAAGGGAAGCGATTCCAGGAAGCGGTAACCGCGCTCGAACGCTTCCTCGGTCTCGCCGGGAAAGCCGGCAATGATATCGGTGCCGATACATATCCCGGGAACGGCTGCCGCTAGTTTTTCCACCAGTTGCCTGAACATGGCGGTGGCATAGGGGCGGTTCATAACCGCCAGCACGCCGTCATCGCCGTTCTGCAGCGGAATGTGAAGGTGAGGACAGATCGAATTCCCGGAGGCCATAAGACTGATTAGCTGATCGGGAATCTCGGTCGGCTCGATAGAGCCGAGCCGAAGGCGGGGAATGATGTTTTCCCGTTCGACGATTGATACCAGATCCAGCAGGCTGGAGGGAGGAGACAGGTCGAGCCCGTAGGCGCCAAGGTGGATCCCGGTCAGGACAACTTCCCGGAACCCCCGACGGGCAAAGGTCCGGATTCCTTCCAGGGCATCACCCAGGTGAACGCTCCTGCTGGGACCTCTTACATGGGGAATGATGCAGTAGGAGCAGCGGGCATCACAGCCGTTTTGCACCTGAAGAAAGGCACGGGTGTGCTCGGCAAACGTTTCGAGGATGAGTGGTCCGATTTCCCGGACCTGGGAGATGTCGGCAACCTTCACGCGCTGCTCGTCGCCCGGTTGCCGGAGCAATGCGACCAACTCCCGCTTCTCGGTATTGCCGATGACCAGTGAGACGCCGGGCATGGCGCGGATCTCGTCGGCGGCGATCTGGGCGTAGCAGCCGGTGACAACGATCCGCGCGGCGGGATTTTTTCGGAGCGCCCGCCTGATGAGACGGCGGGACTCGGCATCGGTCCTGGCCGTAACCGTGCAGGTATTAATGACGCAAATGTCGGCCGATTCTCCCGCGGCAACGACCCGGTACCCTTCCCTACGGGCCGCTTCGGCCATGGCCGCCGATTCAAACTGGTTTGTCTTGCATCCCAGGGTAGCAAAAGAGATTCGCTTCATAATCCTTCTTCGATCCATCCCCCACCGAGAACCCGGTTTCCTTCGTAGAAAACAACCGCCTGGCCGGGAGTCACGGACTTTTCCCGCTGCGCGAACAGCACCCTGACCCGGTCATCGGGCAGGGGTACGACGCGACAAGGTACTGCCTGGTGGCGATAGCGGATCCGGCAGGTGGTGGTAAATTCCTTGACCGGCCTCGGCATCATCCAGTTGACGCGGGCCGCGGTCAGCCCGTCCCTGTATAATTCGTCCAGGGGACCCACAATGACCCGGCGTTGCGCCGCCTCCACCCCGAGCACATAGAGGGGCTCCTTCCAAGCTATGCCCAGCCCCCGTCTTTGGCCCACGGTATAGCGGTATGTACCATTGTGCCGGCCGAGTACGTTCCCGTCCCGGTCCACGATGGAGCCCGACATGCTTCCCGCGCCCTTTGCCGACTCGAGGAAGCGCACATAATCATCATCGGGGATAAAACAGATTTCCTGGCTCTCGCCCTTTTTGGCGATGCGAAACCCGAAACGGGTGGCCAGGGAGCGGACTTCTTCCTTGGCAAGCCCGCCGAGGGGAAAGAAGGCATGTGCCAGCTGTTCCTGGCTGAGCGCGAAGAGGAAATAGGACTGGTCCTTTTTCAGATCGACCCCCTTCAGCAAGTGAAAAAAACCGTCGTCACCCTTCTCGATCCGGGCATAGTGTCCCGTTGCCAGGAAATCGGCGCCCAGTTCCCGGGCCTTCTCCAGCAACAGCCCGAACTTGACGAGCCTGTTGCAGCGGATGCAGGGATTCGGGGTCCGACCTTGAAAATATTCGCCGATGAAGTCGTCGATAACGAGCCGGCGAAACTCGTCCTCCAAGTTCACCACGTGCAAGGGGATGCCGAGCTGTTCGGCAATCAATCGGGCATCGGGCACGTGGTCCGGCAAACCGCCGGAAGCATCCATTTCTCCAGCGGCGGCAGCTGAATCCCGGACCCGCATGGTAATACCGATGAGTTCAAAACCCCGGTCCTTGAGCAAAGCCGCGGCAACCGACGAATCGACGCCACCGCTCATGGCAATGGCAACCCGCCCGGTCCTGATATTGCCGTCATTCATTGCCGGGTTTCCCATCCAATCGCTCTTTCAGAATTTCGTGATCATGAGCCAGTTCGTTGTATTTGCGTTCCAGTTCCCTGATCTGATCGAAGAGGCAGGCGATCGCTTTGGCTTCCGGATCGGGAAGCTTTCCGTGTTCCAGGTCGGTCTTTTCTCCCGGAGCCGAAGCGGCCATGACCATCCTGCCCGGTACGCCGACAACCGTGGAATTCCTGGGTACTTCCTTGATCACCACCGAGTTGGAGCCGATCCTGCTGCTCTTGCCCACGGTAAACGGGCCAAGGACCTTGGCGCCCGAACCGATGACCACGTTTTCCTCGATCGTGGGGTGACGCTTGACGCGTTCGAGGCTCACACCGCCAAGGGTTACGCCATGGTAAAGCGTGACGTTGTTGCCGATCTCCGCGGTTTCACCGATTACCACCCCCATGCCGTGGTCGATAAAGACGCCCTCGCCGATGGTGGCGCCAGGATGAATTTCGATGCCGGTCAGGAATCGCCCCAGGTGAGAAACGAACCTGCCGAAAAAGTATGCCTTATGGGTCCACAGCCAATGGGAAATGCGGTGCAGCCAGATCGCATGGAGCCCGGGATAGCAGAAAACCACCTCGGCAATGCTGCGCGCCGCCGGGTCCCTTTCGAAAACCGCCTGTATATCATCCCGTATTCTTTTGAACATGGAAACCCCTTTTGTTGACAACATCCATGGCAAGAATTATATTGTTTACCGAATAGCATACCCGATAAATATTGTCAATTATTCGGACCGGGACTCCCGGCACACGTCAAGAGGAATTGCACGGTAGCGATTGTGCGCCGACTGTTCTGGAAAGGGTGGTCTTTAAGAAAAGACCTGCCGGGTTTTCGAAAACCCGGCAGGTCTCTTTTCACTTCTTTACCGCAACCCAAAACCAATAACTCAAAAGGGCACTTCTTACACCCGTTCATTCTTATACTCGAACCCATAGAGGGAACGGAGAGAAACTAACCCCTGAATACCTTTGCCGATCTTGTTCTTTTGCTGTTCTCTGTGGAATCCGTGAACTCCATTTATTTCTTTTTCGCCGCTTTCACTATCTTCTTAACCAGTTCATCGACATCGCCCGCGACGACCTTCTTGCCGTCAACCCGGGCAATCTTGCCCTTGTCGCAGTCCCCACAGATGTCGATGCACTTCTTTATCTTCACGTCAATATCGGGAATTTCCTCCTCAAGACGCTTGGCGATCCTGGATTTACCCTTGTTCTTGTCGCAGAGTCTCACTTTCATGGGTGTCTCCTTTTCAGCAAGGCCCCGGACCTACTCGGCTGTGGCCGCGGGTGGCGTAAATACGCGAGCGGCCAGGTCCCTGTCAACCATCATCAGCCCCTGAGGGCTGTCGCCTACCAGTTTCAGCTTGGCGATAATGTCGTTGTCGTTCCCCTCTTCCTCGATCTGCTCGGTCACGAACCATTGCAGGAAGATCTGGGTTGCATGATCCTTTTCCTTGATTGCCAGGTCCATAAGTTCGTTGATGCAGTTGGTAATGAACTGCTCATGCTTCAGGGTCTGCTCGAACATGGAAAGCAGGGTACCGTATTCGATTGGGGGAGCGGCAATCGCCGCCAATTGGGCATGTTCTCCCTGGCTGTTGATGTAATTGTAGAATTTCATGGCATGAGTCATTTCTTCCTGGTACTGGACCATAAACCAGTTTGCCGCTCCCTTCAGCCCTATATAGGTGGTGTAGGAAGACATGGCAAGATAGAGATACGCTGAATAAATTTCATTGTTGAGTTGCTTGTTCAATGATTGAACCATTTTTTTGCTTATCATTGCAACCTCCTTATTCGTATAATTACCTGTTATCTCAGTATAGCTGAAAAACTCCAGGTCGCCAGACATGGACAGGCATAATTTGTCTGTCCATGCATACGAGCGGAGACTTGCCATCCTCAACGCTATTAGCAAAAATCGCTGTATTTGCAATAGGTTACAAAATGCGCTTGATTTCTTTTCCACACTTGGGATAGAGTGTGCGGACATTCAACGCGTCGACTCCCGCCTCCTTCACGTCATTGCAAATACTTCGCTGCACGCGCTCGTAGCTCAGCTGGATAGAGCAACGGACTTCGAATCCGTTGGTCGGGAGTTCGAATCTCTCCGGGCGCGCCAATAATAGCAAGGGGTTACGAATTTTTCCGTAACCCCTTGGTGCATTTTCAAAGCCTCTTGTCATGTAAAATGTCATGTAGCAGCCCAACGCAACGCGCAAGAAATCGCTATTAATACCGCAAGTTACCTAAAACCTGGATCTTGACGCCAAATTTCGAACAAATCCGTTCGAAGTCCTCTCCCGCCGGTGCTGTAACGTTCACCGGCCGTCCATCACGACCCTCAAACGTCATGGACCGGCAATGAAGCATCAGGCGCCGCGCGGCGGCCCCACCATAGGTGGTATCACCGACGACGGGAAGCCCGCGGTAAGCCAGATGTACCCGTATCTGGTGAGTCCGCCCGGTCAAAGGCCGCGCCTCAACCAGGGCAGCACCATCCCCCTGCGCCACCACCCGGAATTCGGTCCGGGCTTCCTTACCCGGCGTGGCCACCCCGTAGCGCGCCGAGCCGATTTTGGCGATAGGCTTGTCCACGAGCCAGCAATCGTCGGGCGGAACTCCCGTCACCAGGGCCAGGTAGCGCTTTCCCATCCGCCCCTCTTTCAGCAACCGCGACAGCCATGCCGCCGCCTGCCGGTTTTTGGGAAACAGCATTACCCCGGACGTCCCCCGGTCGAGACGATGGACTATCCGCACCGGCTCGCCGCTCTTCGCGCACGCCAGGTAGACACCGACGGCATATTCCACCGTCCCTTTCAGCTGGTACGGCGTCCGCTGGGAATTGAATCCCTCCGGCTTACAGACAGCTATCAGGTCATCATCTTCGTAGAGTATCGTCTCGGCGGAGTAAACCAGGTCCCGGAACCGCCCCGATTCCATTACTCCGAGGACGATTTCGTCCCCTTCACGCAGAGTCCTGGAGGCAACCCGCACCATGGCGCCGTTCACGGCGCATCCGCCCAAGTCGATAATCTTTCGCACCCGGGTTTTCGATAGTGTACCGAACAGCAGAGCCGCGCCGTCGTCCAATCGCATGCCCGACTGCTCGGAACTGACAGTTTTTTTCAGAATCATGGCTATTTCCTTTCGGAAAAAGGTTCGACATCGAAATTCGATTCCCCTTATCCATTAATCATCGCCGCGCTTGGCACCAGATCTTTGACTATCATCCTCTATCGGCCTTTTCGATGAAAGAAAACGTTTATCATTCTTTCTCGACCAAAAAGGCTTGTCTTCACGATATTGGCGCCAATCTCTTTCTCGCGACAAAATATCATAGCTGCACCGCAAGCCGGTTTTTCCCTCGATCCTCGCTCCTTGTTACCGCTTTCCCTCTTTTTCCCTGGTCCGTACTGCCAGCTTCGAAAATTCGTCAAGAAACATTGTTCTCCAAACGTCTTTTATGATAATTTTGGTCAGCATAAAAATAAGGATATGGGTATGAAAGAAGCTTTTGCAATGAAATATTTTCTTATAGCACTTTTCATTTTGGCAGCACCGGCACTCTGTCTGGCGGAACCCGGCAATAACAGTGAAGGTACGCGAGGAGTCGGCTATCTTGCCAAGGCTGACGGGACGGAAAACGAAAGCTTCGCCTGGGTCGACCTGAAGGACGTGAAGCGGATATATTTCAATTGCTGTGGTGACAACGCCCATTGTTCGGGTATCCAAGAGCCTCTTTTCAAAACCGCCGGTTTTACCGAATGTTTTACTCGGGCAATGACCGCCGCTCTTGAAAAACCGATGCCCAAGACCGACATAACGGCCACTGAACTGGAACTGAAGAAGTTGGAGCTGGAAAAGTTGAAGCTGCAATTGGAAATTGAGAAAGTGAAACTCGAGCAGGAACGGATAAAGGCAGGGGTGAAATAGCCACGACTCCCTCGTTTTGAGGATTCACCTTAATCCCGGATAAAACTGTATACAGCTGACAAGCCTGATCTTTCCTGATAAAATTTTATCTTGAATTCCAGATTGTTAACGCACGTTTGATTGGAGCAGACCATGATAATAATCCTTCCGGTTGCCGGGAAAGGAACCCGGCTCCGTCCCCACACCCACACCAGAGCCAAGTCACTTGTCCACGTAGGGGGCAAAACGGTCCTCGAACATATCATCACCCGGCTCGAGCCCCTGAAAGCAACCGAGTACATTTTCATCACCGACGAGAACGGCGCCCAGATCGAAGAGTTCATGGCGACCCGTTTTCCCAACCTGCCCTGCACCTACATCGTGCAGGCGGAACGGAAAGGCCCGGCTCACGCGGTTTCCCTGGCCGCGCCCCCCATCAGCGCGGCTGACGCCCAGCTGTTCGTCTTCAAAGACACCATCTTCGTGGCTGACCTGACGCGGATCCCGCAGCTCTGCGCCGATTCCGACGGCCTGATCTACTCCAAAGAAGTGGAGGATTACCAGCGATTCGGCGTCAACGTCCTCGATGGCAACTTCATCGTCAACATGGTGGAAAAACCCGAAACGCCGGTGTCCCGCCTGGCCCAAGTGGGCCTTTACTACCTCAAGGACGGCTCCGACTTCATGCGTTTCCTCGCGGAAACCATCACCGCCGGCGACATGGTCAAGGGCGAATACTATCTTCCCTCGGTTTTCATGAGGATGATCGGCGCGGGCCGCAAGTTCCGGGCTCCTGAAATCGATGCCTGGCTCGATTGCGGCAAACCGGAAACTCTGCTGGAAACGAACCGCTACCTGTTGCGGGAACGACACCACCTGCGCGGCGAGGTGATCAACACGGTGATCATCGAACCGGTGCACATCGAAGAAGGCGCCGTGGTGCGGGACAGCATTCTGGGTCCCAATGTCTCGGTGGCCGCCGGCTGCGTCATCGACCGCAGCATCATCAGCGATACGATCATCAACAGCAATACCGAGGTCGGCAGCATCATCCTCCAGAACTCGATACTCGGCGACTCGGTCCAGCTGACCGGCGCCCCGCGCAAGATGAACATCGGCGACCACTCGCTGATAGAAATGCAGGGGGGAATCTAAATCGGGCATCAGCCCGATTTTTGAGGGATACGGATTAAGGGGTAAGGATTAAGAAGGTATATTCATGCAATGAGCAAACGGTACCTTGTTCTTAAAGGCCTTTCCGTTTTTGCGCCAAAAATTAACGTGCTTACCCCTTATCCCTTTAATCCTTAGTCCTGCTGTTTACCCCTTACCCTTTAATCTTTAATCCTTAGTCCTGTTGAATTTTATTGGAAATAAAATGAAAACCTTCTCCTGTTTCAAAGCATACGACATTCGCGGCAAACTCGGCGAAGAACTGAACGAAGAGATCGCCTACCGGATCGGACGGGCATACGGCGCATTTCTGAAACCACGGCGGGTGGCGGTTGGCGGTGATATCCGGCTGAGCAGCGAGGCACTGAAAACGGCTCTGGCAGAGGGCCTGATGGACGCCGGGATCGACGTGGTAGACCTGGGTATGACCGGCACCGAAGAGGTATATTTCGCCGCATTCCACCTGGACGTGGACGGCGGCATCCAGGTGACGGCAAGCCACAATCCGGCCGACTACAACGGCATGAAACTGGTGCGGGGCGGAGCCAAGCCGATCAGCGGCGATACCGGGCTGAAGGAAATCCAGCGTCTGGCCGAGGAAAACAGCTTCCCGGAAGCGGACCGGAAGGGAAGCCTGACCAGGGAGAGCATCGTCAAGAGGTACGTCGACCACCTGCTCCGGTACGTTGACCTGCCGCGTCTCCGGCCACTGAGATTGGTGGTCAACGCCGGCAACGGCGCAGCCGGCCATGTAATCGACGCCTTGGAACAGCGGATGGCGGAAGCCGGCGCACCGGTAACCTTTATCAAGATTCACCACGAGCCGGACGGCACCTTCCCCAACGGCATTCCCAACCCGCTCCTGCCGGAAAATCGGGCCGCCACCGCGAAGGCGGTGCGCATCCACGAAGCAGACGCCGGCATCGCCTGGGACGGCGACTTCGACCGCTGTTTCCTGTTCGACGAACGGGGCGAATTCATCGAAGGATACTACATCGTCGGACTGCTGGCCGAGGCCTTTCTGCTGAAGCACCAGGGAGAAAAGATCATCCACGACCCGCGCCTCACCTGGAACACGGTGGACGTGGTCACCGCCGCCGGCGGCATCCCGGTGCAGAGCAAGACCGGCCATGCCTTCATCAAGGAGCGGATGCGCGCCGAAGACGCTATTTACGGCGGCGAGATGAGCGCTCACCACTATTTCCGCGACTTCGCCTACTGCGACAGCGGCATGATCCCGTGGCTGCTGGTGGTGGAGCTCATGAGCCTCCGCCAGGCGTCCCTCTCCTCGCTGGTCAGCGAACGGATGACCCTGTTTCCCTCCTCCGGGGAGATCAACTCCGTGGTCGACGATCCCCGCGTCGTGCTTCGGCGCGTTGAGGAGCACTTCGCCGACCTGGGCGCCGAGATCGACCGCACCGACGGCCTGAGCATGGCCTTCGAGGACTGGCGTTTCAACCTGCGCATGTCCAATACCGAGCCCGTGATCCGGCTGAACGTCGAGAGCCGCGGGGATGCGGAACTGGTTAAGGCTAAAACGGAATTGTTGTTGAGCCTGGTTAGGAACTAAAAAACAAAAACCTTCCGAAAGGACCTCCATGAAAATCCTTGTTGTCGGCGGTGCCGGGTACATCGGCTCGCACATGGTCCGCGAACTCATTGCCGAGGGGTTCGATCCCCTGGTTTTCGATAATCTCAGCACCGGTCATGAGTGGGCGGTTCCCGACGGCCGCCTGCTTCAGGGCGACCTGGCGGACCGGAAGCGGCTGCACGAAATCTTTGCCGCCCACTCGTTCGACGCAGTAATGCACTTTGCCTCGTTCATCCAGGTAGGCGAGTCGGTGCAGGAGCCGCTCAAGTACTACCGGAACAACGTGGCCAACACCCTCAATCTGCTGGAGGCGATGCGCGACGCCGGCGTTACGCGCTTCGTGTTCTCCTCCACCGCGGCGGTGTACGGCACGCCCGACACGGTCCCCATCTGCGAGGATGCGCCGCTCCACCCGGAAAACCCCTACGGCCACTCGAAGCTGATGATCGAGCAGGTTCTGGCCGACTGCGAGCGGGCCTGGAGCCTGCGCTCCGCACGGCTCCGCTACTTCAACGCCGCCGGCGCCCACCCGGATCGGAGGATCGGCGAAGCCCACGACCCGGAATCCCACCTCATCCCCATCATCCTCCAGGTTGCCCTCGGCAAACGGGAGGTCATCACCATCAACGGTGAGGACTATCCCACACCTGACGGCACCTGCACCCGCGACTACATCCATGTCTGCGACCTGGCCTCGGCCCACACCCTGGCGCTGCGCGCCCTGCTGGACGGCCGCGAGAGTATGGTCTACAACCTGGGCAACGGCACCGGCTACTCGATACGCCAGGTGATCGACGTTTGCCGGGAAGTCACCGGCCACCCGATCCCAATCGCGGTCGGCCCCCGGCGGGCCGGCGATCCCGCCGCCCTGGTCGCCTCCTCGGAAAAAATCACCCGCGAGCTCGGCTGGAAACCTCGCTATGCCGAACTGCGCATGATTGTCGAAACCGCATGGGAGTGGCACAAAAAGCAGGGATAAGGATCAAGGAATTAAGGGGTAAGGGGGCAAGGCAAGATTAATAAGCTTGAATATTTTTCCTGCTTCTGGTTTAATGTTTCAATTAGCATGTACCAATTAACCCTCAATCCTGACCATGAAATGTTTTCCTCAAATAATTCACCACGGCGCCCAGCATGGCGTGACCGGTTCCTGCCACGAACTTCTCCTGTCCGATGAGGACGGCATCCTGGTGGACTGCGGCCTGTTCCAGGGTGACGATACCCCGGACGGTGAGACAACGGCCGGCGACGCGAAACGCTCGACGACGTTCATCGACTTTCCGATCGGGCACATCCAGGCTTTGGTGCTGACCCACGTCCACCTGGATCATGCGGGGCGTATTCCCTACCTGCTGGGCGCCGGGTTCCGCGGGCCCATTTACTGCAGCGAGCCCTCGGCGAAGCTCCTGCCGCTGATGCTGGAGGATGCGGTGAAGATCGGCTTTACCGACAACCGGCGGCTCATCGACAGTTTTCTCGATCACCTGGAGTCGTTGCTGGTTCCCCTGCCCTATGGCTGCCGGCAGCCCATCAAACTTCAGGGAACCGCGGGGGTCACAATCAGGCTGAAGCCTGCCGGGCACATTCTCGGCTCGGCCTACGTGGAAGTCAACTGCCCGACCAGGAAACAGACCGCCGGGAGGTCTCGTGATCTGCGCATCGTCTTTTCCGGCGACCTGGGCGCCACCCATACACCGCTGTTGCCTGCGCCCCGTTCTCCGTACCGGGCGGATGTGCTGGTGCTGGAATCCACGTACGGCGACCGCCTGCACGAGGGACGCAGGGAACGCCGCGAGCGGCTGCAGGCGGTGATCGAGCAGGGCCTGCGGGACCGGGGCGTGGTACTGGTGCCGGCCTTTGCCATCGGCCGCACCCAGGAACTGCTTTACGAACTGGAGGACATTATCCACCGTTGCAGGACCCGGCAGGTCGCGGAAGAGCTGCCGTGGGAAGATCTGGAGATCATCGTCGACTCGCCACTGGCAAGCCGGTTCACCGAGGCCTATCGGGAACTGCTCCCCTGGTGGGACGCCGAGGCTCGCGGCCGGTTGCGGGCCGGCCGCCACCCGCTGGATTTCGAACAGATCACCACCATCGACAGCCATGCCGACCACCTGAACACGGTGGCCTATCTGCGCAAAACCGCCCGACCCTGCGTGGTGATCGCCGCCGGCGGCATGTGCTCGGGGGGCCGCATCGTTGCCTATCTCAAGGCGCTTCTCGGTGACCCGCGCACCGATGTGTTGCTGGTCGGCTACCAGGCGGCCGGAACGCCGGGACGGGCCATCCAGGAATACGGCCCGCGCGGCGGCTACGTGGTCCTCGACGGCCGGCGCTACACCATCCGCGCCCGGGTGCACACCATCAGCGGCTACTCGGCCCATGCCGACCAGCGCAACCTGGTCAATTTTGTCCGCCGCATGCGTCATAAACCGAAAGAAATCAAGCTGGTCCACGGCGATGATGATGCCAGAACAGCGCTGCGGGATGCACTGGCTGATGCCGGATGTCAATGTTTTTAGCTACGCTGCACCTTCCGTAGACCGAGTGAACACATACTCTCCAGCGTGATTCCCTGATAATCAGCGTTGCCACCCTCGTCGCTCTCGACTCCTCCCATGTTAATCCTCAACCCTGTTCTTTCTGTTCATCTTCTGCTCAGCAGTTCAATGTTTGACCAGACTAACCTTGTTTTCGTCTAAATAAAATTTAAATTCAAGTTTTTGACACCACCGTCCGATAAGCTTCATTAAAGCGGCAAAATCGCAGAAACAGCGAGCCCTGACAGGTCATGCCAAGCAATGCCGAACACCGACAAAACACACGGACACCCAACTACTGTCGGCTGTGGTCTTTATATTGCATAAAGATGCCAGGCTACAATGACTCTTCCTGCGGGGGCATCCCTCCGCAGACCATTGAAAAAATTGTATAAGTAGCCAGCCATTAATAGAGTTTATTATAAATATTACCATTGATTGTTTACAATCTTGCGATACAGTTTTCTTTATTGAAAATCAGCTTTGCTCGTTAGCATTCTTTGTTTTACCGACCCACCGGATTTATCCAAACACCCACGACAAAGATGCTTCACCTGATTGAGCCATGCCCGCCCGGCAAACAATGTAAGGAAGTCCCCATGCAATCGATTCAAGGTTTGTACATTTTTATCATCGCCCTGTTTACCGCCATGGTCATGGTACCTTTTCTTCAGCGTTGGGCCTTGGACACCGGCGCCGTCGACATCCCCGACGCCCGCAAAGTCCACAACCAGGCGATTCCCCGTATCGGCGGAGTCGCCATCTGCATGGCCTGGCTCTTTTCGCTTCTTGTATACATGGACCTGGCACGGGAAGTGCGGGGCATCCTGGCAGGCTCACTGATCATCTTTTTTACCGGTTTCATCGATGACCTCTACGGGCTCACGCCGAAGAAAAAATTCCTCGGTCAGATTATTGCTTCCCTCGTTACCATCACCGTGGGCAATATTTCCATCCATTCCCTCGGCAACCTGTTCGGTTTCGGCAATCTGGCGGTTCCCGAATTGTTGTCCATCCCTTTTACAATCCTGGCCGTGGTAGGGATTATCAATGCCTTCAACCTCATGGACGGGCTGGACGGATTGGCGGGCGGCATCTCCGCCATTGCCCTGAGCGCGTTCCTTATCCTTGGCTATCTTGCCGGCAATTATCTCATCATAGCTCTCTGTGCCGCGCTACTGGGCAGCGTACTCGGCTTTCTCAAGTACAATATCCACCCGGCGCGAATTTTCATGGGCGACACCGGCAGCCTGCTGGTGGGATTCATCATTGCCTTTCTTGCCGTGCTCCTCACCCAATCCCCCGGCGCCCCGGTACAACCCTTCATCCCGTTCGTTATCCTCGGTCTTCCCATTGCCGACACAATCCGGGTCATGGTCAGCCGCATGCTCCAGAAAAAGAGCCCCTTTTCTCCCGACAAGACCCATGTACACCACCGTTTTCTAGACCTGGGACTCAGCCACCGGCGTACGGTCCTCATAATTTACGGCATATCGCTGTCCCTGGCCGGCTTTGCCGTGCTCTGCCGCAACTGGAGCAGTCCGGCCCTGATGCTGACCTTCACCATGGCCATGGTCTGCTTATATACCCTCATAGCACTGCTCCGCCGCCAAAGCTGGCCCCTGCAGGCGTCGGGCAAACTGGCCCTGGGAACCCTGCGCAAAGTACCCACCCTGGCACGCCTCTCCAATACAGCGTGCCGAACGGCGCCGGTAGCCTTGATCATGATTCTTGTCTACTTCCTGTTTGCCGCGCTCTTCTGCACTGCATCCTGCAACGCGACGGCACAAGTGGGGGGCATTCTCCTGGCCGGCTGCCTTGCCCTGCTGTATCTTACCCGTGACATCAGGAATCACTTCCTGATGGCCATGCTGGCGGTTTCGGTGCTGCTCATCACCTTTGTTCTGAACCAGAGCACCGGCACGGAACTCAATACAAGCATCGCCTTTCACCACTTCAGCGTCGTGTTCCACTTCTTCCTGCTCAGCTTCGTGGGACTTCACCTTCTCTTCCGCGACCCGAACGAACACTTCCTGTCCGGCATCGACTACCTGGTTATCGGTATCAGCTCCCTGGTGACCATTATCGCCTGGCAACTCACCCACTCCACGATACTCTCCGTTTCCATTCTTAAGGGCCTGAATATCTACCTGGCGTTGAAGGTGGTCATCGGGAAGGACAAACTCCCGGCCCAGATGGCTGTTGGATCGGTACTGACCGTGCTGATGGTTATCGTAATGAGGGGGGCGTTTTAGGAATCCTCATGGTTTTCTAAAACGGTTTTTTGACCGCCTGCGTGATAACTATTCATAAAAAACGGTTTCATGTGTAGTCCAACCAATCAGGCAACCCTGTAAACGGTGAACAGGTTTTCCTTGATTCTCGGCCCTGCTTTTCTTCAAAACCGAACTCCCAAAACCAAAAACAACTCAATTATAAAATCGCCTTAAGAATTGATCTTTGCGTATATTTGTTATAGACTTACACAATTTTAACGTTTTAAACACGGGAGGGTATTCATGATCAAACGATTTCTGCTGCTGTTTTTTTCCCTCTGCACTATTCTCACCGGTTTTTCATCATCCGCCGGCGCATGGACCGTTGCCTCAAACAACATCCCCCTCGACAGCCCGGTATACGAATGGCTGGACAAGCTGGCAGGCTTCGGCCTGATCAAGAGCGATGTGAAGGGTATCCGCCCCTTTACCCGGGCGGAGGCGGTCCGCCTGTTGCTGGAAGCGGAGGAAAACCTGTCGAAGAACCCGGACCTGGCGGTATCCTCCCTAGTGACGGACGTCCTGGTGGAAACCCGCAAGGCGGTGGCACGGGAGGCAAAGCTCTACAAGGAGCCGGAAGCGGCCCATACCCTGGAGTACAACATCGGTTCATCTGCGCGCCTGCGGTATGTCTATGCGGACGGCGTCCCCCGCAGCTATGAACGTCCGGTCTACGACCCGGGGAACGACGGCGTGTTCGGCATCGGCCACGGCCTACGGCCGAAGAACCCCTATCCTTTTTCCTGGTACCAGCACGGTACCGAAGGGACCCCGCTTGTGGAAAACAACGAAGGAGTCATCTACCGCCGGGGCAGCAACGGCGAGTTCCGTTTCACCACCGAGCTGTACGCCGACCGCTGGGCCGCGGCGCTGGTGGAGCCCATGGTGCTCTACGCGGACCACGACAGCATGGTGCAGTTCCGGATCAACAAGGGCTATGTAAAGGCCGGCAGCGATGCCATCGAGCTGGAAGTGGGCCGCGACGCCAACTGGCTCGGCCTCGGCTATCGCGGCAACATCACCCTGACCAACAATGCCCGCAACTTCGACCAGGTCAAGCTGTCCAGCCCGGAACCGATCCTCCTCCCCTGGATCGGCGCTCTGAAATACTCCCTGATCTTCTCCCGCTTTGATGAAGTGCTGACCACCCGCGGCGTCCGCCACCCCTACTTCTTCGCCACCAAGCTTTCGGTGAAGCCGGTGGACTTTATGGAAATCGGCCTCAACCTTGGGCGGCAGGTGGGCGGTCCGGGCGTGAACAATTCCTTCGGCAGCCTGCTGCGCGGCTTCATCGGCGGCACCAACAACGACAACTCCAATTCGGTGGCCGGCCTGGAACTCCGTTTCCGCATCCCCTTCCTACGCAACACCGAGGTGTACGGCGAGTTCTCCGGCGAGGATGCCGCCTCCTTCTGGCCGATCGTGGAAAGTTACGTGGCCGGTTTCTACATCCCCCGCATCACCGCCAGCGGCAAGGATGACTTCCGTTTCGAATACTTCCTCGGCAACGCCGCTCTTTATACCAACGGCACCTTCCCGGAGGGCTATATCTACCACGACCAGCCCATCGGCCACTCCCAGGGCGGCGCGGCCGAGGAGTTCTTCTTCCGCTACAGCCACTGGTTCACCGCCCGCAACAACCTGGCCCTGGAATACTGGCACGGCGAACGGGGCAACCTGGGACGCGTACCCGTGGGCGGCATCATGCAGGCCGTGGAGCGGAAGGATTCGGCACGCGCCACCTGGACTTTTCCCGTCGGCGACGACTTCGACTGCGGCCTCCGTTACGGTTACGAGCGGGTCAGGAACAAGGACCTGGTCGGCGGCCGGAACCGCACCAACCAGCTGTTATCGGTACTGCTGAATTATCGATATCGGTAATCACCACAGGCGATTACCGAGGAACGAGGATTAAGGGGTAAGGATAGAGGTAAGCTGCACAATCCATTTTATTTCCCTCCCGATACAACAAGACCTGCCAGGTTTTTGAAACCTGGCAGGTCTTGTTGTATCGGGTGACTCTGAATGTATTCCTTAATCCTGTTTATCAGCCTTGAACGATTAACCTCGAACGTGTTTTTCCTCGATCCTCGCTCCTAAATCCTTATCCCTTCAATCCTTCATCCTGAATTTACTGTCTTTTCCCCTCTACCTGCGGTATCCTTTATCCCGTGAAACGCATAGCACTTTCATATCCTTCCGACCAGTCGCCGGAGCGTCTCGATCTTTTTATTTCCCACCAAGTCCCGGAACTGACCCGCTCCGCGGTCCAGCGGCTGATCGATGCCGGCCTGATCACGGTGAACGGCGCGCCGCCGCGCTCGTCCCTGAAGCTGAAAGGGGGCGAGCAGATTCTCATCGAAATCCCCCCGCCCGCCCCGGCCGTGCCCGAAGCCGAAGAGATCCCCCTGGCGATCCTCTACGAGGACAGCGACCTGATCGTGGTGAACAAGCCGGCCGGGATGTCGGTGCACCCCGGCGCGGGCACCACGGCCGGGACCCTGGTGAACGCGCTCCTGGCCCACTGCGACGACCTGTCCGGTATCGGCGGCGAAATCCGCCCGGGCATCGTTCACCGGATCGACAAGGATACCACCGGCGTCATCGTAGTGGCGAAAAACGACCGGTCACACCTGGAGCTGGCCCGCCAGTTCAAGGAGCACAGCATCAAGCGGGTGTACGTAGCCCTAGTGTACGGTTCGCCCAAGACCGACAAGGGCCGCATCGAGTCGGCCATCGGCCGCCACCCGGTGGACCGGAAGAAGATGTCGGGCTCCGCGCGGCACGGCAGGCATGCCGTCACCCATTGGAAGGTAATCGGCCGCTACGGCTGGGTAACAGCCCTGGAACTGCGATTGGAGACCGGCCGCACCCACCAGATCCGGGTGCACCTGTCGGAGGCGGGGTTCCCCCTGCTGGGCGACCCGGTGTACGGTGGGTCGGCCCGCCTCTCCAACCTGAAAGACGCGAAGCTCCGCGCCCTGATCCGGGAACTGGACCGCCAGGCTCTCCACGCCCGGACCCTCGGTTTTGTCCACCCGGTCAGCGGTCACTATTTGGAGTTTTCCTCCCCCCTGCCGGAGGATATGGCAAGAATCCTGGAACACCTCGAAAGATAAGGATAAAAGGGCACGTGCCGTTTTATGTTTTCACGAAAATGACGATACCCTTTCAAAAGAAGTTGTAGCGCAGACCAACCATGATGTTGTGGGTAATGCAGTCTGCCTTGGCCAGTTTTAAATGGAGCTTGCTGGTAGTCAAAAACCGATAACCGAGATCAAAGAAGAACCGATCACCGACAGGAACGGCAAAGCCGGCTCCCAGCTGCCAGGCAAAGACGTAATCATCGTCCCGGTAGCTAAAGGGAATGGTAAGGTCACCCACCCTGACGTCGATCTGGCTCGGTTCGACATTCAAAAACCCCGCACCGCCCCCCACATAGGGCGTTATGATCGTTTCATTGGGAATATCGGCCCAGATGTTGCCCATGGCTCCTATCCCCATGATGCCGCCACGCGCCGAATAGGTTACGCCGTCCAGCGAAAGCTTGTCGACGACCGCATGTTGATACACGAACTCTCCCTCGAACCGGAGCGTACCCCACTGGTAACCAAGCACACCATCCGTTCTGAAGCCGGGACTGAAAGACACTTCGACGTTTCGACCGCTGTATGCCTGATTGAATTCGGGAGTGGTTGACTGCACCAGGTCCACCCCGGCGTGGATCCCGAGATAGAAACCGTCGGCATGAGCGGTAGAAGCGAGCAGAAAAAATGCCGCTGCTATGATGAAGATTCGCGGATACATGGTGTTCTCCTTTCATATGCGCTATCAGAAAAAAGAGATCCATCGTGGCAAGGCGTGCGGAAGACTTCGTGAGGTTCCTGCTTCATAGTGAGAGTATACTTGATAAACGGCGGGATGCAGCTTGGAACAGGCAGATCTTGCGCAATGCGAAAAAAAGGCGGAAAATTTTCTTGCTCGGACAGTTCACCGGATGCAAAATGCCCACAACCGGATACTATTATAAAGATAAGCTTATCTTCAAATGACGGGGAACGCTCATGATGAAGCTGGACCTGCTGGCAGCAAATATCCGAAGCTGGTATTATGCCCATCACATCAGCTCCGAAGCGGTGCTCGGGGGAATCATCCTTGCGGTCATCGTTGCCGTGATATTATTGAAATTTTTCAAGCCCCCCAAGGTCTAAAAGCATAGCCGGCCCGGAAATCCTCATGTGCCTCTCCCCGCATCAGATGCGGGACATTATCCTTGCATGTAACGGATCGAGGGAAAACCGGGACTCTAATTACTTCTCTTCTTTCTTCATCAAAAGAATCGAGCAGGGCATCGACCGGATAATGGCGCCGGTATCACCGCCGAAGAGAAAATGCTCGAAAAGCCCTTCTTTCTGGGCGTGCATGACAATAAGATCGATCTTCTCCTGAACCACTACCTTTTCCACCTCTTCCACCGGTATCCCATGCTTGACCAGTTTTCTGATCGGAAGGCCCTTCTCCATCTCCCGGCTGATGATCTGGTCCGCGACCATTTCCGCCGCCTGCTGGCCACTTTCATATTTCCCGTATTCCTCGGGAACGAAGCGTTCCGGCATATGCATGGAGTCAAGGTCGAACGGCCCCGGACTGAGATAGAGCACGTATAGATCCGCCCCGTACCTGCGGGCCAGGGAAACCCCGCTCTCAACGGCAAAGCGGCAATTCCGCGTTGACCTGCTCACAACGAGAATTCGACGTACCTCTTCCATAATCTAACCCCCTCTGGTCATAATCCGCGCCTTCCGGTAATCAATCATTGCACAGGTCTCTGCTTTTCACTCCGCGGTGCTTCCCCTCTCTCTTTCTGTATACCATGAAAACAGCGGAAGAGAAGTATGAATACCGGATTCGGCAACGGTAAGCACCCACAAAGGGCATAGTCCTCGTGATTCCGTTCAACGACCTTTCACCAGCCCCAAAACTCTGCTATAGTGGGTCTCGGCCTATCGGTGTATATTGCATCTATCGCTGTTCATGTCGGGAGAAAGTGATGATGGCTGTGCATGTTCTCATTCTGATCGTATTTTTTTCGCTTGGGTTTCCGGCCACAGTTCCTCCTGCGATAGCACGTGCCTCATCGAATCCGGTTCCCTTTAATCTTACCATAACGCTCCAATGGCTCCCACAATCACAGTTCGCGGGGTATTACGTAGCCCAGGACCAGGGATTCTACCGCAACAAGGGGCTTGCGGTAACCATCCTGCATGGCGGCCCGGAACTGGATCCACTGGATTTTCTCGCCGAGGGCTCATCGGACTTTGCCACGACCTTCCTGATATCAGCTCTGCGACGCCGCGATGCCGGGCTCCCACTGATCAACATCGCCCAGATCGTCCACCGTTCAACCACTATGCTCATCGTCCGAAAAAAAAGCGGCATCAAGTCGCTGCGCGACCTGAATGGTAAGCGGATAAGCCTCTGGAAAGGAAACCTGGGGGTTCCCTTCGAGGCGGTACTGGCATCACGGGGAATTAAGCCGGGCCGCCGTTTCGATCAGAACTACTCGGTCAACCTGTTCCTGCATAACGGAGTCGATGCCTGTTCAGCCATGTATTACAACGAATACAACATGCTGTACCAGGCCGGCCTGGATGAAGATGACGTGCTGACCTTTCCGTTGCGTGACCATGGAGCGGACATCCCGGAAGACGGTATCTACTGTCTTGAAAGCACCTGGAAGAGCCGCCCTGCGCAATGCCGGGCCTTTGTCGAGGCAACCCTCGAAGGGTGGCGCTATGCCCGGGCCCATCCGGACAAAGCCTTGCAAAGCGTGATGAAGCGCGTATCCGGGGCGCACCTTCCAACCAACCGCTCCCATATGAAGTGGATGCTGGAAAAGATCCTTCCCGTCATCATTCCCGACACGGGCGATCCCTGGAAACCCGGGATTCTCTCCCCACGGGATTATGTCCGGGCCGCGGACTTGATGAAGCGGCAGGGTCTTATCCGAAGCGCTCCGTCCCACGGCCGATTCCATCCCGGGGGAGATTCCCATGTTCCGTAACTTCAGGATCGGAACACGGTTGATACTGCTGACCCTGCTCGGCGGTACCCTGGTAGTGGCCGCAATAACCGGTTTCTGCTACTTTTTCGGAAGTCGGCAGATCGAAAAGGAAACCAGGGAAAAAGCCATTTCCGTGGCCCTCGGCACGGCCTACCGGATCGAAGTGGTCCAACAGGGAGCGGAAAAAATCGTCCAGGGATGCGCCGCACGCATACGGGACGGCGGTACTGCATCCCCGGAGCGGGTGGCGGAAATACTCGAGGATACGGTGGCGCAAAACCCGGAACTGTTCGGGGCCGCCTTTGCCTATGCCACCCAAACCTCCCATGGGCCTCGAAAATCGACAGCCCCCTATGCCTATCGCTCCGGTTCACGAATTACGCTGAAGGATCTCGGAACAGACGACTATCGCTACGACATATGGGACTGGTACACGCTGCCGCGCGACCTGGAGCGATCGGTCTGGTCGGAACCCTACTTCGACGAAGGCGGCGGCGGAACCCTGATGGTTACCTATTCCGCGCCGCTCTATGAACGGCGGGGAAACACGAGAGAATTGGTCGGCATCGTGACCGGCGACGTCGCCCTCACCTGGCTGACCGATCTCCTGAAATCCATCCGTTTCGGCAAAACCGGCTATGCGTTCCTGCTCTCAAAAAACGGCTCCTATATCTGTCATCCGAAACAGGACTACGTGGTAAAGGAAACCGTTTTCAGCGCCGCGGAAGAAGCGGGAAAAACAGCGTTGCGACCGGTCGGCCGGCGGATGATCGCGGGAGAAACCGGCTACATCCCGCTCCGCAACCTGGTTAATGATGCACCGAGTCACCTGGCGTTCGCACCTGTCCCGTCCACCGGGTGGTCGGTCGGCGTAGTCGTAAGCGACGCGGAACTGATGGCCCCCGTGGTTTCCCTGAGCCGTTCCGTCGCCGGGGTAGGCGCCGCGGGTTTCGCGATACTGCTCCTGGTAACCCTCTTCATCGCCCGCAGCATCACCCGTCCGGTCAGGCTGCTGGACGAAGCCACGGAAACCCTTGCCCGGGGCGATCTTGACGCGCCCCTGCCGGTCATTGCCGGCAACGACGAAATCGCCCGTCTGGCCGGCTCCTTTTCCCGCATGCGAAGCGAATTGAAGCGTTCCATGGATGATCTCCGGCGGACAACCGCCGCCAAGCAGAAAATAGAAAGCGAGCTGGAAATCGCCCGATCGATCCAGATGAGCCTCGTTCCCCGCACCTTCCCGGCCTTTCCCGAACGGCCCGAGTTCGACCTGTTCGCCGAATTGCATCCCGCCCGGGCAATAGGCGGCGACTTCTATGATTTCTTCATGCTCGACCGGGACCGGATCTGCATTGCCATCGGCGACGTATCCGACAAGGGTGTTCCTGCAGCGCTGTTCATGGCGGTGGTCAGGACCTTTCTCAAGGCCATCTGGCGGGACGAGGAGTCCCCGGCGGCAACCCTTGCCAGGCTCAACGACGAACTGGCCGCGGACAACGCCACCTGCATGTTCGTCACCCTGTTCTGTGCCGTCATCGACTTACGGGACGGCGTCATGCGCTATGCCTGCGGCGGCCACAACCTGCCATATATCATAGGTAGCAACGGAACGGTCAGACAGGTGAGGAGGATCCGGGGAATTACCGTTGGAGCAATGGAGGGGATGGCCTTCGAAGAAGGCAATGAGCAGCTTGCACCCGGTGAGACCTTCTTCCTCTACACAGACGGCATCAGCGAAGCCCTGAACCGTCAGGAGCAACTTTTCGGAGAAGATCGACTGGAGGATGCACTGGAGCGCTATACCAAAGAAAATTCCGCCGTCAATCTTCTGGAACTGGTGCGCAACGAGGTGGAATACTTTGCCGACGGCGCGGAACAATCCGACGACCTGACCATGGTGGCATTCCGGTACCTGGAACCGCCACGGCACCAGGCCGCCAAAGGCTCGGAATGAAAGGAATATCGCATCATGGCACTAAAAAACTGGACACAACTTATCGCCATTATCCTGGTAACAATCATGTTCGCCATTGCCGAGGCAATCGGTGAACTGGAGATCATTTTTCCGGAAATTGCCGCCCTGGCCCTCGGTTTCTGGATCATGGAAAGGTCCCCCTGGCCAGGGCCCAAGTATGCCATCTGGGCCTCGCCCACTCTGGCCGCCCTCACCGGGGTTCTTCTGCTGCGCTATGCGCCCGCTCCGCAGTTTGTCCTGATCGGCAGCGCCTTCTGCCTGGTGGTGCTGCAACTGAAACTGCTGCGCTCGGCGGTCCTGCCGTCTCTTTCCGCGTCGATACTGCCGATCATCACGCACACCACCAGCTGGCTGTATCCTCTTTCTGTCGGGGTTCTTACCGTAATCATCGCGTTCGGCCGGTTTTCCCTCGAAGCCCTCGACCACAAGGAGCCTTTGACGAATCCTTCAACCGACAATGTTCGGCAACGGGAAGCGGGTAACACCATCCTTGCGGAATTTACCTATTGGGGCAAAATCGTCGCCGGGGTATTGCTCGTCACGGCGCTTGCCCTGCAATCCAGTTACCTGTTCTTGATCGCCCCGCCCCTCATGGTCGGCTTCGTCGAAATCTCCCGCCCGAACCGGACCTTGCGCAATGCCCCCGTCAAGATCCTGCTGCTGCTTTTTCTCTCTGCTACGGTAGGCGTGGCGTGGCTCTACCTGATCAGCACCGTCCTGCACGGCTCCCTGTGGCTATTCTCCGGCCTGACCCTCGTTTCCGTTTTTCTGCTGTACGAAGCCCTGCGGGTATCGTTTCCCCCGGCGGCGGCCATCGCCCTGCTGCCGGTCCTCGTTCCGACCGCATACCTATGGAGCTACCCTCTGCATGTCCTGGCGGGAAGCACCCTCTTCATCCTCATGGGCATGTACTGGTTCAGGGAGTCTTCGGTAACCGCAAACGGCGCATCCGAGAAGGTCGTTGTACAGCCCGAAGGTTGAAGGCAGCGCAGCGAAACAGCGTCAATGGCCGTGTTGCCGTTCATTGCAAGACCGGAGCAATGCGCTACACTGAAGACAGGTAGCGCACTTCCCGAACAAGGAGGGATCCCCATGCCGGAACGGAAAAAAGCACGACAGGAAAACCTGAGGAGCTTACTGCTGGAAGAAAAACGGCGCCTGTGGAACGAACTCCGCGGGGAGCTTTTCCGCGGCCAGGAAAAACTTCGGGCCCAGTTCGACATCCCCCAGGACATCGGCGAGCAGAGCATGCTGGACGTTCTTTCCGATACCGGAATCGCCGTGGCGGACATCATGCGCGAGCGTTTGACGCGCATGGAAGAAGTAGAGCGAAAGCTTGCCGAAGGGACCTACGGAATCTGTGAAGACTGCGGCGAGGAAATCGACGAGGAACGGCTTCGCCTGGTCCCCTATGCGATCCGTTGCGTTGCCTGCCAGGAAAAGCACGAAGGGCCTTCCTTCCCCCCCGAGTCGACGATCTGAGGCAATACCGATCGGCATCCGTCTTGACGGCACGCAGGGACAGGCCCCTGTGCCTGACCGTCCCAAGGGCAACCACAGACGGGTGCCCTTTCTTTAACCTTCCGTTGCGGTCTTGAGTCTAATACTTATAATTCTTGACATTTCGCAATGCTCTCCCCTCTTCCGGCATCCCTCCATCGGAGATAGGAGCATGTCTCCTCTCCCCAGGAGTGTGCAGAGACCGGGGAGAAGGCAATGAGCTGTTACAGAATTCTATGGTGTTGCCGAAACTTCCTCCGACGCGGCCGATTCCATCGTGCCGTCGGTGGCGGTCACCTGGTAAAAGTACGTCGTGTTGAGACTGACCGATGCGTCGGTATAGCTCGTCGCGGAAATGTCAGTGGCGATCTTGGATTTTCCGGAAATCGAACCCGATTGTACGGTACCTCGATACAGGTTGTAGCCGGCAGCCCCGGAAACGGCATCCCAGGTCAGGGCAACCTGGTAGATGCCCGGCGTGGCTGTAAAATTGGCGGGCGCGGGGAGGGTTCCCACCGTAGCCTTGGCTTCATTGGAGCCGCCGGATTCTCCCTTGGAATTCTCGGCCGTCACCTGGTAGTAATAGGTGGTAGTATCGGAAACGCCGGTATCGGTATACGTCGTATCGGTCAGAGACGAAGCTATCTTGGTCTTGCCGCCGAGATAACTCGACGAGGTCGTTCCCCGGTAAACATTGTATTTCATTGTTTCCGTATCGGAATCAACAGCTTCCCAGCTGAGGCCCACCGATGACGTTCCGGCAACCGCAACCAGGTTTTTCGGCGTATCAGGCTCCCCGCCGCACGCGGCGACAACGGCCAGCAACAAAACCGCTCCAAGCATTCGCAGCATTTTCTCCATGGCTTCCACCCTCCCTTCTTGAAACTATACCGCAGCAGCCGCAAATTTCCCGAAATTCATGAATCAAACGGCGCGACCCGGATCCCCTCCTCAGCCAGCCGCCGGCGGATTTCCCTGATCATGGCAATCCCCCCCGGCGTGTCACCATGCACGCACACGGTCTGGAATGCCAGGGGAAACATGCTTCCGTCAGCCGCCTCCACCATGCCCGAACGGATCATTCCCACCAGTCGCCCGGCCACCCGGACCGGATCCCGGAGAACGGCTCCCTCCCGGGAACGGGAAACCAGCGTTCCGTCAGCCCGGTAACCACGATCGGCAAAGGCCTCTTCTATGTAGGGAATTCCCAGTGCGCGCGCCGCCTCGCTCATCCGCGAGCCGGCCAGGCAGACCATGCATGCCTCCGGAGCAATATCGCGGATTGCCGCGGCCACCGTGCAGGCCGTCTCGATATCGATCGCGGCACGATTGTAGAGCGCGCCGTGTACCTTTACGTGGCGGAGCGTCACGCCGACGGAACGGCAAATTGCGGACAGGGCGCCGACCTGGTAGATGAGGTCGGCCCGCAGCTCATCCGGGTGGATATCCATGTCGCGACGTCCGAATGCATGGTGATCGGAATAGGATGGATGAGCACCCACGGCAACGCCATGCTGCTTGGCCAGCTGCACGGTTTTTTCCATGAGCAGGGGATTCGATGCGTGAAAGCCGCAGGCGATGTTGGCCGAAGTAACCAGGGACATGATTTTCCCGTCGCCGGATTCGATTGAGTCCGCGACTCCCTCACCCATGTCGCAGTTCAGGTCGATGCTCACCATCCCTTTTTCCCTTCCCATTCAGATTGCCGTACTTTATACGCTTACGCCGTTCTCCACGGCAGTGCGAATCTTCGCAAACAGGGCTTCCCGAAGCTTCAGCGCCTTCACCGTCTCATCGTCGGCACAGCGGATGAAACGTACCCGTGTTCCCGGCCGGGCCTGAACGAGCCGGAACAGGTCCGGCCCGATGACCGCGCCGACCTTGGCATAGCCGCCCGTTGCCTGGTGATCGGCGGTCATGACAAGGGGAAGGCCGTCACCCGCCACCTGCACGGCGCCGGCACACAGGGCGTCGGAAATGATGTCGGCGCCGTGCAGATGGCGGATTCGCGGACCGGCAAGACGGTATCCCATCCGATCATTGCAGGGCGTCACGGTATAGACGGAGGAGAAAAAAGTGTCGATGCCCTCCGGCTCGAAGTGGTCGTCCTGTGGTCCGGGCAAAACCCGAAGCCGGATTTCCTCCGGGTAGCCAGGAACAAATCGTAACGAGAGAAGCCGCTTAGCGGCCGGCACCCGACAATTCTCCCCGTACGGCAGAGAATCGCCGGCACGCAGGGCGCATCCGCCATTTCCGCCGATTTCGGCCCGCAGTGAGGTGGCACGGCTGCCAAGCACCGGGGGCACGGTTATGCCGCCCTGCACCGCAAGATAGGTCCGGCAGCCGGCGACCGAAGCGCCGAAACGCAACACGCCGCCCGGCGGGACGAAAAAAGCCGACCAGCATCGAACCGGCTCATCGTTCAATCGGCAGTCCATATCCGCTCCGCAGACCGCCGCGTAGGCGCCGGTTTCGAAACGGAACGAACCGCCCACCAGGGTCATTTCCAGGAGCGCGGCGTCCGGGCCGTTGCCGGCCAGCAGGTTGGCCACGCCGGCGGCCAGTGAGTCCATGACCCCGCCCGGCGAAAGCCCGAAGGCCCGGTAGCCGAAACGCCCACGGTCCTGTATGGTGGTCAGGACCCCGGATTTCAGCACGGTCAACGAGCCACCCGCGCGTTCACCCGGCGGGCAGCCGGCATAACGATTGCTTACAGAATCCCGACAGAACAGGAGACGGTCATATTCAGCACGATCGACGGGATCGAACCGAACCCGATCCCCGGCGGAAACCAGAAACGGCATATCCCGTTCCGGATCGAAAAGCCGTAAGGGAGTACGACCGATAATGCGCCACCCGCCCGGACTGCGGAGCGGATAGATGCCGGTCTGGCTGCCGGCTATGCCCACCGACCCGGCAGCGACGTCCAGGCGGGGAGTCGCCAGGCGGGGCGCGACAATCCGCTCCGGCAAGCCGCCGAGATAGGGAAAACCCGGAAGAAAGCCGAGCATGTGCACCGGGTAGATCTCCGCCGAGTGCCGGGCAATCACCTCTTCCGGGGACAGGCCGTTGTGCCGGGCCACGAACTCCAGGTCCGGACCGAAATCGCCGCCATAACAAACCGGGATGGGAACAAGCCGCCCCTCTTCCCGGCAATCTCCCAAGCAACCCTCCCGTGCAAGACGGGCAACCGTTTCCCGCAGCCTGCTCCGGGTCAACCGCAAAGGATCGAACAGTATCAGGAGTGAACGGTATGTCGGCACCAGCTCCCGGATGCCGGGCAGCGATTCCCGCCGCAAAAGAGATGCGAGTCGGTGTACGCGGGCATTCGCCGCCAGATCGATAGCGCATCCCAGTTCCGCGACAAGCCCCTGTTCTCCCATGTTCAGGAAGCGAACCCTTGCATTGTTGTTTTCGGAATCTGGCATCATGGAAACGGATCCCGATCCCGAAGCACTATAGAAAGGGGATCGGCTTTCGGGGGCGTGGAAATTGCTCATATTCTCCCAAAGAAATACTACTTTCTTTGCGTGGGGAATTCAACGGGGAAATCGCTGAAAAGGATCATTGATTCTGAAGTGACCGAATCCGATGACGCCTGAGCGCCGAGGCGAGCAATACCGGGGTTTCAACGTCGCCGACGTCGTTTCATGCCTGGTGCATTGGGTGGACTTCGTCGGATGTTCTCATGTGGCGACACTGAAAAAAAGCGAGGCGTTCCGCGCAGGAGAAAACGTAAAGGCTTCATTAAATTCAGGAAGAGGGTTGCTGCTCTATTTCAAGCCTCTCCGGGCAGTCAAAGGTCAGCGACATGTGCGAGGAGAGGTCCGCCCCTTCCCTGACGGAAACTTTTTCCATCGAAATGGGGCAGCACCAGGCAATTCGGTTTCTTCCGGAAATCTTGGCATGGTAAAGTGCCGTATCGGCGGCATGGACGAGACTATCGTAATGACCGGAATGACAGGGCTCCCTGGTTGCTATCCCCATGCTTACCGTAACACGGCCCAGGGGGGATGAATCATGGGTTATGGCCAGTTCATGAATTCCCCGCATGATGCGTTTTGCCGTAAAGATCGCGCCTTCCCGGTCCGTCATGGGAAGAATCACGCAGAATTCCTCGCCACCGTATCGGCCGACCTGGTCGCTTGGCCGCCTGACCGCCGCTTCGAGGCAAGCGGCCACTTGTCGCAGGCATTCATCGCCCGGAATGTGACCGTAGGTATCATTGAAGAGCTTGAACCAGTCGATATCGACCATGATCACCGACAGCGGCTGTCCGGAGCGCGCCTCCAGTTTCCATTCCCGCGAAAGGGTCGCCTCGAGAAACCGGCGGTTGGCGATCCCCGTCAACGGATCAAGGTAGGAAAGCCGTTGCAGGCGCTCGACGGACTCCTGCATGATCCTTCGCTGGCCGGCGATATCCCTGGCGTCGCGAAAGCTTTCCAGGCGCATCCTGAAGACAATCCGCGATATGACGAAGGCAACCAGAGTGGCAAGGGTCGCCATCACGACCGAAGAAACCAGGACGGGAAATTCGGGCTTAAAACTGATGGTGGAAAACAGAAAACAGAAATACCCGACAGCGAAGAAAAGCATGCTTCGTGCCGTATCGTGAAAAAGAAACGAACCGACGACCAGGACCCCCATCAGGTATGGCTCAATACACGGTCTCACCGCCGGCGAGGCGCCGGACAAGGCGCCGACCCAGCCAAGGGACACCAAGACCATCGCCGTATCCCAGAAGCCACAGCGGGAAGCAATCCGCTCCTGCCGCGCGGTCGTTCCGAAGAGAAACGATACCAGGAACAGGCAGAAGGAAAAGCAGGAAATCAGGGCAATGTCGAAAAGGATTCGGCCGGCGCCGTTCCCGAAAACGGCGACGCTGTAATCCACAACCATCAGCGCAAGACAGATGCAGATGACCAGAACGGCGAGGACCCGCTCTCGGTAGATATTGTCCGCGGTAACGGCATCACGGAAAATCCGTGCCTCTGACGGCGTTGGTCCGAAAAAAATAAATTTACGCAATTTTTGCAGCATTCCAACTATCATGGTCGGCTTTATTTTCCTTCCTGCTGACCGCCAATATTTGAAAAACCGCCACAAAGAATATCACTAATTTCCACAAGTTCAACTTTATGAAGTTTAATTTTTTAACTTTTACAAATTTTTAGACAGAATTGCCGGACTTGCCGCGGGAGTGCCCGACGGAAATATTTTGTCGTTCGGCAACCACTTGCGGTTTGCGAATTTTACCGTAGAATTCCCCGTAACCACTATCTTTCCGAAAGGGGAACACATGAAGCTTTTCTTTGCCGGCTCCATCAGGGGCGGTGGCGGCTACGGGAAAGTATATCGTCGAATCATTGCGCTTCTCAAGTCGCACGGGAATGTCATTTCGGAACATCTTTACCATAATGGAAATTCGAAACAAGGGGGAGAAATACCCGATACGGCAATCCATGCCAGGGACAGCTCCGCCATCAGGCAGGCCGACGTTGTATGTGCCGAAGTATCGCATCCTTCAATCGGTGTCGGTTATGAAATCGGCCTGGCGGAATCCCTCGGCATTCCGGTTATCGCCCTTTACCACGGGGGGTCGGAATATCGCCTGTCAGCCATGGTCTCCGGCAACGAAAAGATCATGATTCTTTCTTACGACACGTTCGAAGAGCTCGACTCTCTCCTGGAAAAAGCGCTGACACGTTTTTCCGCCTGAGCTTCAAAGGCTTTTTCGACTTCTTTCCGAAGATCGTCCGCCCGGCCGGAATACTTCGGCGAAAAGTGGAACGGAATAACCCGTACCGCCTCCGCCCGACCGGCGAGAGTTCCTGCCTGGCAAGCCGTAAGGTGATATTTCTGATACGCCCGTTCTTGATCTTCCCGAAGAAACATGGCCTCGATAAACAGGTAGTCGGCGCCCCTTGCCAGTTCCACGATGCGGCCTGCATTCTCGCCGCTGCAGACGGCATCGGTCACGTAGGCTATCTTTTGCCCCGGCACGATCCGCAGGATTTCCTTCTTGAGGATCCCAAGGGGAAGCAATCGCTCGCTGATTTCTCCCCCTTCCCGCCACCATACCCGGAACAGCCCGTTATCCGGGTCACCGCGCAGCACGGCGGTCTTTAGTTCCGTCAGCCACGGCCCCACCGGGAACCCCTTCTCCAAAAGCCGGTTCTTCATGATGTTCACATGGTTCTTTTCCTCCAGGACAAAGGCCAGACAGGAAATCCTGTGGTCAAGCGGGACGGAGCGGATACGGAACGTGTCCTCGTCCAGAATGACACCGTTCTCCACCGGCGAAACGGCTTCATCCTCCCGGGAAAAACGGTGCCGGCACCGGAAGCGCGCGGAGCGCAGTTCCGCGCCGTCGAATTCGGCGGCCCGAATCGTGAGGTCTTCGGAAAAACTCTCCACCAGATTCCAGGTATAGGAAGCGAGACGATGCTCCACCCGGTCGACGAATCCGGGCGGACCGAAGAGATGCAACCGCTTGTCGCGTGCCAGGAGAACGCGCACCATCCGGTCGAAGCCGCCGAAGTGGTCCATGTGGGTATGGGAAACGAACACGTGGCTGACCCGGAGAATCTTCCTCGGCGGCAGGGCGTGCAGATCCCCCAGGTCAAAGAGGATGGCCCGCTTCTCGAACAGGAAGTCGATGTACACCGCCGGGTCGTCGAAGGGATCGTTCACCAGGCTCGGATGAAAGAGCGGTTTCATGACTGATACCTCGGTGAAGGTTTTTTTACTTGTCCATTATACCGGGAAAACCGTTCCTACGTCCCGGATCACACTAATAATTCTTCCTGAAGCACGCGCTTGACTTGGCGCTGCCGGGAGCGTATTTTAAGATTATATTATTTTTATTAGTCTCTGCTACTGAAAAAACATGGCTCTGAAAATTCGATTTTCGATGCTGCTTCTATGTTTTTTCTCGAAAAGAAAGCCATGAAAAGCTTACCACCCCCAACCCCTCCTTAAATAATCTTCCGGCACACAAGCTCTGCAAGATGGCACGTTCGCATCTCAGACTGCTTCAAACATCGAAAGAAATAGAGCCCCCTCCTTGCCAAGGATGGGGTTGGGGGTGGCATGATCCACAACAAACCCGTCCTTAAGTCCAGACGAAAAGAACTCCGTAACGAGCCGACTCCCGCGGAACTGAAGTTATGGAGCAAGCTCAAACAGAGTCAACTTCATGGCTGCAAGTTTAGGCGCCAGCATAGTGTTGGGTATTACATACTCGATTTTTATTGCCCATCGGAAAATCTGGCCATCGAACTCGATGGCGATTCGCACCTAACCGATGAAGCAATGGAATATGATGCTGAACGCACGGCCTACCTTAACACTTTAAACATACGGGTGCTCAGATTCATGAATACTGATGTATACAACAACCTCGAATCAGTCTGTGAAAGGATCATCGAAGAAATCAGAAATCCTTCAGTACCACCCCCCGGCCCCCTCCTGAATCAGGAGGGGGAGTTCGAACGCCCCAACAATTTTCAAAAAGAATAGCCCCCTCCTTGCCAAGGAGGGGGTTGGGGGTGGTCGCAAATTTCCTATTGCCCTCCCTACGCGAAAAAGTGTAAGGTAAACAAACGGAAACGGGAAAGGCGAAGAGACCCTCTTCGCCTTTCTTCTGTTTTTACCGTATCGATTCCACACTCAGGAGTACGAGTTTGAAGAAGCACTACGAAAATGAAATCGACCGTCGACGTACCTTCGCCATCATCAGCCACCCGGACGCAGGCAAGACCACCATTACCGAAAAGCTGCTGCTGTTCGGCGGCGCCATCCAGCAGGCGGGAGAGGTCAGGGCGCGCAAAGCGGCCCGCCACGCCACCTCCGACTGGATGGAGATGGAAAAGCAGCGCGGCATCTCCGTCACCTCGTCGGTGATGAAGTTCAATTACCGGGATTTCGAGATCAACCTGCTGGACACCCCGGGCCACAACGATTTCTCCGAGGACACCTACCGGGTTCTGACCGCGGTGGACTCGGTCCTGATGGTCATCGACTCGGTCAAGGGCGTCGAAAGCCAGACCAGGAAGCTCCTGGAGGTCTGCCGCCTGCGCAACACCCCGATCATGACCTTCATCAACAAGCTGGACCGGGAAGGACGGGAACCCCTCGATCTGCTGGACGACATCGAAAAGAACCTGCAGATCCAGTGCGCCCCCATGACCTGGCCGATCGGCATGGGCAAGCGTTTTCGCGGCACCTACCATCTCCACACCAGGGAGGTGGTTTTCTTCAACCCCGAAGCGGAACAGGGAACCGGCGAGATCGTCACCATCGCCGGCATCGACGACCCGGAACTTGACCGGCTGCTGGGCTCCCAGGCGGAAGAACTGCGGGCCGATGTGGAACTGCTGGAAGGCGCGGCCCATCCCTTTGACGAGGAAGCTTACCTGGCAGGTCTCCAGACTCCGGTCTTCTTCGGCAGTGCCATCAACACCTTCGGCATCCAGCAGCTGCTGGACACCTTCGTCGACATTGCCCCGGCCCCCAAGCCGCGCGAGGCGGTCACCCGCACGGTGTCCCCATACGAAGAGCCCTTTTCCGGCTTCGTTTTCAAGATCCAGGCGAACATGGACCCGGCCCACCGGGACCGGATCGCCTTTTTCCGCATCTGCTCCGGCAAGTTCAACCGCGGCATGAAGGTGCGGCATCTCCGCCTCGGCCGCGACATGCAGATCGCCAACGCCACCATCTTCATGGCCCAGGACCGGACCAACGTGGACGAGGCCTACCCCGGCGACATCATCGGCATTCATAACCACGGCACCATCAAGATCGGCGACACCTTTACCCAGGGGGAAGACC
>JAXGWF010000030.1:0-43432 GCA_040773465.1 Geobacteraceae bacterium | reverse complement strand
GAGGTGACGGGTATCCATTCGTACACGTACCGTGCCGGATTCGGTAAACTTGACGGCGTTGCCAATGAGATTGATCAGTATCTGACGAAGCTTAACCTGGTCGGTTTTGATAAAAGGTGGAAATTTGGAGGACTGGTCCAGCTCCAGATGGAGCCCTTTTGAAACGGCCCGCATGTCCATGAGCTCCATGACGTCGCGCACCACACCTGCCAAATCGAACTCGACCTCCTCGATAGCGTCACGACCCGCCTCAATTTTGCTCATGTCAAGCACATCGTTTATCAGGGTCAACAAATGCTCGCCGCTCTTGCTGATGATGGACAAATTCGCGACTTGTCTCTCGGAGAGACCATTTTCACAACGCAAGAAATTCGAAAAACCGAGAATGGCATTCAACGGTGTCCGCAGCTCATGGCTCATGTTGGCCAGGAACGAACTTTTTGCGCGATTTGCCGCTTCAGCCTGCTCCTTGGCCACCAGCAGTTCCTGGGCGGTCCGGGTGCGCTCCGCGACCTCGTTCCTCAGTTCTCCGGTACGGCTGTCCACCTGTTTCCGCAGCGACCGGTTCCAGAGAACGGTTCCTACCAGCATGGCAAGAAGTGGCAGAGTCGTCGCAAAAACATAGATCAGAACGGACTTGAAATTCGTTCCTTTATCATCATAGCTGCTCAACCACTTATCGCGTATTTCCCGATATTCGCCCGTCGCCCTGATCACGGCCAGCCCTTCGGAAAACTGTGCCAGCAAAGTATCTTTTCCTTCCGGCACCGCATAGCAGTATTCCGCGGAATGCACGGGAGCATCCGAAACGACCAGGTTGCGCCAGCGGTTTTTTTTAATCCAGTACAGCGCCGGTACCTTGGCAACCAGAGCGCAATCGTGTTTGCCGGAGGACAGAAGCCGAAGCGCCTGTTCTTGCGAAGAAACGGACACAATCTGGCCGCGATAACCGTGCTGGATGGCAAGATCTTCCATGACGTCACCGGACATGACGATTATTGATTTTCCGGCAAGGCCCTGCAGGTCGTTCAGCGACGGGTCACCCTTGCGTGTCACAATGGCATGCTGAACGACCGTCGAGGGTGTTGAAAAGTCGAACACCCGGTCTCTTTGCGGAGAATAGAACATTCCCTGTACGGCGTCGATTTCCCCCGTCTGCAGCTTTTCCCTGATATCTCCCCACTGACCCAGTTGAATATGAATGTTCAGACCGGTCTGTCGAGCGATGGCGCGTGTCAGGTCGACATTGAAACCTGCCGGCTGACCATTCCGGTCAAGGTACTCGTATGGCGGGTAATCGCTATCCCCACCAATGACGATACGGCTTTTTTTCCTGATGGAGGTTTCCAGTAATGAAAACCACTTCGCATAGAGCCGACGGAACGTTCCATCGGCCATCACGATGGCCAGCCCCTCGTTGAGGACGGCAAGCAGCTGGTGGTCACCCTTACGGACGGCAAAGCAGAAACTCTGCACCAAACCGGCAAGAGGGGGGCCGACCGCCCGCAGGTTATTAAGCCCGGCCTTCTGCATCAGTTGGAAGGCTACCAGCTTTTGTATGACCACTGCATCATGCCTGCCGGCCGAAAGTTCCCGAAGAGCAATCTCGAAAGAGGGACGTGGCACAATAACCGCTCCCAGGTTCGAGCGCCGCAGGTACTCTTCCGCATTATCGCCTTTCATCACGGCAACCCGTTTTCCACGCAGGTCTGAAGACCCGGATATCCCCCTGCTGTCCTCCCGGACGATAATACTGCCGTGCATACTCAGATAGGGAAACGTGAAATCGAACAGGCCCTCCCGTTCGGGAGTCCGCCCAACCAGCGGCAAGACCTGAACGCGCCCCCTAATGAGATCCTGAAAGACATCGGACCAAACCCCTGTTTCAAAGGTAACGTCGCGTCCCATGGCGGCCAGGGCGGCTCGCAGCAGCTCAACGGAAAAGCCGTCGGGCTTCTCGTTCTCGGTAACTATGCAATAAGGAGGGTAGTCCTTTTCACTGGCGGCACGAACAGGGGTAGAGACCTGCTCTGCTGAAAACACCGCACCTGCGAACGGCTGGAACAACACTACGCCAACGAGCAGCACAATCAAAAGGTAACGCCAAGGCATTGGGATAACAAATGAGATCAGGTAAAGCCTCCGGGCAAACAATCTCTTATCGAAAAATGCTGAACAGTGCTTCTAAAACGGCCGTATGCTCCACAAAAACAGCAGACGGCGCCCCATTGTTTCAAAAGAACCTGCGACATGCTTCGCAGATCAGAACCAACTCTCTTCCATTAAGACAGCCTCTTTACTGATCGAGAACGTCCCGAACTTTATTAAGCAATTCGGAAGGTAAAATCGGTTTCAGCATATAGTTGACGCCCTCATTAAGGATGCCCTTGCCTTGCAACACATCGACCGGATAGCCGCTATTGAAGAGAACCTTTATATCCGGGCACACTGCCCGGGCTTGTTCATAAACCTCCCTGCCCCCTTTTTTCGGCATCAAAACATCGAGAAGCAGGAGCCGGACCCGATCTTGTGCAGCGCGGTACTGTTCCACGGCGTCGTCACCGTCGACAGCCTCGAGAACCGTATAGCCGAAATCACGTAAACATTTTACTACTGTTTCCCGAACGTAATCGTCATCTTCCGCTACCAGGATTGTCTCGGAGCCACCTGTAGGCATTTGTGAGTGAGCCGTTGATTTTTGGAAATCTACTTTTTCGATCAACGGCAGGTACAGGGAAAACGTCGTCCCATATCCTTTTTTGCTTCTTACGGCAACATATCCGTTATGTTCCTTTATGATTCCGTAGACTATCGAAAGACCCAAGCCGGTTCCTTTTCCCTCTTCCTTGGTGGTAAAGAACGGTTCGAAGATTCGAGCGCATGTATTGTCATCCATTCCCATACCGGTATCAGAGACGTCAATCTGAAGATACCGACCAACCTCGCCGAATCCATGAAACCTGATAAAATCATTATCCATGTTGCACGGCGACGTGGCAATGGCAAGCGTGCCGCCATCCGGCATGGCGTCCCTGGCATTCGCTGTCAGGTTCATAAGGACCTGTTCCATCTGCGATTGGTCAACTCTGCCGACAAGCGGTTCCTCCGCGAGCGTCGTCCGGATCGTGACATCCTCGCCGACCAGTCTTTCAAGAAACATTATTACATTGAGGATTGTATCGTTCACGTTCATCGGTTGAAGGTTTGCTACTTTTTTACGACTGAAGGTAAGCAGCCCTTGGGTTAACGTAGCTGCCCTTTCAGAATTGCGGAGTATCTGTTCGACATAGTGTATCGAATCATTGTCCCCTGTAATCCTCATTTGCAACAAATTGCCGTACCCAATTATCGCTGTCAAAATATTGTTGAAGTCATGGGCAATACCACCCGCGAGTTGTCCAACGGCCTCCATTTTCTGCGCATGGAACAGCTGCTGTTCGAGCTTCTTGATTTCGGTTATATCGCGGCTGATCTCGATAACGTTGCTTGGGTCGTTATTCCCGTTTTTCAATGGAACGGAACGCACCTCCCAGATCATTTCATCGTGGACGTTGAGGATTTTCTTGGCCGGGGCGCCGGTCTGGAGCGTTTCCAGAACGGGACAGTCGCTACTCGGGGATGATGTCCCATGAACCAGTTTGAAACAGCGCCGCTCGCCCAGTTCGCATCCGGCAACCAAGAAACTCTCCCGAGCGGCACGATTCGCCCAAACCACCTCATGCTCCGGAGAAAGCAGCAGTATCCGGTCCGGGATGGCGTCAAGCAATACGTTGAATTCCTGGGAAAGTTCCTTGAATTTCTCTTTTTGTTCTTTCAATTCCAGTTCATTGCGCTTCTTTTCGGTAATGTCGCGCAGAATCGCCAGCATGAACGATTTACCTTCAATATCGAGCGGGCTCAGGCAGACATCCACATCGAACACGGTGCCATCAGGCCGCTGATGCAGCCACTCGAAAGTCTGCCGGTTACCGCAAGTTACTCCCTTAATTTTTTCATCCGCAAGAATACGCGACGTAACACCATTCAGCTGAACATCAGGGGAAAAATCGAGCGGCGTACCGGACAGAAGCCTGTCACGGGCGACACCAAACAGGGTCACCGCCATGCTGTTGCAATCGACGAAATCCAAACCGTCCAGCAGAAAAATCGCGTCGTTGGATTGCTCGAAGATTGCCCGGAACTTTTTTTCCGAACTCGCCAGATTCTGATCAGCCAGTATTTTTTCCAGTAAAATCTTCCTGTTCTTCATCGCTGACTCAATCGCGGGTCCGATTCTGACCAGATGATCTTTCAAAACGTAATCATCCGCTCCAGCCTTCATACACTCAACAGCTATTACTTCGTTCAGGGCACCCGTTACAATGATAAACGGAACATCGGGTGCGAGATTTTTAGCAAGTTCGAGCGCTTCCATGCCATCAAAAGTTGGGAGATGGTAGTCTGATATGATAATGTCGGGCAAAAATTCTTTTAAAGCCGCAAGAAACGAAGACCTGCTGTCGACACGATGCGAGACGAATTCGTAACCGGATTTTCGTAGCGCCCGCTCCAACAGGTCTGCGTCCATGGGTTGATCTTCATTAATCAGGATACGGAGTTCTTGCATTGTAGTCCACCTTTCATCCACGGGAAATATGCGAATACCAGGTTTTGTAGCATATGAATGGTATGGAGACCTTGAACGCTGAGTGCCATAATGATATGCACGCTACACACCGGCGATTTTTCATCGTAATTTCCCAAACGGGCCATCAGGAATGCTCAAGTTTCTTGAACTTTTACCGACAAACAAAATATGCACGATTCATTCCGGGGAAAAACATGGTTTCTGGATGCTTGGCGCATTCGCTTTCCCTGTCTGGACAATTTTTTATCTTTCGCAAACATTTAATGATACAATTTATCAACAAATCAATCATTTCACAAGGCGACTACAATGAATCATCTTTTCAGGGTTCTCCTCGTCGAAGACTCTCGGAATCCGTCTGAACAGGTCATGCGGGAAATCCACGCCGAAAGTGAACCCACTGACATACTGCGCGTTGAAACCGCCGACGAGCTTCAACATGCCGTGACGGAATTTTGTCCCGATGTCATTATTGCTGACTTGAATCTCCGACAATTGCCCGGGATGACCGCTCTTTCTCTTGCCGCGAAACAGGCCCCGGCAACGCCGTTCATCATGCTGGCCGATAGCGCTGCAGAGGAATCTGTCGTTGCCTGCATGAAAGCAGGGGCGGCAGACTTTGTCGTAAAGGCTCGCCTGAACCGGCTCCGTACCGCGATCAGCAACGCATTGGGCAAGAGACAAAACCGGTCAAATGAAATTCAGACCGTGGCACTCCGCGCGAATTCCAGCGGAATCGATCTGAACCTGCTGGAAGCATCTCCGGCCTTGATCTGGCGATCGACTCCGGAAGGGCGTCTCGATTACTGCAACAGCAATTGGCTTGACTTTACCGGTAGCACCCGTGAAGAGGAGTATGGCAAAGGATGGTTGCGCAATGTCCACCCGGATGACCTTGCCGACGTAATAAAACTACTGGCAGAATTGACCTATTCCATGGAACCGTTTGAGATAGAATTTCGCCTGAAACGTCATGATGGCTGCTACCGGTGGCTAAAAAATTTCGGCAGGCCATTGCATGACGGACAGGGTGTCTTTGCCTGGCATATTCTGTACTGTTTTGACGTGACCGACCGTCACGAAACTGAAGAAATCCTCCGCAAGCTGTCCATGGCCGTTGAAAAAAGCAAGACAGGCATCGTTATCACCGATACCGAAGGATGCATCGAGTATGCAAACAACAGTTATTGCACTATGTCTGGCTTTGGCCTGGAAGAAATGATCGGGCGGAATTCCCGCGACAACCTCGAATCAGATACGTTTCCGGACATTTTCGGGGAATCATGGGATACAGTTAAAAACGGGGGTGAATGGCGTGGCGAGATACGGAATCGGCGCAAGAATGGCGAAATTTTCTGGGAAGCTACCTCAATCTCTCCAATAGACAACGCTGACGAGGTCATCACTCATTATCTTGTTGAAAAAGAGGACATAACCCTTCGCAAACAAACAGAAAGGGACCTCGAAGAAAGCAGGGCCGAACTGTTCAGAAAACACGGGGAACTGCAGTTGCTTTTCGACCAGGTGGCGCGCTCCAAAAACGAGTGGGAAAACACCATGGATTGCATAGGGGACATCGTAATCCTCATAGATGAGCACGGCCGGATAAAGCGCTGCAACAGTGCCCTTCGGGAATTTACCGCGCTCTCCTACAACCAGATTCTGAACACGCCGATAAAGAGTCTGCTCAATCTTCACGGACTCGCTCTTCCCGATGATGTATCATCCGGCACTGAAATCCACCACAAAAAGAGCGGACGATGGTTTTCTTGCAGATCGTACCAATTCTGCAACGAAAAAGAAACCTGCTCGTCGGGATACGTGTTGACCATCCATGACACCACGGAACAAAGGAGGGTCAGTGATGAGCTGGAAAAAGCGTACCAGGAACTGAAGGCAACCCAGGCAACGATAGTTCACCAAGAAAAAATGGCCTCCATCGGCCAACTGGCGGCGGGGGTCGCCCACGAAATCAACAACCCGATGGGTTTCATTTCCTCAAACCTCGGCACACTCGGCAAGTACCAGGCAAAACTCAGCGAACACATACGTATTCTCTCTGAAACCATTGAAGCGGGCAGCGATGAAAATGCCAGAAGAGTTCTCGAACAAAACCGCAAAACCCTGAAAATCCAATACGTCCTGGAAGACAGCGCCGACCTTGTCAAGGAATCTCTCGAGGGCGCCGATCGCGTCCGCACCATTGTCCAGAACCTGAAGAGCTTTTCACGCGTCGACCAGACTGAATGCAAGGCGGCAGACATCAACGAATGCCTGGAAAGCACGATCAAAATAGTCTGGAACGAGCTGAAATACAAAGCGGATCTGGTTCGCGATCTCGGCGAAATCCCCCTGATCCGTTGTTTTCCGCAACAAATCAATCAGGTTTTTATGAACCTGCTGGTCAACGCCTCTCACGCAATTGAAACGCACGGTGAAATCCGTGTCAGGACCTGGCATGCCGATGGCTGGGTTTATGCATCCATTGCCGATAACGGCTGCGGCATACCGGAAACGATTCGCAACCGCATTTTCGAGCCGTTCTTTACCACGAAAGAAGTGGGAAAGGGAACGGGTCTCGGGCTCAGCATAACCTACGATGTCATCAAGAAACACCATGGCGATATCTGGGTCGAATCCGAACCGGGAAAAGGCACCACGTTTACCTTCAAGTTACCTATCAACCAGGAAGACCTGAACAACATCAAGTGACAACAGCACCACGAAAGGGAAGAGTGCGTGACCGAGGTAATTTTGAACAAGAGTGAAGATCTGCCAACAAAAGTGCTTTTCGTGGATGACGAAGAGTATATTCTGAAATCACTCAGGCGGCTGCTTGCCGACGAAGACCTGGAAATCCTCACCGCAACGTCAGGGGCACAGGGGCTCGAGGTTCTTAAGGATACGCCGGATATCGGAGTAATCGTGACCGACCAGCGGATGCCCGGACTGACCGGTGTCGACTTTCTTTTGGCTGCCAGGGAAATTGCACCGGAGGCTCTCAGGATAGTACTTACCGGTTATGCGGACATAACCGCCACCATAGATGCTATCAACAAGGGAGGCGCACACCGTTACATCAGTAAACCATGGGATGATGAAGACCTTATCCGTGGCATACGCGAATTGACAGACCAGTACTCCCTGAAAAGGGAGAACAAACGACTTCATGAAATCATCCGCAAAAAGAATGAGGAACTCAACGAATGGAACGCCAATCTGAAATCCCGAGTCATTGAACAGACTGCTGCGATCAGGAACAAGCTGGAGGAATTTCACCAGTTAAACGAAAAACTCGGCAACAATTTTCAAAATACCATCCTGGCCCTTTCCGGACTTATAGAACTGCATGACCGGAACACCAAGAAACATTGCAAAAATGTCGCGGATATCGCAGTAACGATAGCAAAACAGATGAAACTTCCCCACGACGAGAAGGAATCCATCAGGATCGGCGCCCTCCTCCACGATATCGGCAAAATCGGCATATCAGATGCGCTGCGGCAAGAAGAAATTGCACACCTCCATGTCTATCAATTGAGAGAATATAAGTTGCATGCAGTTCGGGGCCAAGCAATTCTCGACCATATTGAAGACTTGAGACCTTCAGGCATCCTGATTCGGCACCACCATGAAAACTATGACGGCAGCGGATTTCCCGATCGCCTGTCCAGCCAGGAAATCCCGCTGGGAGCTCGCATCATCGCTCTTGCCGATGCACTGGACAGAGAGATCCTGGAAAACGAAACGCCTAACAGTATTGAAGAGGCACTTCATCGTACTAGAGAGCATGTGGGAAGCAGGTTCGACCCGGAACTTTACCCTCTGATTGAAAAATCTGCCGGCCAGATTTACGGAGACCTGCTCGCGACCAATAAATCATCAGTACTGGAGCTTGCTCCCCGCGAATTACGAAAAGGGATGATGGTAGCCAAGGAAGTCCGAAGCGGCACAGGTTTGTTATTGCTGGCAAAAGGCGAGCGACTTGAAGAGCCGACAATAGCCGCGCTGAGGAGATATTATACCATTGATCCGCCGTCAACAGGCATTTTCGTCACCATGGAAAAATAAATCGAAAATATTTTTACCGGCTATTTATCTTTTCACAACCGGGCTTGCAAGGCACAATATCCCGTGCTACTACACAGCAATCGGTTTCCGACTCACCGATTCGATTCAGATTTCCGAAAATGTCCTGATCAGAGTGTTGGCGGAACCTTACAACGTGCCGATGACTCATGGTTCGAATCCGAATCATGAAAACAGATCTTATTGCGCCCGGCTGCTTTTGCTTCATACATGGCCATATCGGCGCACTTGAAGATCTCTTCATGGCCGGCATCGTGCCCTTTGAACAACACGACGCCAATACTCGACGTGCAATGATGTTCAATGGCAGTTTCCTTGCCACTGTCGTCCAGACGTTTCAACAGGTAAGGTTCAGCCAGGGCAACACGGATTTTCTCTGCGATAATCCCAGCCTTTTCTTTCGACTGCATTCTATCCGTATCAAGCTCGCCAACCATCACAACAAATTCGTCTCCGCCAAATCTCGCAACAGTATCCATTTCGCGCAGACAGCCCTTGATTCTGCGAGCCACTTCAATCAGCAGCAAGTCACCCATGTCATGCCCGTGGGTATCATTGAGCGCTTTGAATTTGTCCATGTCCAGAAACATCACGGCACAAAATCGTTGGCTCCGTTTGCTGCCGGCCATTGCCTGCCCCAGGCGGTCAATGAGAAGACGACGATTGGGCAACTCAGTCAGGCTGTCGTAAAATGCCAGCTTGCGGACTTGTTCCTCGGCTTTTTTACGTTCGGTGATGTCCTCGGTTATTCCCATTATTTTTTCAGTCTCGCCATTTTTGTTTTTTATTGGAACAAAACACGACTTGAAAATCTTGCCTGCAACACCACCTGCCCTGAACTCAAAGTGGCTGGTTTCTCCGGCGAACGCCCTGGCAAGCAACTCTTCAATGCGTTTCAGGTCATCGTCGCTGACCACGTCAAGGTAGACCGTTCCCAGCACCTCGCTTTCCTCATCAACCCCCCGCATAACGAGACCTGCCCGATTCATGGAGATTAGCCTGCCCGCCAAGTCAATTTCATGGAAGCTGACCGGAGAATTTTCTATGAGAAGTCGGTACCGGCTTTCGCTTTCACGCAAGACACGGGTGATCCTCTCGTTCTCTTGTCGCGCGTTTTCAAGTTCCACCGTGCGAAGGCGCACTTGATCTTCAAGCATGATGGCCGTCTGGAACAGGTTGAAGTCCGAACCCTGGATGCTGGTATTTCGTTCGGCCCGATTCATCAAGGCCTGAATGATCTTGTTCAGGCGGGCAATTTCGGCATGCAGGGTACGCTCGTCATCATGCATCACCAACCTCCGAACCTGCTTCGGAAGCAAAACCGATGGCACAACCAGTAAGAGTCTGGTTTACATGAACGCCGCAGAACTGTTCCCCGTAACTTGAAAAACCAATAGTATTGTTGCGCAGGAAAATATCTTCTACCTGATCTTTCAGATCATACTGGATGATTTCCAGAAGACGCAGGACGCAATCGAATCCAAAAACAAGCTGGGGAACTCCGATTTGCTGGCGAATTTCCTTGAAAGCTTTTTCCAGATTGTGTACCAGGTCCACGCCATGGGCTACCCTGAGCACAAGCCCTTCTTCAATGGCACAATAGAAAGAAAGGCTGCCGTCGTCATTCACCTTCTGAATGGAACGGACATAGTCAGTGCCGTCAATCATGACTACCACCGGCGAAGCTGCAAAGTACCGGGCATTAAGCTCACGCACGTCGACACCCACCAGTCGTGCATACTCCTCTGCGGCGGGCAACCCATTGATCTCCTTAACAATACGTCCAGCCGGATCAGCTTCGGTTACAACCAGCCTTTCGTCGGTGGCAACAAAATGTTGAGTCTTGAATATCTTAAAAGGCAACGATGTATTTAAGAGGATCAAGACGGCGCTGTTTGATTGAAAGTGTCCGTCTGCATACACATCCGTCTTGATAAAGTGCAAATCGTCACCAGCCGACCCCCCCAACAACGGAATTTTCCCCAGTGCATACTGCAAAGCGTGTGTAACCGGTTCTTCACGCCGGGACATCGCATCGATCAACAGCATGGCAAAGGTATTGCCGCAGCCAGCTTCCTGAACTCTACTCTCGAACCGTTGAAGCAAAGATTGGACAAACTCATGTCCTCTTGGAATACTGAACTGGCTGAGATTCTCCAGAACTCCATTAACGGCAACGCAGGTGCCTGCCGGGAAACTTACTCCAGACAGACTATGTGAACGATACCCAGACGGCCCGATCTCTCCCGACGTAGTGCATCCAACCACTTGGGTTCCGGCAAACAGGCGGTTCATTTCCTCCGCCAACACATCCAGATTATATTCGCTGGAGCAGAAGAACACTACCAGTTCCATGTTCTGTTGTGCCACCGCCGCATGAAACTCAGCAACAGCCTGGCGAGCTTCAACGGCACAAGAATGCGCCAGGCGAAATTTATCGTTGTCCATGCTTGTTCCTCCATTAAAAAGCTTTATTACCCTACAAAGCAATTATCATACCACGCCAACCTTTCTGCATTTTTATCTTTGTTACCATAATACGTAGGCCTGCACAATGTAAATATACCATCCAAAATGTACTGAATCGGAACTTGGCAACACACTGACTCAGAAAACGATGGGCTGAAGTATAAGCACAATGCCATCGCCCTCCAAAACCTTCTCAAGTTTACATCTCTATGGCGAATAAAATTATCGCACCTCAACACCCTATCTCCTGGCGATTGACAAACGCTTCAAAATATCATAATTAATTAGAGAATCGAGCTTGACCGTGTCTTTAACAAATCTGCGAGATATTCTTGCCAGCAGGACGGGAATCTGCCATGAAGAACAGCAACAACCTCAAAAGAATCCGTGAAGAACGCCTGATGAGCAGAATGGAACTGGCCCGCCTGGCGGGAGTTTCTTCGGTAACTATTGATAGAATCGAGCGTGGTGAAGCCTCCCGCGTGGAGACCAGGCGAAAAATAATTTTAGCTCTTGGCTTCACCCTGGCGGAAAAGGACAAGGTTTTTCCGGAGTAACAGTACCGGTACCCGCCAGTCGTGCCTTAAAATATTCATCCCTTTTTCATTTTTTCCCAACCAGTATTTCATATAAAAGGACACGGTTCCTTGCAACCGCGCCCCTCTTATTCCATGCAAGTCGACAAGTCTCGCTTGACTGCTTACAGTTCCGCGGCGATGGCCTCCCCCATTTCCCTGGTGGACACCAGTCGTTCACCGGCGCCTTTCCGGTAAATATCCGCTGTCCGGCAGCCCTGTTCCAGGACCCTGACCACTGCGGTTTCGACGCCTTCGGCCGCATCCTCCATCCCAAACGAATAGCGGAGCATCATCCCCACCGAAAGTATCTGGGCGATGGGATTGGCGATTCCCCTCCCGGCAATGTCCGGCGCCGAACCGCCCGAGGGCTCGTATAAACCAAACGCCCCCCCGGATAGCGATGCCGAGGGAAGCATGCCGAGCGATCCGGTCAGCATGGCTGCTTCATCCGAGAGAATATCGCCGAACATATTCTCGCACAACAGCACGTCAAACTGTTTCGGCTGACGGACCAGTTGCATGGCCGCGTTGTCTACGTACATATGGCTCAGCTCCACGTCCGGATAGTCTTTGCCGACGGATGAAACAGTCTCGCGCCACAGGACCGAGGAGGAAAGGACATTCGCCTTGTCGATGGAACAAACCTTGCCGCTCCGCTCGCGTGCGGCCCGGAAAGCAATACGGGCGATTCGCTCGATTTCCGGCACGCTGTAGCGCAGCGTGTCGAAACCGACCCTGCCGCTCCCCTCGCCTTCGATCCCCTTTGGTTGGGAGAAATAGATGCCCCCGGTCAGTTCCCGGATGACCAGGATGTCGAAACCACCTGACACCACATCCTCCTTGAGCGATGAAGCCCCGGTGAGCGAAGGGAAGATGATTGCCGGACGAAGATTGGCATAGAGTCCCAAAATCCTGCGCAACGGCAGGAGTGCACCCCGCTCGGGTTGCTCATCAGCCGGCAGGTGCTCCCACTTCGGCCCACCCACCGATCCGAACAGAACGGCGTCTGCCGCCCTGCAGATATTGAGCGTGGTATCGGGCAGCGCCTTCCCCTCGGCCTCGATTCCCGCCCCTCCTACATTTGCGTGTGTCCGTTTGAAAGCCACACCGTACTTCTTTTCCACGGCATCAAGCACCTTGAGCGCCTCGGCCATTACTTCCGGTCCGATGCCGTCTCCGGGCAATACCGCTATTTTGCATTGACGTGCCATGATATCGTGCTCCTCATATTCAGTTTGTCTTGGAAGTATCGCACCATCAAGGTGTGACCATTCCATCCATACAGAATCGGAACACGCATGAAAAGCAGTATCTCATGAACCCGCCATCGCGAACCGCGATGGCAACCGGCACCACAAGGCCATTGAAAACTGTAGCAGGGTCGTCATGAGCGTCCGGGCAACAACAGCTGCGCGGACCTCAATTCCCGCCCCACGGATCATTCCCCCTTCCTGAGATGATCGACAAGAAGTTTCGCGGCAGTGGGCAGCGCATCGAACGAGCGAATGCATAGTTTCAATTCCCGGATTGCCCATGGCTCACACAACTCTATCGGACGAATTCGCAAACCCTTGAAATAGGGTTTGGCGGCGCCTCTCGGGACAATGCCGATGCCGAGACCCGCTTCAACCATCAGGCACAAGGCATCAAAACCGTTCACGTGAATCCGTAACTTAGGAACTCTGCCGAGTTCGTTCGCCGCCCGAACTATCCGGTTGTTCAGTGCACTGCCGACCGGCAGGCCGACATAGTCAAAATCCAAGGTATCCCGAAATGACACACTCTTACTGTGTGCCAGTGGGTGGTCTTTCGGCGTAATCAAAATGAGCCGATCCGAATGGTAGGGGATATATTCCAGGTCTTCCCTGCACGAATCCATGGTGATGACCCCCACATCAGCCGCCCCCTCAGCCACCGCTTTCATGGTTTTCTCACTGATATTTCCCTCCAGGCGGACCTGCACCTGGGGATGCTCTTTCAGAAACGACTTCAGCTCGTTCGGCAGGAACTGGTTTATGGCGGAGATATTGGCCCACAACCTGACGCGGCCGCGAACTCCGCTGGAATAGTCCTGAATCTTCAAAAAGATATCATGCAGGTCATGCAGAACGCCCCGAGCGAGGTTGAGCAGCGCCACCCCCGCCATGGTCGGCACAACCCCCTTATTCGTCCGCTTGAGCAATTGCGTGTCGAGCGTATCCTCCAGGTCGCTGATGCGCTTACTCACAGCGGACGCGGCGATATGCTCCCGTTCCGCGGCAGCGGCTATGGTACCCTCTTCAACAATGGCAACGAAAAGCTTGAGCGATAGAGGATCAATGATCATCGCATCTCCTTCTCGAGTTCCGTTCCCGGATCACCTCTCTCCGGCAAAGGCACGAGATACATAGTTTACGCAAGCGGCAGATCGTCGGGGGGATGGGGGGTAACGACCGGGCAAAAGATCTTCGCCCGCTCGTCATTCATGCCGACCGGCTTATCCGTCTCAAGAAGCCTTTTCCAGACGCGAACATTATCCACGATCACAATCGTCACAAGGGTAATGATAACGATACTGAGGACGGCATTGAGCATCATCCCTTTAGCCAGGTAAAGCCTGATGTTCATGTACCCCGCCGCGAAGGTCGTCACGGCAATGAAGACGCACGGCACCGCGGTGACGAGGGCGTAGCGTTTCCTGGTCGCGATCCGGAGTATGATCGTTGTGCCGATGGCCAGGGCCAACGACGCCAGCGTCTGATTCGTGACGCCGAACATGGGCCAGATAGATGAAACGTCCCCGGTATAAAGGATATATCCCCAGGCAAAGGAAACCGCGCCACTGGTGAGAATTATACCGGGCACCCAATCCGTCCTTTTGAACGGCTTGTAGAAGTGACCCAGGATATCCTGCAGAATATAGCGCGCCACCCGGGTTCCCGCATCAATCGTCGTCAGGATGAACAGCGCCTCGAACATGATGATGAACTGGAACCAGTATTTCATCGTGTGCCGCAACCCTTCGCCGACGTTGGAAAAGATGAACGACATGCCTACGGCCAGGGAGATGGCGCCGCCGGGGCGGTGGGAAACATCGAGCCCGACGAGCCGGCACAATTCGGGCAGGTCTTTCACCGGCATGTTGAGCTTGGCAAAGGCCGCCGCCGAGGTATTGATGGCAAAGTAGTCATTGGGAATCAGGCTGACGGCCGCCAGGAGCGCCATCAGGCCGACGAAAGCCTCGGTCAGCATGGCGCCGTAGCCCACCATGCGCACCTCGGTTTCCTGCTCCAGCATCTTGGGCGTCGTGCCGGAACCGATCAGGGCATGGAACCCGGAAATAGCGCCGCAGGCGATGGTGATGAACACATACGGCCACACCGGTCCGGGAATGATCGGCCCGCCGCCGCTGATGAACGCGGTCGCAAAGGGCATCTCCACGGTGGGGTTGACCAGGAAGAGGCCGAGCGCCAGCCCGGCGATGACGGCGATCTTCATGTAGGTGCTGAGATAATCCCGCGGCGCGAGCAGCAGCCAAACCGGCAGCGCCGCCGCGCAGAACCCGTAGACCGGCAGCATGATCGAAAGGCTTTCCTTGCTGAAGGTGAACCATCCGGCAATGGACGACTCGGCGACAGGCCCGCCGAAATACACGGCCGCAAGCACGGCCAGAACGCCGAAAACCGTTCCGGACCGAATCGCGCCAGGCCTGATCCTAAACATGTAGACGCCGACAATCATGGCAATGGGAATCGTCATGCCTATGGTAAAGACGCCCCAGGGATTGCTGTAGAGAGCATTCGCCACGGCCACCGCGAGCCCGGCCAGGGCGACGATAATGATAAACAGGGTAACGAGCGCGGTGGTTGCCCCGGTCAGCCTGCTCACGTCTTTTTTCGCGATGACCGACAACGACTGTCCCCGGTGGCGGACCGAGGCGAACAGGATGACCATGTCGTGGACGCAGCCCGCGAACACCGACCCGAGGAGAATCCAGAAGAAACCGGGACCCCAGCCGTACTGGGCGGCCAGCGTCGGCCCGATCAACGGACCCGCCCCTGCAATGGCGGCGAAGTGGTGGCCGAACGCAACCCACTTGTTGGTCGGCAGGTAATCCCGGCCGTCATTGCAGCTGACGGCCGGCGTAATGTTCCGGTCGTCGAGCATCAGCACCCTGGCGGCAATAAAGGCCGAATAGTACCGGTATGCCAGGACAAGGACACAGAGGGAAGATAACAGCAGGTAGAGAACGCTCATCGTAAAACCTCGCGATCGGTTAGTACACCGCGGGATTATAACGATAAAAACACGCCATGCAAAGCCTAACTGTAACGACCGCGGGAAACGGAGTCCGTGCGGCACGCTAAAAATGGGGCAGACCCCATGGCCTTACCCCTTGATTCTATTGAAACCTTGACCGTCTGAAACGCATGCCTGACCAAGCCCGATTACTCCCGCATAGCCGAGGCAAGCTCACCGATACAGGCGAGGGAGCCCTCGATCTTCTCCGACCAATAGGCCGCATTCAAGCGAATGTAGTTTCGGTATTTGCGCGATGCCGAAAAGATCAAGCCCGGTGCAATGGTAATCCCCATCTTCAGCGTCTGTTCATAAAGCTTGATTGAATCTATGTCTTCGGGCATTTCCACCCAGAGCACGAAACCGCCCGACGGGTTATTGACCTCCGTTCCCACGGGAAAATGTCTTTGCACCGCCTGAGCCATGAGAGTCGACTGGCGTTCGTAGATCCCTCTGATTTTCCTCAGGTAATGATCGTACCCGCCATTGGCGAGGAATTCCGCGATGGCAAGCTGCGGCAGCGTCGCGGTGGCGATATTGCTTACAGCTTTGAGCCTCTCGATCTTTTCCTGGAAACGGCCCGGCGCTACCCAGCCAACCCGGTAACCAGGCGCAAGGGTTTTGGAAAATGATGAGCAGAGAATTACCAGGCCCTTCTTGTCGTAACTCTTTGCCACCCCGGGACGATCGGCGGCAAACGCGAGATCCCCATAAACATCATCCTCGATGAGCGGTATATCGTGGTCGGCCAGAATCTCGACCAACTCCTTCTTTTTGAGGTCAGGCATGCAACTGCCGAAGGGGTTGTTGAAATTGGAAATCACGATACAGGCATGGACCGGATTGTGCTCTATGGCATGGAGCAGCGCGGAAAGGCTGATGCCGGTCCGGGGATGAGTCGGAATCTCAAGCGCCTTGAGATCAAGCATCTCGATAACCTGAAGCAGGTTGTAGAAGATGGGGGATTCGATAGCGACCGTGTCACCCGGCTTACAGACGGCACGCAGGGAGAGCATAACCGCTTCCAGGCAACCGCCGGTTATGACGATCTGGTCCGGCGGCAGGGAACATCCGGCCGTCATGGCCCGCTGGGCCAGCTGAACGCGCAGTTTCTCGCAACCCGGCGGAAAATCGTATGAGATTCCCTGGAACTTGTTGCGGCGGGAAATAGTTGAAAGGATACGGTTCAGTTTGTCAACGGGCAGATTTTCGGGATTGGGGGTTGCAACTCCCAGCGGCACAACGTCAGGGTTCATTGCGTCGCGCATGATCATCATCACCAGTTCATTCACGCTGACATGCGTGGGCACGGATGACGGAAACGGCATTTCCTTCTTTGACGAAAACCTGGGAAATTGCTGCCGCACGTAATATCCCGATTGCGGGCGGGCCTCGATGATGCCCTGATTTTCGAGGTGAAAGTAAGCCTTTACAACCGTTGAAATACTGACCTTCAACTGCCTGCTGAGATTCCTCACCGAGGGAATGCGTTCACCGGTTCGGTAGGTACCTTTTTTGATAAGACCCTCAATACGTCCGGCGATATTTTCATACTTGTAATGGTCGGAACTATCCGGATGGTTATTTGTTTCCATAATTCAAGCACTTCCCCAGTTTGTTTTATTTTGCTGTATACAGTCGAGCACAAAAGAAACAGTACAGTTGAACTGTACCAGCCCTTAAAGTGAAAGCCTGCGTCTGTTATTCAAAAAGCAATACGCCTATAGTACGAAACACCATATATTTTATTCATATTAAACGTAAATACTGACGCCATGAGCTGCACCAGACGCCAACTAATAATCATCACTCGTTATTCATAGCACACCGCCGTCAAATTGCAAAACAATATATTTTATTGATACTAAAATATTTTCTTCCGTATGTGGAAACTGTTTTCCGGATCAACAAGGCGTCCGGGTTCATTTTTAATCGGGAAGTATGGGAGATAACCAAAAGAGGAGGATTAAATGGGAGAGAAGATTATCCGTATCAACATGACGACCCTCACAACCATGACCGAAGAAGTGCCGGCCGACTGGGCTGCCTTGGGTGGCCGTGCCCTGACATCGACCGTCGTTGCCAAGGAAGTGCACCCGACCTGTGAGCCGCTGGGAAAATACAACAAGCTGGTATTCGCTCCCGGCCTGCTGACCGCAACCGCATGCGCAAACTCCGGACGGCTTTCGGCCGGCTTCAAGAGCCCGCTCACCGGGACCATCAAGGAAAGCAATGCCGGCGGCACCGCCGGTCAGAAGCTTGAAAGACTCGGCATCAAAGCCCTCATTATCGAAGGCATGCCGGAAAAAGACACCTGGTACAGCGTTCATATCGATAAGGATGGCGCGAGGATCAGGGAAGACACGGAATATATCGGCATGGGCAACTATGAACTCTACAGGGTCATCGGCGAAAAGATGGGCAAGGTCGGCGTACTCTCGATCGGCCCTGCCGGAGAGTTCAGGATGGCATCCGCCAACATCTCCGTAAAAGACCCGGACGGCAACGTCCGCAGCCACGGCCGTGGCGGCGGCGGCGCGGTCATGGGCTCCAAGAAGGTAAAGTACATAACCGTCGACGATAAAGGCGGACCGGGAGTAAAACTGGCCGACCCCGACAAGTTCAAGGCACAGGCCAGGATTTTCGCAAAATCAATGCTGGATCACCCGGTCAGCGGCCAAGGCCTGCCGACTTACGGCACCAACATCCTCGTCAACATACTCAACGAGGCCGGCGGCCTTCCCACCAAGAATTTCCGCTACGGCCGCTGTGACCACGCCGAAAAAATCTGCGGCGAAACCATGCACGACGTCATCGTTTCCCGCAAAGGCAATCCGAGCCATGGCTGCCATGCCGGCTGCATCATCAAGTGCTCCCAGCTTTACAACGACGCGGACGGCAAATACCTTACTTCCGGTTTCGAATATGAAACCGTCTGGGGATTAGGCGCCAACGGTCTGATCGAGAGCCTGGACGATATCGCAACGTGTGACCATATCATGGATGACATAGGTATAGACGCGATCGAAGGCGCGGTACTGATCAACGTGGCCATGGAAGCCGGCATCCTCCCCTGGGGTGACGGCAAGGAAGCAATCAGGCTGCTTGATGTGGAAATCCGTAACGGCACACCGCTCGGCCGTATCCTCGGCAACGGCGCGGGCTCCGTGGGCAGAACCTACGGTCTGACCAGAATCCCGACGGTAAAGAACCAGGCTATTCCGGCATATGATCCACGCGCAGTCAAAGGCATCGGCATTACCTATGCAACGACAACCATGGGCGCCGACCATACTTCCGGCTACACCATCGCAACGAACATCCTGAAAGTCGGCGGTTTCGTCGACCCCCTGTCAAAAGAAGGCCAGGTGACACTTTCCCGCAACCTGCAGATCGCTACCGCTGCCGTTGACAGTTGCGGTCTCTGTATCTTTGTCGCCTTTCCGACCCTCGACATTCCGGAATGTTTCACGGCCATATACGAAATGATCAATGCCCGTTATGGGTGCAATCTGACCGCTGATGATGTTGTCGAATTCGGCAAATACGTTCTCAAGACCGAGCACAATTTCAATATTGCCGCGGGTTTCACCAACAAGGACGACCGGCTCCCCGAGTTCTTCGAAGAAGCGGTTCCCCCTCACAATGCCGTATGGGACTTCACCGGCGAAGAAATTGATGAGTTCTGGAACTTCTGATACCAACGAGATATCTCCCAGGAAACGCCTCCATTTCCAATGCCCGGAATGAACGTTTCCCTCATGGTGGGCGCTCTTGCGTGAGAGCGCCCACTTTTTTGCATACCGTTATGTAAGCCATAACATAACCATTGCCACAACAAGACCAAGGAGCAACCACGTGCGAAAGATCGGGATAGGCGATTATCAGCTGCCGACCGGAAAGGGAAACGTCGCGAATTCCGGCAGGATTCTGTGGGAAAGGGAACTTGAAAGGTTAAAAGATATTTCCACCGGAAACGTCATGGCAATTGCCTTGAGGGCGGTGGACAGAGCCGAGCGGTACGACTGCAAGCACCCGTTCTGGAATGCGCTGGCCAATTGCTATCTGCAGGCAGGCCGGCGTATCGAAGAACTGAATATCCTTTTCCCCGGCATTAAACGGGTAATTCACCACAGCGAAGTGATAAGGGGGGATGTGCTTGTAAGCGATTTCAAAACCGGAATGAATTTCGGTTTCGTGAATGGCGGCATCGAACCCGTAGGGGTAAGAGTACTGGATATTGATGGGGAATTGTTGAGGGGAGAGGTTATGAGATCGGTCAACACCGGATACCGCGAAGTCGGCCATTTCAAAAACGAGGTGTGGTTCTTTATTTCCCACAAGTTTGCCGTATATTCATCCGTAAAAGCGGCGAGCAAGTAATTCCATGGACCGGTTTTCGAATCAGTTGCGCCGTTCCAAGGGGCCTGCCATGACGTTCGTTTTCGAATAACCTTCAGCGATTCTCGCTCAGAAACGATATGGAATATGCCGATAACAAATATCGTTTTTATGGAAAATATCCATTTGACACCTCCCATGTGCCTACTTATACTTACCGCGCTTTAAATACCCATGGAATCTATCAAGGAGGCCACAGCAGCATGAAATCCATCATAACCTGTACCGCTACTAGAATAAAGCGGTATTCACCGCCATGGCCATCCTGACCACCGCAAAACCATCCTGCTAGTCACTCCCAGCGTCGACAATGCGATTTTTCTTGCCGACCTCATTTTTGTTATGTCGAAAACCCCCGGCGTAATTCGGAAAATCATCGATGCACCCATGACCTGTCCGCGCGACCGGGTCGACTCGAGCTACGGCGCCCTGACAGTGGAAATAGTCGCCCGACTTGAACAGGAGACGGCCCATGCCGCACCATAACCAAGGCCCGATAACCGTCGGCATCGACATCGGTTCCACCGCCACTAAGGCGGTGGTGTTTGCCGACAGCATTCTCGGCCAGGCCGTTGCGCCCACCGGCTGGGACCCCAAAAAGGCCGGCTTGCAGGTGCTGGGCGAAGCCCTGGAGGCAGCCGGCGTCCCGCAAAACCGGGTGGGGGCCATCATCGGCACCGGTTACGGACGCATCTCCCTGCCCATCTTCACCCACAGGGTTACGGAGATCACCTGCCACGCCCTGGGCGCCCACTTTCTCCAGCCCGCGACCCGAACGGTGATCGACATCGGCGGGCAGGACTGCAAGGTTATCGCCCTCGATGCGGACGGAGAAGTGACCGACTTCATCATGAACGACAAGTGCGCCGCCGGAACCGGGCGTTTTCTGCAGATCATGGCGGCGATCCTGGACGTCAGCCTGGATGAACTCGGCGTTCTGGCGGCAACGGCCAAGCCGGTGCCCCTCTCCAGCATGTGCACGGTCTTCGCGGAATCGGAAGTCATCGGTCTACTGGCGCGCGGCGTCGAAAAAGCAGGCATCGCTGCCGGCATCATCGACACCATTGCCCGAAGGCTCTGCGGTCTTTCCGGCAAGGTACCCTTGGTGGAATCCGTCACTTTTACCGGCGGCGTCGCCCAAAACTGCGATATCTGCGAAAAAATCGCCGCAAGCCTCGGCATAGGCCTCCACGTCCCTGCCTGCCCCCAGTTTGTCGGAGCCTTGGGAGCAGCGTTGATCGGCCATGAAATCACAACATTCTCCTCACCCGATTGAGAGCGATTTCCCATGACAAAAGCAAAAGCCTTTGCCGAAATATCCGTATTGCGCGAAAGGAATACGCTGGCCTTGAAGGAAGCCTGGGAAAACGGGCTGCGTGTGGTCGGAACATACTGTATCTATTCCCCGGTCGAACTGATCTTGGCGGCAGGCGCCGTTCCCGTGTCCCTCTGCGGCACGAGCCAGATCCCGATCCCGGCGGCGGAAAAGATCTTGCCGCGCAACCTGTGCCCGCTCATCAAATCCAGTTACGGCTTTGCCGTCACCGATACCTGCCCGTACTTCTACTTCGCCGACCTGATCCTGGCCGAGACGACCTGTGACGGCAAAAAGAAGATGTACGAACTACTCGGCGACATGAAACCGCTGCACGTCATGCAGCTGCCCCAGGTTCAGGACGACACGGCTCTCGGCTATTGGACCGACCAACTGCGCCGCCTGAAGGACCGGCTGGAAGAAGCGTTCGGTGTAGAGATCACTGGAGAAAAACTGCGCGAGGCTATCCGCCTGATGAACGACGAACGGCGCTCCCTGCGCGCCCTGCAGGATGTCTGCCGCAATAAACCCGCGCCCATCAGCGGCCTGGATATGCTCACCATGCTTCATAACAGCGGGTTTTCCTGCGACAAGCGGGAGGTCATCGAGCTGGTGGATCGGCTCACTGCCGAGCTGCGTCGCATGGCCAAGGCAGGGCTGTCGCCGTATTCGCCGGCAACGCCGCGCATCCTGCTGAGCGGCGTGCCCATAGGCATCGGCTCGGACAAGGTGGTCCGGATCATCGAGGACTGCGGCGCCGACGTCGTCTGCTTCGAAAGTTGCACCGCCTACAAAAAGATGGACCCGGTGGCCAGTGACGGCGACCCGCTCACCGTCCTGGCCGAACGTTATTTGCGCGTACCCTGCTCCTGCATGTCGCCCAACCCTGGACGCATGGAACTGGTCGAGCAGCTGGTCCGCGACTTCCGGGCGGACGGCGTCATTGATCTCACCTGGCAGGCCTGCCACACCTACAACATCGAGTCCGCCAGTCTGAAAAAACATGTGCGGAACACCTCCGGTGTACCCTTTCTGCAGATCGAAACCGACTACTCCGCCTCTGATACCGAGCAGCTCAAGGTGCGCATCGAGGCGTTCATCGAAATGATCCGCCGCAAAAAATCACCTGACCGGAAAACCGCGAGCGGGATAATACCTACATAGGAAGGAGGTCGTAGATGGCAAGATCACGGGAAGAAATTCTCAAGGATTTGGCTGACGGAGTACTCAACATGGATGAGGACTTGGCCGTCGCGGTGGCCGGAGAGGCGATCGAAAACGGTCTGGACGCGTTCGACGCCATCACCAACGGCCTGGTGGTGGGCATGAACAAGGCCGGCGAACTCTACGATCAGGAGGAATATTTCGTACCCGAACTGCTGATCTGTTCGGATGCCCTGTATGCCGGTCTGGAGGTCCTCAAGCCCTATATAAAAAAGGATAACGAACAGAACAAGGTCGGCTGCGTAATCGGGGTCGTCGAGGGCGACACCCACGACATCGGCAAAAACCTGGTCAAAATCATGCTCGATGTCGCCGGTTTTGAAATATACGATCTCGGCCGCAACGTTCCCCTGGCCGATTTCGTCCGCAAGGCGCAGGAGGTCGGCGCCCGGCTGATCTGCCTCTCGACCCTGATGACCACGACCATGGACAGCATGGCCACGATCATCCAAATGCTCAAGCAGGAGGGTATACGCGACCAGTTCAAGGTGCTGATCGGCGGCGGACCGATCTCGCAGGCCTTTGCCGACCGTATTGGGGCGGACGGCTACGCCGACAACGCCGCCAGCGCGGTGCGTGTCGCCACCCGGCTTTTCGCCGACGACAAAGCCGCCTGACCCGGAGCGATTCCAGCAATTCGGCATTCGAGGCCCGACCGGCCGCAATGCCTGATTTTAATCATTCAGGAGAACGGAAAGCTCATGAACAAGGATCAAATGACACCGATGGAGCGTTTTTCCGCCTATGCCAAGGGCGATCCGGTGGATCGTCTTCCCTGTGTGCCCGTGGTCGGCAACGGAGCGGCCCGGGTTCTGGGTTGCAAAATTTCCGAATTTCGCGGCAACGGGCCGCTCATCGCCGAAGCCCACCTGGCGGCCTACCGGCGCTTCGGCTACGACACGGTCCGAATATTCACCGACCTCTACGTGCTGGCCGAGGCCATGGGAGCGACGGTCTGCTATCCCCCCGATGAAACCGCCCACCTGGAAAACCCGGCCATCGACGACATCGCGGATATCGGGCGTCTGCAGCCCGTTGATCCCCGGCGGGACGGCAACCTGCCGTCACTGTTGCAGGCTCTGGAAATCGCCCATAAGCGAGTCGGCCACGAGGTTCCGGTGACGGGCGCGGTGGTCTGCCCCTTGACCACCGCCTCGTTTCTGATCGGCACCGACAAGCTGGTCCGCATGATGCACCGCAACCCCGAAGGGGTCAAAAGCCTGTGCGAAATAGCTCTGGCCTCGGCCCTCAACTACGCCCGGGCGGTGCTGGACATCGGTTGCTCCTTCGGCCTGACCGAACCGGTTTCCAGCAGCACCATCATCAGTCCGGCCCACTTCGAGAGATTCTCCTATCCCTACCTGAAGCGCCTGTGCGACTTTATGCATGAGCACAACAAACCGGTCACGCTGCATATCTGCGGCAAGACCGAGCGCATCTGGCCGCTGATGGCCGACGCCGGGGCCGACTGCATCAGCATCGACGAAATGGAGGACCTGCGCAAGGCCAAGGAATCCGTCGGCCACCGGGTGCGGGTCATGGGAAACGTGGCCACCGCCGAAACTCTGCTCCAGGGCACCCCCGCGGACGTGCGAGCCGAAACCCTGGACTGCATCCGCAAGGCCCACGACAACCCGCGGGGTTTCATCGTCGCATCTGGATGCAGCCTGCCGACCGAGGTTCCCTTCGCCAACATTGACGCCATGCTCGACACGGTGCGGGAAGTCGGCTGGCCCGTAACCGAGGCCAAGCTCGACGCCATGGCCTGATCGGCCGGGGCATGCAGTCGGTTTTGCGAGAGCGGCCAGGTCTTACGGAAGCATAATCATTCCCGCCGCAAGGCGCGTCTGCAATATGCACGATCATCGAAAGCAGCTTCGGTGGTCCCAACATCTTTCAAGGAGGAAACAATGATGAAAAAGTGGCTTTCGGTGACAGCACTGGTCTGTCTGTCCGCCGGCATCCTGCTCACGGGATGTGACAAAAAAAAAGATGTCGCCGTTAATGGCGCGGCATCCGCCAAAAAACTGGACAAGGTGAATGTCGGCTACCTGGCCTCTCCGGAACACCTGCTCTATTTCGTGGCCAAAGAGAAGGGATTCTTTGAAGAAGAAGGCATTGACGCCGAGTTGTTCCTGTTCACCAATTCGGCCGAGGGCCTGAACGCCACCATCGCCAACAAGCTCGATGTCGGCAGCTTCGGCGTCTCGGCGCCGCTGGCCTTCGTGGCCAAGGGCGCGGACGTCGTGGTGATCGGCGGACAGAACTCCGGGGCATGCGCCCTGGTGTGCGCTCCGGAGCGCTATGACGAATTGAAGGATATCCGCAATTACCGCGGCAAGAAGATCGCCAGCGTCAGGCTCTCCACGGCCGACGTGATCTTCCGGGGGGCGCTGCTCGATGCCGGCATTGACTGGCGCAAGGGAGATGCCACCATCACCGAAATGGAATCGCCGGCCGCCACCATGGAAGCTTTGAAAAAAGGCTCCGTCGACGCCGCCCTGATCTGGACCCCGTTCGTCGCCATGTCGGAGGACATGGGCGTGAAGGTCGCCATGTACATCACCGAACTGTTCGAAAACAACGTCTGCTGCCGGCAGGCAGTCATGCGCTCAAAACTGGAGCAGAACCCGGAACTCTGGCAGCGTTTCATGGCCGCCCTGATCAAGGCCTACGATTTCTATCAGACCAACCATGAAGAAACCGTCGACATCACCGCCAAATACGTCAAGGTCGACAAGAAATATCTCGACAAGGAAACCTATGCGGCGGATGCCACCATGGTCTGCAGCCCCGACCCTCTGAAAAAGTCCGTCAACAAATACTGGAACATCATGAAAAACACGGGCTTCATCAAAACGTCTATCGACATCAACGATCACATCGATACGGGTGTCTACCAGGCCGCGCTGAATCGCCTGATCAAGGAAAACCCCGGCAACAAAAATTACGCCCGGCTTGCCGCGGACTTCACGGCCAACAACTGACCGACACGTTTGCCGGCCAGGATCAATAATGGGAACGATCCCGCCCGCCGGTGATCCGACGGGCGGGATCCATGACAGGGGGGACAGGATGGAAAAGATCAGACTGGAGAACGTTACGTTCTCCTATCAGCAGCAGGGAGCGGCCGGGCCGGTGGTCGAGGATGTGAGCCTGACCATCCGCGAAGGCGAGTTCGTCAGCTTCATCGGCCCCAGCGGATGCGGCAAAAGCACGGTGCTGCGGCTGCTTTCGGGACTGAGCCGCCCCACCGGGGGCCGCATTCTGCTCAACGACAGAGAAATCGCGGGGACAGGTCATGAGCGCGGAGTGGTTTTTCAGCATTACGCCCTGTTCCCATGGATGACGGCCCGTGATAACGTTATTTTCGGCCTGCAGCAATGCCCTGGCGGGATGACCAGAAAGAACATCGCGGCTACGGCCGATCGCTATCTCGACCTGGTGGGATTGCACGATGTCGGAGACAAGTACCCCAACCAACTGTCCGGCGGCATGCAGCAACGGGTTACCATCGCCAGGGCGTTTGCCATGGATACGGACATCCTGCTGATGGACGAACCGTTCAGCGCGGTGGACGCCCGCAACAGGATGAAACTGCAGGAGTTGCTTTTGGAGTTGTGGCGCAAGGGTTTAAAGAAAAAGACCGTGGTCTTCGTCACCCATGACGTGGATGAAGCCATCCTGCTTTCCGACCGCATCGTGGTGCTGTCCGCCTGCTCCAGGGGAATCAAAGAGCAGATCGAGGTGGGTCTGTCCCGCCCACGCAACTGGTCCCTGCTGGCCAACACGGCAACCTACAATGCGCTTCGCAACCGGCTGATCGGCCTGTTGTTCACCGACTTGGTGGAGGAAACGAAGCTTGCCATATGACAGGTTTTGAAATGGATAACACAGCCAAAAACATTGACATCCCGGAGCAGGAGCCGCAAAAAAACCGGCCCCTGCAGGCAGGCGCGCGCCTTCTGAACCATGCCAATATCCTGTTCGGCATCTCGTTGCTGCTGATGGCGGTGCCGGGCAAACGCCCGGTCGCCGACATTCACGCCTGGCATCTGGCCGGCTTTCTGTTGTTCGTAGAGGCCCTGTACGGCGCATCGACCCTCTTCTGGGCCCGCACCGAAATCAAAAGAAGATCCGCTACGGACATCACGGCCATCGTCTTCGCCGGGGTCATCCTCTGGGAACTGACCACGAGCAAACTTGATCTTTTCGAACGGCTCATCTTCCCCGTGCCGGGTAAGGTCATCGCGGTGTTCCTCAAGGAAATTCCCATATTCATGAAATGCCTGGGCAGCTCTCTGCAGCTTCTGGGCGCGGGATTCAGCCTGGCCCTGGTCACGGCCATCCCCCTGGCGCTGCTCATCGGATGGCGCAAAAGGCTGTTTGCCTTAGCCAATCCCATGACCAAGGTGCTGGGCCCGATTCCGCCCATCGTCTATATCCCCTATTCCATCGCCATCTTTCCGACCTTCAAATGTTCCTCGATCTTCATCATCTTCATCGGGGCGTTCTGGCCGATCTTTATCAACACCCTGAACGGCACCTTCAACATTGAGCCGAAGATCATCGATTCCGCAAGGGTGCTCAACGTCAAGGAGAAAACCCTGCTGTTCCGCATCATCCTGCCGGCCATTTTGCCGGCCATCATCAGCGGCGCGACCCTCGGCCTGGTTTTTTCCTTCATTCTGCTCACGGCCGCGGAGATGATCGGCTCCTCGTCAGGGCTGGGCTGGTACGTCAAGTACTTTTCCGATTTCGCGGATTATCCCCGCGTGGTGGCCGGCATCATCTTCATCGGCATGGTCGTCACGGCCATCACGTTTTTCTTTGAACTGATCGAGAAGAAGCTGCTGCGCTGGCGCAGTTGACCTAACCGGGAGACGGATACGCCATGACCCAGAAAGAACGCCTGTTGAACACGCTGGACGGACGGACGGTGGACGGCGCCCCCTTCATCTGCCCCGGCGGCATGATGTCCATGATCGTCACCGACGTGATGGATGCCGTGGGGAGCTTCTGGCCCGAGGCCCATAGCAACCCGGCCAAAATGGCCGAACTTACCCTCGGCGCCAACCGTCTGACCGGCATCGAAAACCTCGGCCTGCCTTTCTGTATGACGGTGGAAGCCGAAGCCATGGGCGCCGCGGTGGATCTGGGCGGCAAAAACAGCGAACCGCGCGTCACCTCCTACATCATGAACAGCCTGACGCAACTGGACCGCCTCGGCTCCGTCGACGTCACGCGGGGCCGGGCCAAAGTCTGCGCCGATGCCATCGGCCTGCTCAAGGAGCAGGCGCCCGACGTGCCGGTCATCGCCAACCTGAGCGGTCCGGTCAGCCTGGCGACCTCGCTAGTCGATCCACTGTTGTACTACCGCGCCATGCGCCGCGACAAGCAGGCCGCCCACGCCCTCAACGAGCGCGCGGTGGAAAACGCTCTGGCGCTGGGGGATGCCCTGGTGGAGGCGGGCGCGGACGTGGTCTGTATCGCCGACCCGAGCGCCACCGGCGACCTGATCGGGCGCCGCGCCTTCGAGGAATTCGTGCTGCCCTGCCTTAACCGGATGGCGGACCACTTCCGCCGGCGCCACGCCCGGCCGACCATCGTGCACATCTGCGGCGACGTCAAGAGCCTGGGCAGCGCTCTGCGGCAACTGACCGCCGCGGCCGTCAGCGTCGATTCGGTGGTCGGTATCCCCCAGCTGCGGAACCTCGCGCCCGGCAAGGTGACCATGGGCAACATCAGCACCTTTCTGCTGGAGCGCGGCACTCCGGAAAAGTTGGCCAGGGTCAGCAGGCAATGCCTGAAGCAGGGCGTCGACATCCTGGCTCCGGCCTGCGGCATCGGCCCCGGCACCCCCATGAAAAACCTGCGGGCCGTATCCGAAACGGTGCGCCGTCACCGTTCGACGGCCTAGCACAAGGACAAGAACACCATGGTTACCGTCTGTTTCCTCCCCGGCCTCCAGTCCGTTGCCGTCACCCCGGGCACCACCATTCTCGATGCGGCCCGCCGGGCAGGCGTCATGCTCGAATCGCCCTGCAACGGTGTCGGCACCTGCGGCAAATGCACGGTGCGCCTTGATGTCGAATCATTGCGGCAGGTGACCGTCCGGGGAGACCGCCCCGCCACCCGCTGCGCAACCGGCCTGATCGATATTCTGTCCTGCCAGACGGAAGTGCATGGCGACGTCACCGTGGAGATCCCGGCCGGCGAACAGCACGACACCCTCCAGGTGCTGAGCTACGGCGAGGCCCGGGCCGTCGAACTGGCCCCCTGCATCCGCAAGATCTACCTCGAAGAGGAGCAGGCCACCAGCGTCTTCGCCGGGGAACGGCTGCTGGTCACCGAGGCGGGGGATACGCGCCCCCATCATGCCGGCATGGTGGTCGATATCGGCACCACCACCCTGGTGGCCGCCCTGGTCGATCTTGCCAGTGGGCGGGAAATCGCCACCGCTTCGGCCCTCAATCCCCAGAGCCGCAAGGCTCAGGACGTGCTCTCGCGCATCCACTTCGCCTCCGAAGAAACCGGCCTGCAGACCATGCACGCGGACCTGGTCGAGGAGATCAACCGGCTGACCGCGGACCTGTCCCGGCAGTCGGGGCTGGATAGCCGTCACATCTACGAGATGGTGTACAGCGGCAATACCTGCATGCTTCACCTGGCCACCGGCACCAGCCCCGCGTCCCTGGGGCGCTACCCCTACACCCCGCTCATTCGTGGGGGCCGGCATGTGGCCGCCGCCGGGCAGGGGCTGAATATCGCCGACAACGCTCTGGTCTACCTGCCGCCGGTCATCTCCGGCTATGTCGGGGCCGACCTGACCTCCGGCATTCTGGCCACCGGCCTCCATCGGCGCAAAGGCACCACCTTGCTGGTGGACATCGGCACCAACGGCGAAATGATCCTGGCCCGCAACGGTGAACTCCGCGCCACCTCCACCGCCGCCGGGCCCGCCTTCGAAGGCATGAACATCTCCTGCGGCATGCGCGCCGGCAGTGGCGCGGTGGAATACTTTGCCGTCGACGGCGACGGCCTGACCCTGCGCACCATCGGCAACGCCAGGGCGACCGGCATATGCGGCAGCGGTCTGCTCGATATCGTCGGCGAGCTGGTCGCGCACGGCGTCATCGGCGGCAACGGCCGCTTCGTCGACCCCGACCGTACGCCCCACCTGCCCGCTTCTTTGAAGGAAAGACTGGTCCCACGCGAGGGCAAACCGAACTTTCAGGTGACCGAAGACGTCTTTCTTTCGCAGAAGGATATCCGCCAGGTGCAGCTGGCCAAGGGAGCGATCCGCGCCGGCATCGAATTTTTGCTGCAGGACAGCGGCATCGCTGCCGCGCAGGTGGACCGGGTGCTGATCGCCGGTTCCTTCGGTTATCATCTGCGGGAAAAAAGCCTGCTCAACCTCGGACTGCTGCCGAAGGAATTCGCCGGCAGGATCGACTTCGTCGGCAACACGTCGAAAACCGGCGGACAGGCCCTGCTGCTCAACCAGGGCTTGCGCGATGAAATGACCGCCCTGGTTACGGCTGTCGAGGTCATCGAACTGGCCAATTTTCCGGACTTCGACCGGGTTTTCGTGAAATGCCTCGGCTTCTGATCCCCACGCCCCCGACGGACAGCGAACCGCGAGAAGCTCCCATGCGGCTGGGCGTCATTGCCTGCACCGCCCTCAAGCCCGAACTCGAGCGTCTGCTGGCGGCGGTCCCGGAGGTGAGCCGGGTCATCTACCTCGAGGCCGCCCTGCACAACCGTCCGCACAACATGCGGCAGCGGCTGAAAGCGGAGATCCGCGCCCTGGCGCCCCTGGTAGATGCGGTCTTTCTCGGCTACGGCTTCTGCCGATCCCTGCGCGGCCTGGAGCGGGAATTCGACGTGCCCGTCATTCTGCCGCAAATCGACGACTGCATCTCGTTGCTGCTGACCCCGCAGCGCTACACCGAGGAAATCCGCCGCGAGGCCGGCACTTGGTTCATCCCGCCCGGCTACGCCGAGGTAAGCGCCCAAATGGTGATCGAGGCCCTCAACCTGGACCGCCTCGCCCGCCACGGCAAGGACCCCATGGCCATGGCGCGACGCCTGTTCACCCATTACCGGCGGGGGCTCTTCATCGACACCGGCGTCGGCGATCTGCAGGCGCTGCTGGCCGGGGCGCGTCAATTCTGCGAGGACTTCAACCTAACCCTCGAAACCACCACGGCCGACACCCGCCTGCTGGAAACCTGGCTGGACAAGGCCCGATCGGCGGCAGCGCAGGCGGCAAAACAGCGCCGCGACGGACAAAGCGCAGCCGAAAAACCCGGGCCGGACTTGCCGAGCGCCGGCGATATTTGATTCTGATGTCATTGATTTAAGGAGGGGATGGACCGATGTGGCGCCGGAAAGGCATGGCCTGGGTCTACCTGGTCATCGTATTACTTGTCATCAGGTTGCTGGCTTCGAATTTCATAACGGACCGACTGCTGCATGACAAGGTGGCGTTGCTTTACCTGGTGGTCATATTTCTCGGCAGCCTGGTCATCGTCGGCGGCCGAAAAGGTCTGAAAACGATCGTCACCCTTACGGTAACGGTCCTGCTCATCCTCAAAGTGCTTCTGCCCATGATCCTGGCGGGATACAACCCGGCCATGGTCGCCATCCTGACCTGCGAGGTCATCACCGTCATTGCCCTGCTGTTCGTGAGCGGCTTCAACCACAAGACCCTGGCCGCTATTATCGGCACCACAGGCGGCATAAGTATCGCGGGATTGCTGGCATTTACCATCGGTTCCATGGCCCACCTCACCGGCCTGGGCAACGAGGAAGCCATTCACCTGATCCTCTACAGCCGCAACCTCGATTTCAGGGGATTGCTGTTCGCGGGCATCATCATCGGCGCCATGGGAGCCGTCATGGATGTAGGCATTTCCATATCCTCGTCCATCCATGAAATCAAAGCCAACAACCCCGGCATGGCAACGGGGAGCCTGGTGACCGCGGGCATGAATGTCGGGCGGGATATCATAGGCACCATGTCGAACACCCTGATACTTGCCTATGTCGGCAGCAGCCTGAACCTGCTGCTGTTATTAACCACCTACGAGATTCCCCTGAACGAAATCATCGGGCGTGACAACCTCGCAGCGGAAATCGTCCGTGCCCTGGCCGGAAGCGTCGGACTCATTGCCACCATTCCCATTACCGCTCTCACGGCGGGAATGCTGGCGGAAAAGACGTCCCGAAAGGCATAAGACGACCGTCACAAGGCAAAATCAGTCGCGCCGGGCGAACAGGCGTATCCATTCACTCTTTTCGTTCATGCGGAAAAACATCACGGAAGCCTTCTTCTTCGACAGGGTGGCAGCCATCACATTACAATTCTTGATCTTGAATCTCTGAAGCATGACAAGACGGAAAAGCATCTCATCGTCTTCCGTCATCGCGATGGTTCCCTGCCTCCACCCTTTTACGGTGGAAGTCTTGCGACATATCATCTCGGCGATATCTATCTCGTGATAGCCGGTGAATTTTATAAGGTAATCGACCTCGTCCCTAGTCAACCTGCCCGGCTTGACAGCGAGTTCCCTGGCGATTTTTTCCTTCAGTCCCATCTCGTTCGGAACCGGAACGTGCGTGCAGTCGCAAAATGGACATACTCTTACTATCACGTCCCTCAAAATGATGTTGAACAAGCCACATTCGCTGTAAAGATAATTTCCAATCGGCATCTCATTCAATTCATAGGCATAACAATTAAAACAAAGCATCAAAACTTACCTTCCCCAAATTCCATAAGCTTTACTTCTTATTACTGTATTCCGGGATATTTCGCAATATATTAAGTTATATAACGATAATTAGTATCAGCCTGCAGGCTGGAACGCTCTCGCCATCCGCCCTGTTGGTTCCCACATTGCGGTGTATCGAAAGACCGGCAAAGCAAGATCAAATTCAATAATGGATAGCGACAGTCACTGTGTCTGGACTAAAACCAGATCGGCGATCACCGGACGGTGATCTGAGGCCTTGCCGGTACCGGTCCAGCAGTCTCTTGACTGCAACCGCGAACTCATCATGATGTGGTCGATCCTCATCCATGATAGGTTTAGGGTGGGCACCCTGTGCTTGAGCAGATCGTGGCCGTAGGTGTAGCCGTAACCCTTTCCTCCCTCGGCAAAGGCGTCGTGGAAATCAAGGGCCCTGAGTGTTTTGCACACCAGGGAGGAATCAGGCGAGTTCAGGTCGCCGGCAACGATTACCGGCCTCTGCTCCTGACGGACGTTCTCTCGCAACGTCTGCACCTGGGCAAGACGTGCCGCCACATTATGTTCAAGTTGTTGCATAGCCTTTGGCAAATTCAATGGATTTCTCGTCACTGCCCGAAAAGCGTTAAGCCCCCATCTAGGAGTTTCAAAATGGACGTTGTACAGAACAACCACCGTTCCGCCGATCCGCAACTGCGTCCGCAGACAGGTATGCTTAATTCCCGGGCAGGTAGAACCCTCTCCCGGAAATGGAATCGGAATAACACGCAACTCACCAAGGGGCATCCTGCTGGCTATGATGTATTGCCCAGATGAACGGACATTCCATGTGCTGAAATAATCGCCAAGCGGACCATTCAGCAACCCCTGGGCCTCCTGAAGAAGGACAACGGTAGGATTACACCTCTCAATTTCGTACCTGAGCGCCAGGTGTGACAAATTATCATGGCGCTCATACTTGACGTTCCATGTCATAATCCGAAGCGGCACGTTGCCTGATGATGCCGAAGGAGTATTCAAAGGCCAACAGAACCCCATGAGCGGACCTAGTACCCAGGCAATGCCCAGTAAAGGCAGCCAGGTCCATCGCCGGGCGACTTTGAAGGTCAAGGCCGCAAGCAGTATCCCAGGAAGCGCCCATACCACCTGGGGCAGATAAAGGTTCAAGGCGCCGAACCACAAACGGTCAGCGCCCAATCGGTTCAGAATCGTGAGCGCGGCAAGAATCGCCAGGTAGGCAAAGATGAAAGTGAAGAGCCAAGCAGGCTTCTTCCGATGTAGTTTGGTCGCCATTGAAATTTTCCCTGATAGGATCGCATAAATTATATACCGATATGCACAATGATTTCTCAAGCGCACAGGCATTATTCTAACAAACCGACGTCCAAAATCTATAAACACAAACCCTAAAACACGAAAAGGGGCACGGTCTCATGGCCGAACCCCTTGATTTTATTGAAGCTTGAATCTGAATCCGAAAGAAGCATTTACCTCATGCCAGCTACACAAAAAGCCAATATATCAAACATACAAATACCCCTTCGTCGATTATCAGCTACAAATTCATCATCCGCCTTTACTTATGCGAAGTAATTCCTTTTAAGGCGATTCAACGCTTTTCTATTGATAATCGTCTTCAAAAGGGAGAAGGAATCCTGATCCATAGATCCGAACTGAAATGCCATACCGTTGCCGCCATACCTTACTACTGCACCATTTACAGAAATTTCAGAACTTCTTGATGCAGTGGGCAGAATAAACTCTATCTCTGCCCTATTTCCTATAGGTAATCGTTTCTCAGTGCGGATGAACAAACCATTCAGGCTGAGATTTTCAGTAGAAGCCTCAAACGATTGTCGTCCTGCCTTTATCCTGACCTGGGATTCGAACTGTATTCTGTCGAACCTTCTATTTGGCAAAAAAACACCCCCTTACGTATAAGTTTATTTATTTCCGAAGTTCATTACAAGAACAAATTTGCTTTTATTTTAATCGGATATCCGCATTCCAACTCTGGTTTTCATCTGAGCCTTCAGTAAGGCGAAATGATAAGCTCAACCCCTCCTGATGGTCGTTATTTTTCAATCGTATATTTCTTAGGTATAGTATTAGTCAGTGAGGCAATCTTTCCGGTAGAATTGGAATCAGGGAGGAAACAATGAGCAAAGAGAATTTGATCGTAGAGTTGACCATTATCTCTGAGGCGCTTCACCAAACAGTGAACGACTTCGAAAGTGACGAGGAAAAGACGTGCTGGGCAAAGGCTTGTGTGGCAGTCGATACGCTCATTGACATGGTGAAGCAGCGGGAGGAAAAATCCTGGAATTGATCACCATGTCGGTCGAAAGCAATCGTGCGGAGAGGGGAGTCTTCTGACTTCGTCTGCAAAAAAACTTGGTGTCCTAACCGGCACCTCGCCTTGTATGCAAAAAAGGGGTTAGACCTCACGAGCTAACCCCTTGATTTTATTGGAGCGGGAAACGGGATTTGAACCCGCGACCTTCAGCTTGGGAAGCTGACACTCTACCACTGAGTTATTCCCGCGTAGACTGATTTTTTAGCCTATCGGCCGGCTGTTGTCAACTGGTTTTTCAGAATGAATTCCCGCGCTTCGCGCTCCGTCGTGACGCGTCCGGTGCTCTCCGCCTCGCGAAGGGTCTCCAGCACCTCACCAAGTCGGGGACCGGGGCCGATGCCGAGGAGTTCCATGACCTGGTCGCCGGAAAGCAACAGGTCGGCATCGCCGGCGCGGTAGTCGCGGAAATAGTACGACACGAGGCTGGCGGCTGTCCCATGATTGACGGTCCGTGCGGCAAGCGGCAGGATGACGAGCTCCGGTCCGCCGGGTTCGCGGTCGCGAAAGAAACGATAGAGAACGCGCTCGCCAAGCGTACCTTCCGGCAGGGACGGAAAGGCGACCAGGCAGTCGCAAAGCGAGGCGAGTTCCGCCCGCGCCTTCGTCCCGAGACGAATTCGATCGGCGCAGTCACGGATATGCTTCCGGGCGTTTTCACCGGACAGCAAGGCGGCCAGCTTGACCAACGACAAGAGCGGAATCCCGCCTTCCACGGACCGTTCGAGATGGGCGGCAAAAGGCTCCCGTTCATCGGGGAACAGACCCTGGAGGCCGTCAAGAACTCTTTCAACCTCGGCAACGAAGGCAAGGCGCTCGGCAGGCTCGCAGAAGGTCGTCGCCGATTCGAAGAGCCCGGGAGCGATTCGGGGAAAAAGTCCCGCATCCAAAAGCATCGCCAGGTATTTAGCGGCGTTGCGGGCACCCAGGATACCGAACAGTTCGTCCCGTAGCCGCTCCCCAGCCACTCTTTCGAGAAGGTGGCAGCGTTGCCGCAGCTCCCTCCAAGTATCGTCGTCGATGGCGAAATCGAGAGTCGCTGCAAAACGGACCGCCCGCAGGAGCCGCAGGGGGTCGTCATCAAAAGTATTCGGACCGCAGGCCCTGATTCTTTGCCGAGCAATGTCTTGCCTTCCGCTCAGCGGATCAAGCACATCTGCTGACTCGCTGGTAACTTCTAGACCCAGGGCGTTGACGGTAAAATCGCGCAGGGCAAGGTCTTCGAGAATACCGTCGCCACGGATCGGAGAGAAATCGAAGGTAAATGCTTCGGGTCCCGAACCGGTAACCACCCGCGATTGGCGGCGCTCCCGGTCGAGCCAGAAAAAGTGGCCACCGATGCAGCGGGCCAGTTCCGCGGGCAATGCTTTATCGGCACCGCTCAGCGCGAAATCGAAATCGTGCACCGGCCTGCTCATGACTACATCGCGCAGGCAGCCTCCCACCAGGTAAACCTGGACGCCGAACCGGTCAGCCAGACCGGCAACGAGTCGAATCCGTGCATCGGTGAGTATTACTTCAAATGTGGGATCCATGACGTGACCTTCCGGCAAGTCCTCCCTGTCAGTCAACCGAGAGGATTTACTCCGAACCGCCGCAACATGGCTACCAGCCGGATGAGCGGCAGGCCGATAAGAGCGGTAAAGTCTTCCCCCTCCAATTTTTCCATGAGCGCAATGCCCAGTCCCTCGATCATGAAGGAGCCGGCACAGTTGAGCGGGCGCTCCCGGCTGATGTAATTCCGGATTTCGTCGTCGGTCAGATCGCGGAGGGTAACGGTAAAGGGAACACAGGCGGTCAGGGTCTCGCCGGTTGCCGCATCGGCGACGGCGAGACCGGTATAGAAGGTATGGCATCCGCCCGACATGCGCTTCAGCTGCTCGAAAGCCCGTTCCGCGGTTCCCGGCTTGCCGACGATTTCATCGGCAACAACGAACACCTGGTCGGAACCGATGATCACCGCATCGGGAAAATCCTCGCGCAGGGACAGGGCCTTGCCCAGGGCCAGCCGCTGCACCTGCTCTTCGGGAGCATCTCCCTGCTCGATCCGCTCGTCGAAGCGGGGCGAGACCGTTCTGAACGGCAGCCCGAGTTTTTCCAGGAGCTCGCGGCGGTACGGTGAGGTGGAGGCAAGAACGATCGATTTCATCAGGCCCCCGCATCGCGGAACAGCGGCAGTACCAGCAGTTCGGGAACGGAATCGATCAGGTAGTCGGCATCGGCCACCTCCTCACGATCCCCGTAACCAAAGGTACAGCCGACCGTGGCCACGGCTGCCGCCTTGCCCGCGGCGATATCGTTGATACTGTCGCCGACGATGGCGGCCCGTTTCGGGGAAACGTCGAATTCGCGAAGTATCTTGAACAGCGGTTCCGGCGAAGGCTTGCGCTCCGCCAGGGAATCAGCCCCGATGACGTAGGAAAAAAACCTGTCCGCCCCGAGTGTCTTCAGGACCTTGGTACAGAGGGCAACATTCTTGTTCGAAACAACGGTCAGGATCATGCCCGCGTCGCGCAAGGCGGCCAGCGTTTCCTCGGCGCCGGGATAGAGGCGGGTCCTGTCCACAATATGTTCCTCATTGTAGACCAGGAAGCGGGCAAGCCCCAGCTCGAGTTCCTCCGGCGTGGCATCCGGCATGGCCCGTTCCACCAGGCGGCGCGCCCCCTGCCCCACGTAGCCCCGCACCTGCTCGCGGCTTGCCTCGGGCCTGCCCAGAGAACGCAGCATGTGGTTGGCGGCGTTCGCCAGGTCGTCGAGAGAATCGATCAGGGTACCGTCAAGGTCGAAGATGATGAGATCAATGTTTTTCATAATTTCCATAGCAATAGCACATGACAATAGTTTTGGAACGAAGAAGGAGGACGAAGGAAAGAGACACAAGGAACGAGGTTCGAGGTTCGAGGAAAGTCAATCCGTGTAGGGGCGAACCCGTGTGTTCGCCCGCTTGATGGGCAGACACGGGCTTGCGCGACGAAGCGCTCCAGCGCGCAGGCGCGGGTCTGCCCCTTGTACATGGACAGAGTCTCCTTCCGAATAAAATTGAAAGAACAGTCAATCTACCGCAAGAGCGTTATCCAAAAAAGGCCGAAGGCGAAGGATTCCCCTTCATCTCCGGCCTTTATTATGTATCACAAGCTATCATCATTCAAGCTTGGGTTTCTCGCATTGTGCTTTCGGGTATTTGTTCTATCCCTGGATCCTCGAACCTCGTTCCTCGTTCCTCTTTGCTTTCTCCTTTTTCCTTCATACTTCATAATTCATACTTCATACTTAACGACCTATTCCCACTCGATGGTTGAAGGCGGCTTCTGGCTGATGTCGTATACCACCCGGTTGACGCCCTTGACCTCGTTGATGATCCGCGAGGAAATGCCGCCGAGGACCTCGTAGGGAAGCTTGACCCAATCGGCGGTCATGCCGTCCAGCGAGTTGACCGCCCGCAGGGCGATCGTGTAGTCGTAGGTCCGGGCATCGCCCATGACGCCGACGGTCCTCACCGGCAGGAGCACGGCGAACGACTGCCAGATGTCGCGATAGAGGCCGGCCTTGCGGATCTCATCGAGCACGACGGCATCGGCCTCGCGGAGAATCTCCAGCTTCTCGGCGGTCACGTCGCTGATGCAGCGTATGGCCAGGCCGGGGCCCGGGAACGGTTGACGATGGATGACCTCGTCGGGCATGCCCAGTTCGCGGCCGAGGAGCCGCACCTCGTCCTTGAACAGCTCGCGCACCGGCTCCAGCAGCTTGAGGTTCATCTTCTCCGGCAGTCCGCCAACGTTGTGATGACTCTTGATGACTGCGGACGGCCCCTTGGTGGAGACCGATTCAATCACATCAGGGTAGAGGGTTCCCTGGGCCAGGTAGTCCACCTTGCCCAGCTTCTTCGCTTCTTCCTCGAAGAGATAGATGAATTCGTTGCCGATGATTTTGCGTTTCTGCTCGGGATCGGTAATCCCGGCCAGCTTGTCGAGGAAACGGTCGGCGGCATCCACGTATTTCAGGTTGATCTTGAAGTGCTTACTGAACAGGTTGACCACTTTCTCCGCCTCGCCCTTGCGGAGCAGGCCGTTGTTGACGAACACGCAGGTGAGCTGGTCGCCGATGGCCCGGTGGATGAGCACCGCGACGACCGAGGAATCGACCCCGCCGGACAGGCCGCAGATCACCCTGCCGTCACCGACCTTGCGGCGGATGTCCTCCACCTCGGTTTCGATGAAGCTCGCCATGGTCCAGACCGGCCGGCAGTCGCAGACCGAAAAGATGAAGTTGCCGAGCATCTCCTCGCCCCGGGGGGTGTGAACCACCTCGGGATGAAACTGGACGCCATAGAAGCGGCGGGATTCGTCCTTCATGGCCGCTACCGGGCAATGCTCGGTGTGGGCAATGCGGCGGAATCCGTCGGGCAAGGCCTCGATCCGGTCGCCGTGGGACATCCAGACCTCGGTCCGGCCGTCAAAACCGGAGAAAAGATCCTGTACATCATCGAGTTCCATCATGGCGCGGCCATACTCACGCTTGTCGGAGCGCTCCACCTTGCCGCCCAATTGATGGGTCATCAACTGCATTCCGTAACAAATGCCGAGCAGCGGGACACCCAGGTCGTACAGGCCGGGATCCGAATGGGGAGCATCCGCATCGTACACGCTGGATGGACCGCCGGAAAGGATGATTCCCTTGGGAGCGTAATGCCGGATCTTGTCGAGGGAAATATTGTAGGGATGAATCTCGCAGTAGACACTCTGCTCCCTTACGCGACGTGCAATCAACTGCGTCACCTGGGAACCGAAGTCGAGAATCAGAATCTTTTCGCTATGGATATCGTGAGTCATGGTTAGTTCTCAACCCGGTAATTCGGGGCTTCCTTGGTTATGATGACGTCATGGACATGGGATTCTTTCAGACCCGCACCGGTGATCCTGACAAAACGCCGCTTCTGCTGCAACTCCTTCACGTTTCGACAGCCGGTATACCCCATGCCGGCCCTGAGCCCGCCCATGAGCTGGTGTATGGTAGCGGAAAGGGGGCCGCGCATGGGCACCCTTCCTTCGATCCCTTCGGGAACCAGTTTCGTTTCCAGGTCCACGTTTGCCTGGAAGTAGCGGTCCTTGCTGCCCCGCTTCATGGCGCCGATGGAACCCATGCCGCGGTAGGTCTTGTACGCGCGCCCCTGAAACAGGATGGTATCGCCGGGGGATTCCTCGGTTCCGGCAAACAGTGAACCGATCATGACCACGTCCGCGCCGGCCGCGATCGCCTTGGTAATATCGCCGGAATACTTGACGCCGCCGTCGGCGATAACCGGAATATTGTACTGCCGCGCCACGCGTGAGCATTCACTGATGGCGGTGACCTGCGGAACGCCGATCCCGGCGACCACTCTCGTGGTGCAGATGGAACCGGGGCCGATCCCAACCTTGATGGCATCGACACCGGCGGTGATGAGCGCTTCGGCGGCTTCGGCCGTGGCGATGTTCCCGGCAACCAGCTCAATGGACGGAAAGTTCGACTTGATGGTTTTTACCGCATCGATCACCATCTGTGAAAAACCGTGCGCGGTATCGACCACCACCAGGTCGACACCGGCTCTGACCAACGCATCGACGCGGGACAGCATGTCGTTGGCCGGCCCGACCGCGGCGCCGACACGAAGCCGGCCCAGGCTGTCCTTGCAGGCATTGGGGTATTTCTTGATCTTCTCGATGTCCTTGATGGTAATGAGTCCCCTGAGATTCCGTTCCTCGTCAACCACCAGAAGCTTTTCCACCCGAGTGTGCTTCAGGTGTTCCTTGGCCTCTTCAAGCGTCGTTCCCACCGGAACCGTGACCAGTTTCCGCTTGGTCATCCGTGCCGAAATGGGAAGATCGAGGTTGGTCTCGAAACGGAGATCGCGGTTGGTGAGAATCCCCACCAGTTTGCCGTTGGCCCTGGTAATGGGAACACCGGAGATCCGGTATTGCTCCATGAGCTCCAGCGCCTCCCTGATCTTCTGGTTGGGCCGCATGGTAATGGGGTCGACAATCATCCCGGACTCACTCTTCTTGACCTTATCGACCTCGAGGGCCTGGGCCTCGACGGAAAGGTTCTTGTGGATAATGCCCATACCCCCTTCCCGGGCCATGCAGATGGCGGTCCTCGATTCGGTCACGGTATCCATCGCGGCACTGACCAGGGGAATGTTCAGCGGGATATTGCGTGAAATGCTGGAAGAAAGATCCACCTCGGACGGCAATACGTCCGAATAAGCGGGAAGAAGAAGAACGTCATCAAAGGTAAGAGCCTCCTGAATGGTATCTTCTGTCATCACGTACTCCTTTTTGTGCACGGAAAAAATGTAATTTTTATAAATATTACAGGCCTTTGCATTAGTCAAGTGAAAAGGGCGTCAGACGCGGGGATCGCGAGTAGGTTGTTCACACGGGAATGAAATGCTCTCTGGCGCCGATTCGGTAAAGGGTCGCCGAAATCAGGCGAACTGCGTTTTCCAGATCGGACAGGGACAACACTTCCACCGGCGTGTGCATGTAGCGAAGCGGAATTTTCACCAATGCCGTTGCAACCCCTTTCCGGCTTATCTGCATGACATTCGCGTCGGTGCCGGTGGCCCGGGGAATGCCGGTAAGCTGAACCGGAATCTTTTCACGCTCCGCCGTGTCCACGAGAAGATCGAAGAGCGCCGGGTTGATGTTCGCTCCACGCGGAATTATCGGTCCCTTGCCGAGACCGACGTCGCCATTCTGCTTTTTCTCCACGTCAGGCTGGTCGGTACTGAAGTCCACTTCGACGCAGATACCCACGTCCGGATTCACCGCGTAAGCGCTGGTGGTGCCGCCACGCAGCCCGACTTCTTCCTGAACCGATGAAACACCGTACAATTCCACCGGAAGCTTCTTCCTGGACCCGGCAACGGAACGGAGTACCTCGGCCACGACAAAACAGCCGGCTTTGTCGTCGAATCCGCGCCCGGCGATGCGATCACCGTGCAGCTTCTCGAGTCCGGGGGAAAACGTAACCGGGTCGCCAAGCCGGACCAGCGCGGCCGCCTCGTCCCGGTTGGCGGCGCCGATATCGATATATTGGGCATCAAGCTTGACCACCGTCTCGCGGTCCTTCGGCTCCAGGAGGTGAATGGGCTTTTTGCCGATAACACCGGGGATCGGCCCGCTTTTGGTATGCACGGTCACCCGCATTCCCTGGGTAACCTGCGGGTCAATGCCGCCGATGGCCCCGAAGAACAGGAAGCCGGCATCATCGATGAACTTAACGAGCAGGCCTATTTCGTCGGCATGCCCCACGATCATAACCTTGGTGAGCCCCTCCCCGGCCCCCTTTATGGAAGCAATGGCGTTACCCATGACGTCGCCGGCTACTGTCGCGTAGGGGGCTACATAATCTCTGTAAACCCTCTGGGCGGGCTGTTCGAAACCCGACGGGCTCGGCGTTTCCACGAGAGATTTGAGGAACTGGAACGATTCTTCGCGCATGGTGTCTCCGGAAAGGTGCCGGCAACGGCCGCTTCGGCCGACCCGGCGGGATTATGTTACAGGGGATATTTTCCCATGTCTTTTGGATCAAGGCTTTCAAGGAAATTGATGAACCGGGCAGCCGTCTCCTCGTTGATCTCGTCTTCTTCGCTTATATCAAGCATCGAAGCACGGGCAAGGACCTTTTCGTCGACCAGAATCGGCAACGAATATTTCATGGCCAATACCACCGCCTCGCAGGGACGCACCCGGATGCGAATTTCCGCTCCGTCACGGATGCAGTAGACATATGATTCGAAAACGGTGCCGTCCAAGCCGTCGATTACAATCCGATCGATTCGAACCTGCAGCTGCTCGAAAAGCCTTGACATCAGGTCCTTGCCACCGGTTCCGGAGACTGCGTCGCGGTTGATGAGTTCGGCGGCAATGGTGACCGCCTCCACGGTATTGAGCCAGATGGGAAGCGTATTTTTTTCCTCCACATCCTTCAACAGAATCATGGGTGACTGCGCAATGGAATCAAGGGCAAAACCGAAAACGGACATTTCACAGTACATGGGCACCTCTTTTCATAAAAACAGGAACGAGAATCACAACTCGAAATGCCTTGTCTCAGAAGGCAAGCTCTGATTTTAAACTTGTTACCCGCTTGAACCCAAGACGGGCTTTAACCTGTAACCTTGAACTTCGAACTGTTTTTCAGCTCAACACTCATATAAAGTCATTGCTGTCCAAGATAAACCGGAATTGAAAATCCGGATTTGAAATATCAACAAGTTGGACGGATAAATCGCTCTTTGTAAATTCAGGTTGTCATTTCCGGTGCTGTCCAATTAGCGGAAAGCCAGCATCAGTTGCACAT
>JAXGWF010000029.1:0-43639 GCA_040773465.1 Geobacteraceae bacterium | reverse complement strand
GTGCGGTTAGTTCGCCGCATGAATTCCGAGGAGTTTTGGCTCCTGGCAAGGCGTGGCGACGCAGGCATAGCAGGGCTCTGTCGAGGAGACACAACGCAGCCAGGGGTCAAAAGAACCGGAAGTAAAAGGAATGAATTAACCTCACGGGACACTAGTACCTTTTTTTTCTGCCGCCGGGGATTACACCGAACTTGTGCGATTGGAAAAACCAGATTTCATTTTTGAAATTGCAAACCTCGCCGGGCACGTGATTCTCGCCATCCAGAACCGTTCCCTTTACCAGTTCCCCATTGACATCCTGAACCCTGATTTTCACCGGAACCGTCTTGCCGTCCATGGAACCGAAGTTCAACCCTATGGAAAAATCGCTGACGAGGATGTCACCGGGTAGTATCTCGTCATTGTGTATTACGCGCGTCACTCCCGGGAAGCGTTCGTTTATGGTTTCCAATCGGGTGAGAATCTTTGTATAGCAGCGTGCGATACTGTTCCAGTAGGGATGCCGGGACTCGTAGACTTCCGCACGACTGACCGCTCTGAGGGTCATTTTCATCACTTTCTCGGTCGCAATGGAGCTCATTTCGACCACTGACTCGTAGGGCAGCAGATCAATGACCGGTGGTCCGGGATCTTTTCTCACCGGTAGTCTGAAATTGGATATTCCGATTTTTTTCATCAATATTCTCCTCGAGGCATTTCTCAACACCTGTTGTATAAAAACTTATATAACGGATGCAAAGCTCAACCGTTTTGGAAATACCGGGTAATCACTGTATTTTCGTAACGGGATATATAGGTATGGGAGAACTGTATTCCTCTCCGCGGGACAAAATTGCGGAAGGTGAGATTCAGCTTTATAACTTCTTGATCATACTATAAATTAAAGTTTCTGATGATTACAGTTACAATAATATTATTTTTTTTGCAGTACAGTTAAATTTGGTGTGACTCGGATGTGTTCCCAGGTATTTTTCGTCGCATTATTGCGGCAGTAAGCATGATGGCGCAATATCGGGAAAACCGGAGAAAGTTTCCAGCCTTGACACTGCGGGATTGTTGCGGTTTAGTTGATACAGAGCGTTGCGCGGAATGGTGGCGAGCATCGACATGAGGCATTATTCCCATGGAATCCGGGGAGACTTTACCCCCTTGTCAAACACGCGAAGGGTTTCTTTTTCGTACACTTACACCGGAGGATAACTATGAACGACAGGCGAAACGAAAAGAGGAATCTTTCGATACTGTATGTTGAAGACGAACTGATTACCAGGATGACCATTCACAAGATACTTGCGGCCCGTTATGAAACAATATACCTGGCACGGGACGGCAAGGAGGGACTGGAAATCTATGAACGACACAATCCGGACATCATCATTACCGATACCCGGATGCCGGTCATGGACGGCCTGAAGATGTCACAGGCGATCCGTGCCGAAAACGCCAAGGTTCCCATTATCTTCACAACCGCCAACGAAGACGCCGAATTCTTCGAGGAAACCAATAGAATGGGAATCGCCCGCAACATAATAAAACCCATCCTGATCAAGGACCTCCTGGCCGCGCTGGACGAAGTAATCGAAACCATGGAGTGAAAAGCCGAAGAGTTGCGCGATCCGCAACGAATCGTTCCCCCGTCTCAGCCGGAAAGCCGGTCATTGCCCTACCGGAGACTGTCCACATAATGGTCTACATCGAATTTCCTTCGACAACCCGAAAGACTCATTGACCGGACTTTCCCGTATATCGGCCGTTCCGGCAACGCCCGGTCGTGTACCCCGCCGATGCTCCATGCGATGCCCGCATACCCGTTCGGGTCCCTGCCGTCCAGTTCGTAGCGATCGTTCAGTCGAATTGCCGTCTCCAGCGCTTCTTCGGGAGACGCGCTCCACTCGAGTATCTTTTTCGCCCAGCACATCCTCAGGTAGCCGTGCATTTTCCCGGTTCGCGCCATTTCCCGCTGGGCGGCGTTCCAGAGCGGATCGTGCGTCTCGGCAGCGTTGAACCGGTCGACGGAATAACGGGGATGCCGCGGATCGCGGCGGTGGCGGTCCAGCGTTTCGCGTGCCCATGCGGGGAAACCTGCCACTGAATCATACATGGGATTGTAGAAACAATAATTATCAGACAACTCGCGGCGGATTACGAGTTCTTCCAGGAACGATTCCAGGAAAGGGATGTGCCGGTCGAAACGGTAGGCCTCCAGCGCCGCTCTCTGGGGCGAAAGCCGGCCGAAGTGCAGGTATGGCGACAGGTTCGATCGGCACTGTTTCGTCGGATCGTTGCGGCAATCGTTGTAGAAAGGAAGCCGCTCATCCAGTAGACCACCGGCCCGCTCCGGACTTCGCCATCACGCCGGAACACGATTCGCTTCCCGTTTATCCTGATTCTTTCTCTTTCCATGGCAGCCTCCCCTGCTCTACTCCCAGTGACATGATACCTGAAAAGACCGGTTGTTCCAGAAGAGAGGGATCGAAAGGAGTGACTAAGGAATTTTTTCCTGAAACGTCGTCCAGAAACGTTTATACTTATTTGACCAATAGTATTTGTTAATTTTAGATGGGGAGGGTGCGCATGAACATGCCGACGCAAAAAAAGATCGAAGGAGCGGTGGGAATCTTGAGGAAAACGCTGCCGAAGGTTCTCGTCCTGGTGTTCATACTGATTATCTTCTTTCTTTTTCTGAACCCGTTCGTGATCATCGGCGCTGGTGAGCGGGGCGTGGTGCTCAATTTCGGGGCGGTTTCCCCCACGGTGCTTGACGAAGGCCTCCATCTGCGCATACCCATCATGCAGAAAATCATCAAGATGGACGTAAAGGTGCAGAAATCACAGACCGATGCCGAGGCGGCCAGCAAGGACCTGCAGGAAACCTTCTCCACCATCGCGCTCAACTTCCACATCCTGCCGGAAAAGGTCAACTGGATCTACCAGAAACTGGGCGCCGACTTCAAGCAGCGGATCATCGATCCGGCGGTGCAGGAAGTGGTCAAGGCGGTCACGGCCAAGTATACCGCGGTCGAGGTCATCACCCAGCGGGAAAAGGTCCGCTCGGAAATTCGCGAACTGCTGAAGCAACGCCTGCTTGTATACAACATCATTGTCGACGATTTCTCCATCGTCAACTTCAAGTTCTCCAATCAGTTTACCCAGGCCATCGAACAGAAGCAGACCGCCGAGCAGTTGGCGCTCAAGGCCCAGCGGGACCTGGAGCGGATCAAGATCGAAGCGGAGCAGAAGGTGACCCAGGCGAAAGCGGAAGCGGAAGCGCTTCGCCTGCAGAAGGAAAACGTCACGACCCAGCTGGTCAAGCTGCGGCAGATCGAAGCATCATTGAAAGCGATCGAGAAATGGGACGGGCACCTGCCGAAAGTCAGTTCGGGTGCGGTGCCGTTTATCGACGTGAAGAGTCTTGACTAAATGCGATCGCAACAAAGACATATGACTTGGGGAGAGAAAACGGCCAAAAAGTCGCCCAGCAATGCTCCCTTCCGCGAAGTCCCCTTCCGTTCCTGAGGTGAAACATGAACTCATGCTGTGATTTGCATCTCCATTTGGGCGGAAGCATTTCTCAGGATCTGGTGAGGAGAGATCATGACCATCACGCGCTTGATGCGCTGGCTGAGGCTGCTGACGTTGTTTCAGATCGTTCATCGTCTTGTGCAGTCACTGGAGCGGATTGAAATCGCGACAGAAGTTGTGATCACCACAAGTACTGAAAAGAAGGTCACAGGAAACGGGAAAAATGAAATTGACGCTATTGCGGCATGGTGAAAGTATATGGAACAGGGAAAACCGTTTTTCCGGATGGACGGATATCGATCTTTCGGACCTGGGCAAGATCGAAGCGCGAGAAGCCGGTAAAACACTCAAGTCAGAAGGCTACACCTTCGACGTAGCCTACACCTCGGTCCTGAAGCGCGCCGTGCGCACTCTTTGGATTGTGCTGGATGAACTCGACCGGATGTGGATCCCCGTTGAGCGTTCGTGGCGGCTAAACGAACGGCATTATGGCGCGTTACAGGGCTTAAACAAGGCGGAAACCGCAAAACGTTTTGGTGAAAACCAGGTGCTTCTCTGGCGTAGAAGCTATGATATCCGCCCCCCGTCCTTGGGGAAGACGGACGAACGGTATCCGGGTCACGACCCGCGTTATCGAGAACTGGACGATCGTGATCTGCCATTGACAGAGTGTCTGAAAGATACGGTTGAGCGTTTCCTGCCCTATTGGCACGGGGCTATCGCACCTGCCGTCAAAGCGGGAAAGAACGTCATCGTCGTAGCTCACGGCAACAGCCTGCGGGCTCTGGTGAAGTACCTCGACAATGTTTCGGACGAAGACATTGTCGCACTGAATATCCCTACGGGAATACCGTTGGTGTATGAACTGGACGAAGCGCTGCGACCCGTTGAACACTACTATTTGGGAGATCCGGAAGCCGTGGCGCGGGCGGTAAAGGACGTAGCAGACCAGGGTAAAGTTCGATAACGAGTTCAGGTCGGCCAACAAGGCGAACGCCGCCGCCCCTTGCACTCTCGGCTGATTTCGCAACGTAACTTCCGGCTCCACAATGTAACGTGCTCAATGCATGAAATCCGGACTTATGAGATTGCTGTTCACCGCATTTTCGCCCCCCTCCGCCGCCAGGCAGGCCAACGCGATAGAATTAAGCTTTCCTTCAGGGGTATCGGCGCGGGAAGTCAGCACAATCGGGTTTGTTGCGCCGAGCACGATGCCGGCCATTTTACTCCCGGCATAGTAGATCAGCGACTTGCAAAGGGCATTGCCTGTTTCTATATTCGGCATGAGGAAAAGGTCCACCTGTCCCGAGATCTTGCTGGTCAATCCTTTATGTAGTGCGGCTTCACGGCTTACAGCCACGTCAAAAGAAATTGGTCCTTCCACTATCCCGTCAGGCAGTTTGCCCTCCGCAGCCATTTCGGCTAAGGCCCTGGCGTCGGTGGTCGCCGGCATTTTGGAACTTACCTGTTCATTGGCAGTCAGTACGGCGACATTTGGTTGTTCTATTCCCAAACCATGGAGGGTGAGCATTGCATTAACCAGAATATCTTCCTTTTCCCTCAAATTCGGCGCTATGTTCATGCCGGCATCAGTAAAATAAGTCAGCTTTGCATCACCGGGCACTTCTAACGCGGCCAAGTGGCTCAAAAGACGGCCTGTCCTGAGTCCTACTTCATCATGTAATACCGCCTTGAGAAAATCGCTGCTGTTTATCAACCCTTTCATCAATACCTTGGCTACGCCTTCATGTACCAGAGAAACCGCGGTAAGCGCGGCTTTATTGCTATCCGGTTCATCCACGATAGCGGTGTCGGCCGGCAATCCGGTTTCCGCCAGCAGCAGCTTGATAGCCGCTGCGTTACCTACCAGAATTGGCTGAACGAGTTCGGCATCGCAGGCAAGTTTTACAGCCTGCAGCACTTCCTTGTCCTGGGCCACGGTTACGCAGATCGGCATCTTTCCATACTTTTTAGCCTGTTCTATAACTTCATCAAAGTTACGCAGCACAGCTAGCCTCCCTGGCACATCTACCTTATGAGGAATATCTGTCGAGGTCCGTCCCGACCTGCGTTTTCCCGAAGAGTCCGTTCATTATCCATAGACTTGTGGCTGCTCTTCGCCACGCAGTACGCGCATCGCCCCTCCTGCCAATGATTCCAGTTCTTCTTCACCCGGCACAACCACTACCGGCGCAATAAATTCAACTCTATCGGTAATGGCTCTGACGATTTTTACCGAATATGCAACGCCGCCCGTCAGAATAATGCGATCTACAACTCCCGACAGAACTGTAGCCATAGCGCCGATCTCTTTTGCAACCTGATAGGCCATTGCCTGTAATAATATCTTCGCCTGCTCATTGCCCTTTGCCGCCAGTTTTTCAGTTTCCCGAACATCCCTCGTTCCAAGGTAGGCGTATAATCCGCCGGTGCTGATCATCTTGGCCTCCAGTTCTTTTTGGCTGTATTTTCCGGAAAAGCAGAGTTTCACCAACAGTCCGGCGGGCAACCCTCCGCACCGGTCAGGAGAAAAAGGACCTTCTTCTTTAGCATTGTTGACATCAATCATTTTTCCTCTGAAATGTGGAGCGATCGATATACCGGAACCGAGATGTGCAACAATGAGATTAACGTCTTCGTATTTTTTCCCCATATCCCTGGAGATTTTGCGGGCTATGGCCTTCATATTCAACGCATGAGACATGCTTATCCGCGGAAGATCGGGCAACCCCGAGATTCTCGCCACGGCATCCATTTCATCTACAGACACCGGGTCCACAATAAATGCAGGAACGCCGACTTGTTTTGCCAGATCAGCAGCTATAACCGCCCCCAAATTGGATGCATGCTCTCCCCATTCCGCTTTTTTCAAGTCTTCGACCATCAATTCATTGACTTCATACGTTCCTCCGGCCAATGGTTTCAGCAGCCCTCCCCTGCCGGCAACTGCATTAAAAGAATTCAACTGAATGCCGACGTTATTCAAAGTATTTACAATCAAGTCCATACGATACCGACACTGGTCAAGCATCCGGCTATAAGAGGCCAAGTCCTCAAACCCATGCTTCACCGTATGGTTAAACAGCTTTGCATCATCTTCAAATGCGCCGAACTTGGTTGAAGTCGCACCAGGATTAACAGCCAGTACCCGAAACGTTTTCGCTTGCTTTCCAACATTAGCATTCATGCGAGTCCACCTTTTGAATCTTCAATTACCGCCGACAATAAAATCTATTCCTGTTGCGCAGTGCATGGATTTGATTAAGACGGTTTTTCCATGTGCCCCATCATCACTAAGAACAATTACCATGCCAACACTACGCATTCCAGCATAGTTACAATTATTTCTGATAGTTACACGACTGACTCAATGCATGGTCTTTCCGGCATCATGAGTAAGGCGCATGAATCGCCATTGGCAGCATTCCCTTGATAACTTATGTTGACAACTATTTGCACCAGTGATAACTTTTTTTAACGATGAGTCATTAGTAAATAAATAGCCTGGAACCTTAATCGGAGAAATCACCTGCACGTGAAAGGATAATTCAGAGTGAATTCGAGCGAGCATGTTATTGAGATCGAGTTTGAAGATCGCCCGCAGTTGGGATTTGAAATAATGAAAGTCTTTGAAAAACATTCCATTGACAAATCGAATCTGGAGGTAGTTCACGGAAAGAATTCGATGTCCATGGTGATTAGATTTCACTGCTCCTCGAAAATTCAGATCCGTCAGATCAAGAAAGAGCTTCTAGCGATTAAGAATGTTTTATCCGTCGGATTTCGCGACTATATGCCGAGCGAAGAAAAAGAACGCCGATTACAGATAATTCTCAATTCGGTCAGCGAAGGAATCATTGCCATCGACAAGAACGGTATCGTTCTTCATATGAATGAAATGGCTCGCCGTATCTTTTCCTGTTCCCATGACGAAATCATCGACCTTCCCGCCGAAACCATATTTCCCCCGAAATCTCCGCTATTTGAAACTCTAAAATCGGGACATACCTTTAGCTACAAGGAGCAGCGAATACTGAGTGATACTATAGATTCTCATTTTTTCATCAGTTGTAGGCCCGTTTTGGATCCAAAAGGGATGATTATGGGTGTTGTTGCAACGATAAAAGACTATGGGCAGGCAGAGGAAATCACCTCACAGGTCAACCGGAAAAAGGATCTTGTTACTTTCGAGAGCATATGTCATCAGAGCCAGATAATGAAACAGGTTATTGAAACAGCTAAAACCGTTGCCAAGGGAACTTCTTCTATTCTGTTACGCGGCGAAAGCGGAACAGGCAAGGAACTGTTCGCCAGAGCTATTCACATGGAAAGCAACAGAAATAAACAGCCGTTTATCGCCATCAATTGCGGCGCCTTACCTGATACGCTCCTGGAAAGTGAATTGTTCGGTTACGAACCGGGTGCTTTTACCGGAGCATCCAGAAGCGGAAAAAAAGGTTTGTTTGAGCAAGCCCACGCCGGCACCATCTTTCTGGACGAAATAGGAGAAATTTCGCAGCAAATGCAAGTACGCCTCTTGCGTGTAGTGCAAGAGCAGACGATTCGGAGAATCTGCGGAGAAAAAGATATTCCTATCGATGTACGCATCATAGCGTCTACGAACAGAAACCTGGAAGATATGATGAGGCAGGGATTATTCCGTGAAGATCTTTATTATCGACTCAATGTAATACCACTGACCATTCCGCCTCTGCGTGAAAGGAAAGAAGACATCCAGATAATAACGCAGCAACTTATTCGGAAAATCTGTTTAAAGCTGGGCAAACCGGAGAAATATTTAACCAAAGAAAGCATTGAACTGCTATTGTCATATGATTATCCGGGAAATATACGACAGTTAGAGAACATGCTAGAACTGGTAATTAATCTTGAGCAAACGAAAAAAATACAACCCAACCATTTGATCGACAAACTTAACCTGCAACCTCGTTCTGCATATGAAAAAGACAACATTGTTGCCTCGGAAATCAAAATTCCCATTCCCGTGGACGGCAATTGGCCACCACTGAAAGAAATTGTTCGCGAAGTTGAAAAAAAGATCATTTTTCACATCATGAAAAAAACGCCATCATCCCGAAAAATCGGAAATATACTGGGAGTTTCGAACACAACCATATTGAAAAAAATAAAAAATAAGCGCCCCTCGGGAAGATAAGGTGAAGCAACCTGCCGTAAATTTAAAAGCGCAAAAAAAGCACAGGCGGCCGCTTGGCCGCCTTGTGGATTAACCAGGTTACGCGTAAGTATTTATATCCCTGAATTCCCTCCTACAACTCCCCGGCTTCAGCCGGCGAAGACATAGTTCTTGGGCACGACGGTAATCCCGTCCGACACCCTGAATCCCCGAGCCTCATCTTCCTCGGGCGAAAACCCTATGCACGTATGTGGTTGAATCACCACGTTTTTGTCGATTATGCATTTCCGTAATTTTGCCCCTTCGCAGACAGTAACGTCGGCGAAAATGACGCTTTCCTGAATCAATGCATTCTTTTCCACTCGCACGCCCTGGCTGAGCACCGAATTGCTGATTTCGGACTGGGTTGCAATGCACCCGCCGCTGATAATGGCATTATCTATAAGAGACTGCTTCATTACCAGCTTTGCCGGCGGAGTGAAGTCCGGTGATGTCTTGACAGGCCACAGCTGATTGTAAAGATTCAGCTCAGGCTTGATACTTACCAGGTCCATGTTGGCCTCCCAGTAAGACTTGATGGTACCCACATCACGCCAGTAGACATGATCCTCCCCGGGAACAAGGTTTGATGTGAAATCATACGCATACATGCTGAGGCCCTTTTTCAGCATGAACGGTATAACATCCTTGCCGAAATCATGAGATGAATTTTCTACTCCGGCATCCTCGCTGACGATCTCGATCAGCTCCGGAATATTTGCGACGTAATTCCCCATCGAAGTAAGACAGTATCCCGGCCTCCCCGGTATTTCCTTGGGATTTTCCGGCTTCTCCTCAAAGCCGAGCACCCTGCCGTGCTCATCTACCTCGATAATACCGAAACGGCTGGCTTCTTCTTTTTTTATAGCCATGGTGGAGATGGTGAAATCGGCGCGTTTTTCTTTGTGGAAGTTGTCAAAATGACGCGCGTCCATTTTGAAGATATGGTCTCCGGAAAAGATCGCCACCCTCTTGAAGCATGGATTGTCCCTGAAGATGTTCAGATTCTGATATACGGCGTCCGCCGTGCTTTTGTACCACTGTTCGCCCATCCGCTTCTGCGCGGGTACGCACTGGACAAAGAAATTGTAAACGGGCGCCGACGGCCACATGGTGCTTACGTGATTGATGAGCGGCTGTGACAATGTCTGCACCAGAAGCTTGACATTCTGGATGCCCGAGTTGATGAGATTGTTGAGGACGAAATCAATAATCCGGTACTTGCCGCCGAAAGGGACGGCAGGTTTGGCCCTTACCGCGGTAAGTGGTTTCAGGCGTTCTCCGGCGCCACCCGCCAGGACAATACCAAGTAAATCTTTCATGAAATTCCCTCCTTCTGAGCATGTATGGCACAAACAGTGCCTGAAAAGCAAAATGGCTTTCATTGCAGTATATCACGCAACCGAACACCTTGAAGAGGTGACGAATTTTTCCCATCCATAAAGCCGCCTACATCTCACCGGTTTGAAAATTCAACAGATCTTGAGCGATCCAAAATGCACGGGCGGATCAAAAAAGACACAATGCCTGTTGCAAATTACAATCAACTTAATTAGATTGTATCCACAAACTATGCTGGCACAACAAACATATGGGAGAAACTCATGGATATCGGAGAGAAAAACCGAGGCTATTTCATAATGCTCGGAGCCCTTTTTCTGCTGCTCTTTTTCGCGCTCGGCGTGGCCCCTCTCGACCGGAAAGACTGGGCATTGGAGAACGTGCTGGTCATCCTTATCGTTCCGTTTTTGATCCTCACCCGGAAGCAATTCCCCCTTTCCCGCGTTTCCTACACGACCATATTCATCTTTTTATGCCTCCACGAGGTCGGTGCCCACTATACCTACGCCATGGTTCCCTATGACGAGTGGTTCAAAACCCTGACGGGCTCCACCTTTAATGAACTCCTCGGCCTGGAACGCAACCACTACGACCGCCTGGTTCATTTTTCATTCGGGCTGCTTCTCGCCTACCCGATACGAGAGGTGTTCCTGCGCGTCGCAAATGTGCGGGGAGTATGGGGCTATTATCTGCCACTGGACGTGACCATGGCGACATCAATGCTGTTCGAGCTCTTTGAATGGGGTGCGGCGGAATTGTTCGGCGGAGACCTGGGAGTCGCATACCTGGGGTCGCAGGGGGATGTGTGGGATGCCCAGAAGGATATGGCTCTCGCAACATTGGGTGCGATCATCGCCATGTGCGTTACGGCGGCGATCAATGCTTATCTCAAGCGTGACTTCGCCCAGGAACTGGCAGACAGCCTGCGGGTAAAAGTGCTGTGCCCTCTTGGCGAGGAGGAAATCGCCAAAATGTTGCGGGAGCGGCGCGAGCTGGAGAATAAGCGAGGCGGATAAACGGAAAGAAGGCCGGGGACGGGGGGAATCGTAATGCCCCTCAACCTGGCAGACGTCTGCAAAGTCAAGCTATCCACGGCGACCGGCAAAAGATGGGAAAACGGCCGTTGGTCAGCATTTGGATAACATATGGCCTCCCCGGAACTTTTAGTGAGGTTTGATCTTTTTCCGGCGAAGCACACGGTAGAGACCTAATATCCCGAGTCCTGCTCCCATAAGTACCATTGTTCCAGGTTCAGGCGTCACAACAGTGCCTGGCGAATTCCTATCCAGCGACTTAAATGACTGTAATGGCGGGAATTCATCAATGCTATTGTCCATTCGACGAGGGGGAGCATCAACCCGTTCAGTCGGTTCTGTCGGTCCCATCACCCTCCGAGGAGGCGCAAGAACATAGTCGTTGCAGCAATACGTGCGCACGACGCGGATTCCGTCTGTAATAAATCCGTCACCTTGAGGCAATTTGACCGGTTTAGTTGTCAGCCTGATCATATCACCCTTTCTGTATGAGACATATGTCCAGACATCCTCCTCCTGTTTTCCCAATTTGGCTTTTTCCCAGTTAAACCCTGCGAAATGGGCAGCCAGCACTGGATCATTATTAACCACGTTATGAAAATCATCCACCGAGCGGATGCTGTTTTTTTTGCATAACCCGTAGTATTCTCCATCCACTTCACTACTGGCATCGGTGGGTTCATGATTTTTCTGTTCGACTACCGGCCTCAATGCCTCTCTTTGAGAAACAGCCGCATCCTTTGCACTAAAAGATTTTACAACTAGGACTACAGCAATAGCCGCCAGTACGATAAGAGCAAAGACGCCGGTTCTTTTTGCATGGTCATTAAGTCTATTCTTTGATTTTGATCTCTTCCGGGTTGACCTGTTACCACTTCCCATGGTTCCGCTCCACAAGTTGCGTCAATAGAGTAAATATCATTTTTTCAAGGCAATCTTTTCGGTAGTTACGCAAGCCTGCATCGAGCCGAGGGGATCAGTAAGAGAGCCAACCCACATGACAGCATAATTCTTATAGATACCAATGCCAAAGGCTAGTAGATTACTATCCTTCCAGACTCCGGATTCGAGGAGAATCGCATTATGACTCGCACTTGATTTCCAGGCTTCCAGCACTCGTGCAGGATTGACCTCGACGTTGCTCGTGGAATAGGCATTCTCGTAACCATCGCCGTTATAGACAAATTTTGTGATCTCCCGGGGCTTATCCCACATGGCCTCAGCAAACGCATGATCTTTTGTGTAGCATACCGGTTTCCAATTCCCCTTGTTCGACCAACTGTGAAGTGAACAGGCTAATCCGCGACTGTCCTTTCCTGCCGCAGGAGTATTTCTAAAAAGATCGATTGCGTGAAGTCGCGCAACTTTGTTCAGCGAGCGTGAATTGGCTATGGGAGGAAGTCCATTGTTTTGGCGGTACTCGTTTACCAGCTTGAACAGTTCCCATTCCTTCTCCGAGAGGCAGGCATACTCTCCGGATTCTTCGAGTACGTCCTGCATGATGGCTTGGATGGACGAATCCGGGAGGGGATTGGCGATTACAGTGCCACCCGAACCGACATCGAGTGAAATAATGGCAGCCAGTACAGCATTTATCAACATTTTCTGCAAGCGCATGCCGTACTTGATGTGGCTGGGGCGCACATACCCTTCTTGCAGAAGGACTTCACCGAGCCTGCTCTTGGAAAGGGATTGTCGACTAAGCGCGTATTCCAGTTGCTCGCGGGTGATTTGTCCAGTCGCAACCAGGAGTTCTCCGAGCCGAAGAGGAGAATCGCTCGCCGCTTCCTGATTGACCTGAAAATTAAGCAGGGCATTCAGCTGCCCTTCGGAGAGCATGCCAAGTCGTTTGAAAACATCACCCAGTTTTTCCCCGGTACGCTTTTGTTCGGAAATTGCACGATCGAGCTGTTCGCTGGTAATACGCCCTGATCGGACCAATAATTCACCAAGCAGTTGTCGTTCTCCTGCAGCGATACTGACTGCGCCGGAAAAAGTGCTCAGGTGCTTTTGAACCAGTAACGGAACTTTGACATCCTCTTCTCGCAGTATTCCCATCCTAACCAGGGTCTCACCTAAAAGAGCTTTGGTTCGGCTCTGTTCCTTGAGAGCGGAATCAAGGTCATGCTGCGACAAGAACTTGCCATCCAAGAGAATCCTTCCAAGATGACGCCGGACTGAATCTCCCATATTATTTCTCCTCGTATGCATTTGACTAAAGTTCATCATCACGCAACCAACAAACGTATAGATACTCTCCGGGCCAGGAGTTAAAAATGCTATTTCGGCTAGAGAGTGTCCGTTCGCCGGGGTGACGACATGTTGATGCGCATTCAGTTGAAAATCATATGATAAAATCTTTTCATCTTTCATGCCAAAACATACACCTTCAATTTTCGGTTAGTTATGTCCGGCTTTCAGGCTTCACTGAAAATATTTGTCACTTTTCCATACATACCATGACAAATATAGGAAGGCAGCAAGCCAGGCATTATAATTATTTAATTTTAATGCACGTGGAGCATTTTTGTTTGCCGCAGACTTTTTCGCTTCCACAATTCAACCGCAAATGATTGCGCCTTTTTCGACTTAGACCAGGAAAGGTTCATCAACGGAAGTGTTAGCCGTTATTCCTTGACACCATTGTTTTAGGGAATGCATGAATGTTAAAAATATTCCTGATTAGCGTTAGTCTTCCGCTAATCGTAGAAATGCTTCAGATCTCCTACTAGTCCGAACAGCTGCGATAAGAAGCCGCTTGAACATGTTGGCAAGATCAAAGCACCTGTTGAAGCGGTACTGAAATTCGCCAAGATATCGGTGAGCATACTTTTCAAAATCAAAAGCATGGTAGGTTCCGGTTATGGCGTTCTTCAAATTACCGAGAACGGTGTTGATCCACTTAAAACATTCCATGCTGGTAGTTTTGCGTTCTTTGCCAACAACTTCTCTTTGGTGAAAACAGCTGGCTGCTTCAACTGCCTGGAAACACCAAAGTCCGTCGGACACCACAAGTGTTGACGGCGCGAGAAAGCTTCTGGCCCATGCTTCGACTTCTTCTTTGCAGAAGCTCTTTACGGTCGAGAAGACGGCGTATAGTGGATGGCCTTGCTTGTTTGTTTGAACAGCGGCAATGAAGGGTACCTTGTTTTCCGATCCTCGGCCAGCCTTGCCGCCGGGAAGTTCACCACCAAGATAGGCATCGTCGATCTCGACGCGTCCTGACAACATAGGTGGTTTGCTCCCGTTCGTACATGCTCTGCATCAATTTATGCTTGAGTCGCCACGCTGCTCGATAGCTGACGCTGATGAGACGCATGAGTTCTAATATTGAGACATTGTTTTTGCTCTGTGTCAGAAAGAACATTGCCTGGAACCAGGTGGTCAAAGGCAGCTTCGACGAGTGAAAAATGGTTCCTTCCGTCAGTGTTGTTTGAACTCGGCAATGGCCACATTGAAAAACCTTGACCCGTCGTCCTCGCCGGTAACTGCAATAGCGGCGGCTGTCGCATTTTGGACACCTGAATCCCGTAGCCCAGCGAAGCGATTCAAGAGCGGATTCACATTGTTGCTCTTCACCATACTGGGCAAGAAATTAGTTCAGGCTCATGCCCGGTTGAAACAGAATGCGATTCATCTTCATGGCAACCTCCTTTGTCCCCGAAGCTCCATGAAGAGTATCACCTGTATGTGACAGATTGATGTCGCAACTACCTGTAACGGAAGATTTACGCTAATCAGGTCAAGTTTTTATCACAGCTCCTTTTCGCCCACGGACTGGCTCAGCCGCCAAAATCACGGTATTTTTCTTGAAAGAACGGCACGTCACTATCCGACAACCAAAAAGGCCGAACTCACCAAAGATTAATTCCTTCGGGAGCTCGGCCATCTCCGGGTAGTAAGACCCGCCGCTTTCCGCGCTCTCTTCACAGAGAGGTTGGCTTTATCGTGAAACTATTCGTTACAAATAACTTAGTAAACATAACTAACAATTCTAGCATGCATCGACATATCGTCAATGCCGCCGGATAGTGCAAAGAAATCAGTATCGCCCCCCCCCCCCAAAAAAAAACAGAACCTGACAAAAATTCACCAAAAAAGTTGGCAACCCACTGTTGCGACAGGCTACAGGATCTTCTACGGCCTGATTTCGACAACCGTACCATTTGGCACCACCCTGCCTATCTCCTCAATTTCCTCATCCGTTACGGCGATACACCCTCTCGTCCAGTCGACCTCCGTGTGAGCATCTCCAACCCACGCGAAACCTTTCTTGATACCGTGGATCATGATGTTTCCGCCCGGAGAGGCACCCAGTTCCAGTGCTCGCTTTTTGTCCCGCTCGTTCGGATAGGAAATATGAAGAGACCGGTGATAATGGCTGTCCTGGTTTCTTGTATCGATGACGTAGGTTCCCTCCGGGGTTTTGTTATCGCCCTCCCTTTCCTTTGGACCATCCGGGTTACCCCCCAAGGCTATCTTGTAGGTTTTGATCACATCACCCTTCGAGATCAACATCAATCGTCGCGCCTTTTTTTCTATCACTATCCTTTCTACCGAGCCATTCCGGATTGCATAAGCAAAAACTTTTCGTTCGAGCGCCGCGATCTTTTTTTGCAATGCCCCAATCTCATTCTCCCTTTCTTTAACCTCTTGCCGGAAAGTCTCGACTTGTGCCTGCTGCGCGGCAATCGTCGTATCCTTGACAGCGCCGTTATTGAGATAGAATATCATCATTTCACTGTTCTGCCGGTATTCGCTGCCGGGGTAATCCTTTATGAGCTTCTGAAAGCATTCCAGGGATTTCCGATAATCCTTTTGTTCATTCTTCGGATACGCGTAAATGATACCCATCTCGAATAGAACTTTATCACCCGTCACGGGAGAGTTTTCAAGAATCTGCTCATATTTGTCCAGAGAGGCCTTGTAGCTTCCCCGATTAAACAAATCATCCGCTTCTTGCAAACCGTCACTAAAGTGACTGCATCCAGATAGAAGAATTGGTATCAGTAGTATGATGCAACTATAGAAAAGGTGTTTTTGAGCCATATATGCCGAAGACGATCTGAATACTCTCATCCCTTCACCCCTTGGCGGAATCATCAGGAATATCTTATGCCGATACCGGCTTAACAAGCCAAATGTTTGAATAATACGGACAGAAGCACATGATGGATAATGGAATGGCAGGGTTTTGAAACCCTGCCATTCCATTATCCGGAGCACCAAAGGTAACGTTAACAGCTCCCATTTGATTGACTTACTTCCTCATCGATCTCTGGAAAGTCGCGTCAGCCCTTCTCGCCTTTTCATCCGCGATTCTTTCCCGTTCCTCCGCGGCTTTTATAGCGTCTTCGGCGCGGGCCGATGTTTGATCCGCCTTTACCTTGGCCTCATCGGCCGCGGTCTTGGCGGCCTGCGCATCCTGCAATGCCTGCTCGACTTTCGCGTCAAGCAGTTTTTGCTCCGCCTGCACTTTCTCGAGTTCACTGGTTGTCGCGCAACCGATCAACGTAACGGGAAGAACAAGCAACATGGAGATCAGCAAAAGACTCTTCTTCATCACTTATCACCTCCTTTCTGTTCAGCATACAGCATATCATGCCCGAAAGAGGAGTCGACTATCCCTTCCTGACAGGTTCGATCAGTATACCGTCTATGTCCAAATCGATTTTCAAGCGCTTGGCCGCTTCTTTGGCCTCGCTGGCATTAGTGAACGGGCCGGCGACAACACGATAGCCATTGTCCCTCGACAACACCCGTGCCGGGATTTGCGGCCCCTGGTGGTTGATAATGGCGGCAATCCTCAGAGCATCAGACTTGTCACGCAGGTCGGCAGCCAACACATACCATGCCTCCAGTTTCAGTTCCGGGATTTCCGGCTTTCCGTACAAGGTTTCCGGGTGTTCGACTCGTATGGGTTCCGCGACATTGTCTTCGCTTCCCGGACGCATCTCGAGGATGGGAACGGGGACTCCCCGGGCTTCGGCCTGTACTTCCTTGACTTTTTTCCAGTCAAGCGCGCGCGTGGACTTCTTTTCAAGTGCTCTCAATTTTTCATAGATTATCTCAAGCTCCAGGTCGGCCGGGCCTTCCAGTGGCGTATGAGCTTCCATGTAAAGCATGCCATTACGTTGGCCGATGAGATACGGCTGGTTGACGATGAGTACCGACGTATTGACCGGCGTATCCCGGTAGAGCATTGCAATGTTTTCCGGATAGAGTCTCATGCAGCCGTTGGTTGCCTTGAGACCGATGCTGGCCGGCTTATTGGTGCCATGGATCAGGTAACCGGATTTGCTTAAATAGAGCGCGTATTCACCCAGAGGATTCTCGGGTCCCGGCGGGACGTTCGCGGGGAGAATATCCCCTTTTTTCCGATGATCCGCGGCAATCGAAGCAGGGACATGCCAAGTCGGCCGGGCTGTCTTGCGCACCACGCGCGCGTGACCTCTGGGCGTGGGGCGTTCTTCGGTTCCGATACCGACCGGGTAGGTCGATACTATCAGAGACGCGCCATCTCCTTTGTACTGGAAGAGCCTCATGGTGGCCAGGTTGATCACAATGCCTTTTCTGGGAGCATCCGGCAGAATAAAACTCAGCGGCAGGATGATACGCTCTCCGGCCTCAGGCACCCATACATCCACCCCTGGATTGGCCGCACTGATTGAATTGATCCCCAAGCCGAAGTGCCGTGCAATATCCGGCAGAGTATCCCCCTCTTCAAGCCTGACGACCGCCAACAGGCCAATGACGTCATCTTCTTTCGCAACCGGAAACTTATTTCGTTCGACCTCCTCCTCAGGATGACCTGGAAAAAACCACGATTTCTCCCGAAAATCTTTCATGACGGCACATCCCTGGAGCGACAGGATGAACAGACACAGCGCTACAAGACGAAGAAGACCCTTGAATAAAAGCGACGGATCAAGAATTCGATGCATTGCGAAAAAATACCTTTCTCAACAATAAAATTGAAACTACCGGGACCGGATACAGAAAAGCCGGGACCGAATAGTGTGTGATATTTCGGCAACCCGGCTGTCTCAGTAAGACCCGTAGGCTTTCCGCCCCATTCTCGCGAATGGTTGAGCATTGTCGTCTACCACGAACTGTATTAATGCCGTATTCCACGTTTTCCGCTGCCAATGCAAACGGAACAATACCGCGAGCTTTCAGGACGTTCCTTCAGCCGACTCGACTTGGTTTTCAGAAATTTTAAAACAAAAAAAGCCGGGACCCAATATCGTGCGATATTTCGGTAACCCGGCTGTCTCGGTAAGACCCGTAGGCTTTCCGCCCCATTCTCACGAATGGTTGAGTATTATCGTCTATCTCTCATAAATCTTTTTTGCATGATTATCACTTTCATGAGGGTTTGTCAAAATTTTTTTAGTAAAGTGGTTCCTCCACTCCCATCGGGTTGTTGAAAAACGTTTCCCGATTACCTGCTACAGCTTGACGTTCAGGTAAGCGGCGACGGTATGAATATCCTTGTCGCCCCGGCCTGACAGACAGACCACGATGGTCTTGTCACGGGGAAGGGCCGGCGCAAGCTTGAGGACATGGGCAATAGCGTGGGACGACTCCAGGGCGGGCAGGATCCCTTCCTCTTCCGTGAGGATCTTGAAGCCCTCCATAGCCTCTTCATCGGTAATGGAAACGTATTCGGCACGCCCGCTGTCCTTCAGCCAGGAATGTTCCGGGCCGACGCCGGGGTAGTCGAGCCCGGCGGATATGGAATGGGCGTTGGCGATCTGGCCGTTCTCGTCCTGAAGCAGGTAGGTCTTGTTGCCGTGGAGCACGCCGACCTTGCCGGCACAAAGGGGGGCGGCATGTTTCCCGCTGGCAATGCCGTAGCCGGCCGCTTCCACGCCGATCATACGCACCCCGGTCTCCTTGATGAAGGGATGGAAGAGTCCCAAAGCGTTGCTGCCACCGCCCACCGAGGCAACCAGGTAGTCAGGCAGACGCCCCTCGGCCTTTTCATGCTGCATTTTCGCTTCGCGGCCGATGACCGACTGAAAGTCCCGCACCATCATCGGATAGGGATGGGGACCGGCAGTCGTCCCGATAACGTAGAAGGTCGTCTTTACGTAGGTTACCCAGTTCCGCAGGGCTTCATTCATGGCATCCTTGAGGGTCGCGGTACCGGAAAGGACGGGGGTAACCTTGGCGCCGAGCAGTTTCATGCGGAAGACGTTCAGGGACTGACGGTGGATATCCTCCTCGCCCATGAAGATCTCGCATTCCATTCCCATTAGGGCGGCCACGGTTGCGGTAGCTACCCCGTGCTGGCCGGCCCCTGTCTCGGCAATGACCCGTTTCTTGCTCATCCGCTTCGCCAGGAGCCCCTGGCCGATAGTGTTGTTGATCTTGTGGGCACCGGTATGATTCAGGTCCTCGCGCTTGAGGTAGATCTTGGCGCCACCGAGCCGTTTCGTGAGCTTTTCAGCGTAATAGAGAGGATTCGGTCGACCCACGTATTCCCGCAGGTAATAGGTGAACTCTTCTTTGAATTCCCTGTCGTTTTTATACTCCTGGTAGGCCCTCTCCAACTCCTTCAGGACCGGCATCAGGGTTTCCGGGACGTATTTCCCACCAAATTGGCCGAAATGGCCCGAACTATCCGGTAACTTCATTGCTCCTCCAAAATATTGCGCGAGGGGACGCTAAAACCCCTTTGCCCGCTTGATGAATTCCGCCACCTTTGCGTGGTCTTTTCGGCCGGGCGACGCCTCGACCCCGCTGGAAACGTCGATGCCGTAGGGCTCCACCGATTCCACCGCTTTTCTCACGTTGCCCGCATTCAGGCCGCCGGCCAGGATGACCGGTCCGTACTGCTTGGCGACCCGTGCCGTCTCCCAGTTGAAGGTGAGCCCGGTGCCGCCGTACGAGCCCGGCACGTAAGCATCGAGGAGAAAGCCGGACACGGGATAGTTCCGGATGTTTTCGAGACTCGAGATATCCCTGACCCGAAACGCCTTGACCACCTTATGACGGATGCCGGAACAGAAGCTCGGCGTTTCGTCCCCATGGAGCTGCACAACCTGGATGCCACACCGTTCCACCGCGAGATTGATGGAGCGGATGGGATTGTTTACGAAAACTCCCACCGGAACCACGAACGGCGGCAGTTTTTCGATGATTTTCTTCGCCTTCTCGTAGGATATGCAGCGCGGCGACAGGTCGTAAAACACGAACCCGAGAGCGTCGGCCCCCGCTTCCACCGCCTGGACGGCATCTTCCTCGTTCGTTATGCCACAGATCTTGACTTTTACCATCAGAGCAACCCTTTATCTTCAGACATACCTCGCCGCTCTCCCGGGAAACCCGGGTTGAACGGGTTTTGCGCGTTCAGCGTTTGCCGATCCCGGCAAAACAGGCTCTCAGCTTTCTCCCCTGAGTTCACGCAACTTGGCGCCAAAGTCCCGCTCCCGCATGAGCGATTCGCCGATGAGAAAGGCGCGCGCTCCCGCACCATGGAGCCGAACGATATCGGCCCGGGTGTTGATGCCGCTTTCGGCGACCACAAACCTGTCGCAAGGCATCCGGGTACAAAGCCGCTCGGTAGTTCCCAGATCGGTCACGAAAGAATGGAGGTTCCGGTTGTTGATTCCCACCAGGGGGCAGTCGGTGGCAAGGGCCACCTCCAGCTCCCGTTCGTCATGAACTTCCAGCAGCACATCGAGAGACAGCTCACCGGCCAAGGCAAGAAATTCCCGCAAACGGTCCGGATCGAGTATCGCGGCAATGAGGAGAATCGCGTCGGCGCCAGCGACCCGCGCCTCGTAAATCTGGTAGGAATCGAAAATGAAATCTTTGCGCAGCAGCGGAATGGCCACCGCCCGGCGAATAGCGGCCAGGAAATCGAGATGGCCGAAAAAGAAATGCTCGTCGGTCAGGACCGAGAGACAGGAAGCGCCGTTCGCCTCGTAAGTGCCGGCAATGGCGACCGCATCGAAATCAGCCCGGATAAGGCCCTTGCTGGGCGACCCTTTTTTAACCTCGGCAATGATGGCGGTTCGCCCAGCGGCATCCGTCTCCCGGAGCGCATCGAGAAACCCACGCACCGGCGGGCAGTCGGCAACGCGTGCCCGGAGTTCGTCGAGCCCGATGCGGGATTTCGCTTCGGTAAGCTCGCCTTGCTTGTAGTCTATTATCTTTTTCAGAACATCGGGAGTATCGGTCATGTGGTTTTTCCGTTCAGCTCTCACACCGCACATAGCGGCAGTTCGACAACGAGCGCTTCATTTTTCAAGCTGACAAGCTCGCCCCTACTGGTTGGTCATGGCGATCAGCTTCTCCAGCTGAACCAAGGCCCGGCCCGAGTCGACGGCTTCCGCCGCCATGGCCACCCCCTCCGGCAAAGTGACTGCCGTGCCGGCGGCCACCAGCGAAAACGCCGCATTGAGGAGCACGATATCCCGCTTCGGTCCGGTTGCGCCTGAAAGCACTTCCCTGACGATGGTGGCATTGGCCACGGCATCGCCGCCGCGCAGGTCTTCCATGGAACAGCGGGCAAGCCCCAGTTCCTCGGGACTGAAAAGACGGGTTTCGACGCTCTCGGGAGTCACTTCGGCAATCCTCGTTTCCGTGGTAAGGGTGACTTCATCCATGCCGTCAAGGCCGTGCACTACGAAGCCGCGTCGACAGCCGAGCTTCCGCAATACCTGGGCAAGCTTCTCGGCCAGGTCTTCCCGGTAAACCCCGAGCACCTGGCACTGGGCGGCGGCGGGATTGGTCAGCGGGCCGAGGATGTTGAAAATGGTACGGATGCCGATTTCCCGGCGCGGGCCGATGGCATGCTTCATGGCGCCGTGCAGGGCAGGTGCGAAAAGGAAGCCGATGCCGATCTCCGTAATGCAGCGCTCCACGGTTTCCGGGGTCACATCCAGGTTGACTCCCAGGGACTCCAGAACATCGGCGCTGCCGCAAGCAGAGGAAACCGAGCGATTGCCATGCTTGGCCACCTTCACGCCGCAGGCGGAAACCACGAAGGCCACGGTGGTGGAAATGTTGAAGGTATTGGTGCCGCTGCCGCCGGTGCCACAGGTATCAAGGATAGTTTCCCGATCAAGGTTTATCTCATCCCGGTCAAGATCGAGAACGTTCCGTCCCACCCTGATGCGGACCGCCCGGTCGCGCATCACCCGCGCCGCTCCGCTTATCTCCGCCACCGTTTCGCCCTTCATCCGGAGCGCGGTGATAAAAGCGGCGGTCTGAGCAGGCGTTGTCTCGCCGGACATAATCTGGTCCATGACCTCGATCATTTCTGATTCGGCAAGGTCCTGGCGCTCGACGACTTTTGCAATGGCTTTTTTGATCATTCATCTCCCTTTGCAGGAGCGACCCCTCGGGTTCGCCCATCTTTATTCCGGGCAGACACGCGGGTCCGCCCCTACGGGATCATTTTATCTTGCTCATTTCGAGAAAATTCCGCAGCAGATCCATGCCGCCGACGGTCAGGATCGATTCGGGATGGAACTGGACCCCCCAGATCGGCAGTTCGCGGTGGGCAAGCCCCATGATTTCACCGTTCTCGACCCAGGCGGTTACAGCGAGGCAGTCGGGCAGCGAGGAGCGTTCGACAATCAGTGAATGGTAACGAGTCGCCTCGAAGGGGTTCGGCAGGCCTTTGAACAACCCTTTCCCATTATGATGAATGGGAGAGGTCTTACCGTGCATCAGCGAGCAGCTGCGGATCACCTTGCCGCCGAAGGCCGCTCCGATGGCCTGATGGCCGAGACAGACCCCCAGCAGGGGAACCTTGCCGGCGAAATGGCGGATGGCCGCCACGGAGATACCCGCCTCGTTGGGCGAACAGGGACCCGGTGAAATCACGATCCTCTCGGGGGAAAGCCGCTCCATCTCTTCAAGGGTGATCCGGTCGTTCCGGTGCACCACCACGTCCTCTCCCAACTGGCCGAAGTACTGCACCAGGTTGTAGGTAAAGGAATCGTAATTATCGATCATCAACAGCATATATGCCTCATAACACCTTTCGTAGGGGCGAACCCGTGTGTTCGCCCAAAACAGGGAGGGCAGACACGCGGGTCTGACCCCACGGAAAACGTGTTCAATCGAGCCCTTTTTCCACCAACTCAATAGCCTTCACCACCGCCCGCGCCTTGTTGACCGTTTCCTGGTACTCGGCGGCAGGATCGGAGTCGGCCACGATCCCCGCACCTGCCTGAAGGTGGACCCTCCCGTCCTTGACGATGAGGGTCCGGATGGCGATGGCCATGTCCATGTTGCCGGAAAAGGAAAAATACCCCACGGCGCCGCCGTAAATCTCGCGGCGGACCGGCTCCAGCTCCTCAATAATCTCCATGGCTCGCACCTTGGGCGCTCCCGAGAGCGTGCCCGCCGGGAAGGTGGCGCGCAAAACGTCGAAGGCATCATTCCCATCCCGCAGTTCGCCGAGCACGTTGGAAACGATGTGCATGACATGGGAATAGCGCTCCACCACCATGAGCTCGGAAACCTCGACGGTGCCGGTCCTGCAGACGCGTCCCAGGTCGTTGCGGCCGAGATCTACGAGCATTACGTGTTCGGCCCGCTCCTTGGGATCATCGAGCAGTTCCTGTTCGAGACGCTCGTCCTCTTCCCGGGTCGCTCCCCGCGGACGCGTTCCAGCGATGGGCCGCAGTTCCGCCCGCGTCCCCTCCTTGCGAACCATGACCTCGGGAGAGGCCCCTACCACCAGGGTATCGTTCAGCCGTAGGAAGAACATGTAGGGAGAAGGATTCAAGGTGCGGAGAATACGATAGATATCCAGGGGCTCAACGGTCAGGTCGGCTGAAAAGCGCTGGGACAGCACCACCTGGATCACGTCGCCGGCCTTCACGTACTCCTTGGCCCTGTTGACCGACTCCTCGAAGACTTCGCGGTGCACATTGGACGCAAAGTCCACCCGCTTGGAGGCAGCGGGAGAGGTAACCGGCGCGACCGGTGCCTTCATTTTCGCGATGATGGCGTCGATCTTCGCTGTCGCCTCATCATAGGCGGCCTCGAGCGATTTGCCTTCCCGCAGGTGGGCATTGGAGACAACCTTCATCTTCTGGCGGACCGTGTCGAAGATCAGGATGGTGTCGGTAATGACGAAGTAGCTGTCATAGGCATCGATTTCAGTCGGTTTCTCCAGTGAAACCCGCTCGAAATAGCGGACCATGTCGTAGCCGACGTATCCCACGGCGCCGCCGAAAAAGCGCGGCAGACCATCGACTTCAACCGGTCTGTAGCGGTAAAGAAGGTCCCGGACGAAGCCGAGCGGGTCGGCCGTTTCATGGCTCCGGAGCGATCCGTCGGCGGCAACGGTTTCAACGGTGTTACCTTTCGAACGGACAATGATTTCGGGACTCGAACCGAGAAAACTGTAGCGCGCCCATTTCTCCCCGCCCTCGATACTCTCCAGAAGAAACGAAAAACGCCCGTCGTCGATCTTCTTGAAGGCGCTGACCGGCGTATCCATATCTGCAAGTATTTCACGGTAAACAGGAATCAGGTTGCCCTGGGAAGCCAGGGAACGGAAGGTTTCGAAATCGGGAAAATACATTGGTTTCTCCGGTTAGCGGGCATGAATACCGCAACAACCCACCCGGTGCCGCAAATGCACAAATGGGGCCGGGATTCTCGTAGTGCTGCTCAGGCCGCGAGATCTCATAACTGGCCTATTTGCAAGAGATTTAAACTAGCACAGGCCTCCATGGGTGTCAAGAAATGGGGAGGAAGGCTTATATCAAAATGAGCGATGCGCCGATTGTTCTTATGGATGAGCCGAGGAAAGGACTAATGGCCATCCATCGCCGGGCCTGCCCGTCCTTGGCCGCCCGGGTTATCACAATGGAAGAATGTTGCCGGAAGCGGCACGACTGAACCGCCCGCAAAAAAAGAATCCGGGAACATGATGCCGGCCATGGTTCAACTACCCCTTATGCCGGCTCCATCCCCCCGGATTTGCACATGCCTTGCGTAAACGTAACAAAATTTACTGATTCTACTGCAAAACCTGAATCAAAGGAACTGTCATGCGGTTGCTTCCTTTGGATTCGCCCCATACTGATTCTGGCCCGCCTTGCCGTCCTGAAGCATGAAAACAAGTAAAACAATCGCGCCGACCAACGGAATCAACGCAATGAGAAGCCACCACCCGCTGCGGCTGATATCGTGAAGGCGACGCACCGATACGGCAAGACTTGGAATGAGGACAGCCAAGCTGTAAATGCCGCTCAGCAGCCCCAATCCTGCCTTGGCACTGAAAGTGCCCGTTATCCCGTCAACAATAGAAAGCACTATGCTTATGATGATGTTGAACAAGAAGAAAAACCAATACTCCTTCCTCCTCGACCTTCCCTCAAAAACTGCATACTTTTTCAAGACTTCGAGATACCAGTTCATGTATTCTCCTTTCTTGTTGCACGTTTTTTCGAGTTCGAGGCATGCCCATACATAAAGAACCTGATTCTTGCATCAAGACCATTTGTCAAATTCAGGTTCTGCCTTCCACTGTCACTGCTCACCAAACTTTACAAACCAGCATAAATATACTACCTCCCATGACCGAGGTCAAAGTAAAAGCCCTTTCATATTCTCCAGAGAAAGGTCTCACATCACTTTTTCCACGAAAAATCACTCTCCCACCTTGAAAAAATCATTCTGAATGATTAAGTTATTTGCTGTCGTTGCAATCGACCCATTATTTTTCGCACGAGGAGATTCACGAACCATGACGAAGACGACCAAGCATTTCCAGACCGAAGTCCAGCAGCTGCTCGATCTGGTAATCCATTCCCTCTATTCCAACAAGGAGATTTTCCTCAGGGAGCTGATCTCCAACGCCTCCGACGCCATTGACAAGGCACGCTTCGAATCCCAGACCGACACCTCGGTTCTCGAAGACAACGCGGAATGGAAGATCAAACTCATTCCGGACAAGGACGCCGGCACCCTCACTATCCGTGACAACGGCATCGGCATGAGTGCCGATGAAGTCGAGACCAACATCGGCACCATTGCCCAATCCGGCACCAAGGCCTTCCTTCAGACCCTCAAGGAACAGAACATCCAGGATCATCCGGAACTGATCGGCCAGTTTGGCGTCGGCTTCTACGCCTCGTTCATGGCGGCCGACCGCGTCACCCTGACAACCCGCCGGGCCGGCGACAAAGGTTCGGCCACCCGCTGGGAGTCCGTAGGAGACGGCACCTATACTATCGAAACCTGCGAGAAGGAAACGCGCGGTACCGAGATCACGCTCCACTTGAAGGAAGAAATGAAAGAGTTTCTCGACGAATGGCGGATTCGCTCCATCGTCAAGAAATACTCCGATTACGTGCAGTACCCCGTCACCATGGACATAACCCGAGAAGAATTACCCCAAGGTGTTGACGGCAAACCGATCGAGGGTGCCGAAAAAATCAAGAAGACCGCGGAAGAAACCCTCAATTCCATGAAGGCGATCTGGACGCGCCCCAAGAGCGAAATCAGCGAGGACGAGTACAACGAATTCTACAAGCACGTCTCCCACGACTACAGCAACCCCTTCAAGACGATCCACTACTCGGCCGAGGGAACCAGTGAATTCAAGGCGCTGCTCTACATCCCGGAACACCGTCCCTTCGACCTGTTCATGCCGGAGAAGAACAAGGGCGTGCACCTCTACGTCCGGCGGGTCTTCATCACCGACAAGTGCGAGAACCTGCTGCCCGACTATCTCAGGTTCGTCAAGGGAGTCGTCGATTCCAGCGACCTGCCGCTGAACGTCTCCCGCGAAATCCTCCAGGAAGACGTGCAGATCCGCAGAATCCAGAAAAACCTGGTGTCCAAGGTGCTCTCCACCCTTGCCGAGACAAAAGAGAAAACCCCGGACGATTACCTCAAGTTCTACAAGGAATTCGGTGCTGTCCTGAAGGAAGGAATCCACTTCGACCACGCCAACCGGGAAAAGCTCCAGGATCTGGTACTGTTCGAAAGCACCGCCACCGACCCGGGCGCTTTTGTCTCCCTCAAGGAATACGTGGCGAGAATGCCCGAAGGCCAGAAGGAAATCTACTACATCACCGGCACCAGCCGCGCCACGGTCGAGAACTCGCCCCACCTGGAAATCTGCCGCAAAAAGGGCTACGAAGTGCTGTTCCTCACCGATCCCATCGATGAATGGCTGGTCCAGAGTCTGACGGAATACGACGGCAAGAAACTGAAGTCGGTCCTGGCCGGCAAACTCGAGCTCGACACGCCGGAAGAGGAGAAGGCGCAGGAGGAGAAGAAGAAAGACACCGAAAAGCAGTACAGCGACCTCCTCGGCTTCATCAAGGAAAAGCTGGACGAAAAGGTCCAGGAAGTACGGCTTTCGGGCCGGCTCACCGATAGCGCCTGCTGCCTCGTGGCCGACGAGTACGGCATGAATGCCAACATGGAGCGTATCCTCAAGGCCATGAACCAGGACGTACCCGAATCGAAGCGCATCCTGGAACTGAACCCGGACCACCCGATCATGCAGGTCATGCAGAAGCTGTTCAACAAGGACAAAACCAATGCCAAGCTCGACGACTACTGCGAATTGCTTTATGACCAGGCGCTCCTCACCGAAGGCTCGCCGATCAAGGATCCGCTCCGCTTCACGAAACTCATCAGCGAGCTGATGGTCGCCGAAGGGGAAACCATCGTCGGCAAGGAGTAGCAAACATCGAAAACGTGCAGCAGTAAAAAACAAAAGGGGCGGCCTGTCGGGCCGCCCCTTTTGTTTTTTCATATCTCAAACCATGCTCAGTTTATTCCCCGCAGGCCGGGCGCCGGCAGCGTTGCCCGGGCGGTATCCCGCGCCGGCGTGGTCTCCATGAGCGCCACCCGCTCCGCCACCATCATCTTGAAGGCGGCCATGTGGGCCCGGGATACGGGCCGGGCCGGCGGCGACTTGACCCGCAAGGGGTTCACCGGCGATCCGTTCTTGTACATGCGGAAATCCAGGTGCGGACCGGTCGAAAGCCCGGTGCTGCCCACGTAGCCGATCACCTGGCCTTGCGATACCCGTTTCCCCGGACGCATCCCCTTGGCGAAGCGGCTCATGTGATTGTACAGGGTCACCCAGCCGTTCCGATGGCGGACCTTGACGCACTTTCCGTTGTAACGCTTGTAGGCGGCGAACACCACGGTGCCGTCGCCGACGGTATGGATGGGCGTTCCCCTGGGTGCGGCATAGTCGATGGCCGGATGCGGCCTGACCCGCTTGGTTATGGGATGACGGCGACGCATGGTAAAACCGGAAGAAATACGGCTGAAGGAAAGCGGCGCCTTGAGAAATGCCTTTTTCAAACTGCGTCCATTCTCGTCATAGTAAGCAGGAGACTGCTTGCCGTCCCTGAAGTAAAAGGCCTGGCTCACCTGGTCGTCGACCGTAAAGCGCGCCGCCAGCAGGCGGCCGTTGCCGGCTGGCTTTCCTTCGCGGGTCCGCTTTTCGATCAACGCCTCGAAGGAATCGCCGGACTGGATATCCTGGAAGAAATCGATGTCCCAGGCGAAAATATCCGCCAGTTGCATGGCAAGACCTTCGCTTTCACCGATCTTGACCACGGTTTCGAAAAGGCTCGATTCGATGGTTCCGCGCACCGAGACGATTTCAACCGTATAGGGAATGGCTTCCCGGGAAACAGCAAACCCCCCTTTCGTGCGGGTCACGACCAACTGGTCGGCATCGTCGATATCGCAGCTGAAGCGCTTGAAGGACCCGTCCTCCAGGGTCAGGCGATAGGGCATCCCGGCACAGATCCTGTTGAGCGGGAAGATGTCGCGGGACTTGGTGGCAAGCTCATGAATTTCGGATGGGCTGATCGTACCGTCCAGGAGGGAAGAAACGGTATCGCCGGAATCAACTTTTCCGTTGATTATCCTGACCCGGTCATCAGCCGTCGCGCCGTTCCGCAATGCGGCATCTCCCGGACCGTGATGTACGAGAAAACTTCCGGTAATCAGTTTTTGTGTCAGTAAAGCGGCGCCGACAATGCACACGGCCGCAATGGCCGGCATGAATCGTCGCGCAAGGCAGCCAATGGATCGGCGTGGAGGCATGTGCATGGAAAACTCCTCGGTCGATTTTTTTTGGCTCGCTGCGGAGCTCACGGCCATACTCTTTCCCGAATCGTGATCTGATTTCCAGGAGAAATAGGGGAAAACAGCAGGCAATAATCACGGCATGCTAGCAGCTTTTGTCGTCTCTTGTCTACCCCTACCTAATTCGCCGCTCCTAAATATTGGCAATTTGCATCAGTTCGTAGTTTTGCAGAAAGATGGAAAGATATTTTGAACACAAATTATTTTATTATTTCAACAAGATAACAACTAATTTTTTTTATGCGGAAAAGAATAAATTGAGTAGCTTTGAATTGTTAAATATTGTATTAAATATTAAATTTTTAAAAACAAAAACTGCTAACCGCGGATGTCCCATCAAAGCAGGCGCTTCAGAATCATTTTTCCGCAACTTCGGCTTGTTACGTTCCAGGCGAAACTAATCACCAACTCGATACGATAATTAACGCAACGAGTTTTCAAGACCTTGTTGGTGCTCGTCCACACTCTTAACGAAAGGAGACAAAACGTTTATTGTTGCTGTAACGATCTACACGCCAAGCAAAACATAAATGCGTCCATCGTAGGAGGGAACATGAGAAAAAGCAGCTTGTTACTGGCCTTAATGTCACTTGCATTGTTATCAGTATTTTCGATCCTCCCAGGCTGCGGAGGCGACAAAGATGTTGCTTTTTATTCCGATGCCGGTACCGACACCACCGACTACACTCCTGTCGAAACATCCGGCCGGCAAAGCTTTGGGGTAGTCGCCTTCACCAGTGGCGGAATCGGAATAATCGACGGCAAAACCAAAACCGTTGCCGGCCCCCTTCTCAACACCGAACTTGGATCCTCACCGAAATTCGACGTCGTCATCTCGCCTGACGGCAAAACCACCCTGGTATCCAGTTATTATGCCCAGAGGGTTTTCTTTATCGACACGAGCAATCCCAGTAGCCCCGCCGTAAAAGGAAGTGTAGAGATCGGTTTCTCTGGGGGGGATATGGACATAACGCCCGACGGCCGCTATGCCTTGGTAACCGGCAGCGGAATGAACGGCAAAGTAATACTTGTGAGCAATGGCATGGCGAGCAAAATAGCCGTTCTCGACGTTGCGGCCATGTCTCTGGTCAACGTCTACGATGAATACAACAAATCTGGCGAAATTCAGGTTCTCCGCTCCCATGATTCGGTGGCCGTGGCCAGTGATGGCAAAACCGTCCTTACGACTGATTATTACAATCGCCAAGTACATGCCCTGTTGCTTTGCGAGAATGGACAGCTAACCTTTGTATGCTCCACGGACGTTTCGAACAGTGGTACCCTCTATCCAGTCAACCTGGCGATCTCTCCTGACGGAAAAACCGCCATCGTCGCCTCAGCAATTGCCAGAGCGTTCACCATTGAAAGTATCAATCAAATAGAACAACTTCCCTCCGAAGGGCTTTCCTTCCCCGTACTGACCATCCTGGCGCCAGGTGTTGTGAAACTCGTCAATTATGTGACTCCGTGCATAAGCCAGAAAGTAAAACCGGACATGAACCTCGCTGCTGCCCAATCCATCATCTTCAATCGCGCCGGGACCAAAGCCTACCTGTACTGTAGGGACTATGCCGATTACAACCCATTCCCCGACGCAAAGGGCACTGAAAGCCTGGTCGACTCTACTTCCAACACCATGATCATCGCGCTCAACATTCTCGCACAAGGCATTGCAATGGATGCCGGCACGCCCTGGGATGTCGGGTTCTACGCAATGTCCGAATCACTCGGCATAGACACACTGGCTCTGGATTACGACAACAATCGTCTCTGGATCTCAAATATGATCTATGGCGGTCAAACCTATCTTCAGGTGTTGGATGTAAAGACCGGTCTCGTGGTAAAAACGATCATCTTCGATCCGGAACTTTTGGGGTTGCCGTCCGATGACGTGGAATATCAACCATTCGGCCTGTACTATTGGAACGACTGAACCGGTTGCCGCCTTTTATAATCACTGACGAAAAAGACCTGCCAGGTTTTCCGAAACCTGGCAGGTCTTTGTGCAAAAAACGCAAGCACCCTTGTCAACAACTCACAGAACTGGCCAACCCCTCTCATTGCCAAGCGATACTCCAGACCGCTCCCTGCTCGTATTGGGGTCATCGATTGACATCACAACCCCCTCGACGAACAACGGATCAACGGCCCAGACTTTTTTTCCAGTTCCGGTAGCATGCGAGCCCGGCCTCATTGGAGCATTCCTCCACCAGGGTGCAGCCGCAATCTTCCGGCGTCGGTCCGCATTTCCCGTTAAAAAAGTCATTGACCGTATCGTAGCCATTCGGACAGACAAATGCCGGCGGCCAATCCTGGGTAGCACCGCCACTACCCACGCAGGGACCGATACTGCTGCCTGCCCCGAACACTAGGTCCTTGCGGCTCCAGCATGCCGCTGCCGTCCGCTTCGCCTTGCATTCGCCGGGCTCACTGTTTCCCGAAAGTCCGAATTTCGGCTTCTCATAGGTGGAGCAGTCCACCATCTTCGACGAAGTGCCGATGCGGATTTCGCACTCCCTGGCCGAGCCTTTGCGGCAACAGACACTGGCCCTCTGAAACAACCGGCACCCACATTTCTGCAGCTCGACCACATCGTAGTCCCAACAGGTGCCTACCGGGACCAGGTAATGCTTGCCGTCCAGCTCATTGGTACTGCGCTGCCCGCCACGGCTCTTCACATCGAGCACCCGGCCATGCACCTGGTGCTGGTCTTCCCAGAGACGGATAACCTGGCTCTTTGAAGGCTCGGCGATTACGGATGACGCCGAAGAGAGCGTGCAGACGGCAACGATACTGATAACAACAGGTGAACCGATCATCCTGACAAAGCGTTTCATACAATAACCTCCTTCGGTAGCAGTTCCGGCGCCATTTCCGGACCTGCAGAAAATGATATCTCAAGTCGGACATATGAAATCTTGGCTGAAATTTCTTCCTCTCGCCAGGCGGCGCGTAACTTCATCATTGCCCCCTGAGCCATCAATCGAACGGACTGACAAGCCCCCCCTCGCATCATTCGCAAAGGACCGGGCAATCCCTTTCAGCAATCCTGGGCTTGCCGGGTGGCTCGAAAAAATTAAAAAGCCGCCCCAGTCAAGTCGTTACGACAGGGACGGCTTTCGAAAATCAGCGAAACGCCATGGAAACGCCATGCTGCGACTCCGGACGCTGTTCTATGAAAAATCAATACCGTCTTTATTACTCGCAGCACCCGGGCATGTCAATCATTTATTTTGAAAAACACATGAATTGCGGAACATAAAAACTCTTCACTTGCTCGTGCCTGCAAAGAAAACATCGCCGTACTCAATCCAGGAACGCAACTCCTGATCACTTCTTCCTTCATTGCGTTCCTGATTATTTCTTATTCTGAATCCCGATGCACCATCTCCGGTGAGAATGCCGGCAGGCAGACAGCTATGTACTCAGCGCCACCTACATATGGGGTACTGTATTGAACCCATTCATTTTTCTCGACGATTACTGCTTCGCCAGCTCTGATTTCAATCTCCTTGTCCTGGAATTTCAGTTTCAGAATTCCCTTCAGCACCAGCGTATACTCATCGAACTCGGGCTTCTGCCCCGGTTCAACCCATCCTTGCGGGCTGACCATTCTTGCTATACTTACTTCTTCGGTCCCGGTATTTACCCGCCCGACATATTCTTCAATCCGTTTCGGCTTGTTGCCAGATGCTTTAATTATTGTCGGTTTGTCTATTTTTCCGTTCATATCGATTCTTTCTGTTCTTAAACAGGCCCCCCACTTACTTACCTGCGTCCCCTCAGCCCCCCGGAGATGGTCTACCAGCCGCCGCCACCGCCACCGCCGCCACCGCCGCCGGACGAGCCGCCACCGCCACCGCCCGAACTGGAACCCGGCGGGGAGGACGCTGACGAGACGCTCGACGACAGTGCGGAGAGACTCGATGCCAGACCGGCCACCCCGGCGGCGGCGAAACTGCTGCCGGTATACCAGGTGTTCGAGTACCTGTTCTCGGCACGGGCCGCTGCCAGAACGTCGGCGAACTGTTCGCACCACTCCTGCTCCACGTCCAGCGCCAGGGCATAGGGCAGGAACCTTTCAAATACCTCGGGAGTTTTCTCCGGCGGATTCAATTGGTTGAGCCGATCCTTTTCCGCAACCGAAAGATAGAGCTTCAGCCCCTCGATCTGGTCCATGGTCCTGCGGCCCTTGATGGTGGGCGCCTTCATCAGGTGGTAGAAGAGAATGTTGAACAACACAATGGTGAATATGCACATGACTGCGGCGAGCGACGTGGCATTGGCGAAAACCCACAGGCCGAAGCCCTCGCCCGCGAGGAACGGCAAGGAAAACAGGCTGGTGAACAAAGCCATGATAAAACTTGCCGCCTGGCCCGAAGTACCCGTTATCGCATCCTTCCATAACTTGAAGGCCCGGTAAACGAGCGTTGCGCAGCCGGCGGTCCACCCGGAGAGCCAGATGGTCATGAATCCCGCCACAGGCAGGCTCCTGCCCAGGAGGACAATTGTCAGCAGGGCAATCACGGATATGACCAGCCCGGGAATCAGCGTGCCCTTGTTGGTCAGGAAATAGATCTTTTCATAGTCCACGGCCAGGCTCTTCCGGTGATCCTTGATGGCCTGCCTGATGGTGGCGTGGTTCGCGGTTTTCAGGGCAAGAGAAGTCCTGTTGGAAAAGAACTGCCTGGCTATCTGCGCCTCATCCCGGGATAACCCGCTGTAGTCCTCGCCTTTCCTGGTAAGCGTGTAGTCTCCGATCGAGTCCTCGTCAATGGTGAGGTAGCCCTTGACCGCCATATTCACGAGAGCTGCGGCGAATGCCTTGTCGTCGAAGCCCATGCGCATGACATACCGCACGGCCGCGGGCGAGAAGCCCTTGGGCGCCTCATAGAGCGGGATGATCACACCCTCTTCCGGATCCCTGCCGACCTTGAGCCAGGCAAAGAGATAGTAGATGAGCAGAACCATGATGCCTGCCGCCCCGGCGGCAGTACTGCCGTTATCAATAAACAAAGCCTTGATCTTCTCAGTCCCGGTGGGTTCCCGAACAAAGCCCTTGGGCCACATGACCACGATAGTCAAGCCCTCCCGGGGATTGAGTGCCCTGGTGGTCCGGAACACGGCACGGCCATGATCATCGCGGCCGGCAGTAAAATCCGTGCCCTTCTCGCCGGACAATCCGGTGTAGGCCTCGGCCGAAAGAACCTCGGCCCCGGGCGGCAGCTCCACCGTGGCGCTGACCTTATCGATCGGGAACTCCCATGCGTTGCCGGTCACGTTCCAGTACAACTCGTCGTGCTTCTCGAAGAAGCCGAGCTGCCGGTCGGTGCGGTAGGTCAGCGCATAGGTATATTCTCCAGGTTCAAGGGTGACATCCTTGCTGCCGATGTACACCCGCACGCCATTACTCATGTCCTCCGTCCACCAGGGCTCGGGCCTGCCATCTTTCGAAACGTCGAGAACCTCGAAGGCCACCTTCATCGTGTTGCCGTAGCCGTCCTTGTAGCGGGTGGGGAAATCGCGGTAGATGCCGTGCTTGATCCTGTCGCCCTCGCAGACGACCGTGATGGTTTCGGTCACCGCCATATCTCCGGCGGGATTGACCTTTATCAACGAGTCATAGCCGAGGATTCGCTCTTCTCCGTAGGCAAACACCAATCGGGGAAAGAGAACAAGGAAGATGAGCAGCATCTTTTTCATTTTTGACTCCCCATACTGATCTGCGGAACCTGCCGGTCATCGGCATCCTCAAGGGCGAAAAATTCCGCCTGAAAAAAGGCAAACAGCCCGGCCACCAGATTGCTCGGAAAGGATTCGACGGCAATATTGAGGTTGCGCACCGTGCCGTTGTAGTAGCGTCGCGCCATTTGGATCTGGTCTTCGATATCGGCGAGTTCCTTCTGGAGCGCCAGGAAATTCTCGCTGGCCTTCAAGTCCGGGTAGCCCTCCGCTACGGCCATGAGACTGCCCAGGGACCTGGACAGGGCCGTCTCGATCTCCCCCTTTTCGCCGACTTTCTGGGTCCGGAGGCTCCTGGATCTCAGGTCGGCAATCTCGAAGAGCAGGTTCCGTTCGTGCTCCATGTAGCCCCTGACCGTCTCGACCAGGTTCGGAATGAGCGCGGCGCGGCGCGTGAGCTGCACATCGATGCCGCTCCATCCCTCCCTGACCATGTTGCGCAGCCTGACAAGCCGGTTATAGATCAGGGCTATAACCGAAATGAAAATAAGAGCAATTGCAGTTGAAACATATATTCCCACAGAAACGTCCTTTCATTACAAATAACCTGGAAATAAAGAATGGCACTTCCTGCATTAACTCCGGAAGTACCAGTCAGCTTTGCACGATCCGAATCCGTCCGGCAACGTCGCGGAAGAAATCCCGGGACCAGATATCGAGCGCCTGCCGGTCCTTGACGTAAGGTGCCACATCATTGCGGGCCTGGTCCACATCGAGCCGGTCTATTGTTTCAGTCAGAAACTCTGAAAACGCTTGTTCCGAGAGTATCCGATCGCCTTTCCAGTGGCCGGTCTGCCGCATCCGCTGCTCGAGATGGCCGAGATTCAATTCCGGGTGATTGGCAGCATACCAGACAAAGTCGTACCAGTCTCTCCCCTTGACCCGATTCTTCCATCTTCGAAAGAGCAGTGCATGCATCTTCCCGGCGAACAGGTCGGGGAGCACGTAACAACGCACGGCAAACGGTATCGGATGGAGCAGATAACGGGTATAGGTCATAAAGCCGGCTGGCGGGTCGGTATCCACTTCCACCTTGATTTTCAGCACCTGCCCGGCCGGAACCTGTCGCGCTATCTCTTCGCCGGCCTCGATCACCAACAGCTCATTGCGGGTGTTCCCCTTCAGAAAAGCAGACTGCACCGCTGATTTTACGGCCTTGTCGACCAGCTCCACCCGTACGTTGAAGCCGAAGGCCAGCAGTTCTTCTTCAAGGAATGCCGTATACTTTGCCAAGTCAAAATCTGTCGCTGGCGCCAGCAAGGAAAAATCCAGATCCTCGGAAAAGCGGTCAAGCCCATAGAGGATTCGAAGCGCGGTTCCACCGTAAAAGGCCGCGTGTTCGAAAAACTTGGCCCGCCAGAGACCAAGCAGCGCCACTTCCTGAATGATCTCCCGCAAGGCGCGGACCGAGTCATCGATGCTTTTCGGCTCGTACCTGGCAAGCATACGGGCAACGGCCTCATGCATTTCCGTCTCCTTTCCCGGACTTTCTCATACGTCTGACCAGGTCCGCCAGCAAGCGTATCCGGCGGGAACGGTAGTGCTCGGCAATTTCCATCAACCGTGCCGGATCAAGTTCGCGGATAGTTGTTTCAGCGACCCGAAGGTTATCCACCAGGTAGTCGTGCAGTTCCTTTTGGCTGGTAAGGCCTGCGCCACGTTGGGCGACAAGATGGTCGGCCAAAGCCTTTTCCGGAATGGCGATCAGAAAAGAGCGGCCGTCTTCCAGTTCAACCCTGTCCATTCCGGTTCGAAACGCTTCCAGCGAAATTCTGCGGTAGGTAAAGACGCCGACAGGGGTAGAAAAAGATCGTGAGCGGCCGCAGGTCACCGAGGTCACCGCTTCAACCCGCTCCGGAGTCAGGCCATGGTAGTGCAGGGCATATTCGAGGGAAATGTATGAAGGACCGTAGATAAGATTTGCAAGGAGTTCCCGACAAAATGGCCGGCGGCGCTGTGCTTCGCCAAAGATGTAAAGGCCCTTCTTGACCCGAACGATGACACCCTTTGCCAGCAGGCTGGAGATCTTCATTCGCGGCTGGGCATAGTCCCGGACTGCATCCAGAAGGGTCTGGTAATCGAACTCCTCATGAGGAATTTTATTGAGAAGGGGTTCGTTCACTCGTTGCCGCCTCCTTGAGAGAGAGACATCATACAACAATCAGACATAGTAAGTATACCACTACTATACTTACTATGCAGCTTTATAGCACAAAAAAGGGCACTGGGCAATTGCAGGCAATTGAATCCATCCTGCGAAACTTCTCTTTTATCGGCGACCCCTTGGTGTTCCCTCAACGCCTGATCAAATAAAACGAAAACGACCTGAATTGCCGGATCCACTTGCCATACTCTCTGGCACTCCCGATATACCGGGTCCACTGCATTCAGTCAACACTTTATTTAATTAAATTTCATTGGCTCAAGGTTGAGTTGTACTGAGCAATTTATGCTGTATAGTTGGCAGAACAAGCTGGCGTGCTTGTGCAGTCGAAGCGGGGCCGCCTTCATATGGTGCGCCGTTTATCCCACTGGTTTGCCGGCAGCTATTCAATCGCTGAGCACAAGCAGTTTCGGAGGTCATATGTTAACCCACACCCTTTTTCAGTTGATCGGCAATACGCCGCTGATCCGTTTAAACGGGGAGAATGTTTACGCCAAGGGGGAGTTTCTCAATCCCGGTGGAAGCATAAAAGACCGCGTGGCATTGGCGATGATCGAGGGAGCGGAACGTAACGGCCGGCTCCATGCCGACTCCATCCTCGTCGAGCCGACGTCAGGCAATACCGGCATCGGCATAGCGTTGATCGGGCAGTTGAAAGGTTACCGGGTGCGGATCGTGATGCCGGAGGATATGAGCGAAGAGCGCAAGAAGCTGATTCGCGCTTTGGGCGGGGAACTGGTGCTGACGCCCGCGCGTGCCGGCATCAAGGGTGCAGTGGAGCGGGTGCGCCGGATGGCGGCTGAAGACCCGAATATCTATGTACCCCAGCAGTTCGAGAATCCCGATAATCCGCGCATCCATTATGAGGCGACGGCGCGCGAACTGTGGCGGCAAATAGCAGGCGACGTGGCGTGTTTTGTTGCCGGGGTGGGAAGCGGCGGCACCTTGCAGGGCGTAGGCAAATTTCTCAAAGAACAAAATCCGAGGATCAAGGTGATAGCGGTTGAGCCCCAGAATGTCTCTGCCATCCTGAGGCATGAGCCGGGCCTGCACCAGATCCAGGGTATCGGCGATGGTTTTGTGCCGGACATTCTCGATCTTTCCCTGGTCGACGATGTCGTGGAGGTTTCCGACGACGACGCGATTACGACCACCCGCCGACTGGGCAAGGAAAACGGCCTGCTGGTGGGCATCAGCTCGGGGGCCAACGTCTGGGCAGCGCGGCGATTGGCGGCCCGGATTCCGGGCAACATTGCGACCGTTCTCCCGGATCGGGCAGAGCGGTACTTCAGCACCTCGCTCCTCTGAGAAAGAGAAAACAGGCCGTCAAGGAAGCCGGTCACTTCGTGCTCATTCTTCGTTTTCTTCCTGCCTCGTTTTCTCTTCATGCCAACCTTCCTGAGGCATTGAATCGAAGCATGTCGGCTTCGGGTTTATCCATTCGCCTTCCGGCGTAATTTCCCATTTTGTATAAATATCCATCGGCGGGGCGGTTTTGTCTATACGATAGCCCTCGGGATGAAAACCTATCTTGATATCTCTGGCCTTACATTTTTTGTCCATTATGTTCACTCCTCGTTTTCTTTCAGACTGCTGAGAATTCTGGTTACATGTCAACTCCCGCTTACTCTTCCCCGATCAAACAACAACCGGTATCGGAAAGCAAACAAACCGGCTTGCAATAACAAACTCAAATTGATCACCACCATACAACTACAGTTAGTTTTTATCAATAATGAATATCTTTTTCGTAGCAGGCTCGAAAGATTGTGATGTGCGGCAAGTCGATCTCTCTCAGGCAACCCGAAGCGCCTTGATGATATTTCTCCGCGTTGCGTGGAGAGCCGGCAGCAGACCGGCAAGGAACCCCATGATGATGGAAAAGAGCAGGGACCTACCTGTATGTCTCCGGGATTACTGGCAGCTTGACAATGTCTATCAAACGGGATAACACCTTTTCTTGGTGCGGTGCAATTCTTTCACGGAAAAGCAACAAGGAGGGACTCCATGGATACTGACAGGAATCAGGCCGCAAAACAGCGCTTCGACCGCATCTGCATCCTTTTGACATGGACCGCTGTCCTGATCGTCTCCTGCACGGCGCTGCTGTCCGCCTCCTGCGGCAGCTCGGGAAACGACGGCGCTCCAGCGCCGCAGAGCATCCAGGAACGCTACTCGGCAGCGGTCGCCGACGCCAGGGTCCTGAGACCAGATAAGATATACCGAAAACTGACGCCCATCGTCGGGTACAATGGGGAGTTGATCTGGGAAAACGGCGTGGTAGGCTCGCGGGTTCTGGTGGCAACCGTCATCAATGACAACGGCAAGTACTACCTATGTGACATTCCGGGCGGATGCGCGGGCGATACCTGCAAGGAAGGGGGCAATTGCCCCACCTATCGCTGGGACTCCTGGGTGACGGCCGCGCCCGAGATGAAGAAGCGGTTCACCTTTGTCACCCCATCGCGGCTGCGGGTCGTGCAACTGCTGGGACTGCCGCCCAGCTACGCAACCCCTGGGGACCCGCACGAGGCAAAATACGTCATGGAGCTTTGGGCTTACCCGGCAGACCTATTCCGCCCCTGCCCCGACAGCGAGATTACGGACACCGCCTGTGAGATGAATTTCCCCACCGACCCGTTTCGCATCCTCGACCTCGACAACAAGGTCTGGGCAACGGAAGGGCTCTCCGTACCGGTCTTCAAGACCTACACCTCGTGGTTCAACAACCGGACCCGGAACGTCTACACGCCGACCGCTTCGTCCGAAGCCTATCCCTGGACCCGGGTCGGTTATACCTATGACTGGGGGAGCCCCCACCACGTGGGATTAAGCGAATTCGTGCTGCACGGCAAAAAAACGGACGGCTCCACCATCTCCGTGGGAATCCATTCGGTGAAGACCGTCGAGGAGTATTTCCGGCAATAAAAAGACCGGAGGAGAAGCGTGGAATAATCTTTCCGGATTTCCGGGGACATGTTTCCAAGGCACAATACCGATTTTCAAGGAAGCTGATTTTATCCGTATCATTTTCGGAAATTCCCGGAGAAGGCCCCCAAAAGGTCCAAACATCAGATCGGAATAAATGCCGTTACCAGCGACTGAAGAACATTCTTGATCGTCCGGTTGGACCGGTCCGCCATAATCTGGGCCATCATATCCTGGGCATTGATCATCTTGCCGAACAACCGCTCAATGCCCAAGCTCATTTTGTCCCCTTCATTTGCACTCAGGAGAAACAGCGTGTCGGTGCTATCGCGCTTGGTGCGGATCAGCCACGAAGCCAGCTCGATATTCCGGGCACTGTCATAGAGTTTCTGCGCATCGAGCATATTGTAAAGGTAGAAATCCCGGTGCCCGTCATAGGAATTCAGCACCATGGTCTCGAGGCCGGAAACAAATGCCTTGACCCTGTCGCCGTGAAACTCCTCATCAAAGGCAAGGCGAATACAGTCGATACTTGTCTTCCCCTCAACACTTGGAAATGGATCGCCGGAAAGGACCGCTACGGCGACTTCAAGGGACTCATTTCTTTCTTTTTTCCATTCCCGAGGATTACGCTTGTACAGTTTGACCGCCAGTTCCCTGAGGGCGGCAAAGACAACCCGCTGATGCGTTTCCGTCACCAGGTCGATATCATTCTTCACCAGGGAGCTCACTTCAAAGTTCCGCCCCTTCACATCCTTGCAACTACTTGAACAGCCAACCAGGATCAGGATAGACAAAATGCCTGCAATGACTGAAAGCAAGTTTTTTTTTGCTACGGCCATGGTCAGCCCCCTTAGCCCCTTGTCATTTGTCAATCAGACGACCCACTCGCCACTGTGCCGGTGACTACCGCAACCTTGTTTTCATAGTATCCATTCATGTCTCAGGCTTCCTTTCCGGTTCAAATAGTGCCTCGGCAAATGATGCTATGTGACGCTCCCCATGGTACCTCGTATTTTGTCCAGCGCGACCAGTATGCTCAAGAGATACATAAGAACGCATCCGTTCCCGGCGAGAATCACGCCGACGACCGGCACGGGAACCATGCCGGGGATAAGCATCGACACGCCGAACATGATCGACAACAGGTTCATGGTCAACTGTGCCCTGTAAAGACGTGCGAGCACCGGGTGGAGCGGTTCCCGCGCCCCGGCAGCTGGTCCGGGGCGGGATACCCGCATCTTCGCCAGCCCAATAACACCGCCCAGAATATTGAGCACCCCCACGAGAACCGTCAGCACCGGGACCAGGATCTCCGGAATGAGGCAGGAAACGATCCCCAATGTCGCAAACAGGAGGCCGAAGGCAACAACCAGCCATGAGCGGGGAAACGGGCCGATGGGGGTGCCTCCCGAGGCAAGCATCTGAACCGCGAAGATCACCATCAGCAGGCCCAATTGGGCGCTCTCCGAAAAGGGAATGAGGCCCAGGCCCACCGGGACAAGCAGCGCTCCGAGGAGCAGCATGAAAACGCCCGTCAGCAGGAGCAGCGCCTGGTCAGTGGAAAGCTCGACACCACCGACGGGGCGCGTCTCCGCTTCAGGGTAGATGCGATAGATCTTCCGAAGCACCACGGCAAGATAGAGGATTGCGACGCCGAAAACCAGAACGGCCACCCCGGTCACAGGTGTCGTGAGCAGGTTCCGTTGCCAGAGAAGCAGAGCGATGAGCATCGAGAGAAGATAGACTGCGGTGCATCCGAGAATCAGATGCCTGAAAATTCCTCCGTACCGGGACCAGCTTCTGAGTTTGTCCCCGGCAAAGCACATCTGCAGAAGCAGCAGAAAGCCTCCAGGACCAAAGGAAAGAAACAGCAACACACGGGGAAGGTGAATTGGAATCGGGATAAAACAGGTAAGGATACCCACGGCGGCAATGATTACCCCCGCCGCGAGCACCGGCTTTGATCTGGGCACGTCGCCAGCAGGCGTCTTGCCCAGCGTTATCATCTGCAGGGCAAAAATGATGAGAAGCAGGCCGTAAAAACCGTTTTCATAGTAAGGGAGCGTCCCGTCGGATGCCGGGAACAGCAGAACTCCGGCAATAAGTATGGCCATGCCGCCGACAATCAGGATAACCACCTCGAGTGGAAGGTCTGCTTCCTTCAATACCGCCCATTCCGACCTACCTGTTTTGTGCATAGCGGTTTATCCTTCTTCCGGGGGTCGTTTGAGGAGACAGGCTACTTGGTCGTCATAAGCATTCTCACGAAGTGGGACGTGCCAGTAAGTTCCGGAGGTATGCAATCACAGTTTACTTTCCCTTGAATATTTTTGCCACTTTTTTGCAGTTTTGCCGCCCACCCCCCCTAGCCCCAAGAGACTCACCTGTGACGTCAGATCTCCTTACCCTTCAGAAAATCCGGATCCTGATACGCCGGATTGGGATAGGTATAAAAGCCTTGGCCGGTTTTGACGCCCAGCCATCCCCTATCGACATACTCCTTTTTGAGGAATTCCGCGTTTATACGGGTTTGCGGATCGTTGCGGGTAACCTTCGAAGATTCCGCTACGTGCAATGCGGTATCCAATCCGACATTGTCCAGCATGCCGAGGGGCCCGATGGACATTTTCATGATTCCCATCCAGGCACGATCCACATCGTGCACCGACGCGACACCATTGGCGAGCAGGGTGATCGCCGCAAAGTTCAAGGGGCTGTACATGGCGTTAAAAACATATCCGTGATTTTCCTTGCGGAGAACCAAGGGTATCTGATTAATGGATCGTGCAAAATCGCGGACCAGCGTTACAACTTCCGCAGAGGTTCCGGGATGGGGCATGATATCGGCCACGTTCCCGATCCAGACCGGCTGGTGAAAATGAAACGCAAGGAACCGTTCGGGACGGCCGGTGGCTCCGGCGATAACCGAGGGGACCAGCATGGATGTATTGGTGGTGAAAATGGTCCGGGCAGGACACAGCTCATTGAATCGGGCAAAAACTTTTCCCTTCAGGGCCTGATCCTCGGGAACCGATTCGCTGAGCAGGTCCGTGTCCTTGGCCGCCTCCATCGCGTCGGTCGTGACCGCAATCCCGGCAAGGGCTTTTTCGGCTGTCTGCCGCTCCAGATAGCCGCCTGTTACGAGATTGTCGGCATAAGCGCTGAGCCGCTCGAGAGCTTTCTCCAAAGCGCCCTCGTCAATGTCATAGAAACTGACTCCGTAGCCATGGGCCGCGCATTGGAAGGCTATCTGCTGACCCATCGTCCCGCCACCGACAATCAGTACTTTTTTGATTTCTTGCAGTTCCATAGAAGCGCTCCTTTCATTTGTTGCGAGTGCCATCGAGCGGTTACGGAAAGACGATGGCGTCAGGTCTCCACCCATGACAATTACAGCCTTTTTTCTAATTCCTCTACCTTTTTTTAAGCTCTTATCCGGGGGATTAACCTTTTGCCGGAGTAAAATATAACGCCCTTTACATATTTTCAGTCCAACAATATTTCTCAGCTAGTGTCCCGTGCGGTTAGTTCGCCGCATGAATTCCGAGGAGTTTTGGCTCCTGGCAAGGCGTGGCGACGCAGGCATAGCAGGGCTCTGTCGAG
>JAXGWF010000028.1:0-44150 GCA_040773465.1 Geobacteraceae bacterium | reverse complement strand
GAGCAGCTGTTGTTCTTTCGAGCCGGATCCCGAACGCCGAAAACGGTACCCGTCGAGCAGGTTCCATCGCTTATCCTTCCCCATGTGATCGTGATCACCCGCGAGGCGCAGTCGCGACCGGAAACGGCCGAAGAACCGTTTAGCGGCAATGAGCCAAAGCGATTCGGTTTCCGCTGGTTCGTCCCCGAGTTGCTCAAGCACAAGAACATCTGGCGCGACATCCTGCTGGCATCCCTGGTCATCCAGCTCATCGGCCTGGCCACGCCCCTTTTCACCCAGGTGGTGATCGACAAAGTGGTCGTGCACCAGACCAGGAACACCCTGGTCGTCATAGACCTGGGTATGCTTGTCTTTTTTAGTGTTCAGCGCCGTCACGCCCACCGGTGTCCACGCCCACCGGTGTCAGGTCTACACATTGAGGCACGCCCACCGGTGTCAGGTCTACACATTGACAGGTGACCGTTTGCCCTACTGATGTTTGGCAACTGAGTGCAATATCAAAGGAGGCAAAAATGGGGCGTCCGCTGAGGATCGAGTATCCCGGGGCATTCTACCATGTAACATCGCGCGGGAATGAGCGGAAGGACGTATTCAAAAGCCGGCGAGACCGGGAAAAGTTTCTTGAATACCTTGAATCGGCAACTGAGCGATACGGGGCAGTAATCCATGTCTATTGCCTGATGAGCAATCATTATCACCTGCTGATCGAAACGCCTGACGGAAATCTTTCTCAAATCATGCGACACATAAACGGCGCCTACACAAACTACTTTAATGCAAAGAGAAAACGGTCGGGACACCTGTTCCAGGGCAGATACAAGGCCCTGCTTATTGAAGCCGATGCCTATGCCACAACAGTATCACGCTATATGCATCTGAATCCGGTACGTGTTGGAATGGTCGCAACACCAGAAGAATACCAATGGTCAAGCTATCAAGCATATATCGGGCTCGACAAAACGCCGAAGTGGCTGCAGACGGTTTTTATATCGGGCCATTTTGGAAACACCGCCGGGAAAGCCGCCAATGTTTACCGATGCTTCGTCAATGAGCTCCTTGGCAGAGAGTATTCAAATCCGCTGGAACAATCCGTAGCGCAAGCCATACTGGGGAGTGCGGAGTTCGTAATGGAAATAGAAGAGAACTATCTCAGTAAAAGAGGACGTGACCGGAATCTGCCGGAATTGAGAAAAGTTGCCAGGCGATTTTCTCTGGATCAAATCATACAAACGGGAAGAACTCATCTCGGTGAAGATCGTATGGCTGATAAAGCGATCATCTATCTCTGTCACCGACACAGCGGTGCACGACTTAGGGAAATCGGCGAACGGTTTGGCGTGGGTGAATCTGCAGTATCGCAGACAAATAAACGGTTGGGCAAAACGATGAATCAAGATGCGGCAATCAAGAAGATTGTTCAAAGGTTAAAGAAGCAATTGGGCTTTGTCAATGTGTAGACCTGACACTGTGGGCTCTAGACACTGTGGGCTCTACTGACACTGTGGGCTCTACTCGAAACAATCACTATATTTGAAACAGGAGGAAGATATGTCATCATTTCAAGTAATACGATTATTAAAAAACTTGCCTGACAAATTTCCCTTGGCAAATTTATTAATTTCAGGGACCACCAAAGTTAATAAAGCCATCCCTGATGAAGTACTAGAGGTGAATATATGGATAAAGCATATTCAAGAGGATATTAACATAAACAAAAGAAGTAGATATGTTACCCATTCAATTATTCTTGCCGCGTTATTGATTATCTTTATTACAGGTTGTGTTGAAAAGTACAACAAACAAGGGCATGCTTTATCAAAAGAATTAAATAACCATCTTATGAAGCAAGGATTTTGTACCTCTAAGAATTGCAAGAGAGATTTTGAAATATTTGGTGGTCATGGAAATAGAGTTAATTTCAGTATCTATAATCCAAAAGACAAAAAAGTATTAGCTTCAATAATTGAATATGTTGTTGAGCATGGTCTTCAAGTTACAGGAGGCGTACCAATTTCAATATATGTTTATCCAAAATCTAGAAAGGAATATGGCAATTTTCTTTTTAGACCTGAAACTATTCTAAAATTGGAGGTTACTAAATGAGTGCTTCTGTACAAATGCGTGTAGACCTTTTTGGCGGTGATGGAGTACCGCATACGTTTTTGCATATTATTCATCCTGATGGAAGTGAAGCAGATTACGGGCTTGTTCCGGAAAATGGACACCTCTCTGACGATGGCTTAATAGATGTGATTCCAATCCCCCCTGGCAGTGAGGGTCATGAATATAATTTTTCTTCAAAAGCAAGAGAATTATCGGATAACCAATATACTAGCTTAATGAAATACATAAATGAATCAATAAAAACGCCTCCTAAATATTTTCTACCAGGAGATTGGTGGCCAAACGGCGAATTTAACAAAAACAATTGCACTGGATGGGCTGTTGAGGCATGGCAGGCAGCCGGGCTATCCAATGATTTAGGCGTAACTAACAATTGGGCTTGGAACCCTTATGGTCAAGCACTATTTATTCCATGGCACAACTTATTAGATTACGTCAAGTCACTTATTTCTGAAAACTTCAAAAACTCCAACACCTACCGCATCGTCTGGTTAAGTGCCGACCCCCTTGCCCTCGATCTTGACGGCGACGGCATAGAAACCACCGCAGTCAACGGCGCCACCGGCGCCCTCTTCGATCACAACAACGACAGCATTTCCACCGCTACGGGCTGGCTCAAACCGGATGACGGTTTTCTCGTGCGGGACGTCAACGGCAACGGAGTCATAGATTCCGGTGCCGAACTCTTCGGGGACAGCACCCTTCTTAAAGACGGCAGTAATGCCGCCAACGGCTTTACCGCCCTGGCCGACCTTGACACCAACAGCGATGGCCTGGTCGATGCATCCGACAACGCCTTTAGCCAATTACGCATCTGGAGCGACCTGAACCAGGACGGAGTTTCCTAAACTGGCGAACTCTTCACCTTGGAACAGCTGGGTATTCAAAACCTCAACACTACCATAGAAAGTTATTCAAACACCGCACTCCTCGGTGGAACCCAGGCAGAAACCGGCAGCTACACCAGTCTCGACGCCGACGGCAATCCCATCACTTCCCTCATGGCGGATGTAAACTTGCGGCAGGACCCCTTCTACAGCCAGTACACCGACACAATAGATGTTCCAGAAGAACTGCAAGTTCTCCCCGATCTGCCGGGCATGGGACGTTTGCGCAGCCTTCAGGAAGCGGCGGCCCTCTCTCCTGCCCTGGCGGATGTCCTTAGTCGGTACGCAACCGCCGAAACCCGGACGGAGCAGCGGGCGCTTCTCGATCAGGTTCTCCTGGAATGGGCAAAGACCGATCCGCAATACACTGAAAATCCTATTCGAGTGTGGCACAGTTCCACGGGCGGTCTCAGCTATGACGAGAACTCTTCGAACGTGATCTACCTGAGGCGCGGGCAAAGCACAACCGTGGTTTTGCCCTCTTTTGCCGACGAGTTGCTCGTTCAGAGGGCTCGTACACTCGATGCTGCTATGGGCAGAACGCCAACAACAACGCTTAATCAAGGTGTTGCAAGTCAAATATCCGGAACAAACAAGGCTTACAATGCCCTGGCCGATACCATCTACCTCAGCCTCCTCACGCAGACTCGTCTGAAGAAATACCTAGACAGCGTTGAATTGGCCGTTACAGATAACTCTATCAACCTCGACGTAAGCGGAATAACCGCCATGTTCCAGGACAAAATTACCGCGGATCCGGTAAACGGCCTGACCGACCTTATCGAGTTCAACAAGGTTGCCGCTGATTTCCTCTTCGGCACCCAGTGGGACGGCTATGCCATTCTGGAAGAAACGCTCCGTAATCTGACCGTCACGCCAGAACTACAGGAAGTATTCACCACCTTCAACGTCCGTTTCAATGGAGCACTGGGGACAGCCGATGGCGACATAACTCTCGGCAATGAAGTCAACCGGACGATTTCCGGTGCAGACGGCGACGATGTGCTGTTAGGGGGATCGGGCAACGAAACCATTGCCGGCGGCAACGGCAATGACGTCATCACCGGAGGAAGCGGCAACGACCACCTGCGCGGTGAAGCCGGTGACGACATTTACATTTTCCGACGCGGCAACGGCAATGACAATATAAAAGACACTCAAGGAACCAACTCGATCCTTTTTTCAGGACTCACCCCCGAAGAAGTGACCGTAACAGCCAATTGTTATGACAACTTGACCTTCCGAATCAATGACACTGGCGAAACCCTTACAGTCGAAAGTACCTCTTGGTATATAGATAACTTTCAAATTGCATACGGCAACCCGATTGATTTGATAATTTTTTCAGACGGAACAGTATGGGATAAGGATGAAGCCTTACGGCAATCCGTCATTAGGCCAACCGATGGAGACGATACGATCGTCGGCAGTAGCATCGACGACATAATAATGGGACTTGGCGGCAACGACACAATCACCGGTGGCAGAGGGAATGACACCATTGACGGCGGAACCGGCAACGACACCCTCCAGGACAAAGCGGGTGACGATATCTATATCTTCGGTCGAGGTTACGGACATGACGTCATCAACGACTACAATGCTGAAGAAAACCTTGATGTTATGAAATTCAAGGATGATATAACACCCGATGAAATATCGGTAGTAAGGGATGGAAACGATCTTGTATTGAAAATCACCGGTACGGAAGACAGTGTCACGGTCAAAAACTATTTCTATGACGGTTATGCCAGCGAATCTCCTCATCAGTACGAAATTGAACGCATCGAATTCCAGGACGGAACGATATGGACGGCATCCTTTTTTCGCGACCTTCTTCTGGCCGGGTCAGATTCGTCGGAAACAATCATCGGCTATCGTGTTGACGATTTTATAACCGGACAAGACGGCGACGATGTGATCGAAGCACGCGCCGGGAACGACACTATTGAAGGCGGAAACGGCAATGATATCATTCATGCCGGATACGGTAGAGATATCATAGACGGAGGCGCCGGCGATGATTACTTGGACGGCAATGTAAGTCGCTACAATTACAGGGGGGATGGTGATCACCTCAATGACAACGACACGTATCTGTTCGGTTTCGGTTCCGGTCACGACACGATCCGGGACTTCGGATGGCACGATGGAAATATCGACGTCATCCGCTTCTCGGAAGGAATAACCAGCGATACCGTGCGATTCGAACGAGCCGGCAAGTGGAGTGATGACCTCAAAATTATCGTTGGAGACGGATCCGACACCATAACAATCAAAGACTGGTTCGCCAACAATGCAGATTACCACAAGATCGAACGGCTCGAATTCGCCGACGGCGCGACCATCGAATCATCATATATAGATGCGCATCTCGTCGTTCAGGGAACTTCGTCAAACGATACACTCTATGGCACCAGGAGCAGCGAAACCTTAACAGGGTTGGAAGGATCGGACACATTATTCGGCTACTACGGCAACGACACTTTGGACGGTGGCAGCGGTGACGATTTGCTTCAAGGCGAATATGGCGCCGACACCTATATCTTTGGCAAGAATTACGGCCGAGACACGATAGACGAAGGGTTCGACGAACACCATATCGACTACTCTCCCAATGATGCCATTCAATTTACTCCTGATGTAATTCCGGAAGATGTCATCATCCGCCGATCAGGTAATAACATGGTACTTTCCATCAATGGAACCGAAGATCGTCTGACGGTCATTAACGGTTTCGGTGAAAATGGCGATACCAACCACATCGAGGAGGTGCGTTTCGCTGACGGCACAATATGGGATTACGCGACAATGCAGACCCGCGCGCTTCTGGCAACCGAAGGTGATGATGTCATCGAGGGGACGAGTTCTTCCGACATTCTGGATGGTTCGACCGGCAACGACCTACTCATTGGTAATAGCGGCGGCGACACCTATCGCTTCGACAGAAGCTACGGCCAGGATGTAATCCAGGACAACGGCTGGTCATGGCAAGGGCAGGACACCATCCATTTTCAGGAAGGGATCACCGCCAACGACCTTTCCTTCACCATAGATGACGGAGATCTCCTGATTTCCATCAAGGACACTCAGGATAGCTTGCGCATCAAAAACGGAACGAATGTGATAGAGCAATTCGTCTTCCACGACGGTACAACATTGACCGCTTCCGACATCCAGGGAATAGTAACCTTTCCTCCCGATTCGGAAACCCTCGTCGGAACGACGGGAGACGATACGTTGACGGGAAGCGACCTGGACGGCGTTCTGCTCGGGCTTCAGGGAAATGATGTTTTAAATGGTTTCGGCGGAGCTGACACCCTGAACGGCGCCGAAGGCGACGACATCCTCAACGGCGGCACGGGACGCGACACGCTCATCGGTGGAACAGGCGCCAATATCTACCGATTTGAGCGGGGTACGGGCCTCGATACCATGATCTCCCGACCAGTCGACGGAATGGACGATACTATCGAATTCGGCGCGGGGATTACCCCGTCTGATATCAGGGTACAGCTTGGCGAGCCGTTATATGGTGAACTACAACCGGGCGACACTGGTTTCAGCCGCCTGGTAATTGGCATAGGGAACAATGATGCATGTGTCGTAACCGTCGACGACGGTGGCGATATTTCAAAATCATCGGTACGGAAGTTTCGCTTCTCGGACGACACTGACATGACTCTGGAGCAAATGCTGGCGCTCAACGACGGAGGAGTGGCAGGTTTCCAAAGAGGGACCGACAGTGATGATATCCTGACAGGAAGCGACGGGGATGACATTATTAAAGGTTTTAATGGGAATGATTCTTTGCGCGGCCGAGATAATAATGACTTCATCTCCGGCGGCTACGGCAACGACCTGATCAGCGCAGACGCCGGCACCGACCAGCTTCAAGGAGACGCCGGCAACGATGTATTGGCCGGTGGAACGGGTGATGACCAGCTGGATGGCGGCACCGGTAACGATACGTATGTATTCAACCGGGGCGCTGGTAATGATCATATATGCGCAAGTTCCAATCCCGATCAAACCGATACCCTCTCCTTCGGTGTCGGAATCGGGCTTCAAGACATAACCGCTTATCGTAACACCGACGGCGAAGTGGTTCTTCTCGTCGACAGCGGCTCCGGCGGTAGCATAACTCTTCCCTGGTTTAAAACGGACAGTCTCTATGAGTCTGAAACTCTTCCCATTCACGTCGTACAGTTCGTAGATTCGGACGGAAGGGTCCGAGCCTACGATTTCAAAACCCTGATTCAGGACAAGAAAGGAATACTGGCTTCTTCCGACATAACATATCCAGTGGCACTGTTTGACGAAGCCGACAGCTATGATATTTCGCAAAAGGTACTTCCCGGTGGAGGAGATTTTGCGATTTCCTATGCGCAAAACGGAGATTTGTTCGGAACCGCGAACTATACGGGAGTCAATGAGACAACCGACGGGGACGACATACTTCTCGGGTCACCCGGTATGGATACTTTGAACGGTGGTGCCGGAAACGACCTGATAATCGGCTACACGGGTGACGATTATCTCGAAGGCGCCGAAGGCAACGACAGGATAGATGCCGGAAGCGGTGATGATACGCTTTCCGGTGGAGAAGGTAATGATGCCCTTTTCGGCGGTGACGGCGACGACATTCTTTTTTCGGGCTCCGGCAATGATATCGCCTGGGGCGGCAACGGTAATGATACGTACATTTTCAATGCCGGTGACGGAAACCTTACTATCGAAGACAGCTGCACTGAGTATAGATACGACGATAGTTACGATGATGGTGATGGTTACGGTGGAGATTATGGCGGCGACTACGGGGGAGGCTTTATCACCATTTCAGCCATAAATGCTCTTCAATTCGGCCCTGGCATCAGTTTCGACGATCTCAGATTCTCCGAACAGGAAGGATACCTGGTCATTGATATTCCTGCAACCGGAGATCAAGTCCGACTCGCCGGGTATGATGGAGGGCGCCAAACATTCAACTCGGCTGTCGATGTGTTCCGCTTTTCGGACGGCAATGAAGTAACGCGTGACGATATCCTTAATAAGGGCATAACCGTAACAGGCACCGGTGAAGACGACTGCTTTTACGGCACGGAAGGCGCGGATTTCATCCAAGGCGGCCAAGGAGACGATACGTTTGACACCGGATACGGCAATGACCGGTTACAAGGCGACAGTGGTAATGACACCTATATCTTTAATAAGGGAGACGGCATAGATACAATCATCGATATCAGCGGCTCGGAGATGGGCAACAGTATTCGGTTCGGATACGGTATTTCAACAGACGACCTTAAGGCAGTGGTTGAAGACGGCACACTGGTTGTCCGCGTTGGAGAAAACGGAGACGCTTTGCGATTCGAGGGATTCGACCCAAGGATTACTGTCATGCCGCAACCCGTGACGGAATTCAACTTTGACGATGGAACGACCTTCAGTTTCGACGATTTCCTCGCCATGGGATATGAAATCGTCGGCACCCCCCAGGCCGACAACCTATGGGGAACGCCCGAAGCTGACTCGATACGCGGTTTGGGTGACAACGACGTCCTTTACGGTGGAGCGGGTGACGACTTCTATATCTTCGAACCGGGAGACTGCACGGATACCATTGACGACCTTTCGGCTCCCGATGAGGAAAACACCATACTTCTGCCCGAAGGATCGGATCCGGACAATGTTTTCCTTAGTCATGATCCGGACAGCGATATCCTTATTTTGCGCGAACTGGGTACGGACAATGAAATCCGCCTTTCGCACTTCAATCGGCTGGATCCATTCGGAGAGCGGGCCGTCGAGTTTTTTCAGTTCGGTGAAAACGGCCCGACGCTTTCCTATGATGAATTGCTGGCGCGGGGATTCGATATAATAGGGAGTGACGACAACGACACTTTAATTGGAACATCGACAACCGACCGAATTTACGGCGGCGACGGTGACGACCTGCTGACAGGCGGTACGGGGAATGACACGCTATACGGAGAAGCCGGTGACGACACCTACATTTTCAACCAGGGTGACGGCATTTTGAATATCATTGATACCGTCGAGCCGGGAGCCGGCAACACTCTCCTTTTCGGTCCCGGCATATTGCCGTCGGACTTAAATCGCCATATTCGTTTCGAGCCTCCCCAAGACGGCATGGAAGGATCTCTGGTCATTCTGTTCGACAACGGCGACATGATACGCCTGGCGGGATTCGATCCCGACGACGTGGACAACAGTTCCCGTTCCGTTGAAACATTTCAATTCGACGACGGAACGACGCTCTCCTTTTCGGAGCTTGCTCGTTCCATTTTCGTAGTCGAAGGAGATGCTGATGACAACGAGCTGACCGGGACGAATCTCAGTGATCGTCTGTATGGATACCAGGGAGACGACATCCTGTACGCAGGCCAAGGAGACGACGTGCTGACTGGAGGTTCTGATGACGATACGCTGATTGGTGGCGCGGGAATGGACAGTTACATTCTTAACCTTGGTGACGGAACCGACATAATTATCGACGCCGTCGAAGACGGTATCGGCAATTTGATCTCCTTCGGAGAAGGGATCACCCGCGAATCGCTTACCCTTGTTCAAGACGGCGACAATTTGAAAATCCAGTATGGGGATATGGGCGATCAGGTAACCATTGAAAGTTTTTACCCGCAGAGTGAAGACGGCGCGACAATCATCGACGCTTTTGAATTCTTCGACGGAGGCGTTGTCAGTTACCACGAATTGACGAACCACCCACCCAAGGAAGGAGAAGGAATTCTCGCCGATCTGACGACGAACGAAGACGAAACCTTCACTTTCCAGGTTCCGGAAAACGCCTTTATGGACGAAGACGGCGATCCCCTCACCTACAGCGCCGCCACGCTCGACGGCGATCCCCTCCCCTCCTGGCTTATCTTCGACAGCGACACCATGACCTTCTCCGGAATCCCCGAGAAGGGCAGCGCCGGCGATCTGGATATCCGGGTCACCGCAACCGACGGTTACGGCGCTTCCGCAGCCGACGTCTTCCACCTGGACATTGCCCCCGCACCGGGAGAAACGATCATTGGCGCTGACGGCAACGACACCCTGACGGGAACTGACGGCAACGATATCCTGGATGGCGGAACCGGGACAGATGTCCTTTCCGCGGGCGCCGGAGACGATACGCTGATCTTCTCGGCCGACACACGGGCGGCATGGTACGAAATGGCCGTCAATGCGGGCAATCTGGCCATCGAAATGATCTCCGGAAAGAATCTGAGCCACGATACATACGACGGCGGTGAGGGATACGACGAACTGACCGCCACGGAGGCGGATGACGCCGTTTTCCTCGACAGGGGCCTGTGGAATGGCCCGCGAATTACTGACATCGAAAGCATTGCCGTCGGAGCTGGTAATGATCTGGTAGACCTGACCAGCTTCCGTTATGGTTACGGTGATGTGGTTATAGACGGCGGCGCCGGCAATGACGTACTGTGGGCAAACGCCGACAACGATGTCCTGTTCGGCGGCAGCGGCAACGACAAACTCGACGGTGGCGCAGGCTTCGATATTCTCCAGGGCGGTACGGACTCCGACCGGCTGCAGGGAGGAAGAAATGCCGACCTTCTTGATGGCGGAGCGGAAAACGATGTCCTTCTCGGTGGCAGCGGCAACGATTTCATCCTGTGCGGCAGCGGCGACGACACTATTTATACCGGATCAGGGCAGGATATTATCGCCTTCAACCGCGGTGACGGCCGCGATACCGTGATCTCTTCCGGCGACGGCGCTGACGCCATCACTCTCGGCGGCGGCATTTCCCTCGACGATCTTTCCTTCAGCAAGAGCGGCTCGGACCTGGTGTTCGAAACCGGTGCGGGTGAGGCAATCGTACTCAAGGGGTGGTACTCTTCGTCCCTGAACAGAGATGTTCTAACTCTGCAACTTGTCCAAGAGGCCTCTGACGACTTTGACGCATCGAGTGAAAACACTTTGCTCGATCACACAATAGAAACATTCGATTTCGCTGGATTGGTAAGTGAATTCGACCAAGCCAGGTCCGCCGACCCATCCCTTACTGCGTGGGAACTGAGCAACGCTCTCAGCCAGTTCCACTTGGGCGGCAGCGATACCGAGGCGCTCGGTGGAGACCTGTCGTATCGGTACGGTTTGGACGGCACACTGTCCGGTATGGGTGCGGCTTCGGCACGGAACATCCTGGCCGATCCGGCTTTCGGCGCTACACTTCAGGCCCTGAAACCAGCTTCAGGGCTCCAGGAGGGAATGGTCAAACTCGGATGAGCAGGATTCTTTTGGCCTGGGAACTCGGGGGCGGCTTTGGGCACTTGTCGATACTGCTGCTTGTTGCCCGCCGCCTTCGCATACGTGGACACGAGGTACTTTTCGCGGTTAAAGATCCCGGCTCCGCGCAGCATCTGTTGGCTGAGGATGGTTTCCGCTTTGTGCAATGCCCCCGCGCTCCCGGCAATGGTACCGTCTACCGCGATCCGGTCAGTTTTGCCGATATCCTGGCACAGGCCGGGTTCGCGGATTCCGGGGTTCTCTGCGGTCTTGTCCGGGCCTGGCAAAACCTTTTCAACCTGTATTGGCCCGACGTGGTGGTGGCCCAGTATGCACCGACGGCAAAGATTTCCGCTGGACTTTTCGGGATACCATGCCTGGAACTTGCCTATGGTTTCGAGTCGCCACCCGATGTCGCACCTTTTCCTTGTTTCCGTCCATGGCTCAACATGAGCAAGGAAACATTGCTGAAAAAAGAGCAGATAATTCTTGATAACATCAATCAGATCCGAAATCGCGATAGCGCCACCCGGCTTGCGAATCTGCAACAGGCCATGAAGAGCGATCTCACCTTATTTGCCACTTTTCCGGAAATGGACAACTACCCGGGACGGACTGGCGGTCATTTCATCGGACCGTTATCAATCACGGGAGATGGTGTTGATATCCCTTGGCCTGAAGGAGGAGCCTTCCGCGTCATAGCCTATCTTAATCCAATAAGGGAAACCGTCTCGATTCTGGAAACACTTAAAGATAGGGGGGCAAGCGTAATAGCAATAGTTCCCGGTATGGAAGAAAGCATGAGGAGGACTCTTTCCCATGAGCACATCCGCATCGTAGGGACACGAGTTAAACTTTCGCCCTTGTTGACGAACTCTGATCTTTCCGTGACGCATGCCAACCACGGGACCGTAGCGGCATTGCTTCTCGCAGGCGTGCCGTTGCTGATGATTCCCACTACTATCGAACGATGGACGCTGAGCTCTGCAATGGAGCGTCTTGGAACCGGCATTGCTGTAACGCAAAACAGAATTAATGCAGATTTCGGCACTGCTCTGGATAACCTCCTTTCAAATTCTGCATTTCGGTCAGCAGCTGGACGCTTTGCAACAAAATATGCCGATTACGACCAGGAATGCGTACTTGACCGACTGGTTTCGACCATAGAGCGGCTACCGAAATGGTTACAAAACAAACAATCAACCACATACCCTGAAACAACAGAACCTTAGCAATACTAAGGGTATGGTGGCTAAATAAATCACCATCCAGGAAATCAATCCGGACACTTCACCATGAATAAATTCGAAAATATTTCACAGGACTGCAACAACCACAGGTCAGATCTGAAAAAGTTGGTAAATGCTCTGCAATCTCTAATAACAAAAATTTCGGAACGCTTATTCCTCGATTCCGGGGCTGACCATTACGATTTTTCACCCGCCATTGTCAGGTTGCAGGATAAACCACCCTCCCCTCTCAGCAGAAGAGTCCTCAAGACCGCCATTGCCCTGTTTTGCATCATGCTGCTGTGGGGGTTGATCGGCAGGCTCGACATCGTGGCGGTTGCCGACGGAAAACTGGTTCCACAGTCGTACCTGCAAATCGTCCAGCCCGCGGAACAGGGAATCGTCAATGACATCCTGGTACGAGAAGGCGAATCGGTAAAACAGGGTCTGCTGCACCGGGTGAACTTCGTCGGATGGTCTCATGCCGCGGTATTGGAGAAAATCGAGGCGTTCCGCGGAGGCAAAGGCGTGAAGGCATCACGGATTCCGGTAATGGCTACTCGAGTGGTGATAATCCCTCGCGGATAGCATAACGGGTAAGGGCCGCAACACTTTGCAGATTTAATTTCCTCATGATCTGCTGGCGATGGGTTTCGATGGTCTTTATGCTTAAATCAAGCTGGTAGGCAATTTCTTTGGTGTTGTTTCCTTCGGCAATGAGTTGCAGCACCTCCCGCTCACGCTTGGAAAGAATCGTACAGGGGGCAGGTTCATGGTCAGGGATAACCTTCATGTAATCTTGTACTATTATATCCGCGATTTTCGAGCTGAGGTAGGTTTCTTTCGCGGCAACGGCACGAATAGCCCAAGCCAGTTCCTCGGAGGCGCAATCTTTCAGAATGTAACCGTTGGCTCCCGCAGAAAGCGCTTCGAGTACGTAGCGCCTCGCCGAATGCATCGACAGGATGAGAATGCCGGTTTCAGGCTTTTCGGCGGCAAGCTGACGGGTTGCTTCGATACCGTTCAAAACCGGCATCCCGATATCCATAACGGCAACATCAAGAGACAATTCATGGACGAGATTCAAGGCCGACCTGCCGTCTTCGGCAACCGCAACAACTTCGATATCCTGTTCCTTTTCCAACAGTGCTTTAAGCCCTTGGCGCACGATTTTGTGGTCGTCGGCAAGCAGTACTTTAATCGGCATGAAATTCCTCCCAGGGAGACTCGGTGATGTCAATGGAAAATGGCAGCACCAGCGTTGCAATGGTTCCACGGGACGGCTTGGAATCGATATTCAGTTCGCCTCCCAGGTGTTTTATCCGGTGATGAATATTCAGCAGTCCGAAAGATCCATGGTTACCCTGGTTGAAAAGTTTTTTTGACAAATCGAACCCGATGCCGTCATCGGCAATCCGCACGGCAACATTGCCCGGCATGCTGAAAACCTCGATCAGCACGCTGGTTGCCCGGGCATGTTTGATAATATTGACCAAGAGCTCTCGTGACATCTGGTAAAGCGCTCCCCGTATATCATCTTCCAGCGGCTTAGGCTTGTTGTCGTGACGGAACGTTATCAGGAGCCCATACTTGTTTTGGAATTCTTCGCTCAGCCATTCCAGGGCCGCCTCGAGCCCAACCTCGTGGAGAATCGGCGGACTGAGCTGAAAAGTAAGGGACCGTATTTCTTCGATGGAGGTGCTCAAATGGTCCATTACTTCGGCGATATGTTCCCTGTTTTCCTCGTTCATGCCGCTTAGCTGCAGGGAACTGAGCTTGATCTTGCTAAGGGCAAGGGTTTGCGCAACCTGGTCATGAAGTTCGGTTGCGATGCGCCGCCGTTCATGCTCTTCCGCCCGCGACAGCTCGGCGGTCAACGAAGTAAGCTGTTCGGTCCGCTGCTCCAGATCTTCATTGGCACGAAGCAGTTCCTCCTCCATGCGCTTACGGTCGGTAATATCGAAAACAGAGGCTAAGCCGGCCAGTTCGCCGCGATACTGGATAATTCCCGCGGAAACCATGACACACTTTTGCTCGCCATCCTTGGTTCTGAATTTCGCTTCATAACTTTCAGGGACAGGCTCCCCTTGCTGTCGAGCCATCCCATACGCCTTCACCGTTAATTGTGCGTCGCCATCAGTCCACTCCCAGAACTTCATGCTCATTAGTTGATGCTTGCTGTATCCTGTCAGCTTAGAAAGCGAAGGATTGATGTACACCAGGTCTTCACCCTGATAGAGAATAATCGCTACCGGCGAGGTTTCGGCAAGTACGCGGAATTTCTGCTCGCTTTCACGCAATGCCGACTCTATACGGCAGCGTTCGCTCAATTCGGAATTCAGTTCCCTGGTCCTTGCTGAAACCTGCCTGGTAAGCGACCGGTTCCAGAAAAATACCAGGACGACGAACAGTACCAGCAACCCGGCAACCATTACCAACGGTGGGGTAATCCGCTTATTGATCAGCAGGAACTGGGCATTGAGCGGAACCCACTTGTTGTAGATCACGTCGCGCTCATCGCTGGTAATAAGGTTAAGACCCTTGTCGAGGATGCCTCGCAGCACGGGCCAGTCATTTCTAACCGCGAAAGCCATGCGGTAGACGTACTCGGTCTCGCCGGCAATGCGCAGATTGTTGATGACTTCCTTTTCCATGTAATAGGATGCCGTCAGGAGGTTCTCCAGCAGTGCGTCCCGCATGCCAAAGGAGACTTTACGCAAGCCGGTATTGATATCGGGAACTACATCGACCCTGATATTCGGGTAATTGGTAATCACGTAATAGCGGGCACCGTAACCGGCCTTGACGGACATCCTTTTACCGGCAAGACTTTTCAGGTTCAGGGGGCCGGCATACGTGTCCCGGGTGATGATTACGGCAGGAAACTCCAGGTAGGGCTTGGTGAAACAGAGAAACTCGCTTCGTTCCGGGGTTTTGGTTACGGCGGCAAGGACATCGACTTCTCGTTGTCGAGCCTTCTTGAGGACCTCCGCCCAATCACGCAGTTTCACAATTTTGAAGCGGATACCAAGCTTCTTTTGCAGGAGTGCCAAGTAATCGGCGGCAATACCTGAATATTCACCATTGGAATCGAAAAACTCGGTAGGCGGAAAATCCGGGTCGGGAGCTACGCGAATTACGGGGTGTGCTTTCAGCCACGCACTTTCCTCGGCGGTCAGGGTGACAGTGTCGGCCTTTTTGTGAAGCACTGCCACTAGGGGCAAGCCAATAAAAAGCGCCAGCAAGCCAACGACAATCAGGCGCCTGTTATCATGATAAAATGTTAAGGGCTTGGCAAACATCTAAACCTGCAGCCATCCAAACAATAGTTTTATATCTTTCGTCTAATACCATGTATCATATCGGAGGTGTTGATACAAACATGAATTTATATATATTTAATTAGTTACTTTTAAGACTTTGCCACTTATGAGAATGTAAAACAATAATCCGGCTCGATAGCGTGTAGTTCTGCATGCTACAGGCGACGAATTCTGCCTTAAAGGGGCAAAGTATTTATTTTCGGGACTATCACCCAAAAGAAGGTTGTGGAGTAGCGATCCCGCCGTAAATAGTTCTTCTGAGTTGAGTTCCGAAAGCATGTTTCAGCAGGTTTTGAAACTGTTCCAGAATCGGTTTGGCTTGCATAACGATCTTTGAAACACCTTCTTTGATTTTCTTCTCGACAGGGTCACGCTTATTCCATCGGAAAGCCACCTCTCCGATGTACCGCCGGAGATGTCCTCTGCTCAGGTAGTGGAATACTCCCTGTTTTGCTCGTTCGAGAATGGCATTGAAAGATTTAGCCGTATTGACATGGACATCGTTCCGGCTGAACTCCTTGGCACCGTGGTTGACGGAATCATGAGCTGCGTAGTTCTTGCCGAATGCCTTGTAGGCATGCAGCGGCGTTTTCGTCGTAACCGTAAAATGACGGCCGCATTGTGAGCATTCATAGAGACCTTTTCGGACTGAAGATCCTGAAAGAGACGACAGGTTTCCTCGTCGGGAAACATCCTGCGAAACTCGTTGATATTCATCGGTAGCCCCTCCTCTATTGAGGAAACTACCAAAGTTTTGTGACAAATTACGTCACAACCCCCTTAGTTTGGGGGATAGGTCTGTTTATTTTTGAGAGTCTCGCCGAAAGCTTAATGATATTCTATTTATGTTGGGCACATTCTGTTATGGCGGGTTTAAATTATTTATGAAGACGTACTGATTCCCTGGCAATACGGAGCTCATCATCACGGGTAACGGCTTCTTCATCCAGCCTTGCAAGGAAGACACGGTCGAGAATTTCCTTGAACCGGGGGCCCGGCTGAATTCCCATTTCTTTCAAATCCTCACCGGTAATACTGAGACGAATTCCGCGCAACTGTGTAAAGTAAAGAGAAATTGACTTGCGAATCCCTTCCGCGCGGGTTTTCATCATCATGTAGAGCAATATTTCAACAGGAATATCATGAAGCAGCATATAGACTTCACTGCGTTTCATCCGCTGACCACGGTAGAGCCTGCGCTGCATGATTTCAAGCGTGGAATCGACCCGTTTGCGCATATCGAAGAGTTTTTTGCGATACTGCTCCGAAAGACATAAACGTTTGCAGGTTTCAAGAAACTGGTCAATAGTGAGGGGGTCGGTTAGGACCAGGAAAAATACGACCCACTTTTCATAATGCTCTTCCAGGTAAAGAAGTTCGTACCAAGCAATAATCTTCACCGCTTCTTCAAACATTTGCCAGGTTTCGGGCGCCAGCTTCAATTCGGGATGAATGAACTGGAGAAGACCGAGCGAGGACATGCGATCAATGGCCCGGAGGGGCTCTTTTTCTTTCAGGATAATAATCAGTTCGGTAAGCAGTCTCTTGCCGCCGAGCTTGGTGAGAAAATCCATCTTCACGGCATTCCTGATGAGATTTTCCGTATGCTTGGCAATACGGAAATCGAGACGTTGCTCAAACCGAAGCGCACGGAAAACGCGGGTCGGGTCTTCGACGAAGGAAAGATTGTGCAGGACCCGTATGACTTTTTCATGGAGATCGCGTTGAGCGGCGAAATAATCCACGAGCATGCCGAAATTCTTCCTGTTCAACCGGATGGCCAGGGTGTTGATGGTGAAATCGCGTCGATAGAGGTCCATCTTAAGCGAGGATCGTTCTACGGTCGGCAGTGCGCCGGGGGAAGAATAGTATTCGAGGCGGGTGCTGGCCACATCGATTTTGAAGCCATCAGGAAAAACAATGACTGCCGTGCCGAACTTCTGGTGGCTTTTCACCCGGCAGCCGTGCGTTCTGGCATAGGTTTCGGCGAACAGGATACCATCTCCCTCGATGGTGATGTCGATATCAAGATTTTCAACGCCCAGCAGGAGATCCCGGACGAATCCGCCGACAACATATACGGGAAGGTCAAGTTGGTCAGCGGTCCTTCCCAACTCTTTGAGGATATCGTTTACGCGATTTGAAAGGCGTTTCTGCATGACGGTTTCCATGTGACGCCTGCGCACCGGAATATCGTCACGGGCAATGTCGTAGACTTCTTCCGCCCTGCTGTGTATCCCCGCATACATTACCCGGAGCAGGTCCGTTCGGGTGATCACCCCCACCAGGGTACCGTTGTCGAAAACCGGAACCAGCCGGCGTTCCCGACCCACAATATAATCCTGGATTTCCGACAGGGGGGTGTCCGGAACCGCGCGCAGATATTCCGTGTGCATGTATTCGGTAACGGGCAATGTGCCGAGGTTGTGATAGAGGGATTTTTCCACGATGCGACGCGAGATGATGCCGACCATCTCGTTGTCTGAAACGACGGGCATGGCGTTGACGTTATACCTGGTAAGGAGTTCACGGGCTTCTGCTATGCTCACGTCCGCCGATACGGTCTTCACCGGCGAAGACATGATATCCGCCGCAGTCCGCTTGGGATTCACCCTTATTCGCAGCAATTCTTCCAGCTGCGACACGACCTGTATGACCGTCAGGTCTTTTATGGTTGCCGAGGCGGCATGAGGATGCCCTCCACCACCGAAATCGCGGAGGACGGCTCCAACGTCGACTTCGGGCAGGCGACTTCGGGCAACGACATAGACCCGTTTGCCCATATCAACTACGAGAAACAGGACATCCAGATTTTCCATATCGCGAATCATATGGGAAAGAACGGCGATATCGCCGATGTAATAATCAACGGAAGCCTGGGCGAAAGAAATGTCCACACCGTTTATGGACGCTGTCCGCAGCGACTTGAGGAGATCGTTGAGAAGAGAAATCTGTTCGGCCGTCAACTCCTGAGTTATGAAATCGCTGACCGTATTGAGACTGGCCCCCTGCTCAAGCAGCCACGCCGCGGCCCGAAAGTCCTCAACCGTGGTGGAGGGAAAGATGAGGTTGCCGGTGTCTTCATAAATTCCGAGCATCATGAGTGTCGCATCGGTCGGCGTTATCGGTATCCCCCGTTCCATCAGGATACTGGTCAGGATGGTGGTGGATGAGCCGCATTCGCGGATCTCCCCGTTGGAAGGACGGATATCGCCATGAGCATCGGGATGATGGTCGTAGATGTGAATTTCGACTCCCGGCTGTGAAACAACCTCGGAAAACCTGCCGATACGCGAAGAATGCTGGCAATCGACGATAATGAGGCGGGTAATGGCTGAAAAGTCGAGATCCTTGATTTTCTTGAAATCAAGTGCGTAGCCGGTTGATTTCAGGAAAAAGTCGCGCATGCTCTTTTCCTGGGAACCGGAAAATGCCATAAGGGCATCGGGGTATAACTTTTTTGCGGCCACCATTGCCCCGAGGCAGTCGAAATCTGCATTTACGTGAGTAGTGATAACATCCATGGGAAATCCGGTGGGAACATGTTTTGGGAAAACGCAGAGGAGCAGATCAACCAGCGGCCTTTTTTTCAAGTGAGCTGAAAATCATATCGAGAACGGCCTTCTGGCCCGCTTCGAACTTGTTCAGCACCGCCAGACAGGTTCCCATTGGGAAATGATCATGCAGGTAATCGGCGTCGTGACTTGAAAGCAGGATGATCCTGTTTTTACTGATACCTTTTTCCGCGGCATATTTCAGAAGCTTTGAACCGTCCAGATGCGGCATCTCCAGATCGATGATCATGAGATCCAGATCGTTTCTCATCGACTTCAGTCCCTGTAGCGGATTCGTACACGTCTGCACGATCAGGCTTGGATAATACTGCTCTATGTAGGAACTGAGGAGGATAAGAAAGGATTCGTCGTCATCAATTATCAATATCTTTCCCATAGTCCCCTCATACAGCCGGGCCGGACAACCGTAGCAAAAAGATTCGTGCAATGATGGCGCAAAACATTACCCTTGTCCAGATTTTTTATCGCCCCCCCTGCCGGGTTTCGAGTGATGCACTCTCCTGAAAATAAAGAACCTTTCATCCCTTGATTCCCTTGGTGGTCGTGTAGACGAAGCTTCTGACGACAGGATTGGTGCTCGCTTTTATCTCCGTTGGCGTGCCCGTCTCGATAATACGGCCATCGTGCAGCATGGCGATTCGGTCCGATACATACAGGGCGAAGTTCAGGTCGTGGGTAACAATGACTGTAGTGTTGCGTGTCGTTTCCTTGACCTTGATAATGGTATCGGCCAGTTCGTCGGAATTGATAGGGTCCAGTTCCGCGGTCGGCTCATCGTAAAGGATGAGATCCGGATTCATGGCAAGGGAGCGGGCTATTGCCACCCGTTTCTTCATACCTCCGGATAATTCGGATGTCTTCAGATTTTCGGTGCCGCTCAACCCTACCATTGCCAGCTTTTCACGAATTATTTCCCTGATCCGCGCTTCCTTGCAGACACGTTTTTCCCTGAGCCAAAGACCGACGTTTTCTCCCACGCTCAGGGAATTAAAAAGAGCGGATGATTGAAAAACCATGCTGTAGCGAAAATCCCGCTCTCCGTTTTTTTCGTTTTCCTTGAATATCGGGTGCTCATCAATGAAAATTTCACCACTGTCCGGTGTTTCGAGCTTAACGATCAGTTTAAGTAAAACACTTTTGCCGGTTCCCGATGGACCGATAATAGAAAAAGTTTCTCCCGGCCGGATTTCCAGATCGACATCCTTCAGCACGTGATTAGCGCCAAACGACTTGTTGAGCTTTTCAATGCGGATACCCACGGCCCGGGTATCACGCAGATTGATGGACGGCTCTCCGCCTCCATTATGCAAAATGCTTCCAACCAGACCGTGCACAATCTTGTGAAAAACACCGTCACTTTTTTTTGCGGTTTCTTTGATGGATTTCAAAAACATCAAGTTTCAATCTCCGGTAAATAATCGGATAGCAGTCAACCTTTTTGCATTATGAACCCTTACAGGCTGTAATGACAAGGCTTTTTCAGTTTTTTCGCCTATTCATGCCGCTGAGGGCAACACACAGGAAAATGATTCCCATGACAAGCCCGATAAAAATCCAATCGGCAATACTGAAACCAAACATGCTGCCCCCCTCTCGTTGAACCCGCAGAGGATGGATTTCCCAGTGGGTCGCATGGGAAAAACCCTCTTCAAATGGTACTCTTTTTTTCGGGAAAGGTATTTATGCCTGCCCTGCAACCTACCTGCAGATAAATCCTGATATCATCCCAGGGTTTATCAAGAATGCCGTCATGGATTGCCCAACTGCGACCGCGAACCGTTGACTCGTATCCGGGGCGACGAAACGGCGTGGAACCATCGAGCCTTTGATGATAAATATTGCCCGGGCGAAATCCTTCGTTTATCTCGAGCATGAGGCGTTTGCCGGTGATGTATTCGAAGCCGTATTTCTCGTAACGGATTGCATTATCGTAAGTCAGCGGCTCGGCGACGATAATCTCCATGCCGAGGGAATCGACGAACCGTTCGAGAACGGGCAGGAACTCTGCAAACATTCTCAGCCCTCGGTGCGTCTGGTTCGGGAAGAGACCTGCCTCCATGGCCCGAATTTCTTCGGGGATATTTCTCCCAAGCGTGGCAAAGCACGTTTCCTTCCCCGATTCATCCACGTCGACATCAAAACGGGGTGAATCCGGGTCGTTGATGATACAAAACGCCAGTTCCATCTGATGGAACTGGGTATCGGCTATCTCAAGAAAAAAAACGGCATCCCGGTCGTCCGGCGCAAGCCGGACATCAATCCGGCACAATCCCAGACCTTCAGGGGCAATAAAATGTATCTTGCGTTTTCCGTCCGCCCCTCGGAAGGTTTCCGGGGAAATGTCGAACATGGAAAATATGCGCTTCGGGACCAGTTTTCCGTAGATATGCTCCTTTTCAGTGACGGAAAGCGAATTGATGTCCCGCAGGCTGAAGAGAGCTTTGCCTCGCCGGTTGGTCAATTGTCTGTTGCCGGGTAACTTAGTCATAGGCGCCGATGATGACGGGGAAAACCTTTTTTTTGATAGCCGCGATACTTTTTTCGACTGCATCGAGCGCACGGTTTCTGTCGTCGTCCTCGGCCCAGTGCATGGCGTCGAGGAGCATGCGATTGGGATATCCCAGGGAATCTATCAGTTTAATGAAACGGGTGGGCAGTCGAGGAGAAATTTCGACGCCGTTCATGATTGACCAGGCAATGGTCCACGCCCGCGCAACATTGATATTTTCGTACCCGCCGCCACCCACGGCTACCCAGGGTATTTTCAGCGCCTTGAGTTTTCTGATAACGTAGCTGTAGCTGTGCGTGGTTATCTCCAGGCGGGTAAGCGGGTCGGTGCGGAAGGTGTCGGCACCCAGTTGGGTTACCAGCACATCAGGGTCGAAAGCCGCGATCAGTGGATAGGCAACCTCGTCAAAGGCTTTCATAAACAGGGCATCGTCGGTATGCTCCTTCAGCGGAACATTGACCGAGTATCCTCGCCCTTTTCCCGTGCCGATTTCTCTCTCCGAACCGGTTCCCGGGAAAAAGCCTTCACCGCTTTCATGGATCGAGATGGTGAGAACCCGGTCGGTTTCGTAGAATGCCTCCTGAACGCCGTCACCGTGATGTGCGTCGATATCCAGGTAGACTACCCGCTTCCCCTTTTCCAGAAGCTTGATTATGGCCAGGACACTGTCGTTGAGGTAAGAAAAACCGGATGCCCTGGCGCGATGCGCGTGGTGCCAGCCGCCGGCAAGGTTGAAGGCAATGTCGAAACCCTCTTCGGTAACAAGCCGGGCCGCTTCGATCGTCCCGCCCGCACCAAGTCGCGCCCACTCATAGAGTCCCTTGAAAACGGGATTTTCAATATCGCCGAGCCCGTAACGGAAATCAGCCCGCGCTTCATCGGAGAGGCTGAACTCCCTGAGTTTGGAAATATAGCTGTGAGTATGGAAGGTGAGCAGATCGTCTTCCGCCGCCGGAATACAGTCGAACATTCGAGCTCCCGAAAGGGAAGTCAATCCGAACGCTTCCATGAGTTCATACGCCAGCCGGAATCGCTGCACCTTGAAGGGATGCTCTTCGCCGTAGCTGAACTTGCTGAAATCCGGAGAATATATGAGTGCCGTTCTTTGCGTCAAGCAGAACCAATCCTCCCATTTGGTGCACAATATGTACTACGCCCGGCCCGGTGCGTCAACATCTTTTGCCGCATCCTAAACAGCCTATATCTTGGGCACATGCGCTTACCGAATAGGCAAAATATTTCCGTTGGTCATGATTTGCTGATATGCAACTCCAATATTATCAAGATGTTGGCGTATTGGCAAACTGCTTGCGAGATATCGGCAACCCATTCCCAATGACGGGATATGGCGGACTTTTACCAATGGAGGTATAGTATGGATGCTCTGTCGATGGCGACAGGTCTCAAGAGCAGCGCCGATGTGCTGTTTCTCATGTTGGGCGCGGTCATGGTCTTTGCCATGCATGCAGTGTTCGCTTTCCTCGAAGTAGGTACCGTTCGGAAAAAAAGCCAGGTTAATGCCTTTGTTAAGATTATTTCCGACTGGTCCATTTCCACTATCCTCTATTTCCTTGTCGGTTTTCCTCTTGCCTACGGCATTTCATTCTTACATCCGGCGGGCGACTTGATGGCAAATGCCCAAGGGTATGACCTCGTTCACTATTTCTTCCTGCTCTGTTTTGCCGCCTGTATCCCGGCGAGTTGGGCGGCATGGGAGGCATCACCTTCACCTCTCAACTGTTTGGCAGTATCATTGCAGCCCTCTATGCGCTGGCATGCAGTTATCTTGTCTATACCGTACTTTCAAAAACCGTTGGCATACGACTCAACAAGGTAGAGGAGTTTATCGGCCCAGACCTTTCCATCCATCGTATCGACGCCTACCCTGAAGATCAGGTAAAATAATATGCTCCCCGTATGTACATCCTCAAGGTTAAGGCCCTTTCGCAGGGCCTTTTCTTTTTCAGGCCCGCCGTTGACTTTTTTTACGGGGAAGCGTTAAATAACATGCGCCGCTTTCTCCGTTATCATGGCGGGAACAGTTGACGATATACCCCGAAAGGCAGACGATATGACACAAGCAAACAACGAATTCGACAGGCTGATGGGACTGATGAGACGCCTGCGAGCGCCGGGAGGCTGCCCGTGGGATGCGGAACAGACCCATGAGAGCCTCAAGAGATATCTACTTGAAGAAACCTACGAGGTTATTGAAGCGATTGATTCCGGCTCGATGCGGATGCTGAAGGAGGAATTGGGTGATCTGCTGCTGCAACCGGTGTTTCACGCGGTCATTGCCGAAGAAAACTGCGAGTTTACCATGGACGATGTTCTGCAAACCCTCTGCGACAAACTCATCCGTCGTCATCCGCATGTTTTCTCGGATCTGCATGTTGAATCAATAGACGAACTCGTTGCAAACTGGGAACGAATAAAAAAAACGGAAAAAGGTCCGGAGCGGATTTCCGCGCTTTCCGGCGTTCCTCCCCACCTGCCGGCGCTTCTCCGTGCCCAGAAAATCTCGGAAAAGGCTTCGAGGGTCGGATTCGACTGGGACCACGTCGATCCCGTTTTCGCCAAGGTTCTCGAGGAACTTAAGGAACTGGAGGAAACTCTGTTCAGCGGTGACCAGGAGCGCATGGAGGCGGAACTGGGAGACCTCTTGTTTGCCATCGTCAACCTGGGAAGATTCCTTTCGATCAATCCGGAGGATGCGCTGCGCAAAACGATTGCCCGCTTTGTAAAGCGCTTCGGCCATGTGGAGCGTTCTCTTCACTCACAGGGCAAAACTCTCCAGGATGCATCGCTTGAAGAGATGGACGAGTTATGGGACGAGGCAAAAAAAGTTGAGCGGGCAGATTGAAAAAGACTGTGCGAATTAAATAATTGTGAGATATCAAGGTGTTCTTAAAACGAGCACACCTTTTCCACAGAAATTGTGGAAAAGGTGTGAACAACGCTGTTGACAAGTCATTTATTTGACTCTTTTTAAGGTGAGTTAAGCTAGATGCCTAATTTTAAGGCAATTTTAAAGTTAGTTATATCAATAACTTACAAGCTTTTCCCGCCATTCCAACCAGTTATGAGCCCTCAAGACGGGTTTTCCCGGCAAATATTTTTTATCCTGGTGATTTTGTGTATAAATATCGGCACGTTCCTGTCTGAGCTTGTGGTTTGCGGTGGCGCCCTAACGCTTTAACCTCTGACGGATGATGCCGTAAACCCGCGAAGCTTCCTCACAGTGAAGCAGATGGGCGCAAACAACATAAACAAGCATTCCGACGGCTATGGCGCCTCCCATGACACTTCCCTTCAGAAGTTTTTCTCCGGGATGCGACCAGTCAATACACTGCATTCCAAAGTGCACCACAATGGTCATAGGCAGTGTCGCCAGCATGATCTTCCCCCCGGCAAATGCTATCGCCCTGCCCCCGAACGGTCCGATTTTCTTTCTGAGGAAAAAGAGCAGCAAAACCATGTTGAACAACGCTGAAAGGGTTGTTGCCAGCGCCAGTCCGCCGTGAAGCAGTGGCCCCATAAGCATGAAGCTGAAACACACATTCAGCAGAAAAGCGATAAAAGCGGTCAGCACGGGGGTTTTTGTGTCCTTGAGGGCATAAAAAGCGGGAACCAGCACCCTGACGAATGCTACGAACGATAAGCCCCAGGAGTAGTAGAAGAGCGCTTCGGCTGATTTGACGGCCTTGCCGTAATCAAAGGCGCCTCCCATGAAAAGCAGTGTAAAAACCGGCGTTGCGCAGATAAGCAGCCCGGCCATGGCTGGAATCGTAATAAAAAGTGTCAAGCGAAGACCGAACGAGAGTGAGTCCTTCAGGCCTGCCAACTCACCTGCCGCGACCTGCCTACTCATGGAAGGAAGAACCGCTTGAGCGATGGAAACGGTAAAAATCCCTTGGGGAAACTCGAACAACCGTTGGGCATAATACAGGTAGGAAACGCTTCCCTGGGGGAGGAGCGACGCAAGTATTGCGCCAACGGTAATGTTCAGGTAGTAGACCCCGACACCGAAGATTGACGGCAGCATGAGCAGGGTGATTCTCTTTACGGCGGGATGGAACGGGTTGAAGCGTATGCGCAGGGGAAATCCCTTGCGATACAGCACCGGAATCTGGAGAAGCAACTGGAAAATCCCGCCGATGATGACCCCCGTGGCCAAGGCGGTTATGGGAACCTCGAAAAATCCGCGAAGGGCAAGTGCACAGACGATCATTGCCAGGTTGAGGAAAACGGTGGATATGGACGGGGTGAAAAAGTGGCGGACCGTGTTCAGGATTCCCATGCAGAGCGCCACGAGGCTGATGAAAAAGATATAGGGAAACATGAGCCGGTTGAGGAAAATGGTCAACTGGAGTTTGTTCGGCTCGGCCTGGAAGCCGGGAAACATGAGATTGACGATGAAAGGAGAAAAAACGATACCGGCGAGCGTCACCACGCCCATGACAACGGTCAGCAGGGAAAAGCAGACATTTGCCAGTTCACGAGCCTCGTCTTTTCCCTTTTGGGTATACCATTCGGAAAATGTCGGCACGAATGCCGATGTCAGAGCGCCCTCGGCGAAAAAACGCCGAAGCATATTGGGTATCTGGAAAGCCGCGAAGAAAGCGTCCGTCGCATAGCCGGCACCGAAAAGGCGCGATACGACCATGTCGCGAACCATTCCCATGATACGCGAGAGAATGGTGGCGAACCCCATTACCCCCGCTGCCCGTGCGATATTTTTCTTTTCAGACATGGAAACCCCTGTGCCGTACTCAACAGGGGTATGTATCACAGCCGCAAGGAAATTGGTACCGTTTTCAGTCTATTTCATCCAGCGCCGCCTCAAGTTCTGCAACGGTAGTAACAGGCAAGCCGCATGTTCCCGCCGCGCAGATCTGGACGACCGCTTTTTGCTCGGCTCCCGCCGGAACGGGAATCTCGGCTTCCGCGGCGATGCGAATGACAAGGCCGGAAATGAAATGTTTGTGCAATGCATGGAGCATATCTCTTTCTTCCCGGGTATTCTTGGGGCCGGCAAAGGTTGCCACGATTTCCGGGCTGTCCAGGTAATCGAGCACCGACAGGAAATTGAGTCCAATGATCGGATTTGCCGTAACATTTCCCATGAAGGCGCGAAGTATTCCCTTTCCTTCATCAATGAGAGCCGAATCGCCCGTTATCTTTCCAACTCTGATGAAATACATTGCCGCGGCCGCATTTCCCGAAGGGACGACACCATCATGCCCCCCCTTCTTGCGAACCAGCACATCAGTATTGTCCGAAGCCGTATCGAACAGGCCGAAATTTTCCGGATCGACAAAAAGCCGCAGCATTTCACGAGCATTGTTTCGTGCCCTCTCCAGGTAGCCCTGTTCGAGTGTCGCCTCGTAAAGATGGACCAGTCCCCAACCGAGAAAGGCATGGTCCTCGAGAAACGCCGGTATGGAAGCCGTTCCCTGGTACCAGCTGCGCAAGAGCCGTCCCTCATTCGTGCGAAGCCGTTTATCCATGAACCGGAGGGCGTTTACGGCCGCATCCCGGTACCGCTCTTCGCCGGTAACGGCATATCCCTTTGCAAGTGCCGCGATCATCAGGCCATTCCAGGCAGTGAGAATTTTCTCGTCACGGAGGGGTTTCGCTCGCTGGTTCCTCGCTGACAGAAGTCGTCCACGCCAGCCGGCAATATTCTTTTGCAGGGTTGCCAATGAAACTCCCTCTTTTTCGGCGAATTCCTCGAGGGTGACCGGCAGATAAAGGATGGTTCTTCCCTCGAAATTTCCTTGGTCGGACACGCCGAACAGGCGGCAGAAAAGAGTCGCATCGTCTTGATCCAGGATCGATCTGATTTCGTCGGCCGTCCAGGTGTAATACATCCCTTCCCGGCCGTTGCTGTCGGCATCCCAGGCGGAGTAGAAGCCCCCTTCCGGTGAATGCATTTCAGCAAGGACGAAGGTGAAGATCTCGACCGCCACGTCTTGGTAGCGTTTTTCACCCGTTGCCTGGAACAGTTCCAGGCAGGCATAAGCGAGCATTGCCTGATCATAGAGCATTTTCTCGAAGTGCGGGATGAGCCACTTTTGGTCCACGGCATAGCGGTGAATCCCGAAGCCGATCTGGTCGAAGATCCCGCCCCGTCGTATCATCTTCACGGTATCTTCAGACATCCAGAGCGCATTGACGGCCCGCGATTTTTTCCAGAAACGGATAAGAAACGACAGGTAATGGGGCAAGGGAAACTTGGGGGCGCCACCGAAACCGGCCCACTCGTCGTTATATGTCTTCATAAGTGCCTGGAACGCCTTGGCCATGACTTTCTCGCTCTCCAGGGTGCCTGCATAGGGTTCAACCGCTTTCTTCAGCGCCTCCATTACCTGGGCGCAGTTTTCCTGCACCGCATCACGCTTATCCTTCCAGAACACGCTGATCTGCTTGAGTATCTCGATTATTCCAGGCATGCCCTTGCGCGGCGTTTTCGGCAAGTACGTTGCCGCGAAGAAAGGAACCCTGTCAGGCGTCATGACGATGGTCAGCGGCCACCCGCCGCCTCCGGTCATGAGTTGCGCGACCGTCATGTACTGGTCATCGAGATCGGGGCGCTCTTCTCGGTCGACCTTGATACAGACGAACATGTCGTTGAGCGCCGCGGCAACTTCATCATCCTCGAATGATTCGCGCTCCATGACATGGCACCAGTGACAGGTTGCGTATCCGATGGACAGAAAGACCGGCTTGTCTTCCGACTTCGCCTTGACGAAGGCCTCCTCGCCCCAGGGGAACCAATCGACCGGGTTTTCAGCGTGCTGAAGGAGGTAGGGACTTCGTGCAAAGATCAGCCGGTTGAAACGTTCACCGCCGTCGGGCGGAAGACTTGCGATATCAATATCCGACAGTTGTCGAATCCGTTCGTTTCCATCAGAACTTTTTCCTTCACGATTCATAATTATGCTCTCCCCTTGCATGCTGTCGAAATTGATTTCGATGTCCGATCCGTTAAAAGTATACCAGCTGTTCAGGGGTAGTTCAGAAAATTAATGAAAACGCCGATACGTTCTTGACGTGAATTCGGAAAAATGGTAGTGGATACGCAAAAAGGGGCTTCAGCCCCTTTTACTGTTGCGTCTCTGGCGCACATCTCATCTTGAACCAAAACGGAAAATAAGAACTCTATATCCATGATCCACGCAATCAAATACCTTGTCCCGGCACTAATCATAGCGGTCATCGTCCTCCATAATCCCCTTGTCACGCATGAGCCCGCCGCATCACCGGCGGATCGTGCAAAGGAGGACTTGAGCAGGGTCTTCTATCCAAGTACCGCCAGCATCCACTGGAAAGCCCTTTTCATCCGCCCCCAGGATACCCTGGAAAGCCTGTACGGGAAAGACTGGGTTCATGTCGCCCGGTTCAACCGCATCGACCGTCGTCACGTGTATCCCGGCATGACCATCAAGTCACCGGAACATATCGAGGATATCAGGGAATACACGCCGATGCCCAGGGAGTATGCTCCCGCCCGAAGATATCCCCGCTATATCCTGGTAAATATGGAGGAGCAGTGGCTCGGTGCCTATGAATATGGAAAACTGAAGTTTTCCATGCCTGCCGCAACCGGGAAAAACAGTTATGAGACGCCCACGGGACTTTTCAGGGCCGATGCTCGTCACAAGGACCATACCTCTTCCCTGTACAAGGTCGAGGAGCAGGACACTCAGTATCCCATGGATTACGCCATCAGGTTCTACGTCGGTCCGGACAACGCGGCTTACTGGATTCATGCGCGCGACCTTCCCGGGAAACCCGCGTCACACGGTTGCGTCGGTCTTGCCGACGAGTCAATGCAAAAGCGAGTATTCTCCGTTCCGGAAAAACCGGTCCTGCAGGATGCGAAAAGGCTGTATGACTGGGCCGTCGGTGAAAACGTCTATGGACCCGACAGCGGAAACCTCGAACTCCTTGAGAACGGCCCGATCGTTGAAGTTGTCGGTCGGAATCCCATCTATCTTTCGAAACCGCGGCAAGTACGCTCCAAACCGAAAAGCTGAACACGTCTGTTGGCCATAAAAAAACGGCGGGGATTCACTCCCCGCCGTTTTTTTATGGTTTTGGCTTCCAGGCGCCGTCATGTCCGTAAGGCGCCGATAAGTTCCTTGACATCGTCAATGCCGTTCTCACGCAGCCAGGTTTCCATGTCTTCGGCAATCTGTTGGGACGCAGCGGGAGACATGAAATTCGCGGTTCCGATCTGCACTGCCGTTGCTCCCGCCAACAGGAATTCCAAGGCATCGGTGGCGGTTGTGATGCCGCCGATCCCGATAACGGGAAGTCTCACCGCCTGCGACACCTGCCAGACCATTCTGAGGGCGACCGGTTTAATGGCCGGCCCGGAGAGTCCGCCTGTCACGTTGGCAAGGGCTGGACGCCTTGTTTTCAGATCAATGGCCAGGCCGGTTATGGTATTGATAAGCGAAAGCGCATCCGCATCAGCTTCTTCGCAGGCGCCGGCCATTGCAACGATGTCCGTCACGTTAGGCGAAAGTTTTACGATCAGCGGCTTGATGGTAGCGTCACGTACTGCCCGTACAACGGTGTAGGCTGATTTCGGATCGGTGCCGAACACGATACCCCCATGTTTTACGTTTGGACAGGAAATGTTTACTTCTACGCCGGCCACCTCGGGAATAGAGTCCAGCCTTTCGGCCATCGCGGCGTATTCTTCAACCGAATTGCCGAAAAAGTTGACGATAACCGGAGTCGACAGGGTGCCAAGAAAAGGAACCTTTTCCTTGATAAACGCTTCGATGCCGACATTCTGCAAACCGATGGCATTCAGCATTCCGCCGGGCGTCTCGACGATCCGCGGCATCGGATTTCCCGCCTTGGGCCTGATCGAAAGCCCTTTGGTGACGATCGCGCCTATTTTTTCCATGTTTACGTATTCGGCGAACTCCTGACCATAACCGAAGGTTCCCGATGCGGTCATGATCGGATTTCGCAGGGAAATTCCCGCAACAGTGACTGAAAGATCAGGTTTTTTCATCGCTTCTTTCTCCCTATCCTCATGTCATGGAAAGGGTTTTCCCGGTAAGGATTCAGGTGATAAAATATCGTCGTCAATCCCAAAGGAGTTCGGTGGCATCGAAGACCGGCCCTTCCTTGCAAACGCACCGATAGGAAGGGGAATGCTCCGAATGGGTACGCCCTTTCGTAACGCACCCCAGACACGCGCCTACCCCGCACGCCATGGCCGCTTCCAGGGAAACCTGGCAGCGGATGCCGTGTGATTCGCTCAGGTCGGCAACGGCCCGCAACATCGGTTCCGGTCCGCAGGCAAAAACGACCCGCTTCCCTCCCCCCATGGACAGGTGCTGTTCGAGCACGTCGGTCACCAACCCCTGGGAGCCGAGCGTACCGTCATCGGTTGCCACGTAGGTATCGATACCCAGTTGCTCGAATTCCGTAACGCAAAGCACATCTTCTTTGCGTCTTCCGCCGATGAAAACCTTGGGTGCGGTGGTTTTCACCAGTTGTTTCGCCAGGAAATAGAGCGGGGCAAGGCCGAAGCCTCCGCCAACGAGGATGTTTTCTTCGCCGGCGTTTCCGGGGGTGAAACCATTTCCGAGCGGCCCCAGGATGTCGACGTAATCCTTGAAATGCAATGCACTGAGGATCGAAGTTCCCGTGCCGACGACCTTGTAAAGAATATCGAGATAGTGTTGGCGGGGAGCATCGGGGTATTCGGGGCTGAACGTTCCCACGTCAAAGATGCCGAAAGGGCGACGCAGCAACGGATCGATGCCGTCACGGACCCGGACCATTACGAACTGGCCCGGTTCTGCTTTGAGTATTGCACGCGGAGCTGTCATGCGTATACGATAGTATCCGGGCGACACTTCATTATTTGAGACAACCATGGACTTAAACTGCATGGAATCCTTCCTTCCATTCATTCATCTCAATACTCATCAAAATCGCATCTTCTCCGTTTTCATAATATCTCTTCCTTCGCCCGGTGGCAACAAAACCTACGTGGCGATACAATGCAATAGCTGCCGCATTGGAAGGGCGAACCTCGAGTGCCACGAACGAAGCACCCCGTTTTCTGAACTCTTCAAGGGCTGCCAGAACGAGTAGTTTGCCTATTCCCTTGCCTCGAAAAGAAGGATGCACGGCAACGTTCAGTATCTGGCCCTCATCAAGCACGAGCATGGGGCAGATATAGCCGGCGCAGGCGCCGTCGGCCAACCGGGCCAGCAGGGGAAAAGAGAGGGCGGAATGTATCTCGTTGCGAATGTGATCGCGACTCCAGGGATGCTGAAACGATACCTTCTCGATAGCGACGACCTCTTCCAGGTCGTCTTCCGTTACCGGATGCAAGCTGACATCTTCCATTATGACCTCTTTAAAAATCACCTTCCGTTACGTCTGAACGTCGATTGAGCAGAATGACGGTGTTCAAAGCAGCCGCCGTCCTGCCATGCCGGCTAGTCCGGGTAAATTTTCCCTCACCGGAAAACGGGGCGTTCCGCGCGGGCGAAGGCATGAGGGCATTACGGAATCAGAAGAAAATAATCATAAGCAAACGCAAGATGGCTTGTAAACTGTTTTTTGCCGGCCACAACAAAGGGGGCATCCTTAACGGTTGCTCCCGCAATCGCCTTACAGAGCATCACGCTCTTGTCTGAACATATCGAGATCACTCAATAATTATTGAAACTGCCTGCAGAAATCATTCCGGGGCGCTTACCACCCGGGCACCAGAATGGGTTTGACTTTTTATCGTTTATACCGTAAAAATAATCTTCTTTGTAAAGAGGAGGAACGTGCGTTGGACAATGGAAAAATTACCTATAAAGATGCCGGCGTCGATATCGACTCCGGCAACACTTTTGTCAAAATGATCAAACCCATGGTCAAGGCGACCTATCGTCCGGAAGTTATCGCTGATATCGGCGGTTTCGGCGGACTTTTCTCCTTGAACGTCACCAAGTACCGCCAACCCGTTCTTGTTTCAGGGACCGATGGCGTGGGTACGAAATTGAAGCTGGCCTTCATGGCGGACAAACATGATACGGTGGGCATCGATCTCGTGGCTATGTGCGTCAACGATATCATCGTGCAGGGCGCGGAGCCGCTTTTTTTCCTGGATTACCTTGCCACCGGACGGCTGAACCCCGAAAAGGCATCCGAAATCGTCAAGGGAATCGCCCAGGGGTGCAGCCAGTCGGGATGTGCTCTTATCGGTGGCGAAACGGCGGAGATGCCTGGTTTCTATGCCGACGGCGAGTACGATCTGGCGGGTTTCGCCGTGGGTGTCGTCGAACGGGACAACATTATAGACGGCTCTTCCATCACCGTCGGCAACAGGCTGATCGGCATTGCCTCGAATGGTCTGCACAGCAACGGCTACTCCCTGGCACGTAAGGTCATCTTCGACATCATGGGCCTGAAAATCAACGGTAACCTGCCCGGGTTCCATACCAGCGTCGCCGAGGAGCTTCTAACACCGACCCGCATTTATGTGAAAACCATCCTTAACCTTTTACGTGATTTCAGTATTAACGGTATCGCCCATATTACCGGTGGCGGCTTGCTGGAGAATATACCGAGAATCTTGCCCAACGGATGCAAGGCCATCATTGAAAAAGGCTCCTGGGAGATGCCGCCGATTTTCCCACTGATCCAGCAGGGAGGGAATATCGCTGAAACTGAAATGTTCCGTACGTTCAACTGCGGCATCGGCATGGTTATTTCAGTACCGGAAAAAGAAGCTGAAGAAGTGCTTATCAGGCTGTCGGGTCTCAATGAACAGGCTTTCGTGATCGGAGAAGTTGCAAAGTGCGAAGTGGGCGGGGAGTGTGTCGAGCTTGTCTGATTCTATTACTTCAAGAAAAGACGCTGCATCCGCAAGCCGCATAATTCGTATTGCCGTCCTGGTTTCAGGTACCGGCTCAAACCTGCAATCGATAATAGACCATATCGAAGCGGGAAAGCTGAATGCAACCATTGCATGCGTTATCAGCAATCGGGAAGATGCGTTCGCCCTCGAAAGAGCGAAAAATCACCGAATCCCCGCCCTGATACTAAACCATCGCTCTTTTCCCGATCGAGCGGCCTTCGACACCGCACTGGTTAAAAAACTTCGTGAACATGCGGTGGAACTCGTCGTCCTTGCCGGTTTCAACCGCATTCTCTCTTCGGTAATGCTCGAAGCCTTCCCCCAGGCGATTCTCAATATCCACCCCGCCCTTCTGCCTGCTTTTCCCGGCAACCACGGGCAACGCCAAGCCCTCCATCATGGCGTGAAGATTGCCGGCTGCACGGTGCATTTCGTTGACTCCGGAACCGATACCGGTCCCATAATTGCCCAAGCCGCCGTGCCGGTTCTTGATGCCGATACCGAGGAAACACTCTCAAAGCGCATTCTTCGTGAGGAGCACAGGATTTATCCCGGTGTTATCCGCTTGTATGCCGAAGGACGCATCCACATCGAAGGACGCAGGGTTTTTGTCAGGGACGTTGCGGATGCTAGTGACGACTCCCTTGAAAGCCCGCGCTTCTGATCCGCTCCGAATTCTCCATCCACCATCCTTTCCAGTCGAAACGATCCCAATCCATTACCAAAGCCAACGGGATAAAGGTATCCAATTCATTAACCTTATGGTTTAATAAAAGCCACGTAACCTCCTGAAAAAACATAAGTTCGTCTTGGAAGCACGCACGAAATCCCCAACGCAGACACTCCTGTTCCAACGGGTCGCAATCCTTGAAATTTCTCGTACACCATTCATCATGGAAAATTTCACCGGAATAATCAATGAGGGGAATGCCGTGCAGGCGACAGGTCATGGGCCGGTTCTCGTAGACAAGACAACGCCCGTCTTCCCCAAGCAGTGCGCAGGGAGTCGAGTCATCGTCGGGCATCAACCGATCCCATTCATCTTCCGGAATCGCGTTAATGATATAGGGTGGAGCCATCTCCGGCCATGTCTTGCGCAGTGTTTCCAGCTGCTTTTCGACACGGGCGAGAACCGCTTGTTTTGTTGTGGTATCGAGTCCGTCAAAACCCTGCCGCAGATATAACGCATCAAGCAGGGTAATATCGAACAGTCCCCTGCAACAGGAAGAGCAGCCGGAACTGCATCGTATGGTATTCCCCGTGGTTGCTATGGAAACAGCGAACCACTGATCAACTGTTTTCATGAGTTGACCGTAGCAGTACAGGATTTTTTGAAGAGAGGCATTCAAGAGCAATTCTTTTCTTTATTTTGGGATCAAAACAGCAGTATCAGGCTGGAACGTTGCGGAATCTTTTATCTGAATAAAAGTCATAATTGTTATCAGTATTTGATCTTCGAAACGCAAGAAAGGCGGTGATCATTCACCGCCTCCCCCTGCCCCGATATCAGGTGTTTCATTTTACGAAAGTATTTCCGACTTGGTAAAAATAGCTTTCAGCCAATACCCGGCCTTTTCGATATTCTCGCGGCCACCCTCTTCCCGATCCACCAGAGTGACCACGCCGAGAACCAGGAGGCCTTCCTCCTCCGCCCTTCGGATTGCTTTGAGGGAAGAACCGCCGCTGGTCACCACGTCTTCGACAATAACGACCCGTGAGCCTTTACCGAGGTTCTTGGCGCCTTCGAGCCAGGCCCCGGTTCCGTGCCCCTTGGGTTCCTTGCGGATGATGAATGCCGGAATCGGCTTCCCTTCAAGAAAACTGACGAGCGAGGTGGCCGTGGCAATCGGGTCGGCTCCGAGGGTGAGCCCTCCCACACCCTCCACATTTTCCAGCTCGCGAATCGACTCGAAGAACAGTTTGCCGGTAAGGTAGGAACCTTCGGGATGAAGCGTCGTCTGTTTTCCGTCGAAATAGAAATCGCTTTCAACTCCCGAGGAGAGGGTTACCTTTTTCTTTTCGTAGGACTTTCCCAAGATGATTTGTTTAAGTTTTTCGCGGTCGGTCATGCAGTCTTTTACTCCTTGTGGAATAGGCCGAGTTGTGCTTCCGGCGACAAAATGGGGAACTCGACGGGATACTGGCCGGAGAAACAAGCTTTACAGAAATCAATATCGTCCGCCCCTACCGCCTTCAGCATTCCTTCCTGGGAAAGATATCCGAGCGAATCGGCGGTAATGTACTTCCTGATTTCGTCGATGGTATGGGACGACGAAATGAGCTCCTTGCGGGTCGGGGTGTCGATGCCGTAATAGCAGGGATAGTCGGTAGGGGGGGCGGATATCAGCGTATGAACTTCCGTAGCACCCGCACTGCGGATCATCTTTACGATCTTACGTGAAGTAGTGCCGCGAACGATGGAATCATCGATGACCACCACCCGTTTCCCCTTGATAATGTCACGGACCGGGTTCAACTTGATCTTAACACCGAAGTGGCGGATCGACTGCTGGGGTTCGATGAAGGTTCTTCCCACGTAATGGTTGCGCATGAGTCCGAATTCGAAACGGATTCCGGATTCCTGGGCATAACCCAGGGCAGCCGGCACCCCCGAATCGGGAACGGGAATAACGATATCGGCATCGATCTTGTGTTCGCGCGCCAGTTGTCGCCCCAGTTCCTTGCGAACCATGTATACGTTCTTGCCGAATATATATGAGTCGGGTCGTGCAAAATAGATGAATTCGAAAATGCAGGGAGTCGGCTTGACCTTTTTGAACGGAAAGTGGGAACTGAGACCGTCCTTGTTTATTATGATCACCTCTCCAGGTTCGACCTCGCGTATGAATTGGGCCTCGATCAGGTCCAGGGCGCAACTTTCGGATGCCACCACGTAGGCGTCGCCGCGCTTGCCGATACAAAGGGGCCTGAATCCGTTCGGATCCCTGACCGCAACCATCTGGGTCTCGGTCAGGAACAGCAGGCAGGACGCGCCTTCCACCCGGCCCAAGGCCTCGGTAATGCGATCGAGAAGAGAATTTGCCTTGGACATTGCCAGCAGATGGACGATGATTTCCGTATCCATGGTAGTCTGGAATATCGATCCCCAGGCCTCCAGTTCGTCCTTGATGAGCTGGGCGTTGACGATATTTCCATTATGGGCCACGGCAATGGAACCTCGCGAGTAGTCCACCATGATCGGCTGAACGTTCTTCAACACCGACGACCCCGTCGTGGAATAGCGTACGTGACCAATGGCCGCGCTTCCCGGCAGGGTTTTAAAAACTTCCTCGTTGCCGAACACGTCGGCGACGAGTCCCATGCTTTTGTGGGAATGCAGGTACATACCGTCAGAGGAGACGATACCGCAACTTTCCTGGCCACGATGCTGCAGGGCATAAAGGCCCAGGTATGTCAGGTTCGCCGCTTCAGGATGGTTATAGATCCCAAAAATCCCACATTCTTCCTCTGGTCTGACAAATTTCATTGAAACACCGATCTCCTTTGATTCTCAAAGGGCATAAGCCCTTTCTCACCGTAAGTTAGCACAAACATATTCCGCCGCGTTGCGGAATAATATCAGGCCGTCACCTTCTTCCGGCAACGACTCTCGGGTCCAGCGGGGGTGGTTGGTGCGATGGAGGTATGCTTCGGGATGCGGCATGAGGCCCATCAGTCGTCCGGACTCGTCACAAAGGCCGGCAATTGCATTCATTGAGCCATTCGGGTTTAACGGAAATTTCATGGTGGGTGCCGAGAAATCGGCGTCTGAATATTTCAGTACCGAAAGCTTTTTTGATTCGATTGCCGCCAGGACATCCTCCGATTCGACCAGGAACTTCCCCTCTCCATGGCGAATGGGGAGGTAAATGCCCTCCGTAATCCCCCTGGTGAACACCGACGGCGAATCGGGGTCGCATTTCAGGTACACCCAGCGATCCTGGAATCTGCCGCAGTCATTGAAGGTAAGGGTTGCGGTCTGGTCCAGGTATTTGCCGTCAAGCGCGGGAAGCAGCCCCATTTTCACCATCAGCTGGAAACCGTTGCAGACACCGAGAATCAGCTTTCCGTCCTTGATGAAGCGGAGGATCTGGTCCACCAGGTGCTCGCCGCTCCCGGCAATACGGGCATACTTCAGGCGGTTCGCCTGTGCCTTGGCGCTTCCCAGGTCGTCACCGTCCAGGAAACCGCCGGTCAGGTTCAGGAAGTGAAAGTCATCGAGCCGAACCTCGCCGTAAAGGAGCTCGGAAATATGAGCGATCCTTACCTCGTCAAAACCCGCGAGTCGGCAGGCATGCGCCGCTTCCATCTCGCAGTTGGTTCCATTTCCCGTCAGTACAATCGCCTTTGCAAGCGCCATGCTACAACTCCCTCAGGGGGCTCTGCCACGCTTCCTTGAGGTCGGTGAGAGCCCCGCGCAGTATCACCGATCCGTCAATGCCGGTTACCGTTACCATGGTTCCGTCCGTTACCGTTCCGATGGCGGAGAAACAATTGCCGGCCATCACTTGTTCGAATTGTTCACGATGTTCGGGCCGCACCGTCACCAGGAGGCGAGAGGCGGACTCCGAGAACAGCAATACCTCGTCGTGTCTGTCACAGGGAACCCCGGCAAACATGACTCTCTGCAGATCGATATCCATGCCGAAGCCGCCGGCAAATGCCGTTTCCGCAACGGCGACGGCAAGCCCGCCGTCCGACAGGTCGTGACAGGAGGCGACAAGCCCACGGTCAACGGCTTCAAGATAGGAACGGTAGCGACCCAAAGCGCTTGCCGCATCGACCCGCGGCACCCGATTGCCAACGAAGCCCCGCAGTGCCAGGTATTCCGAGCCTCCCAGCTCGAAAGCCGTTTTGCCGAGTAGGTAGACGATATCACCCGGTTGCTTGGCGTCCATGGTTACGGCCTTTCGGGCATCGTTGATTTTGCCGATGACCGAGAACAGAACCGTCGGCGGGATGGAAATCTTGGTAACCCCGTCGAAATAGTCGTTTTTCATGGAGTCCTTGCCGGATATGAGCGGCACATTGAAGGCGACGCAATACTCGTACAACGCCTTGTTCGCCCGCACCAGCTGTGCCGTCTTGTACTCACCGTCCGGCGTCTTGTCCGATTGAACCGGGTCGCACCAGCAGAAATTGTCCAGGCCGGCGACAAGGTCGAGTGACCCGCCGACCGCAACGTAGCCGCGCAGACCTTCGTCAATGGCGTTGGCCATCATGTGATAGGTATCGATATCACTGTAACGGGGACAGATGCCGTGAGAAACCACGACGCCCTCGAAGGATTCCAGTTTCGGCCGGATAACGGCCGCATCGGAAGGTCCGTCGTTGTCGATGCCGGTAAATGGTTTTATTACGCTGCCGCCCTGCACTTCATGATCGTAGCGCCGCACCACCGACTCCTTGGAGCAGATATTGAGAGAGGAAAGCAGGTTCAGCAGATCATCGGTATAATCCGATTTTGTTACCGGCTGCGGCTCGTCATGCCGCTTGACCTCCCAGACACCCCGCAACTGCATGGGCGGAAGTCCTTCGTGGAGAAATGTGATCGGAAGGTAGGCTACCGTCTTCTCATCGTATTGAATATGGAAGAAGCCACTGTCGGTAAATTCACCGAGAACCGTTGCCTCGACGTTCATCTTTCGGGCGAGCGTCAGAAACTCGTCGATCTTTTCCGGAGGAACCGCGAGGCTCATCCTTTCCTGGGCTTCGGAAATCAGGATTTCCCACGGCGCCAGCCCCGAGTACTTGAGAGGCGCCTTTGCCAGGTCGAGCCGGCAGCCACCGCATTCCTCGGCCATTTCGCCGACCGATGAAGAGAGTCCGCCGGCGCCGTTATCGGTGATGAAATTATACAGGCCGCGGTCCCGGGCCCGTATCAGGAAGTCGGTCATTCGCTTCTGGGTAATGGGATCGCCGATCTGCACCGCGGAAACGGGTGACGATTCGCTCAATTCCTCTGACGAGAACGTGGCGCCGTGAATGCCGTCCTTGCCGATTCTGCCGCCGGTCATGACGATGAGATCGCCGGGATTGATGGTTTTGATATGAGAGGGCTGGCCGTTGATGGTTGCCGGCATGAAACCGGCGGTGCCGCAGAAGACAAGGGGTTTGCCAGCGAAACGCTCATCAAAGACAAGCGAACCGTTGACCGTGGGAATGCCGCTCTTGTTTCCGCCGTGTTCAACACCTTCCACGACCCCTTCGTAAATACGTCGGGGATGGAGCAGTCGGGCCGGCAATTCCTTCTCATAAAAGGGCGAGGCAAAACAGAATACATCAGTATTGAAGATGAGCTTGGCGCCCTTGCCGGTGCCGAAGGGGTCGCGGTTAACGCCGACGATGCCGGTCAACGCCCCGCCGTAGGGATCGAGAGCGCTCGGCGAATTGTGAGTCTCTACCTTGAACACCAGCGAGTGGTCGTCGTTGAATTTAATAACACCGGCATTGTCCTTGAAAACCGAGAGACAGTAATCTCGATCACCCAGCTGCTCGCGAACTTTTTTTGTCGCACCCTGGATGAATGTCTTGAACAGGGAACGGATTTCCTCGCGGTTGCCGCTTTCATCCCGGTAGTCGATAGTCGCGGCAAAGATCTTGTGTTTGCAGTGTTCGGACCAGGTCTGGGCGAGCGCCTCGAGCTCCACATCAGTCGGTTTCGCGGAAAGGCCGAGTTTCTTTCGTTCTTCGACGACGTCGCGATTCCGGAAATAGTCCTGGATGATCTTCATTTCCTCCAGGGTCAGGGCCAGAACGCCGTCCCTGCTGATGGCCATCAATTCGTCGTCGGAAACCTCCAGATCGATTTCCCGCACCGTAGTCCGTGCCTCGCCGACAACCTTGGGAATTCCGAGCGGTTCCGCAGTGCCTTCGATGAAGGACCGGTGATCGACGATCCGGTACCGTTGGATCAGGGTGTTGCACAGAAGGCCGGTTGCTATCTTCTCCACATCGGCGGATTCGAGATCACCCTTGATGAGATACTGGATCGAAGTGTAGACACCCTCCCCTTCCCTGAGTGAGCGGCCGGTTACATACTCTATCGCTTCCTTAGCGGTACGCCCGACGTTGTCGGTGACACCGGGACGGAATCCCACCTCGACGAGATAATCGAAGTCCGTAGCCGCGGACTCGTCGATGGCATAGCCCTGGATGATGCGGTCGCACAAGGGCTCATCTGCTATGGTGGCAAGCTCGTCGGCGCTCAATTCCGCATCGATCGAGTAGACGTCAATGGTCCGCACACTGGTGACATGGAGATGCAGGAAATCCTCGATTTCCCGCCTGATGCGCTCTCCCCGGGCATCCCGGACCTTCTCCCTGAGACTGATTTCAATTCTGTGTGCCATTATCCTTCCCTTTCCAGCAGTACCTTCCTGGTGGGGTACGGTATCTGTATGTCGTTCTTGGTAAAGGCGGTCACGAGTTGCATATTGATTCTATCCGTAACCTTGATGATTTTCGTGTAATCGGTGACCCAGAAAATCAGCAGCATGTTCAATGCGTTGTCTCCGAATGACAGGAAGAATGCTTCAGGGGCCGGCTCGCGAAGCACTTCGGGATCATTCAGGGCGTTTTCCACCAGTATCTTTTTGACCAGCGCAACGTCGGAACCGTAGGCGACGCCGATGGTTACGCGACCCTGGGATTCCAGATTGGGAAAGGCCATGTTCTGTACGGCGCTGTTGCAGAGTTCCGAATTCGGAATAATGAGCAGCGTGTTGTCCATCGTCCGGATCCTGGTGCTGCGGATGCCGATGTCGACCACGTCCCCGGTCTTGCCGCCGGCAAGCTGGATCCTGTCACCGATGCGGAACGGCCGGTCGATAAGGAGCGTGAACCCGGAAATCATGTTCGCCAGGGTATCTTTCGCGGCCAGGCCGATGGCCAGTGAACCGAGGCCGAGAGCGGTCAGAAGCGACAGAACGTCGTAGCCGAAATGGCGGAGCACCACTACTAGGGCGGTGCAGGCCAAGAAGATGGTAAAAACTTTCCTGGCAAGGGGAAGGACCTGCACCCCCATCCCCATCCCGGTACGCTCTTCAACCCGACGGGCATACCAGGCGAGAATTTCGTCCGCGACCCGGTAGGCGACGTTGGTAATGATCACCACGTTTACGATGAATACCGTACCGGCGAGAAACATCCCGGCCTGATCATAAACCGGCAGGGTTCTGACCGCAAGGTAAACTCCGGCGGTGATCGTCAGCAGCTCGACCGGCGGCCTTACCCGCTGCACTATGTGATCTGCAAGGTCGGTGCGACTGAAACGGGTGATTCTGGGTGCCCACGAAACCAACAAATAACGCAGCAAACGCGACAGCCCCCAGAAAAGGACAACAATAGCTATGGCAAGAGCACTTGCCTTGACCCAGGGGAGCAACTTCTCATTCTCCACCAGGAAGCGGAAGAAATCCCGCATTCTAGTCACCGAAGACCCGAGCAAAGATGGTATCGACATGTTTGAAGTGATAGGCGAGGTCGAACGCGTTGTCAATTTCCTCGCTGGAAAGGTATGAGCGGACCTCGGAATCGCCGAGAAGCTCCTCGCGGAAATCCTTGCCTTCTTCCCATACCTTCATGGCGTTTCTCTGGACCAGGGCGTATGCCTTTTCCCGGGATGCGCCTTTCCTGGCCAGTTCCAGGAGAACCCTCTGGGAGAAAACAAGTCCTCGCATCAGGTTGAGATTTTTCATCATGTTTTCCGGGTAAACCACGAGGTTTTCTATCAACCCGGTACAACGTGCAAGCATGAAATCCATCAGAATGGTGGCGTCGGGAGCTATTACCCGTTCAACGGAAGAATGGGAAATATCCCTTTCGTGCCACAGTGGGACATTCTCCAGCGCGGACACGGCGTAGCCCCTGATCAGACGGGCCAGTCCGGAGAGGTTTTCGGAAAGCACCGGATTCCGTTTGTGGGGCATGGCGGATGAGCCCTTCTGACCCTTGCTGAAGAATTCCTCGGCTTCGAGCACTTCAGTCCGCTGCAGGTGGCGAATCTCGACAGCGAACTTTTCGATCGAAGAGGCAATTATTGCCAGGGTGGAGAAAAATTCGGCATGACGGTCCCGCTGTACAACCTGCGTAGAGCACGGTGCGGGCTTTAAGCCGGCCTTGGCGCAGACATATTCCTCGACCTTCGGATCGATATTGGCAAAGGTGCCGACCGCCCCGGAAATCTTGCCGCAGGATATGGTCTCAACCGCCGATTCCATGCGCCGGAGGTTGCGGCGCATTTCGTCGTACCAGAGCGCCATCTTGATACCGAAGGTTACCGGTTCGGCATGGATGCCGTGCGATCGGCCGATCATGGCCGTGTCCTTGTGCTCGAAAGCCTTCTTTTTTAACGCTTCCACCAGCTTGCGCATGCCTTCCAGGATGAGAAGACCGCTTTCGCGCAACAGCATGGCCAGAGAGGTGTCGAGGACATCCGACGACGTCATGCCCACATGGAGAAAGCGGGAATCTTCACCAATATAGTCGGCGACAGAGGTAAGAAAAGCGATGACGTCATGCTTGACCACCTTTTCTATCTCATCGATGCGCGACACGTCAAAGCCGGCTTTTGCCTTGATGCGTTCCACTGCTTCACGGGGAATTGTCCCCATTTCCGCATGCGCCTCACAGGCATACAGTTCTATTTCCAACCACTTCCGGTATCGGTTTTCCGGGCTCCATATTCCGGCCATTTCCGGCCTGCTGTAACGTTCAATCATCTGAATATTCCTTCTGTATAAAAATTTTCAGGGGGACTAACCATATAAAACGGCGCGTTCTGCTATGCGCTCGTGTCACTCCCTCCCCACTTAATGTATCAAAATGATAAAACTTCACTAACTTGCTGTTGATTTCCGACAACCATCCGCGGAGCACAGACGGTGCTGCTTGAAAGATACCCGCTATGCACCGTGCGGACAATTTCAGGATCATTGTTGATTTCCGACAAGTGTGCCAGAAAAACCCCCTCGAGTCCCGGGTGCTCGACATCCGCGAGAAGCTCGACCGACTCGGCATTGGACAGGTGTCCGTGGCGCGATTTTATCCTCTGCTTGAGGTGCCAGGGATATGGACCGTTCTGCAGCATCTCTTCATCGTGATTCGACTCGAGTACCAGAACCTTGCTTCTTCTGAGTTTTTCCCGTACCAGGCGGGTCACGATACCAAGGTCGGTGGCAATTCCTATCCTTCCCCCGAGACTGTCAATAACGAAACCGACGGGATCGGCGGAATCATGGGTTATGGGAAAGGGATCAATGAGGATGTCTCTGAATTCAAAGGAGCAACCGGCTTCGAATTCGACGAGACTGGCTGAACGAAAATG
>JAXGWF010000027.1:0-45614 GCA_040773465.1 Geobacteraceae bacterium | reverse complement strand
TAAGGATTGAAGGGCAAGAAAAGCAGGAGCGAGGAGCGAGGTACGAGGAAAACGGGAATCATCGATTAATTCCGGATCCTCATTTTGCAACAGCACTTTCCGGGGACATTCCTAAAAACTTAAAAACTCTGTTCGTTAAACGGCAAGAACCGACACCCAAAAGCACCGGACCGAGGAAGAAAAGCAGTGTTGAGTTGTGAGTTTTGAGTGTTGAGTTTAAATGCAGGAAAAAGAAGCGAGGATCGAGGTTCGAGGAAAACCAGTGACTGGTGAAGGTGTTTTTTTGGGCGGCACGCAGGGGCGAAGAGATTTACCGTAATACTCCTGAGCTGGAAAAACTATTGTAATACCTGAAAAATCAACTACGTTCACTGATGGGTAAAGTCACTGTCTACGCTGCTTTTGTCCCGCTTCGTTCCGCGAGCATGGCTTCAATGCTGAGATGATAATCGAGATCAGGCCATTCAATACCTGATCCGCGACAAATAAAGGAGTAGTTGCTCAACTGGTTCAAGGATGCCTTGCGCAACTCCGGATACCAATCCATTGGTGTTGATATGATACGGCCGTCCTCCAGTTCCACATGGAGATACTTGTCGTCGTAATGGACCGATTTACCTTTGAAAGAAGTCATCCCATTTCCTTTCGAATTGCGACCTGTGCTCCTTGACAATGACCAGGACTTTCTTCGCATCAGGTGGTTTGAGAAAATTTACGCGAAATGTCAGCGTAGATAGGTCAATTGTAGCATAGTCATCCCCCTTCACCACATGAATGTGTTTGGGCAGATGTTCGTTCGCATAAAAGAAAAACTTGAATCCGTCCTGACAAAGCAACGTTGGGGACATGGTTTTAACCGTTAGATTCGCGTTTGAATGATTATATCGCAGAGTAGTGAAATGTCGGATTAATGTCAATGATTGTCAAGGGCCAGCGGAATTTTCCACTCCCGGGAGGAGGATCAAGGGGCGAGGATCAAGGATCGAGGTGGGAGGAACGAGGGATAAAAGCAGCGAAAGGCCTCCAGGGGGCATTCAAAATTACTTAAACAAGCGGATCTCTCTATATTCAATGTTGCACACAGCCCTTTCGCATGGTATTGTTAATAGTACTATCAACAATACTCTTTACCCTGCCAAAAGGAATACCATTATGAAATCCATTAGCGCAAATGAACTGAAGACCAAAGGGGTGGCATCCATAGACGCCGCCTTGAAAGATCAGGATGAAGCTATCATTTCGGTTCGAGGCAAAGAACGCTACGTCGTCATGGATATGGAAACATACAACCACCTGCGGGTGTGCGAACTTGAAGCAGCCCTGTATCAAGCCCGGCGGGAAATTGCCGAAGGAAAGGGTATCGAGGAAAGCGTGGATGACCATCTTAAACGGATTCGGAATAGCCAGTCATGAGTTTCCGGATCATTTATACACCGGGCTACAATAAGAGGGCAGCAAAATTCTTGAGAAGACACCCCGACCTGCTCCCTCAATACGAGAAAACACTTAAGCTCCTGGAACTGGACCCATTTCACCCCTCCCTGAGATTGCACCGTTTGAAGGGCGCCTTACACGACGTTCATTCGGTATCTATCAATATACGTTACCGGATCACAATTGAATTTGTGCTCCAGGGGCAGGAAATTATCCCCATTGATGTGGGCAGTCATGATGAAGTTTACGGGTAAGAGGACTGAGGTTCGAGGTTGGAAAAGCAAGCATGAATTATGAAGGATGAAGGAATAAAGTTCAGGATTAAGAATTCAAGGAGTAAGGGGTAGCAAAGACAGGAAAAAGGATCGAGGTACGAGGAGCGAGGAAAACCTGATTTCAAGGTTATAAAAGCGGTGTTAAGTTTTAGGTTTTAGGTGAAAATCAAGAACGAAAAAAGCTGGTTCAAGGTTTGCCAGATCAGAGTAAATCCATTCACTATTCACTGTTCACTGTTGAGAAAGGTTTCCGAATGAACATAATGCCCACTGCAATTCCTGACGTACTGATTATCGAGCCGAAAGTCTTCGGCGACGAGCGCGGTTTCTTTTTCGAAAGCTTCAACCAGAAGACCTGGGAAGAGAAAACCGGCCTCAAGACCGCCTTCGTGCAGGACAACCACTCACGCTCGGCGAAGAACGTCCTGCGCGGCCTCCACTACCAGATAAAGCAGCCGCAGGGCAAGCTGGTGCGGGCAATAGCCGGCGAAGTCTTCGACGTCGCCGTGGACATCCGCAGGGGTTCGCCGACCTTCGGCACATGGGTCGGGGAAATCCTCTCGGCAGCCAACAAGCGGCAGCTCTGGATACCACCGGGCTTCGCCCACGGCTTCGTGGTCCTCTCCGCTATGGCCGAGTTCCTCTACAAAACCACTGACTACTGGGCGCCGGAATACGAGCGCGGCATTATCTGGAACGATCCCGACCTGGCCATTGAATGGCCGTTTGAAGGTGAGCCGATCCTGGCGAAAAAGGACGCCGAAGCAGTGCTGTTCAGGGATGCGGAAGTGTATGAATAAAACCACCCCGTTATTACCGGTGCCATCCGCCAGGCGCTCTCTGCGGAGTGCCGGATCCACCATGGTGAAAGCCTGGTCCGCTCTGACGAGGGCCGGATCCGCCATGGTGAAGGCCTGGTCCGCTCTGACGAGGACCGGAACCGCCCTGATGGTAGCCGGTCCCGCCGCGATGATAACCTGATCCGCCGTGGTAATACCTGGTGCGGCTACGATAGTAACCGGGCCAACGGTAGTAGCCGGGCCAACGACTGTAGTCTGAATAATAGAAGCTTACATTCGGGCCGGCATACCCGTACGGGAAGCCGTAGTAGCCGGTACCATAGGAGCCGTAATAGTCATAATACCCCGGATAGACAACACACCCGCCCAGCATGGCAATGGCAAATATCAGCAGGAGAAGTCTTTTCATACGAACACCTCATCTACATGTCTCTACCCTATAAAACGCTTTTGATGCGCGCAGGGTTTACAAGGGGAAAGCAAGGATGAAGTATGAAGTATGAAGGAAAAACCCTTTCAGGATCTAGGAAAAGGCGAGCTCAAAGTTGAAAAGCAGGATTAAGGATTGAAGAGGTAAGGGGTAGAAAGGCAGCGTTGAGTTTTGAGTTGCAGGAACAAGGATCGAGGTACGAGGACCGAGGAAGAAAGGCAGGTTCCCGGTTCAATCCACCCTGAAAAGTCGGTTACCGCACCTGTTCCAGACTGACGGCCCCCTCGAGACAGACATGGACGCAGAGCGAACAGTCCGAGGCCCGTAATCCTCTAATAGCCGTAATCCAGGCTCTCGATGCTGATCACCCTGCCGTTCTCCAGCAACAGCCGGTACTGGAACTCGTTGGGACCAAAGTTGTACGTCCAGTCGTCGATTGTCGACGTTGTATAGACTTTGTCCTGATGGCCGGTCACGCTACGATCGACGCTCGTCTGTTCGCGCTGGGTGGCAAAAGTCGGCTCGCCGCACTTGTGTATCACTTCTCCCGCGGTAGTGCCGACGGAAACAATGCCTTGGCGGCAGATCATGGTATCGGTTGCGGTTGCATGGGCCGAAGCGTGGAACAGAACGAGCGTCGCAGCCGCCAAGGCAAGAGACACATAGGTTTTCATGACTTTTCTCCTCGAATTTTCCCTTCGTCATGAGCGTTTCTTTTATTTCGCAATAGCCATGATGATCAGCTCACTATTTACACCCCACCTGAAGAGGCTGTCAATATCCAATACGTCATGTCCCTGGCTAGAGCTTGAAAAAACGCTTCAGCAGCTGAAGATATTCCGCTGTCTTCCTGACTTCGGCAATGTTCCGATCCGCTTCGCGGAGACTGGTTTCGTTCATGATCTCCCGATGGGCGAGGATGCTGCTCAGCGCATTCATGACCTCCGGCTTGCGCCGGAGAACCGGCTCGATAACCTCAGGCGACAACTCCGCAAGGGTCGTCTCGCTTTCCGCCCTGACCGTTGCCTTGCGCGGCTCGCCGGTCAACAGCGACATTTCGCCGAAAAAGCTGCCCGCGCGGATTTCTCCCACCCGCCTGCCATTCACCAATGCCTGGAGTTTCCCCTTCAGGACGATATACAGCGAATAGCTTTCTTCATGCTGGTGTACGACGATTTCGCCGGGGCCATAAACACAAATCCGGGTCTGTTCCGCCAGTTCCGCCAGCTCCACCTCGTCGAGAACCGCAAGGAGTTCCACGCCCCTCATTCCGGAAATCACTGTTTCCACGGGAAATTCAAACGGTTCCACAGCACGACAGGCAATAACCTGGCGATGCGGAAAGGGGAAGCTGTGCCCCGCCCTGGTAACAGCGTACCAAACCTTGGTGTAGACTCGGTCCGTGATCTCGTCCCGATCCGCATAATCCTGCAGATAAAATTTCAGCTGGAAATCGATACTGCTCTCGGCAAAAGTGCGCAGACGCACCAGCGGGGCGGGATGGGACAGTATGTCTTTTTCATCGGTCAGCGCCCGCAGCAGAATTTCCTTTGCCCTTTCAGGCGGAAGGTCGTAGCCGAGTGATACGATCAGGCTGATTGCAACCTTGTTGTCGTCATCCCTGCCGCCGAAACTGGTAACAGTATTCTGAATCAGCATGCTGTTGGGGACCAGCACGAAATTATTGTCAAAATTCCTGAGCGTCGTGTAGCGGAAACCGATGTTCTGTATCTGGCCGAAAACCCCCGTTCCCTGGAGGGAAATCCAGGTTTTCAACCGCAGCAGGCGGTCGCATTGAATGGCGAACCCCGCCAGGATATTGCCGAGGGTATTCTGCATGGCAAAGGCAACGGCAGCCGTCAGAACCGTGGTGGTCGTCACGATCGAGGACAGCTCGATATGGAAGATCAGACGCAGGGAAACTATGGCGAAAAACAGGTAGACCGCCAGGCTGATGAGTTCCCGGACAAACGAAGGCATCCTTTTTTCGGCACGGAGCTGTAGATACACGTCGACAATCAGGAAGATGACGAGATTGGACAGGCAGAGCAGGACGGCAAGACCGACCAGTGCCGAAAAAACATGACCGTAATGGGGAATGTCCTGCAAGCTGTAATCGAGGAAGAGCAACAAAAAACCGAAGACGGCGAACTGGAGTGTGGCCTTTACCCTTTCGGGAGGGTTGGTTTTCTTTTTCAAGCGGTAAAAAAACAGGACTCCGATAAAGAAGGTGAAAACCGTTGCCAAAATGAAAAAATTGTTCAGAAAAATGAAATTCAGGTCTTCGAGGGATGGCAAACGAACTCCCGGCGCCGTCGTGGCGGCAGCAAGAAGCCCCCTGCGCCCTTCCTTCCGAAAACAAGAGAAACCGCGCTCGCGGTCTTCCAATCGATTCCCATCCAAAATCACCGTGTTATCCCTCCTCGGTCAACCTCACGCCAACACCCGCCGCCCCGGCATACCGCCAGTCGGTCATAGCATGGAAAAACCGGCAAAACGGCTGTCTCTTTGCTGCTTTGCCGCCGGGTTCACCCTGCCGGCCGGCATGTTGTTCCTGACATTTTCCAACCTGTCGCCGGTGCCGGGATGGGTCTTCAGTATGCCGCCGGTGGCGGCATGCTCCGTTGCGGCCAACCGTTCGAGAAAACTTTCCATGGCTTTCGGATCGTACCCCGCGGCCGCGAGATACCGCAGCGATGCCAGGTCCGCATCGTATTCCTGGCTCCGCCCGTAGCCGTTCACTACCAGGGTCTTGAATACGTCGTCAATGGAGCCCTCGAAAATAGTGGTAAGTCGGGCGACCTGTTCCGACCCGTAGGTTTTTGCCGCTTCCGTGCCGATGATGGTCAAGGCTTCGGTCCAACGGGATTTCGAGATGGCGGCAATTCCGTCCCGGTGGTTGATATGGCCGACTTCGTGGGCAAGGACCGCGGCCAGCTCATCCTCGCTGCGCACGGAACGAAGCATGCCCACGGTTACCAGGATGGTTCCTCCCGGGCAGGCAAAGGCATTGACCTCGGCACTGTCGAGAACGGCGAAATGATAGCCACCAAAGGTGTTCGGCTTCTCGGAATTGGCGGAAACGGCCTGACCGACCATGTTAACATACCCGGTCAGTTCCCGGTTGCCGGACACTGGGTACCGGCCAAGGATCCGGGCGGCAACCGCCCGGCCCACGTAATATTCCTCGGAATCGGAAATCGGTCGGGCAGCGGTGGAAGCGGCGGTTACGGATTTTGCCAGCATGTCGAAGTGCTCCATCCTGATTTCCTTGAGATTGCAGCCGCCAAGAAAGAAAGTCACACCTATCGCAAACAGTATCTTTTTCATGGCGCGGTCAACCCTCCTTTCTTCATGAATTCCTGCTGCGCTTCATCCGACACCGTGTAGCGCTCTATCGAATCGACTGCGGTGTAGTTCAAGCCCGCATGATTCTTCTTGTAGGATGCCTCCACCTGGGGATTGAACCCCTTGCCTGCCAGGGAAACCTCATCGGCTGATGCGCCGCCGCCCCAGCCGCCGAGTCCCCCGACCAGGCTGATGCTTCCTTCCGTCAGCGCGCTTTTGTGTATGCAGCCGATGACGCCGTGAAAGGAAACCTTGCGCCAGTCGCCGGACCGGGACAGAATCCCGAGGAGATCATTGTATTTGACCTTTTGCTTGACGGGAGAAAAGAACCGGCAATCCTGACGGATTGCATTCTCCCTGGTGACCACCCGTGCCGTGTCGGCGGCATGGAGCATACCCGCCCAGAAGATGAGGACCAGCATAATTCCACACGTGCGCATAGTTATTTCTCCTTCATTTTGATAACCTGCCAACCTTCGTTGGCCGGCGGATTTCGCAGGAACTCCCGGCAGCGCTGTCCGTACCACGCGGCAACACCATCTTCCCGGTCGATTTCCAGTATGCGGTCGAACAGGAGGACCGCCTCGTGCCATTGCTTGCCATAATAGCAGGAAAGAGCCTGCCGGTGGAGACCCGCTTTTTCGATCACGGGGCTATCCTCGGTATCGGAAGCCGCCATGATTTCATAGATCGTGACCGGTCGCGATTTCCCCTTGACCTCCATCATTCCCAGTTCCCGCGCCACGAACGAAGTCCCGGTCCGCTCCCGGGTATCGATACTGGTCATGATCCGGGTCCCGAAAAATCTGTTGGCCGATTCGAGGCGGGAAGCAAGATTCACCGTGTCGCCGACTACCGTGTAATCAAACAATCGCTCGCTGCCGAGATTTCCCACCACGGCATCACCGCTGTGAATGCCGATCCGAACGGCTACCGACGGCAGTCCCCTCGCGCGGAAATTTCGATTGATCTCCTCCAGCGCTTCCAGGCAACCGAGCGCGGCATGACAGGCGTCGGTCTCGTCGTTGCCCGTTTTCAGCGGCGCTCCCCAGAAGGCCATGATGCAATCGCCGATGTACTTGTCGATCACCCCGTGGTTCCGGATAATGACCTCCGTGAAAGCATTGAGAACCGTGTAAAGTATCTCGGCCGTATCTTCAGCGGGCAGATTTTCGGCAATCGGGGTGAACCCGGCAATATCGAGGAAAAAGACCGTTACCCGTTGCCGGCGTCCTCCCGGCCGGATCAGTTCGGGATTTTTGAGCAGATGTTGGACGATGGTCTCGTCCATGTACTGCGAAAACGCCCGCCGCACGAACCGTCGTTCTTTCCCCTCAATCGCGTAACTGTAGGCCGCCGCCAACAGCGCGCTCGCCCCGAGAGCCATGAAAGGAGGGATGATCCGGGGGTATATGCCGTTTCGGAAAAGCACGGCCAGGATTCCCGCAACCAGGGCCGCGACACCGCCGACGAATGCCAGGTTGGCGACGAGTGACGGGTGGCTGAGAATGAACCAGGAGGCGATACCGCACACAACGAGCATGAACAGAAGGGTAAAGAACCGGGAGAGCGGCACCATCCAGGTGCCGTGAAGGAGATTGTCCATGGCCGTGGCGTGCACCAGCACGCCGGTGGACAATGATGAAACGGCAGTCGGTTTCAGATCGTAGAGTCCAGCCGCGGTAAGACCGATGAAGACTTTTTTTCCCTTGAACAGCGATCGGTCGATGGCGGGCTTCCGTCCTTCCCGGAGGTCGAGAGAGGATTGCAGGAGATCAGCCGCGGAAAAGACCGGAAAGGGGCGCTCCGAAGCATAGAACCGGAGCAGGAGCCTGTCGTCCGACAAGGCGATCCTTTTTCCCGCCGCCGAAAAGCCCGCCTCGTTCATGGTCAGCAGGCGCTGTTTCGCGAGGTAGCCGATGATGAAATGGGGGATGATGTCCTCGCCCAGTCCGAAGTCCAGCGGCACCTTTCGATAGACACCGTCCGAATCCGGCTGAATCATGACATTGCCGGCGCCCCTGCAGGCGGAACGCAGCTCGGAAATGGGAAGGATGGCGGACGAATAGCTGAGACGCGGTCGGGGAGCATTCCGGGGAAGGGAAATCCGGGCGAGGAACTCCCGCTCCCCCCGGCCGGGGTTGCGAGCGGCCCGGGAGAGGAAAACCGGAAGATAAACATTGCCGGCCCCCTGCACGGCATTCGCCAGGACGGTATCATCCTCTACGCCATAGGATGAGGGTTCCGTGGTCAGGATATCGAAAAAAACAGCGTCTGCCTGTGATAGGTACTCGAAGATGGGAGCATAGATCTGCCTCGGCCAGGGCCAGGTAATGAACTGGTCGCTCAAGGCGTCAATGCTCTGCTGGTCTACCCTGACGATGACAACGTCTCCGGAGGCCTTGGGCGGATTCAAGTGGCGGGAATAGAGGTCGTAGGCTCCGTACTCGAAATCGGTCATCAGGCCGGAAAAGCAGAGCGCCAGCGAAATCGCGAACGAAACGGACGTAATGAGAAGAGCCTTGCGCAATCCTTTGCCGAAAGAAACCATGTGCCCTTTTTCCCTTGATCAGCAGCGTGTACCGTCATCCGGCACGACAGGCTCCGAACGCCTGCCTCACCCGCCCATTCCCCCTGGAATGAAAAACCGGTGCTTTCCGCGCAGGAGAAGGCGTAAACAAGCCACGGTATCAGGTTACACTTCGAACATGCAGCCGTCGGTTAGAATGCTCAAACCGGGAATCGACAGCTCCGCCAGCTCCCGCTCTATCTGCGGCAGAAGTCGGGGTTTCGGATGCGTAATCAGGATCCGGCCCGGCAATTCGCCGATCTTTTCCAGTTCCCGGGCCAGAAGCCTCGGGGTCAGGTGACCCGCGGCCAGGGCCAGGGACTCCAGGTGATTGGCAAACGAAACCTCGATGATCAGCGCATCGATTGTTTCCATCATCTGCCAGATGCGCCCGGTCGGGCCGGTGTCCCCCGTATAGACCAGCGAGGAGCCTCCATGGCGAAGCAGGATCCCGGCCGCGGGAACACAATGGTTAACCGGGCAGAGCGTCAGGCTGTACGCTCCCCAGCGGAGTTCCCGTTCCGGTTCCAGCTCAAGGAATCCGAGCACCGCCTCTTCCACGGTGGGAATGGCACTGAAATCGGGCCAGATGGCGTTATTGAGCAAGTGTTTCCGCAATGCGTCGATAACCTCCCGAAGACCGGCGACTACCACCTTTCGCCGGGAACCGGCTACCGCCAGGTTGTCCGCAAGGGACGGAATCCCCCTGATATGGTCGAGATGAGCATGGGTAACGACAATGAGGTCCAACTCCTCCTGCTCCTGTTGGTCGAGAACCGCGCCAATGGTCCCGGCATCCAGCAGGATACGTTGATCAACCAGAAAAGCAGGCGGATTGTGGCCCGGAAGTTCAGCACCGGAGCACCCGAGCACTCTGATGTTCATGACAACCCCTCTCCTTGGACGGCGATAACGGCATCCGCTGCCTGTGCGTCGAACCGGCGTCAGCGACCCCAAACCGGCTACCCCGGCCGCGCACTCACCGGGAGAACCGGCCTCGTCGTCTTGACAAACTTTAACTCTACCTTTCATCGTGAAATAACGCAATACCGGTTTATGAGGGCTGGTCAAGGTGCCCCCCGGTTTTACGAGGAATAGCCGATACGGGTTGATGTTACGCCCGATCCTTCCCGACACGGAAAAAGATGGCTGTGCCGCAAGCACAAAATCGAAGCGTGCAAATCATTTCGAAGGCCACGGGCGCGACGGGAAGAAACTCGGGTGATACTTTCGAAGCAGGATTCCTTTTGACTGAAGCAACCCCCTTGTGGTAAAGGATGATCAGTATTTCAGGAGAGCCGTCATGAAACTGGATGAGTTCTGTACCATACTCGATAAGTTTTTATCGGGCGAACAGTCATACCAAGGCAGGCTTGAGACAGCGGTCAGGCTCGTTTCCCGCGCTTTCAACGTGAAACCCGATGAAGTAGCGATCCTGCTGATCGACGAAAAAGGGGAAACGCTCGGTTTCGCCTGGCCGCCGCATCTCAAAGAAGCCGGAATCATACCGCTTTCCGCCACAAACCCGCTCGTGGCAAAAACCGCCCGTGAAAACCGGGGGTTCCTGAACAACACGTTTGCCGTGACGCCCCATGCTTCATTCTTCGAAAAGTTCCGCGACAAGGGAAATCAGCCGCTCCCCATCCAGAAAATCATGAGCGTTCCCCTGGCCGGCTCCGGAACAATAAAAGGGGTACTGCAAGTCTCCCGAAAAGGACAGGATCCCGCTTCCGCCGGAGCGGACTTTTCAAAAAATGAACTGCTTGCGCTGGAAAAAATCGCCTCGCTCATAGCCGCGCACCTGTGATACTTCAGACAATGCCGGATTCGGCGCCGGGGTGCGGCGATCCATCCTGGTCCCGCCTTTTTTCTCCAACTGCAAAGTGGCGGCATTATTGCCGAAAACCGACACCCCCCAAGGCCGGTATGCCGCGCCAGAGCCCTGCCGCCGGCCATTTGACGGAAGTTGGGCCGCCTGCTATTCTTTACTCAAAAAGGTATCTGTCAGGAGCGACCATGCCGGGCAAACCCCTTTTTCACACGTTGCTGTTCTTTACCGCTTTCTTTTTTACGGGATGCTCGTTTCTCCTGCCGAGCGTCAAGGAAACGACGCAGTCGCCATGGAAAAGCTTTGCTGAAGCAAAGGCCGCCTACGACAAGGTAGTCCCCTTCAAGAGCACCGTCGACGAATTCAAAAACCTCGGCATAAATTTGAGTTCATCACCCAACGTCAGGATTCTCAGTCACCTGGACATTGCGGCAACCGTGCAGCCGATAGGACATGAAAACCTGGATGAAGGCCTGAAACTGTGCCTGAAAGCAAACGACGATTGCATGGCCTACGAGTTTTCACCCAAGAGCATCAAGATCAAACGGTATGGAAATTTCTGGCTCGATTTCCTCAACTTCCAGCGCAAAGCAAAGGAAACCGGCTGGCGATTCAAGGCGTTGTTCGTTGTTGTCGACAACCTGGTCGTCTACAAGGTCTGGAGCGGCGATCCGAACGTCGAGGAATACCGGCAGACCACCAACCCGCTCGGACCGCTCCAGGATTCGGGCGGCATGTTCATGAAGTTTATTTACTAGTTTTTCTTTGCCATATCGTCTCAAATGGCAATAACCAGTTGAGATTACGGCAAATTTCTTCAGGGAACCAACGTTACTCCCGCGGCGTCAAGCAGATCCTGCGGGAACTTCTGCACCCCGGCAGCCTGCAGAAGGGATTGCGGTACATCCGTCGCACCCTGTATTTTGAAGTTATTGATAAATTCCAGGTTGGTCGGGTAGTAGACGGATCCTTCCCAGTATGGGCAGACGGTGTCGAAATACCAGAGATTCTGGACGTAGTTTCCCTCAAACTTGATATCACCATAGGTCCTGCATCCGCCGAAGTCAAAACCGTAGGGAATGTTGTTCAACCCGCTGTATGGCGGGTACTTCAACTCATCCGTTTCCTGCGCGTCCGGTCCGAAATAGGTCAATCCGGTCGGGTTGTCGTAAGAAACATTGTTCTTCAACAGAATGAAGCGGCTGCCGCCATCGGTATAGAACGTGTTGCCGCCGCCGGACACTCGTTTGCCGCTGGCCACGTTCGCTTCTATCAGCAAGGCATCCCGCATCGATGTTCCCTGGAAACCGGTTGTGTAGATTGCACCGCCATCCCATGTCACTTCGAGAAAATCCTGGATAAGATTATTGAGAATTTTATTATTGCTGTTCGTGGTTGGCGTAGTATAGATGCCCCACTCCCCCCTGAACGCACCCGGCAATCCGGGAAACATGCCCGGGTCGAGCAGCCCCCAGCCCCATCCGACGGCAATTCCGGACCAGGGAACGTCGATGATCGTGTTGTTGCTGACGCGGGTTCGCCGGGTAAATCCCACATAAATTCCCGCAGCATCGACATACTCCTGCCCGATGCTCCGGATATAGTTATTGGAGATCACGTTGTCCTGGGTAACCTGCTCGGGTCGGGACGGGTGATGGTCGTCTTGCGAAACGCCGCCCAACTGGATGGCTGCCGAAGAAATATCAAAAAACAGGTTGTTCACCACCCTGTTTCCCTGGCTTCCGGTATCGAAGTCGAGTCCTGCGCCCCCCAAATGCGAGAAGATATTGCGGTCGAAGGTTATATTGCGGGCATAGCGGAAGCTGACGGCGCCGGGCGTTCTCACCACGTCCGGGTCGTGGCCGATAATGTTGGGCTCGTGTTTGGCGCCCACCAGGTGGAACCCGCTCTGGTCCGAGACATATCCTTGCGGCTTGCCGGGATCGAGCCAGGTGGCATAGGCAAAGGTCAGTCCCTCGAACCGGATATTGGCTACCGGACGATCCGGCGTGCCCAGGCCCTGCACCAGGCTTTCCAACAACGGCAACTCCACCGAGGCCGTGGCCATCTTCTCGCCGGAGCGGGGAATGTAATAGAGCGTTCCGCTTGAGCCCGTTCGGTCCAGGTACCACTCTGCCGGCTCGTCGAGGAACTCGAGGGCGTTCTCGAATCGGGTCACCTGCCAGAAACTCCACATGCCGGGCTGGTAGGTACTGCTGGAGAGAAAGAGGTTCGCATTATTCCACCCCTCGGGCTGCAGCATGATAAGGCCAGTTTGGGCGGGCACCGGCAGAGGAGGAAATCCTTCAGGCGGGACATACGGCAGAAACCGCGGATAGGGGGTATGCCCAGGGTAGGGAATGACGGACGACAACGGCACCGACATCATCTTCCACTGGGTTACCAGTACCGCCTCGATGTCCGTGATGTTGTGCCATTGAGCCGGATCCCGCCACCTTTGCGGATTGAGATCGGAGACCAGGAATTCGATACCGGTTGGCCGGGCAACGCCATTCAGATAAAAAAAGGCCGGCCGGAAGGATGCCGGGTAGTCGGTGGTTCTGGCCCGCACGGCACGGCTGCCGTTCACATACAGCTGACGCGAATTCACCGAGCCCACCGTTGCCCTGTAGCATCCCAGTTGCTGGTCCTGGGCCCACCCCTGTACCGGGACCGAACCGACAATCACCGGCCGTTCACCCGCGGCCGCCCGGTATATCACCGGGCAACCCGGCTGGCCCGAGTCCCGCCAATCCAGCAGCAGCGGCTGCCGCAGCCGATAGATGCCCCCTTTGAGCGTCACCACCAGCTCGCCTTTTCTCCGAACCGCCGGCAGGTTCCGGATTGCATCCCGTGCCCGCTCCAGGCTCGCAAATGGTGCATCGACCGTGCCGGCGGCACTGTCATCCCCCAAGGGTGAAACCCAGAACTCGGTGCGCAGGAGTTGAACGGAATCACCGGAACCGTTACCGCACCCGCCCAAAAACGCACACAGGGCCATCATCAATACCAGGCACTGCAAAGACCACCTTGATAACCCCCCGGCATGCTTCATCACTTGGTCCCCCATTTGTTCTGTCATAGTATCAGCGTGATTCAAGGCTCCTTGGTGACGAGAATCCGCTGTCTTTCCACCCTTGCAGGATAGACGACTCGATACCAAGGCTGCCGGTTGTTGTCGGTGCAGCAGATTGCCTGCGCAATGTTCAGTTTTAACCTTTCAGAATCACAAGCAATTTGGGAAATGATCATCTATAAATTTCGACATTGCGCCACTCTCTATTTCTTCGGCAGAATTCATAGCCGCTTGAATCAATAATTGCTTCAAGAAAATGGCGAGGGCGGGACGATGCGCGACTGTGGCGGGACGGGATATTTCCGCCCTGCCGGTACCGGCCGCGGAAGATGGGATGATTTATTGCAGAGGAAAACTGGAGGGATTTTGTAGAAGAAAAACTTTTGCCGGCGCATGGAGCGCCGGCAGAAATATCAACGTCGGTTCATTCGGTAGTCGTACCCATTCTGAAAGGTTCCCGTCAAATTTTCATGTTCATGACATCCAGCACTTCCTCGAGCGTTTCGACGGCAATCTTTCGTGCCGAGGAAATCCCCTTTCCCAGGACCTGGCGTATGTAATCGGGATTTTCTTCCAGCTCGGCCCGCTTCTTCCGCAGCGGCCGCAGGTACTCGTTCAACGATTCGGTCAGCACTTTTTTCAGGGTCCCGCCACCGCCGTCGCCGATTTCCGCGGCAATTTCCTCGGGCGGTCTGCCGGTGGACAACGCCGTCAGCATCAGCAGGTTGGAAACCTCGGGCCGATTCTCGGGATCGTAGGTGATGACCCGGTCGGCATCGGTCTTGGCCTTCTTGATCAGGGCGGCCGTCTCATCTTCGGTGGAGCAGAGCATGATGGCGTTGTTGCGGCTCTTGCTCATTTTCTGGGAGCCATCGAGGCCGAGGATGAGCGGGCTCTTGCTGAGCAGGGGCTGCGGTTCGGGAAAAACCGGCTTGTCGGCGGCAAACCGCTCGTTGAAGCGCCGCGCGATGACCCGCGTCAGTTCCAGGTGCGGCAGCTGGTCCTTGCCGACCGGCACCACGTTGCCCTTGCAGAACAGGATATCCGCCGCCTGGTGAACCGGGTAGGTGTACATGCCCGCGTTGATCCGTTTGAGGCCTGCCGCCTGGATCTCTTCCTTGACCGTGGGATTGCGGTCCAGTTCCGACATGGTCACCAGGGTCAGAAACGGCAGGAGCAGCTGGTTCAGTTCCGGCACGTGACTGTGCGGAAAGATGAAGGTCTTGTCGTCCGGTTCGATGCCGGCGGCAAGGTAGTCAATGGTCAGGTGCCTGATGTTGTCCGCGATCGACTCAAAGGAATCGCGGTCGGTCAGCACCTGGTAATCGGCGATGACGATAAAGGTGAACACGCCCAGTTTATGCAGCCGGACCCGGTTCTGGAGCGATCCGAACAGATGGCCGACGTGAAGCCGTCCCGTCGGGCGGTCTCCGGTCAACACCCGGTACTTGGCGGGATTTTTTTCCAGGTCCTCTTCGAGTTTCCGGCTTCTTTCCACGGTGCTTTCATAGGTACCATACCTGATTTTTTCCATAGAGCTTCCTTCCAAATATTGTTACAAAGCAGATTGTATCGGCCCCGAACCGGACCATATTGTATTGGATTATTACCTTATGACTGAATATGTTACGCCTTCACAATGCGTTCCGGATGGAATCAAGACTCCATGGAGTTACGTGGAAGGCATGTTACAGGGAAATCCTGATTCACGGTGCACGGCAGCCGTAACATAGCACAAAAACGGGCAGGAGTGCGAGCACCGAACAACACAGCATACGGTCTTCGCACTATTTTTTCAAGTAGGTTGTACCTATTCCGAAAACCCCGAAAAATTGCCAACCAGGGTCGGATTGGGGCTTTCACGCTGATACTTATCCGAATGGAAACAAGCTCATTCCGCTTTCAGCAGACCCTGTTCCCGGAAGATCCGCTCCACTTCATCGGCATTCTCCACGGTAAAGCCGATCTCAACCCACTGACTACGCAGCCTGGCGAAGAAAATCCGGTCCCGCCGCGGCCGCCTGATGTCGCAGGGAAACCAGGTCTTGAAGTTCCCGGTTCCGTGGATTCGCCACTTGCCGTTCCAGGGCGTCGCCTTCTCTACCGTTATCCGGACGATATCGGTCAATGGCACTACTTTTTTCTTTCCCGTCGGGAAATAGTACTGCTCGAAGATGATAGTCTCCCCGCTTATCGATATCAGCCTGTCATGGTAAATCATGGCGTTTCAGATCCTTTTGCCGTTATTTCGAAACCGTCGCGACCCTGGCACCGACCGGAACGTTGGAAGCATCGACACCGGAAGTCTGGCCGTGCGGATCGAACGCGATTTATCGTATTCCCTATCTTTGCAGTCACTTACGCCTGTTCTTCAGATCTTTCTTGGCGGACTTGACGTAGCGACCAAATGCCTTGTCTTTTTTCCGCTTTTCCAGATATGACAAATCATGAAACTCTGATTCACTCCTGAGTTTGAGAAAGTTTTGATAGTGTGCCCGATGGAGCGTTCCTTCCTCAACCGCACGCAAAACGGCACAACCCGGTTCGCCGGCATGGGAGCAATCACGATATCTGCATTCCGATGCCAACGCATGGATATCGGCAAAGCTGTCGCCCATTCCTTCCTCGGCCCCCAAAATGCCGAATTCCCGCATTCCCGGGTTGTCTATCAAGATGGCACCGTTATTCAACAGGATGAGTTCGCGACGCACCGTCGTATGCCGACCCTCGCCGGTGCCACTTACCACGCTGGTCTCAAGCACCTGACGGCCGATCAACCGGTTGATCAAGGTACTCTTGCCGACCCCTGACGAGCCTAATAGACAGTAGGTTTTCCCGGATTGCAGAATTTCGCGTATCGTATCGATCCCTTCGCCGGTAACGTTACTGAGCGCGATCACCGCCGCAATTATACCAGCGCTTCTGATTGTTTCTATCAGCTGCTGGAGTGTTTCGGGACTGACCAAGTCGGTTTTCGTAAGCAAAACGACCGGATCTATCCGCCCTTCTCTGACCATGACCAGGTAACGCTCCAGCCTGTTAATATTGAAGTCGAAATGACAGGACTGGACGATCAAGGCCACGTCGACATTCGCGGCAATCATCTGGCATGCGATGCTATCTCCCGCAGCCTTGCGGCGAAGAACCGACTTCCTGGGGATAACGTCATGGATCACTCCAAACATATCGGAGCCGCTGTATTGGATGGATACCCAATCGCCAACACAGGGAAAATCAACCGCCTGCTCGGCCAAATGCAGAAAACGGCCAGAAAGCTTTGCCCGAAATTCACCAGTGTCATCCATTACAAGAAGTTGTTCGCGATCCACGGCAACGACACGTGCAATACGGTGTTCTGCCGACGCTTTTTCAGATGCCTGTGCAGCAAACCAGTCATCCCAGCCAAATTGTTTCAGTTGTTCAGAAGCAAAACTCACTTGCAATACCTCAAAATGGAAAGATTTATTTTTTCGTTACTTTCACGCCAACGGACCAGTGCTTGACCTGACGGGCAGTATTTATGTCCGGTCATGGTCTGAGCGCCTGGTTATGCGCTGTTATCAATGAATTCTGCAGTTGAAACTACTTTGGCATATGGGACAGATAATGCTGCCATAAAGGATGCGTGTACATCTGATGCTTTTATAGTCTGCCCCTTAAAAATCAGGTCTTTGGTGGCACAAGCATCTTCGATGACAACGCAGTTGAATCCAAGATCAAAAGCAGCTCGTGTTGTGGCGTCTATACACATGTGGCTCATTGCACCACAGATAACAAGATCTTTCAAATTTTCCGTCTTCAGTATCTCAAAGAGTGCCGTGCCACGAAAGCTATTTGGAAAGTTTTTTGTGACAACTTTTTCATCCATGAGTGGAGCTACCATCTGGTTTATTTTTCCTCCGTAAGTATCGGGCAGGAAGAAAGTTGCACCAGGACGAGCTGATATGTGCTGGATATGAATGACTGGCAATTTTGCCGATCTGAATCTGTTTAGTAGAAACTGCGCATTTACAGCAGCCTCTTCAATGCCAACAAGTTCCATATTCCCGCCGGGGAAATAGTCATTCTGCAAGTCTACAAGTATCAGGCATTTGTTCATGTCAGTTCCTTATAATTTCATTGGCATAACGTCTCAAGGGTCATGGGGTGGGCTCTTGGACCCGTGCACCCGCCTGTTGGATTGTGCTACCTCAGCCAGAATCTTGAAAACTCCCTTCATAATCCAATAAAGCTGACGACAGCCCCCCTCTCTTACAGCTTTTTGGCCTGCTTCACTTCCCTGTCCACTATCCGATAAAATTCTTCTTTTGCATATTTTTCCTTCCAGGGCGAATGGCCGCACCTGTCGATCGTGTACCAGGCGAAGTCAGCGACCACCCCCCGCAACGGGTCTACCACTCCCTCGACGGGTGTCGTATCATTCTTGCCATGGATTATCCTGATCGGGCATCGGATCTCGCCGGCAATTTTCCTGAAAAACCCTTCTTCTCTCATGCGGAGCGCTTCCTTCATTACCGCTTGAAATTGCTTCCCGTCAATAGAGATTAGGCTTTCTTTGTTCTCGTCCGTCTTTTCGACGGAGTAATTGTCCGCCTTATCGGCCAGTTCTCCCAAACGTGCGAGATGCCTGTCGCTGTTTTCGCTCGGTGTTTTCAGCAACGCAATCATTTCCCGGTATTCCGATTGCTCCTCCGGCGTCAGGGCGGCAAGACGCCGGCGTTGCAGCACCGGCAGGTACGCCGCGTCAAAGGCTCCGGCTCCGATCAGAAACCCGATTCTCACCACCTCCGGATGCTTGTACGCCAGGAGATACACGAGCCAGGCTCCCCAGGAATGCCCCAGCGCGAAAACCCTGTCCGTGCAATGCTCTTTTATCTGCCGATACAGCTCCTCCACCTGCCCCCACATGCTGGTTTCCGTCTGAAACGGCTCGAGCACGGTGCCAGCCTCCGACAATTTTCTCGCCAGGGAAGAGGCACTCCCCGGCGCGCCGGGGCCGCCATGCACGACGACATATTCGCACGGGCCTTCGCCGTATTTTCTGAAATTCATACACTCCTCACCTCTGGTCTTATGATTCCGTGCTCAAGATAATTATGTATGGTGCCACCCGAATTTAGCGAATCATGGCAGCGAGAATAGCTCAGAAATGCGTGTTACGTCTGGAAAATAATGATGCATAAAACACCCGGCAAGGAACGTCAATGCTAATGTTATGGCAAACGGTATACTTGTCGTTTTGAAAACGCTTCCCATCCATTCAACGCTATCGATTCGTCAAATCAACAAATCAACTACGTACCATCGGTTCGCCGCGAGGCTTTTGTGAAGCATCGAGCCCTGGGCCTGGCCCTCTGCTGCCGCCTTCTGAACGCAGCACCAGGGTTTTAGGCAAAGGCACTTTCCTGCCTTCAACGTCAATGCGAACAAACGTGACATTGGTCGAAAAAACCTTTTTTTCCTCTGAAGCTCCCGGCTCATCAGCATAGACAATTACCGAATAGGTGATTGAGCTCGTTCCTCGTCGGGCCGGAAGGATGCTGAAACGCAAAATCGATCCGCTTATAATCCGCTCATTGAAACTGACCTTGTCCATACCCACCGTTACCAGGCTGCAGCCCGGGAAATCCAGGGAAGCGAAAATCCAGGCGAACTCGTCGACCCAACTGAGAAGCGTCCCGCCGAACAAAAATCCGTAGTGGTTCAGATGCTCCTTCCTCACAATAGTATAGTTATCCATCAGGCAGCTCCTTTTCATGCTGGGGTCGTAACAAGGCAACGCCTTGTAACAACTATTGAAACTTGATGCCCTCTTCAAAGCATGCGGCAATGAACGCATAGTAACGTTCGGCGAGTTCGCCATCGGTTTTATACTCGCTGTAATCTTTCCAAATGCCCGTCATGGCAACCTCCGGTTGTAATAATGACAGTGCTGCAATACCGCGAAAACTTTCAAGGGTACCCGGCATTTTCCGCTGCCGCGGCACACATAAAAAAAGCCGCCCGGCCGGCGCATGCCGGCCCAAACGGCTTTATCAACCAAGCGAAGTATTTTCCCCGCCATTCGCTCTTTCCCCAATTCATAATAATAATGACAAGTTAACCCTTATTTACACCTTCCCTGAATAGTCTGTCAACATCGGCGTGACTATTCCGGATAGGACGCGAAGGGTCTGCGCTTATAAAGGCTTTCCGACCGTGACCACTGATGATCCTCCAAGAAGAGGCACAAAATAGCCGGTATGGGATTTGGATCGCTCAATATAGACAATCACCAGAGCATCCTCCTCCACTTTGACCGGCAAAATTCCTTGCGTGTGAGGGACAATTCTTTTTTCGTTTTTTGATGGCTGCGAACTGATAAGCACCTTGACTTGATCACCAGGATTAAGCTCTCCAAAGCCTTTGATCATATGAACAACTTTAAGAATCATATAGGCAGGGGTATCACCTGTATGCATCCTGATCACTTCGCCGATTGCAATGAAATCCGCTTTCAGGTTTCTCTCGGCGATTACCCTGGGCGGGGCGATGGCCACAGCCAGGGTAGGGAAAAAAAAGAATCCTACACCGCACAACAATGTCATTGCGTATTTTACCATGTTACTCAGCTCCTTTTAAAGAATGTTTGACGAGATCAGTCGAACACTTTTTTTGTTAACCTTATAGACAGCTTTCCTCTCGAAAGTTCCACTTTAAAACAGCGAATGTTATAGGCTGGTTTGCCAAATGAAAAAGGCACACCTTTTATCAGTGTGCCATTTTTTGAAACCGTATCAAGTGAACGTTGGTCTATTTTCTGATTCTCTTGCGAGCCACGGGAAACAGACCCAATAGGCCGAAGCCAAGCAAAAGGAGAGTGCCGGGTTCAGGAATCGGGTTGGTGCCGCCAGTCGGCACAAAGACGGTAACTGCATAAAAATCCAGTCCCTGCTCCCCATACGGGTACGAGCCTCCCCAGAGCATGCGATGTTCGCCTGCGTTCCAGGTGTCATGGAGAAGTATCTCTTGGGTCTGTGCATCATAACCATACCCGAACATGGAGTGACCTTGAACATGGATCATCACCACCCTGCCGGCATCGATTTCCGCCATATAGTCATTCCATGTAAAACCATCGGCAAGCCCCAGAGTGTCTATGTACTGGTTATAAATATTTTGTTCCGTAATATTTCCCGCACCATAGCCGGCATATACCAAATATTCCCACAAACCGTACATCCCGGATTGATCTTGAAGCCCAAAGCCCTCGAGCTCATAGGCATACAGCCGGGAGCCGTTGGTGTAGTACCAGAATGTAGTTCCCCCATCAGAATTGCCGACAGAATCCTGGCTGGTGCCCATAAAATCAGCAAGGCTGTCAAACTCTCGTGTTGTACCGGGATTGGGATCGTCGCCGGAGTTCCCATATCCGGTATAAAAATCAGCGACATGCCCATCGCTGGCGATCATTTGATTCGCCGCCGCCCCCGGAAGCCCGTAAGTACTGAGTTCAGCATCTACACCAGGGACGAGATTGTCATACCGAAGGCCATTGTAGCCGTTAATATCATAATAGCCCATCATCATCCCGGCTGATGTGGGCGAGCAGCCATACCACCAATAATAGTCAGGAGCGTTGGGAAGAATTGTTACTCCTTCCTGATTAGCCACAAGAGAGGTTGCACTGCCGACAGAAACGACCAACAAACTGAAAATCAAGCATAAGCTTCCGATTAACAAATGTTTTCTTTTCATATATCCCTCCTTTCCGACTGACACGTACTGTAAATATTTTGTTGGCGGCTCAAAATTTCGAATTACACGTAGAGATCCAGATTCTGACGTGCTTATTTCAACCTGTGATACCACCTCTTTTCCTCTTCACGGAGACTACAAATAAAAGCCGGGCCACCTGTTCAAGGCAACCCGGCTTTCTTCGGATTAGTGATTATTGATTGAAAAACAATCGACAATCACCAAAGCCAAGATCCGTGGCTTTCCGTCCCCACCTCACGGCGGGTTTGGCTTTATCAGAAACAGTCTCCCCTTTTTGAGAAATACTGCAAGATATTGGCCAGATCAGTGATATTTTTCAGAGAATCGGAAGTCAAATTGGTTTCAGTCCGGAAAGTGTGCTTTCTGAGTCAGAAAACACCGGTTTTTTCTCCTGAGTTTCCGGACATAATTAAATGGTGAACCCAATACGGTTAAGAATGATTTAATTTCTCAACATATCCTCGTTGATACACAAAATTCTTTGGAGAATTCAGAGCAAAATCGTAAAATTTTCCGACACTGCTTGTGTTTATGTAAGATTTTGCGCTTGTAGTTTAGTGATGAAACAGGATGATAGAGTTAATTCTTATGTATGTAAAAAATATTGAAGGGTTTTTCAGCTAACGATGAGTTTTCCTTTAATTATCGATAAAAACAGACTTTTCCATAAAATGGAACGTGTAAATTTTTTCGACATGACCTCAAGTATTTTCCCCCGCAATTCTCGTTTTTCTTCTTGATACCTTCCTGCACCGAATTCCCGTTGCCGCTCCTTGATACTTCAATAACTCAAGGCTTCCGGATCCTCGCAGTGGCAATATCTTTGCTCTTCGGTCGCTACGGCAAATTTTTCAAGAAAAAAAGACGTTATCGGCAGCCCGCTTTTTCTCTCCCGACAACGGATTTCCACCACCGGCCGGCCAGAAGTCATCTCCCACGGCATGCCGGAAAAGTCCCATGTCGATGCAACTATCGAAAATCTTTTAACGATGAAATCCGGGATGAAGTTCCCGGAAGCGTTCTGGAGGTAAAGCAGCCCGAAGACGAAAGAGGCAGGCTCCATGCAAGACGCCAAAAAAAGCTGTTCTACGTCACCATGATGATGGTATCATTCGCGGCACTCATTATGCTGGAGTGCCGGAGGTTTGAAATGAACACCGTCAACGCGGCCTTTGAACTGCTTGCCCGCAACCTGGATCGGCATCCCGACAAAACCGCTTATTATTGCGGAGAATCCGCCCTTTCCCATTGCGAACTCGAAGAGGAGTGCAGGCGATTCGCCCTGCTCCTGCAGGAACGGGACATAGCACCAGGCGAGCGGGTGCTGCTGGTCCTGCCCGATGGATTCGCCTTCCCGGTCGCCTTCCTTGGGTGCCTGCTGGCGGGCGTCATAGCGGTCGCGGCCAGCACGACCCTAAGGGAAGAGGACTACGCCCATATCCTTGAGGACAGCGGTGCACGCCTCCTGGCAACCCATCCCGATCTGTCCTCCCCGCGTGCGGCGGCCGGCAACCGGGTCGAGGTGATCCTCTGCAATGACCACGGATCCTTTGATGCTCCGCCCCCTGCCGGTACCGGGTTCACCCACTTCCGGCCGACTCCCGACGATTTTGCCTTCATGCTGTACAGCTCCGGCTCCACCGGCAAGCCGAAGGGCATCCCGCACCGGCATCGGGACCTGCTCCAGCCGTGCGAACTGGTGGGGGAAGCCCTGCTCGGCATCAGCCCGGACGACGTGATATTTTCAGCCAGCAAATTCTCCTTCGCCTACGGCCTGATCAACAGCCTGGCCTTTCCTCTTTTCTTCGGGGCAACGGCCGTGATCCATCCGGGCAAGCCCGACGCTGCTTCGATACTCCGCGTCATCAGGGACCGTACGCCGACCATCTTTTTTTCCGTTCCCACGATCTATTCACAGCTCATCCTTTCCTGTACCGCCGACGAGCTGAGCCTTCCCCTGCGCATCTGCTATTCGGCAGGCGAGGCCCTGCCCGCCGCCATCTTCGACGAATGGCAGCGACTCACGGGCCTGGAAATCATCGACGGCATCGGTTCCACCGAGATGACCTACGTGTATATCTCCAATCGTCCCGGACAGGCCAGGCCCGGGTCGACCGGTCAAGCGGTTCCCGGCTACAACGTGCGGCTCGTCGACGAAGACGGCAACGACGTTCCATCCGGCGTCGAAGGCCACCTCCTCGTCAAGGGTGATACGATGGCGCCGTACTATTGGAACCTGCCGGAGAAAAGCGCCGAAACCATGCTCGAAAACGGTTTCTGCCGTACCGGCGACGTGTTCGTGGAACAGGACGGGTTCTACTATCACCGGGGGCGGAGCGACGACATGATCAAGGCGGGCGCCCACTGGGTATCGCCGGTGCCGGTGGAGGAGGCGCTGCTCGAACACCCGGCAGTGGCGGAATGCGCCGTTGCCGCCGTATCCGCCGGTGCGCTCGTCAAACCCGGCGCGTTCGTGATTCTCGTTCCGGGAACGGTACGGACGCCGGGCCTGGTTCGCGAACTGCGGGACCATCTTTTGGCGCGAATTCCCGACTACATGTGTCCGGCCCGCTTCACCTTCGTCGATGAACTGCCGCGCACCGCAACCGGAAAGATTCAGCGGTTCCGCCTCAAGAATCGTGCATAACCGAAAGGAGAAATACATGGCTGTTATCGACGAACTGAAGGAATTGCTGCAGAACATCGGGGTGAACGGGGAGATCGTAGCCGCCCTGGATCCGGCGGAGGCGCTCTTTCTGCAGGGAATTGATTCCATGGATTACCCGGCTTTTGCCGTGGCCGTGGAGGAGCGCTACGGGGTGGCAATTTCCGAGGCGGACTCGTTGAGACTCAAGACACTCAACGACTTCGCCGACTTCATAAGCAGGGCCGGATAAGTACGGACCGGGGCAAAGCTCTCAGACTCCCTGCCCGTCGGAAGACACCGACCAGTGTCTGATCATCAGCGCCTCCTCTTCACAAATGCCGGGCGAGAGCAGAAAAAGCATGAGGCGCTTCAGGTGCGCGGCGTTCAAACTCGGCATGCCATTGCCGCATGGCGCGGTTGTCCATCCCGGCAGCCCGCGGCATTTCCACCCATATCTGCGTATCCACCTGTTTCCCGCCCATTCCTTAAACAATTATCATTTTTCACGTCGAAATCCGTACTGTTTGCTTGCATCAAATTTCCAGCCGTTTTATAGTGCGATATTTAATAGACATTGTCTCTTGAAAACACACCAATCTTGCTTATTATTTTGCTAACCGACTCAGATACGGGATGGCAGTAGCGACTCCCGCAAAAGGTCTTGTCATGAACCAGCAAATCAAAGCACGCATACTGACAAGCATAATCACCCTCTTCCTTATCGCGGCCCTCGTGGTCATGGTTAAATATTTCCTGCTTGACAGTTTCGTGAAAATGGAAGCGCAACAGACCCTGCAAAACATCAAACGGGCATCGACGGGAATGGCAAATGAACTGGATTCACTGGTAAAAGAGGTTTCTGATTGGGCACGATCGGATGAAGCCTCCGCCTTTATGCAAAATCCCGATCCCGCTTTTATTGCAAAGAATATCTCTTACAGCACATTCTCATTCCACAGAATCTCGATGATCATATTCGTCTCGCCTTCCGGCAAGACGGTATATGGCGCGGAAGTCATCCCGAACACGAGAGAAACCCGCTCGGTGCCCAAAGAGGTGACCGATCTCCTGGTGCGGAAATCGTTCCGGTTAGAACCTGTCGGTAGCGGCAGCGGTTTAGTATCGCTTCCCGAAGGGCCGATCCTTTTCGCTTCCCGGCCGATTGTCGATCCCGCAGGCAAAAAAGCGGTGCGCGGTTTTGTGATGATGGGACGCCGCATCGATACCGATTTCCTGGCGGATCTCGCCATGATCACGCAACTGCCCGTTACTATTCAAGCGTTGAATACCGCGGAGATCGCGAACGATTTCAAGAAAGCTCTGCCCAATCTCGAAATTGATAAAGAACCACAGGTAGTTGCGGACGACAACCGGCATGTCGCAGGCTACACCATGCTGCGGGACGTAACCGGCAGCCCCGCCATCATCATGAAAGTCACGGCCGAGAGGAATCTTTATTCGCAGGGCATGACAGCCGCCCGTTACTTTATTCTCTGGTTCTCGCTCGCCGCACTCGTAGCTGCCCTGATCATCAACACCCTGTTCGACAAACTATTGATTACCCGGCAAAAAAGTGAAGAAAGTGAAGAAAAGTATCGTTCGGTGGTCAACCAGGCAACGGAAGGGATAATAATAATTGACGCAAATGACAAGCGTATCCTGGAAGGCAACGATGCATTCCAGAAACTGATCGGGTGCAATTCGGAACAATTTCGCGGCAAGCAGATCACCGACCTTTTTCTCAACAAGGAAGCCAGTTCCTTCGATCACACCATATTGCACCTGCTGAAGGGAAAACGCGATCTGAAATTGCGCCGTATTGACGGCAGCGAGATCGATGTGGAGGTTTCCGCCAGCTTCATTTCGCATCACGGCAACGATGCCGTCTGTTTCATGGTGCATGACATGACCGAGCGAAAGCGCTTCGAAGAGCGTCTGGTATACGAAGCAACCCACGATACCCTGACGAACCTGCCGAACCGCAATCTCCTCGGTGATCACCTGGACCGATCACTCGCCTACGTAAAGAGACATGAACAGTCCCTGGCGCTCTTCCTGCTTGATCTGGACAATTTCAAGATCGTCAACGACACGCTCGGCCATTCCGCGGGTGACCGGCTGCTCGAGGAAGTTGCCGCCCGCCTGTTGCAATGCGTCAGAAAGTACGACATCGTAGCCAGGCTCGGCGGAGACGAATTCGTCATCCTGATGTTGGGCATCCAGGAAGATACTCACATTATTTCCATTGCCGAAAAGGTCGTCTCGATTTTTTCCCAACCGTTCCAGATCATGGATCACGAGATGTTCATCACCGTCAGTATCGGCATTGCGGTGGCCCCCCAAAACGGGGAAACGTCGGAAACCCTGCTGATGAACGCCGATACCGCCATGTACCATGTCAAGGGAAGCGGAAAAAACGGCTACGAGTTTTTCAAGGAAGAAATGAATGTCCGGATAAGCGAACGGCTCGAGCGGGAAACCAAGCTGCGCCGGGCACTGGAACGAAATGAGTTTTGCCTTCATTACCAGCCGAAGATCGATCTTGCCACCGGTTCGATTGTCGGCATGGAAGCCTTGATTCGCTGGGTCCCGGAAAAGGATCTGATCATTCCGCCGCTGGAATTCATTCCCCTGCTCGAAGAAACCGGGCTCATCGTGCCGGTAGGCGAGTGGGTCATCCGCGAGGCCTGCAGGCAGAACCGGCAATGGCACCTGGCAGGTTTTGACAATCTCGTCGTCAGCACCAACATGTCCGCACGCCAGTTCTATCACGTCAATCTCCCTGAAGTAATAGCACAGATACTCCGGAAAACGCCTCTCGATCCGAAATACCTGAAAATCGAACTGACCGAGAGCATCGTCATGCAGGACATCGATGCGGCCGTCGGGATTCTGAAACGCCTGAAAGAAATGGGGCTTTCTCTTTCCATCGATGATTTCGGCACGGGCTATTCGTCGCTCGCCTACCTGAAGCGGTTTCCGGTCGACGAGCTCAAGATCGACCGATCCTTCGTCAACGGCCTGGGAACCGACGAAAATGATTCTACAATCGTCAACACCATCATATCCATGGCTCACAGCATGCGCCTGACAGTGGTGGCGGAGGGCGTGGAAACGGCGGATCAGCTCGAATTGCTGCGTGAACGCAGCTGCGAGGAGGTCCAGGGCTTCTATTTCAGCAAACCGCTGACCCCCTGCCTTTTCGAAAAAAAAATGCGCTCCATGACGAATTCGCCGTCATAGCCTTTTGCCACCACCTTTTTTCCATCTGTTTGCCACAAAATTTCGGGTAGCTGAAAACTTCTGGTATACTCGCCATGTATGCCGGGTTTCGGACTTGTAAAGACGACCCGAATATTCCGAGGATGCCGCAACCGCCGGACAAAGCGTAAGGATATAAACGCGGAGGCAATTTCATGACCCTTTTGTCCCCTCAGCGCATTGCCGTCATCGGGGCTACCGGCCAGGTGGGCATGGCCCTGTCCCGCGCGCTGCACCAGCTCGGTCATGAAGTGACACCCGTATCACGCGGCCGGTCGGCGGGCAACCACCGGCAACTCGATGACCTGGAAGCGCTCGGCATGCAACCGGTTTTTCTCGAGAACCTCAAAGATGTCGATCAAATGGCAGCGATTCTATCCGGTTGCGATGTTGCGGTGGTGGCCCTGCGGGCCAACGCCCAGCTGGTGCGCGAGTTCGAGCCGCCGATCCTCGAGGCGGCACGCATGGCTCGGGTACGGCGATTCGTGCCCGACGAATTCGGGACCCACACCAAGGGCCTCGATTACGGGGTGGGCACGCTCTTTGACGCCAAGAAGGAGTTCCAGGAGCAGGTCTTTGCCTCGGGCCTGGAGTGGACGCTCGTTTTCCCGGGCGGCATTTTCGACTATTTCCTGCCCAACCTGAGGTTATTCGAACGGATCACGACATTCGGCAATCTTCACTGCAGCTTTCCCACGCACGCCATTGAAGATATCGGCGCCATAAGCGCCAGGGCCGTGACCGATCCCCGCACGGCAGACAAGGCGGTGCAGATGTACGCCAACGTGGTAACCCAGGAACAGCTGGTCAAAGAGCTGAAACGGCTCTGGCCCGGACGCGATTTCGAAATCGAGCACATCACCACCGAAACGATCATGTACCTGAAGGAGCATGGCGATCCCATCCTGGTCTCCGCCAAGGGTGGCGCGGAACCGGACCGGGAACGCCACGGCATCAACTATGCCACCTACGTGCTCTGCAAGTTGGCCTGCCTGGACGATCCGGACACCCTCAACGCCAATGACCTCTACCCTGATTATGTCTACAAAAAACCGGAAGAGGCGTTGGCCGATCCCGTGTTTATGTTTGGTGAAACGCAATAAAAGCTATTGAACAGCGGAAGGAGCAGTCTATGAGCCAGACCGGTGACCTTGTCAAGTGGACCTGGGAAAAGAAGTGTATCAAAGCGGCGGAATCCCTGGAAAAGAACGGTTTTAGCGCCCGTTACTGTCAAACGGGAGCGGAAGCGGCAGAATACATCCTGGCCGAAGCGGAAGATGCCCACAGCATCGGTTTCGGCGGCTCCATGAGCGTACGGGACCTGGCGGTCGAGCCGCGCCTGCTGGAGATGGGCAAGGAAATCCTCAATCACGGCGCGCCGGGGCTTGCCCCCGAGGAGCGCCTGGAAATCATGCGCCGCCAGCTTACCTGCGATCTGTTTCTTTCGGGAACCAACGCCCTCACCCTGTCCGGCTTCCTGGTAAATATCGACGCCATCGGCAACCGGGTCGGCTCCATGTTTTTCGGGCCCCGCAAGGTCATCGTGGTGGCGGGCAGGAACAAGCTGGTGGACGGCGACATCACGGCCGCGATGCAGCGGGTCAAGGACTGGGCATCGCCGCCCAATGCCCGGCGCCTCAACTACAAGACACCGTGCTCCGAAACAGGTTTCTGCAGCGATTGCACCTCGTCGGACCGAATCTGCCGGGTCGTCACCGTGCTGGAGCGGAAACCGAAATTCACCGATCTGCGGGTGCTGGTGGTCAACGAAGAGATGGGGCTCTGAAAAAGTGCTGCTCGCGGCCTTTCTCGATGTCCTGTTTCCGCCCCTCTGCCACGTGTGCCGCACTCATCTGGAAAACCCGGTAGAGATTCACCTCTGCCAGTCCTGCCGGGACCGGATTGCGGTGATCGGCTCGCCGCTCTGCCCGGTCTGCGGCGTGCCGTTCAGCACGGAAAACGGCATCGATCACCCCTGCGGCGCATGTCTCGGCAACCCACGCCCCTTTGTCGAAGCGCGTGCCGCGGCCCGCTTCGAGGGACCGTTGCAGGAGCTCATCCACCGCTTCAAGTACGGAAAAAAAATTCACCTGTCCCGCCCGCTCGGGCTGCTGACCGCCACGGTCCTCGACGCCTTCCGTTCGGCAACCCCGGCCGACTGCATCGTCCCGGTGCCCCTGCACCGCAAGCGCCTGCGGGCGCGCGGCTTCAACCAGTCCCAGCTGATCGGCCGGGTCCTGGCGAAACGGTGGCAAATCCCGCGGTCGGTGAACAATCTTCGCCGCATCCGCTGGACCGAACCGCAGACCGGCCTGCCCGCCGCCGAACGCGTCCGCAACATCCGCGGCGCGTTCGCCGTTGCGAGACCCGAAAAATTCAAGGACAAGTCCTTGCTCCTGGTGGACGATGTCTATACCACCGGCAGCACCATCGACGAGTGCGCGAAAACCCTGCGGCGGGCGGGAGCCCGTGAGATTCGGGTGATCACCGTTGCCCGGACGGTGATGTAACGGCTTACCCTTCTTCGGATCCCGACCCGGCCTGCCGGAAGAAACGTTCCATCTCGCTGAACACCGTCGCCCCCTCGCCTCTCGTTATCCTCGTCCTGGGCAGTGAATCGAGGAAGAAGCGCCCGTAGTTTTTCGAAAGCACCCTGCTGTCGAAGATCAGGACTGCGCCGCGGTCGTCCCTGCTCCGAATCAGCCTGCCGAATCCCTGCTTGAACTTGATCACCGCCTGGGGAACCGTATAGGTCATGAACGGGTCGCCGCCTTCGGCGGCAATGGCTTCGGCCCGCGCCTCGAGAATCGGTTCGGTGGGTACCCGGAACGGCAACCGGGTGATCACTACCAGCTCCAGCGCCCTCCCCTGTACGTCGACCCCCTCCCAGAAGGAATCGGTACCGAACAGCACCGCGTTCTTTTCCCGCCGGAAACGGTTCAGCAGCATGTGACGGTTGATCTCCCCCTGGCGCATGGGGGTAAGCCCGGCCTTCCGCAGCGGTTCGCACAGGGAGGCATAGACCCGCGTCAGAAGGTCGTAGGAGGTGAACAGGACGAAGGCTCGCCCCTCTGAGATAACCAGCCCCCGCAGCAGATACTCCTCAAGGCAGCCGGCAAAACCCCGTGCCGCCGGTTCGGGCAGGTCGTCGGGAATGCCGATGAATGTCTGCCGTTCGTAGTCGAAGGGCGATGCCAGGAGCAGTTCGCTCACTCGCCGGCTGTCCAGCAGGTCGATGCCGGTCATTCTCTTCAGGTAGTCGAATTTTTCGCCTACAGCCAGGGTCGCGGAGGTGACGACCACGGTCCGGAACTTGTCCAGGATCGCCATCTTGATGGACTCGGCCACCTCAATCGGGGAAGAGCAGAGCCGCACGGTCATCCCCCGCGAGCCGCTGCTGACCTCGAACCAGTGGCACAGCCGGTCACCGCGCGAGGTAAAGACACCCAAGTCCTGGATGACCCCCTCGAGCCTGCCGCGGATCCCGCGCAGGTCGATCAGGCTGCCGGAAAGCTTTTCCAGCACCCGGTCGGGAATCTGCTCGCAGTTCTTGAAAAATGCCTTCAGGAACGCAACATATTCGGTCAACTCCTTCATCAGCCGCTGCACCATCTCTTCGGCCGGTCGCCAGAAGGGGGCTGCATAGACGGCGGCGGTCAGGCGCAGCTTCCGTTCTCCCGAAGACTTCCGGTCGTTTTTCAGGTAGGCGAGCACCTCGAGCCCGAGGGAATCGAGCACCTGCGTCACGGTATCCGCCAACGAGACCCGCCCCGGTAGGAGGCGTTCCTCAAGGAGCGTGGACAGTTCAACAAACAGGTCGTCCAGTTCTTGCGGGACTTCCCGCGAAAGCATTGCGGACAATCGTGGCAGGATCCCCCGCTGGGCCTTGCGCGGATGCTGGAGCCGGCCGAGAATCCGCAGCAGTCCCTGCCGGGAGGTGCGGGCGGAGAAGAAGCTGGTGGCGGTGTCCTCCAGGTGATGGCCCTCGTCGAAGATGAGCCTGGTGAAAGGAGGCAGGATGGCGGACGAGTCGTACCCCGTTTCGTGGCGGACGGCAACATCCGCCAGCAGCAGGGAGTGGTTGACCACCAGGATATCGGCGCCGGCCGCTTCGCGGCGCGCGGTGTAGAAGAAGCACTTCCCGTAATGGCTGCACTTGACCCGGCCGCACTGGTCGGCCTCGCAGCAGACTTCCTCCCAGATCTCCTCGCGGGGGATGAAGCTCAGGTCGTTGCGGCATCCCTCCCCGGTCTTGCGGCTCCATTCCACAAGCGCCTCGAGCTCGCCGGCCGAACCCTCTTCCCGAAACAGGGAAGGCTCGGTTGCAACCGCCTTGAGCTTGCGCAGGCAGAGGTAGTTGGAACGTCCCTTGACCAGGACCGCCCGAAAGGACAGGCCACCCTTTTCCCGCAGGAAGGGAATGTCTTTCTTGATGAGCTGTTCCTGGAGATTGATGGTGTTGGTGGAAACAACGACCCGTTCACGGTTGCGCAGTGCCCAGAAAACCGCGGGCAGGAGATAGGCCAGGGACTTGCCGGTGCCGGTGCCCGCCTCGATGACGGCCACCCGCTCCTCGTTGAAGGCCTCGGCAATGGAAAAGGCCATCTGCACCTGTTCATCCCGGTGTTCGTAGCCGTCCAGACTGGATGAAAGGACCCCGCCGGGGGTGAAAAACCGCTCGATCTCGGCGAACGAAAGGGGTTCGACGGTCTTGCGGGTAAAGCAACTGACCGCCCGATAGCACTGCTCCACCGCATTGTCGACAATGTAGAAACCGACACCCTGGTTGCCGAGGATGGAGGCGATCTCCAGGTCTGGCGACGATGGCGTAAGGTTGCCGGACGGATGGTTGTGGATCACCACGTCGCCGAAGGAAACGGCAATGATGATGGCCGCCACCGCGTCGCGGCTGCCCCGTGCCAGGGGCTCGACCTCTACCACGATGCCGCTTTCATCGGTGCGGCCGAGGAAGAAAATCTCGTTCCCGCCCGCATCGGTGATCTCCTGCCGCATGGTCAGGACGGCTTTTTCAGCAATGAGGGATTTCATGAAATGTACGGGTCAGGACGACGGCAGGCGCCTGGCGCCGCTTACGCCAGGACCAGCCGAAGGGCTTCGTCAATCTTCTCGATATCAACGGTGGTGTTGACGCAGGGACCGTAGGGGCGCTCGTTGAGCACGCCGAGGACCGGCAGGGGGTAGCAGTCCCTGATGCCGGAAGTGAGGTCGCCCTCGCAGGCAACGGCCACCACCAGCTTGGGTCTCTTCTCCTTGATCACCTTGCGCGCCAGGGTCCCGCCGGTTACCACCCAGATATCGATCCGGTATTTTTCCGCCAGTTCGGCAAGGCCGGCAATGGAGCAGCGGCCGCAACGGACGCACTTGGCGATATCGCCGGTGACCTTGATTTCGCAATCGGTAAGCTGGAGGCAGTGCGGAAGGAGAATGAGTATCCGGTCCGGCTTCAGCCGGATTTTCCGGGCAAGGACCAGGCTGTTGTTCATGGCGATGAACGACTGTCGGATTCTGTCACGCGGGATCCCGACAAGCTTGCCGACGAATTCGATAAGCGGGAGAAGGAACTTGATGGCGATTGCCCGAAGCAGGCGGGTACCGAAGACGTCCTTGCCGAGAACGGTGGTCAGAATCAGGAGAAACGTGCCGAGGAAAATGCCGGCGGCGACAACCACCAACACGCCGCCGACAACGGCGGGAAGGCCGGGATGGATTGACGCGAGCCCGGCGCCCTGAAGCCACCAGAGAACCAGGAAAACAATCGCGATGAGAACGCAGGTAACGGCCATGAGGCCCACGAACAGGCTCTTGGTTGCGCTGTTTTTGCGGGAAGCGTTATCGGCCACGAGGCTGCTCCTTTTTCCCCAGGGTTGTTCCGGGAGCGATTCGGTACCCGGCGAGGAAATCCCGGACGGAAAGCCTCTTCTTCCCTTCCAGCTGAAGTTCTTCGATAATCACGCTTCCTCCGGCGCAGGCCACCTCGACGCCCTCTTTGGTCGCCGCGAGCACCGCTCCCGGAGTTCCCGTACCGCTGCCGATTGTCACCCGGTAGATTTTCAAAAACTTTTCGTCGAGATAGGTATAGGCGCAGGGCCAGGGATTCATGCCCCGCACCAGGTTCTTTATGTCCCACGGCTTCCGGGACCAGTCGATGAGGCCGTCTTCCTTCTTCAGCATCGGGGCATAACAGGACTGGGCATCGTCCTGCTTCTCCGGCGCCAGACTACCCGCCAGCAGCAGATCCAGGGTTTCGTCCAGAGCGTCGGCGCCGAGGACCGACAGGCGGTCGTGCAGCGACTGCGCGTTTTCCTCGGGATCGATAGGCGTAATCTTCTTCACCAGCATGTCGCCCGTGTCGAGCCCGACATCCATGAGCATGGTGGTGACCCCGGTTTCGACCTCGCCGTTGACGATACACCAGTTGAGCGGCGCCGCCCCCCGGTAGCGTGGCAGGAGCGAGGCGTGCACGTTGATGCAGCCATACCGTGGGATATCAAGGAGAGCTTTCGGCAGGATCTGGCCGAAGGCAACCACCACGATCAGGTCGGGATGCATCTCCCGCACGGCATCAATGAATTCGGGAGTCCGTACCTTGAGCGGCTGCAGAACCGGCAGGCCGTGACGTTCGGCGAGTTCCTTCACCGGCGGCGGCAGAAACTTCTGCCCCCGCCCCTTCGGCCGGTCCGGCTGGGTAACCACGGCCAGCACCGCTTCTCCCCGGTCGATGAGCCGCTGCAGGGTCGGGCAGGCGAAGTCCGGCGTACCCATGAATACGACGCGCAAGCCGGCCATCAGGCTCCTGCCTGTAGCCGCTCCGCGATGCGGCGGTATTTTTTCTTGAAGATGTCCTTTTTCAGGGGGGAGAGGTGATCCACGAACAGGATGCCCTCAAGGTGATCAATCTCGTGCTGGAAGGCGACCGCCAGCAGCCCTTCGGCCTGGTAGGTCACCTCTTCGCCCTTCAGATTGAGCGCTTTGACCACTACCGAGGCGGAACGCTTGACGCTGGCGCTGTACTGGGGCACGGAAAGGCATCCCTCTTCATCGTAGGAACTTCCTTCAGCGTGGACGATTACGGGGTTGATGGCGACGATGAGGTTGGACTCTTCATCCTTGGGAGAGAGGTCGATGATGATCACCCGTTGGTGAACGCCTATCTGGGGGGCCGCCAGGCCGATCCCCGGCGCGGCATACATGGTTTCGGCCATGTCCCTGACCAGTTCTGCGGTTTTTTCAGTGATAATGGTTACCGGCGCCGACTTTTTCTTCAGCTCCGGATCCGGATAGGTAAGTATTCTATGTATCATGTGTTTCCCTGCGTGCCGATTTTGTATCCACTATATAAATTTGGGCGCGAAAATGCAAATTTTTCCTTCCGGGCGGAACAGGTGGAAACCGCGGCATACAGGCATTGAGGAACCTCTGAGCGATGACCCATCAGAACCGGAAGACGGAAGGGGTCCACTCGGCAACCGGCAGGCTATTTCAAAAGCTTGTCCCGATAATTGATCTTCCAGGTGAATACCTCGGTTGCGGCCTTATCCGGAAATATCGTAACTGATCGGACAATCCGCCTGCCCTCGTTATCTACGCTGACCGAGTAGGCGCCGGGGGTGAGCCTGGCCATGAAACGAGGTCCGTCGGCAACCGCTTCGAGTATGATCTTCCCATCCGCGTCCCGGATGGTTACCTTGATGTCGGCCAGGTATTCGCGGGAATCCCGGGCTGCGAACAGCAGGCGCAGGTTGTAGTCGTCTTCGATCTTTTTCAGTGCCTCCCGTTCATCCCTGCCGATACCGCCGCTGACGAACGTTATGTTTCCCTGGGTCCGGGGTTTCAGCACCTCTTCGGCTGATACGGGGCCGGCAAACAGCAGCGTCGCCAGAAACACGGTCCACGCTCGTTTTCTCATGGTTCAATCTCCAAAAATGCATGCGCCGAAAGCGGCTTCCTGCAACAAGCCGGTTTTCTTGCCCGGAACCTTGGATCGGGAGAAGAAACGCCACGCAAAAATCCCCGCAGCCGCCGAAGCCGGCACGGGGATTTTCGGAACAACTCCTCAACCCGCACGTTTTACTCCTGCCAGTAAATGCAACTGACCGGGCAGCCGTCCATGGCCTCCTGGATTTTCTCCTCGGGCGCACCGGTCGGATCAAACACCTCTGCCAGGTTGGCGTCATCGAGGCGGAACACTTCCGGCGCGCACTCCACGCAAAGGCCGCAGCTGATACAGGCATCCCGGTCGATAATCGGAATTCGTGCCATGGGCATCGTTCTCCTTTCCTTACTCCTTCTCGAAAAGACTTTTCTCCGCCCCGCATACCGGGCAGACCCAGGTGTCGGGCAAAGCTTCAAAAGGGGTTCCCGGATCGATGCCGTTAGACGGATCGCCGAGTTCGGGGTCATAAAGATAATTGCAGATTGTGCAGCGATAGCTGTCCATGAGTCCCTCCTTGTTATCAACGAAATAACAACAGTGTACCCTTTTTTTCGCGCGCGGCAAGCATTTCGACAATCCGTTCATCCCTCTCGCGTACCGCGCTATGAGTCTTCCCTGAAAATGCAGTATCGTTCCACCCGCTCTTCCAGCACACGAACCCCGATCCCCGCTCCTTCGGGTAGTTCAACGCAGCCGTCGTCTCCGAGCACGGGTATCGGTTCCGTGATGTCTTCCTCGAAAGCCCTGACCGTACCGGAATTATCACCCGCAAAAACGAAGCCCGGCAAGGTTTGGAGATGCATATTAAAGGTCCTGCCAATGCCGGTTTCGATAACGGACCCGGACCATACCCCGATTCCCCGCTGCCGTGAGTACTCGGCGATCCGGGAAGACTCGATCAGTCCCCCGACCCGACCCTGCTTGATGTTGATGATCCTGCAGCTGCCCATGGCAATCGCCGTCGCCGCGCCGTCAAAGCTCGTAACCGATTCGTCAAGGCAGACGGGCGTGATAAGCTCCTGTTGCAGAAGAGCATGCTGATAGAGGTCGTCATAGGAAAGCGGCTGTTCTATCATCAGCAGGTTATACCGGTCCATTTCCCTGAACAGCGGCAGATCATCCAGGGAATAGGCGGCGTTTGCATCCGCCATGAGGTTGATATGGGGAAAGCGGTCCCTCACCGCCTCGAGGATTTCCAGGTCCTTCCCTTTCTTGATCTTGACCTTTATCTTGTGAAATTTTTTGCCGACCGCCCATTCCACCAGCTCCAGCAGCCCGGCGGTGTCTTTCTGGATGCCGAAGCTCACGCCGGCGGGAATCCTGCGCTTTTGCGCACCGAACAGGTCATGGAGGGAAACCCCTTTGCGCCGGGCAATAAGGTCCAGGAGGGCGTTTTCAACCGCGGCCTTTGCCATGGGATGACCCCTCACACGGCTGAACGAGTCAAGCAGCTCGCCGATCGAAGGGGAAGTCCCCAACAACGGAAGCAGGAAATCCTTGATCAGGTGACGCGCGGTCTGAATGGTCTCGTAGCTGTAATAGGGGTCCGGGGAAGCGATGCACTCCCCCCAGCCGATGAGTCCTTCGGAAGCGATCTTCAACAGGAGCGCCGTTTTTTCCCGTTTAACCCCGAAACTGGTTTCAAAGGGTCTCACAAGGGGAAGGGAGACGACGATCGTCTCGACCCGTTCGATCGGGCCCACTTTTTCTGCCAAGAGCGACATGGGGGCTCCTTTCATGGAAGCTTACTTCTGATCCGAAACGCCGTGCTGGGCGTCCGTCCGGTCGACGTAGCGGATCTTCGCGCTGTTGAGGAAAAAATCCTTCCCAACGACCGTGATCACCGGCAACGCCGTGTCCCCGCGTTCCTTGAGGAGGCTCGCATACTCACTGCTTCGTCCGGCAAGCTCCCGTGCCAGCAGGGAAGCCAGCGAATCCTTGTCATAGCCGGGGGACTTCTCCTCGAGATACAACTCCAGGACGGGATCCAGCTTTTCATCGGCTGATTTGCGAATCTGGAAATTACCGCTGAAATGTTCCCGGAAGGGGGAAGAACCCTCGAGGATGTCGCGGATCTGCGCCACCGGGATATTGGCCCCGTAAAAGGTGATGCCGCCATCGGCACGACCGTGAACGAGGACGAAGGGCAACGGCTTTACGGTCGAGGGGTCGCCGCCCCGCTCCCGCAGCTCCGCCAACAGGTCGATCCCCACGGCATCGAAACGGCCCAGGAGCTCGTCGTAACCGATAATTTCGCCACGGTCCCCTGAACGATAGCGGATCAGCGGCACTGCCTGCGGCTTGGTAATGACCAGTTCGCCGTCAACTGCTTCGAGATAGAACCCGGCCGGATTGAACTGGCAGACGGAGGGGATCGTGTCGCAGCCCAAAATGGCGGCGGCGCGGTCTTTTTCGTGGAGGACACGCTTAACCACCACGGCCAGAGGGGTTTCCTTGCCGACCCTGCCGAAATCCGTTGAAGCATACCCGGAAGCAATGGATGCAATATCCTCGCGCTCATGACCGAGCAGTCCGTTCACGTAGTCCCGGAACTTTTCCGAGTAACCCTCGCCGGCCAGCCGGAGCCTGATATTGAAGTCCCGGACCGGGATTCCCCGCTCCACCGCCGACTCGACGATGTTTTTCGCAAAGGGGGGATAGCTGTAAATCAGGGTCTGTTCGAAATGGGGTGAAAATTCCGCGATCATGTCCACCACTTCATCACGGTTCAGGCCGGGAGTCAGGAGGGTTATCCTGCCCGATTCAATGGCCAGCGAACGGAGCGCCCAGGTGGCCAGTTCACCGCTGATCCAGGCGCCGAGGGCCAGGGCGACGATGACCAGGGTCGGCTTGCTGCCGACGGCAAAGGTGTCCTCCAGTTCCGTGGCAAGCCATGTGGAAAGGTCCCGCTCCTGCTCCGGCAGTTGCGGCCAGTAAAAGGGCTTGGCGGTGGACCCGGAGCTGCGGCAGATGACATGCGCTCCCCGCAGCGTGCCGTCAATGCAGACCTTCGACAGGGGGAAGCGGGTCAGGTAGTTCTTCTTGTCCATGAGCGGCAGTGCCCGGAATTCATCCAGGGACCGGACCTCGGGAATCTCACCCCGTTCCCGCCGGAGAAACTCACCGTACGCCGGGACTCTCTCCGCCGCCGTGCGATAGACGCTGATCGGATCCAGATTCATCGATTACCTTCCTTTCAAATGCTTTTGACCATCTTTTTTCGCTTCACCAGGGAAGCGGAAAACACTGCCGCACCCATGCTGAAAACGGCGCCGAAAATATAGACCGCCCGGAAGCCGTGTTCCAGTGCGGGCATGTTCTTCCCCGACCCGGCCGACGCCCCCCCAAGCCCGGTCGAGGATCCTGAATAGATCGCCTCGAACATCGAGACGCCCAGAACAATGCTCAAACGGCTTATGACGCTGAAAACCCCGGAAGCGACACCCTGCCGCTCCTGGGGAACGGCGCCCATCACCAGGGTATTGTTGGGAGAAAAGAAGAGTCCGTACGATACGCCGAGCCACAGCAGGAACACGGTTACCGGCGCCAGACCGCCCCAGGCGAGAGAAACCGCGAAAAAGGCAAAGGCTCCGGCCGCTGAAACCATGCCCGCGAAACAGAGCAGCGCCGGGTCCATCCTGTCCGCAGCTCGGCCGGCAAAGGGAGTTACCAGGATATAGCTGACGGAGTAGAGCAGCAAAACCAGTCCCGCATGCTGGGGCGAAAGCCCCGCCAAGAGCTGGAGATAGAACGGAACGATGAAATTGCTCCCCGCCAGGACCAGGAAGGCGAAACCCGTGCCGGCGGTGGCGGGGCTGAAACTCGGCACCGAAAAAAGGCCCAGGTCCACCAGAGGATCCGGCGTCCGTGACTCATGGATGAGAAACGCCGCCATCAGGACCGCCGAGCTGAAAAAGCCGCCTATAACGGGGAAAGATTTCCATCCCATCGCATCCACCAGGCTCAGCGCAACCAGGAGGGAAAGAACGCCGAGAAAACTCAAGATCGACCCGGCATAGTCAAAGCCGTGCCCCGGCCGCCCCCCGGGTTCCCGCGGATCGGGCGGCAGCACCTTCCATGCCACCAGAATCGCCGGTATCCCCACCGGGACATTGATGAGAAAAATCCAGTGCCAGGAGAGGTAACCGCTGATCATCCCCCCGGCCGGCCCCCCGACGATGAGACCGAGCGCCGCGGCGACCGAAAGCAGGCCGAACGCCCAACCGCGAATGCCGGCAGGCACGTGGCGCGGTATCAGTGCATAACAGGGGACGGTCATCATTGCCGCACCCATTCCCTGCAACGCGCGGAAAAACACGAGAACCCATATGTTCCAGGCGATACCGCAGACGGCCGAACCCACGATGAAAATTCCGAATCCCAAGATGAAAATCCTCTTGAGGCCGACCCGGTCGCTGAGCTTGCCGATAATCAGCATGGTGCTGGTGAGAAAGAACACGTAGGAAAGGATAACCCACGACACTTTGCCTGATCCGACGCCGAAATACGAAGCAATGACCGGCAGCGATATGGTGACGATATAGGAGTCGAGGGTCGCCATGAACGCGGCGAAACAGACGGAAACCACCAGCCAGAGATGGGTGCGCTTTTCCCCGTCCATCAGAAGCATACCTCGCCGATACCCCAGCCTGCATCCTCGGGAAGATCGATCCGGCCATCGGCGCATGCCAGTGACGGGGCGATATCGTCCCGGAAATAGGGGCCCTGGCTGATGTGGTCCCCCGGCAGGGTCACCTCCGCCCGGGAGCTGAAATGGATGTTGCAGGCCTTGCCGAGGGCCGATTCGAGCATGCCGCCGCACCAGACCGGCACGCCGTGGTTGCCGCAGAGCCGTGCGATTCTTATCGCTTCAAGGAAACCGCCTACCCGGGGCGGCTTGATATTGATCACCAGCTTGCGCAGTGAAGAACAGCGTTGCCAGCATTCAATCGCCTGCCGCGCATGGCGGGCATGGAGGATACTCTCGTCCAGGCAGACGGGCGTAGCCAGGTCGGCGAGCAGGCGGGCATGGTCGAGAATGTCGTCGTTTCTGCCCGGCTGCTCGATCATCATGAGATCATAGCGGTCAAGCTCCTTGAGGGCGTCACGATGGCGGGGATCGAACAGGTCGTAGGAGGCATTGGCGTCCACCTGCAAGCGGAGGTCCGGATATTTGGCGCGGATCGCCGCGACAAAGGCCACATCCTTGCCGGGCTTCACCTTGATCTTGACCCGGGCCGCCTGTATCGCGCCCACCGCCACGTCCACCTTGCGCATCATCTCTTCCGGCGTCTCTTCAAGGCCGACGCTGGTTCCGGCCTCCACCGAGCGCCGGGTTCCGCCCCACAGCACCCTGACCGGCACACCGCGCAGCCGGGCAACGGCATCCCAGTAGGCGCCCTCGATTCCCGCCTTGGCCATGTTGTGGCCGACGATCCAGGAATACCTGCCGATGAAGGATGCCGAATCGGTAACCGGCTTCGGATCCGACCGGAGGGACGCGACGATATACTCCAGGGCCACGGCCACGGTACCGTCACACTCGCCATCGTACCAGGGAGCGGGAAGCGGCGGGCATTCGCCGATGCCGGTGAGAGAATCCCCCGAGCGGGTCCTGAAGGTAATGGCCGGGAAGACCCGCGTCAAACGGTCGAAACGGCCGAAGGACGTCTCGAACGGGCGCACCAGGTGCAAACTTCTGCGGTGCAGTTCGATCCGCTCGATAGAGAGGGGCTCGGTATTCTCGCTGATGCCGAGCACCGCGGATGAAAGGCCATCCTCCTCGGGAGCGGCCGCCTGCCTCGCGAATAGCCGTTGTTCCTCGTTCGCCACTATACCCTCCCGGCTCCTTCATGGCAGCGCAGTACATAGTCGAACAGTTCGCGGCCGAACTGGGAAGCGAGCACAGTTTCGGCGGCATCCACGACGACATTGTTCAGGTACTGCAAACGGAGCAGATCCCCGCTGAACATCTCCGGAATGATGCCGGAAAAGGAAAATCCGAGCGCTTCCAGCTCCGGGCAGGCCGCGGCGGTGCCGTGGTCCGAGATCGGCAGGTCGAGATAGATGCAATCGATCCGGGAAGCGCACAACTCGCGCAGGTGGCCGCGGACCAGGTCCCGCAGATCGCGGCCGAACTCATGAACCCGCAGAAAAGCGACTCCCAGATCGGGAACGACCCTGACCTCGACGGAACTCCGCCGGGAGGGTTCCCCGGCTCCGGCGACGGCAGGTTCCTCCACGATCCGCCGGAATGCCCCCCGTCGATAAATCTTTTCCACCATCTCACGGTGGTCGGCGGGCGGGTAGACCCGGCGTTCCGGTTCGTCGTTCAGGCGAAGATAGAACAGGACCGTTGTCTGCCGATGCTGGACGCTGGCATCGATATTCCTGAAGGAAAGACGCTGGGGGGCATAGCTGAGCAGGATGCCGGTTTCGCTTGCGCCGAGCTTCAGGTTTCCCTTCTGGGTATACGGATGAATGGTAACCGATTCGCTGTAGAAACCGTAATTCCCTTCGGCACGGGCATGTTCAGCCGCCTTTTCCTTCAAGGTCTCGAACAGCTTCCTGCCGCGGAAGCGGGGATTCACCACCGCCTGCCCCGTTTCGGCGACACGGGCATCGACGGTTTCACGGCTGAGGCCGAAGTGCGCCACGATCTCGCCGTCGGGAGTCACCGCCACAAAGGATGTCTGGAGCCCCTGCTCGATGAGTTCCCGAATCTTTTCGGGATGATACACGAAGTCAAGGTAGGAATAGCCGTAGCAATGGTAAAAGCAGCGGGCGAGATCGACGCCCTCCTCCGGCCGTAACAGGCGAAAGGAAAGGGGGACATCCTCCGCGGGCGATTCGACGGCAGCGGGGCCGGAACCGGCGGCCAGGGTTTCCGTCTCGGGATAATCCGCCGGAAGGTTCCTGATCAGTTCGACTCGCTTCCCCTCACGACCGAGGTTGAGAAAGCGAATCTGGTCGAGAAAGGCCTTCATGATCGTCAACCCGAGGCCGACCCCTTCACCTCGCTCCACCTTTGCCCAGTCATAGGGAAGGCCCTGGTCTTCGATGGCGATTACCAGTTGGCCGGGGCGCCGTTCAAGGCAGATATGGAAAAAGGACCCGTCTTCACCGGCGAAGGCGTGATCGATGACATTCAGGCAGGCCTCTTCCGTCACCAGTTCGAGTTTCGAGGCCTCATCGTCGCCGAAACCGAGGATCCCGGCGACCTCCCGCACCAGACAGGTATACGACGGAACGTATTTCCTGTTGGTCCTGGCAGTGATTTTCGCTATCAGATTTTCTGTTTTTTCCATCGGCATCCCTTTACTTCTCGTACCATCTTCAGGAGCAGGCACTGCAGGATTTGTATATTGTTTACATTCGAACGTCAATCCCCGAGCGATCAATGGCCGGGGAAAATATCTTCCTGTCGTGGGGAAAAAATAGACGGGTAATAAAGGAAATGACTGAAATCATCGAAAAACCTGCCACCATGTCCGGCTCGTGCGTAGCCTGTCGCAGCGAAGCCTGATGACGTAAAAAAGCGCGGCTCCGGAGGGTGGAAGACCGCGCAAAGGAGGAAGACGATCTTGCTGGCGCAGATCGTGTCGGAAGTCGTTTGTTGTTTATTATATAGTATCGGCGTAACACGAAATAACTTTAGCGATTCGGCGGCCGATTCACCACTTTTTATCTGATGATGCATGAAGATACCGGTTTGCGGCGCGAAAATGATTGGTCCCGCGAGGGATTCTCGAAGCCGGATCACAGGCAAAAAAAGCGCGGCTCCGGAGGGAGGAGACCGCGCTAAAAGGAGGATTGACGTTCCAGGTTTGTCTAGTTATTTGATCGTCAATCTTCACGTTAAGTATACCGTGTGTTTTCAAAATAACTTTGACATGGGTCAGAAATTCATCATTAATCCGTACAAAAAAAGATGCGATCTCCATATTTGAGGTCGCATCTTTATCTGATGAAGTTATTTTCAAGTATAATCAAATACTTACCATATTTGCTCGGACAAAATCGAGTTGGGGCTACCCTTAACTTGCCTCATAACTGCTCATGATATAAGGCTTTGCCCGTTCAAAATCATTTGCGGATCTGATGGTAATTTCCAGATCACCGGTACCGAAGTGTCCGATTTTTCGCACGTCTCCAAGGAATCCTTTTTCCTTTTCCAGGTCCACCGTATCGGGATTTAACGCTCGCCGGTATTTCATTCTTCAGATTTACTTGCCGACCAATCCTGCCGCCAAATCCCGAAATGAATTCAATGCCGCCTCCAGATGCTCGACGATCTCCAGCGCCAGAACTTCAGGCGGCGGCAGTTCATCCAGATTATCGAGGCTGTCGTCCTTCAGCCAGAAGATGTCGAGATTGGCCTTGTCGCGAGCAATGAGTTCATCGTAGGAGAAATACCTGAAGCGATCGGTTTCTGTACGATCATGTCGGTTTTCCGGATTGTAGCAGACGATGAAGTCCTGAAGATCGTCAAACTTGAGCGTCTTGGTTTTGAGGGTAAAGTGTTTGTTGGTACGGAGATCATAGAACCAGACGCCTTCGGTATGCACGTTTCCGTCTTTGGGCTTGGCGTCGAAAAATGGCTCCACGCCAATTGTCTCGACAGCGTCGAGACAATTTCCTTGTCGGGAAAGGTCTCGGCAAATCGAACCATGTAGCGCAGGTTCTTTTCACTGAAGCTCCGCCGATACTCTGCGCTTAATTACCGTGCTGGGCCGGATACCCGTCCGGAATAGTCCGCATGAATCAGTATGTTTACCAATGCCTCCCGCAGATATTCTCAGCATTAGCTTTTTTCACGCAGGATATGCAGCCATTCGGTAACGTACCTTGTCCAAAACTTCCAGCAGCCGTTCTGCCGATATATAGTGGGTAACTGAGGAATTTGATTTTTTCGCTTATTCTCACGAACGGATGTTCACTGACGGCGTCTTCAAATGCTGTATTTCGACAAAGTGCCGGAAGCCTGTCTTCAACAAATTCAAGCGTCCAAGTGAAGGTAGGCAGGGAGTATACTCTTCCAATTGTCCTCTATACAGGTAATGCGAAAACTCGTTCCCTGAAAGCAGCCTTACGCTGCCGTCTTCGTCAGAGATGGTGTGGAGCGCCTCAAGATCATCGGTTACAATACCACTGGGAGAGGTCAACGCATATCGACGTCCGGTGATTATTTCCGGAATACCCAATTGAGGGCGAAGGTCGTCCAAGTCTGGCATACACATTCTCACCCCTCCAGCCGTTGGTGTCAATCATGCGACTGCTACGCATTGTTGGGTGCAAATCATCTTTAAATCGGCCTCACCGGGATCATGCCTCCGCACATAGCATGGGGCCAACAAACCTGGATTTCATTTCGCAAAAGAGAGAGATTGAACGTTATATCGCCAAGTCAAAGGGAATATCGCTGATATCACGTAACCTGCGACCTTCTATCAGCAGTTGCAACATTTCCAGCGAATCGCTGTGGCTGCTTCCTTTCGCTGCCGCCAGTAATTCGTATAGGGCACCGTGATAGGTGCAATCTATGTCGCCTGTACCCAAAGCAATGGAAGCCAACCTCGATGGAAGGGGCTCAAAAGTAACCGCGAGTATACAAGGTGTTCTTCCCTTCCGATTTCTCACAAGATTCAACGCCTCTGTTCGAGTATTCTGAGCCCTGTCGCTTCGCATCGTCCATTTGCAGGAAATACTTGCATGCATTATTTCACGGGGTTCTTGATAGTTCACCATCCTGAGGGGTGTATGTTTAGCAAGGCCGTCCTCGTCGGAAATTATCTTACATCCGCTTGACTCTTTCCGGTTGATATCGCTGTCATCCATCGGCAATCGAGATACTACTATGTCCGGCGTTATTAAATAATCACCGCCGAGAGCCGCCTTAAGCTCTGAGTGAGTCTCCAGAACATTCTTTAGTTCAGCCAAATGCTCGTATTGATGAAATGAGGCAATACCAATACGTGATTGATTCGTCGAAAATACCCAAGATCCGGGTCTGATATGTTGCAAGAGCTTGAAACCGGCATCCAGAAATTCTTTAGTATATTGCGTAAAAAGAGCTCCGGCTCGTTGACCGGTGCGGTCGTTGTCAAGAAAGTTGTCGCATTTTTCAAGCTGCTTTTTTTGTTCCAGAGTCCGTCTGGCCGTGGCGTGATTTCAGTGGATTGAGACAGACAACTTCTGGCCGATTCCAGTCCCGGCAGTTAGCCGACCAACGTTG
>JAXGWF010000026.1:0-46890 GCA_040773465.1 Geobacteraceae bacterium | reverse complement strand
TGTGCGGAGGCAGTAGTCTGGCAATGATACTCGCCTTGAATTCTTCTGAGTACTTGGTGGTCATCGTCTCCCTTTCTCTTGCCCCACGAGATTAACACAAAATCTCTCCAAGAGAGGCGACAACTATCCTGACACGGGGGGAAATGAGGAGCAAACAAAAGCCAAAGAGGTTTTACGATTGAAGGAGGTTTCGGATTACCTCCTTACGATCCAATACCAAGAGCAGCTTTTTTCCATCGAGGCCCTCAAGAACAATTTCGACAAATTTGAACGAGAAAAATGTCACATTGAAGGTGATATTTGCCAGAAAGAAGAACTGATCTCGTCCAAGAAGCGCGAACTCAAAGATGAAGAAAAGGGCGCAAAGAAGGTAAATGAATATTTAAACAACTTCTTTGGGCATCAGTTTCTCTCGCTTGAAGCCAAAAAGAAAGCAGTTGCTGGGGAGGATTCTAAGCGAATCCGGTTTGAAGTCATCCGTGACGGCAAGAAGGCCTATCACCTGAGCGAAGGCGAATGCAGCCTCCTGGCTTTTTGTTATTTTCTGGCAAAACTTAACGATATCGATACAAAGGATTCAAAACCGATTATCTGGATTGACGATCCGATATCTTCGCTTGATGGGAATCATATCTTTTTCGCTTATAGCCTGCTAAACGCAGAGATCGTTTCTAGCGGAAGATTTGAGCAATTGTTTGTATCAACGCACAACCTTGATTTTCTGAAATTTTTAAAGAGATTGAATGGAAAGTTTCTCGACACGGATGGAAAGCAAAAGGACTATCAAAAAGGTTATTTTGTAATTACCCGGAAAAATAAAATATCCACTATCGGAGTGATGCCAAAGTACCTAAAAAAATACGTGACCGAATTTAACTATCTATTCCATCAAATACACAAGTGCGCAGCAATTGACTCCATTGATGACACAAATTACACCACATTCTACCACTTCGGAAACAATGCCAGAAAGTTTCTTGAGGTCTACCTTTATTACAAGTATCCAGACCAGGGCATGACCGAAGAGACTCTTAACCTTTTTTTCGGTTCGGAAAAGATTCCTGCAATTTTGACAGACAGAATCAATAACGAATATTCTCATTTGTGCGGGGTGTTCGAGCGGGGAGCGACACCTGTGGAAGTACCAGAGATGCAGACCGCAGCACGGCAAATCCTTGAAAGGCTGAAAGAAGATAAAGATCAGTATTCTGCCTTGCTAAAAAGTATTGGCATAGATGAAGAAGGCGAGGTTGAAAACTAAATGCGCTTTCTTCACACAGCCGATATCCACCTTGGCAAAACTTATCGCACCTCTGCTGGAGAGACCGATCGCTACGAAGACTTCTTTCGTACGCTCAAAAGCATCGTGTCTAATGCAATAACTGAGCAGGTCGATTTTGTCCTAATTGCCGGTGATCTCTTCCACACCGGCCAGATCCTACCCCGCACCTTCGCCAAAACTATCGAAACCCTTCAACCTTTAAAAGATGCATGCATTCCCTGCATTGCCGTAGAAGGAAACCATGATTGGATACATCGTCGTGACAGCATCTCTTGGATGGAGGCTCTGTCACAGATGGGGTACATCCGATTGCTTCGCCCCTCTCGCACCGAAACAGGTGGTTACCGCTTTAACCCGTTTGATCCTGAAACGGGAATTGGCGGCCGAATCGAGATCAATGGGCTAAATATTTACGGTCTCGGCTATATTGGCGCCCAGGCGGGAAGCCATGTTGCGCGAATCTGTGAGGCTGTTGAAACAGAAAACAATCTCCTGCTGTTCCATGTAGGTGTTTGGACTTACTCGCCGGTGGAGATCGGTAATATGCAGCCCTATGAGGCATTACCCTTAGCGGATAAGTTTGATTATGTCGCTCTCGGGCATGGTCACAAACCCTATATTATTGAATCCCCCGACGGGAGACCTTATGCCTTCAACCCCGGTTCTCCCGAACGGGTAAATTTCGGTGAAGAGAAGTATGAAAAGGGATACTACTTAGTAACCATCGAAAACAGCCAATATTCACATGAATTTCGGCGGACAAGTCCCCGCCCGATGTTGTCGGTTGTTGTCGATCTGGATGGTGCGGAGAATGTTGACGTTGCACTTGAGCGGTTTCTTACACAGGTTTCCGATAAGGTTCGAACTGCTAGCGTTGAACGCCGCCCGCTTCTGGAACTGAGACTTACCGGCAGGGTTTCCTTCCATCCTTTCGAGATGGGCAGGGAAAGGCTTCGTATCGCCCTTGACGAACTGTGCAATCCCCTTCACGTTGAAATCAAGAACAACCTTTCCCTTGTCACTCGAACCGGCGAAGGTGAAACGGTAAAGAAAAGCCTGGCCGAAATCGAGCAAGAGGTGCTCCGGGAACTTATTGGCGCTAACAGCTCTTATAAGGGACGGGAGGAGGAATTGACAAAACTTTCCTTGGCCATTCGCGACCAGGTGCTGAAGGGCGACGTGGAGGGTGAAGAACTTCTTGGCCTTCTGATGCGGGAACAATAACCATGCAGATACTTTCCATTCACCTAAAAAACATCAAATCACACCTGAACACAGATTTAGATTTTTCTTCCGGAATAAATGTCCTTTCGGGTCCGAACGGTGTCGGGAAAAGCACGATTTTTGAGGCAATCGGCTATGCGCTATTCGGTGTCGATGCTAGAGATTTCGTGTCTAACGTGGATCGTTTCCTCACCATCGGCTCAAAGAAAGGGGAAATTTCTGTCGTGTTCCAAACGGACAACGGCGAAAAATGGCGAGTTACACGTACGGTTGGTGCACCGTCCAAATGGCTTCTGGCAAAGGAACTTGAAGGAACTTTCGAGGTTGAGGAGCACGCAAAGATCGAGGAAACCGAAGCGCGCATTGCGGAACTTTTAGGCCTTTCCGGCAGCAGACCCCTGTCTGAACAGTTTAAGTTGGTTATCGGCCCCTTCCAGAACGAATTTCTTGGCCCCTTTGTAATAAAACAATCAACCAAGCGACAAGAAGCCTTCGACGAGATACTTGGAATCGATGCCTGGCGAAAAACATTCAAGGGAACCGCATCGCTTATTTCCGCCGTACAGAAGAAAATAGAAATTCTTTCAGCGGAGGCTAAGGCGAAAAAAGAACAGATTGCAGTCCTTCCGGATAAAGAGAACGAACTTGCCGAAACGAAAAGCTCACTGAAGACTAAACAAGCCGAACTTGATAATCGACGTAAGGATCTGAACAAAACAATTGAAAATCTGCAAAAACTCGATAAGCAAAAAACGGAGATTGATAAGGTCCGGGCTGAAATGCTGCAGATTGATAGCAATATTACCTCCGGGAAAGAGCATGTAACGAACCAGGAAGCCCTAGTCGTCCAGGCGGAGGAAGCAGTTAGAATAGTGGCGGAGGCTCGTGCTGGAAAAGAGCAGTTTGATAAAGCTGAAACCCTGCTCAAAGTACTTCGGGAAAAGGACGCGAAAAGACAGAAACTGCAGCGTACCATTTCAGACATTGAGAAAAAACAGGAAGGCTTGTCGAAGGGAATTGAGCTCGAAAGGCGCGAACTTGATAAGCTTTACGATGAAATCAGAAACGGGGAAAAGAAATTGGCCGCAGACGAAAAGATTGTTATGCAGGCCATTACAGAAGGAAAAGAGCGGGAAAGAAAACAGCAAGAGGCACTCGACAGAATTATCGAGTTCCGTTCGACTTTCGATGAACTGCCCATTCATAAGGTTGAAGGGGCTCTACCTTACATAAAAAGCGCTCTTGAACGCCTTTCCTCAATTGATGCAGAATTGGCGGTAAAAAATGAGCAATTGAAAGGCGCAGATGAAGCAAAAATACTTGCTGGACTGCTTCCTGAGCATCGTGAAAAGCTTATACGTTTGCAGGATGAAAGGGCACGCTTCCTAGGGATGAGGCAAAACCTTCTTGAAGGACGTGACAAATTGGCGGAAGGGGTATGTCCGTTTTTCCAGGAGCCTTGCCTCAATGTAGCCGGCAAATCACCGACCGATGTCTTCAAGACAAAGTTTGATGACCTGGACATGAAGGTATTCGACCTCGACAAGAGAATTGCCGAAATGGAGGCGATAGTTTGCTCCGCGGAAAAGGCAGACAAGGAGATTGCGGTATTTCAGGGTATTCGCAAAGAAATGCTGCGCCTGGAAGAAGAACGTCGAGATAAAGATGCCGAACGTGAAAAATGGCTCAAAAGTGTGGAGCCCAGGAAACTTGCGAGGAGTCTTGACGAGTGGATGAAGGGTTCCGGCTTGGAGTTGAAAATAGAGAAAACCCCCTCTGCCCTTGAAATTGAGCTAAAAGGTAAACCTGACGAACAGAAGGTAACTCTGGAAACATGGTCCGATGATTGTCATTGCTTCATCACAGCCCTAGTTGAATTGCTGGAAAAAAGGAAAAAGGAAATTGAGGAGCCTCTTCGGGAAACCCAGAAAGAGCTTGCCGGATTTACTGTCAGGCAAGACGAGTTCAATAAAAAACGCAAGGAATTCGAGACGAAACGTTCAGGAACCAAAGAACGGGAGACACGTATTTCTGGACTTGAGAATGAACACAAGGAATTAGCGGAATCCCTTCGTACCAATTTGGAAGAATACAAGACATTTGCCGGCCTGGCAGCCGAGACCGCCGAGGCCGAGCAGAAACGCACAGCCTGCCAGTCGGACAGGGACCGCTTCGTGGCCCACACTGGAACCGCTGAAGAATTGCCGGCACGCAAGAAAAGACTTGAGCAGTTCAGGGAACGACTTGAACTTCGCGAAAAAGAGAAGAAAGAAAAACTCGCAATTCTGGAAGAACTCGAAAAGAGTTTCCGAATCGAGGATCACCTGGCGGCAAAACAGGAACAGGATCGTTTGCGTGAATCTGTTGCGACCATGGAGCAGGAAATTAAGGGCCTTTTGGAAAACAGTAGGCGCCTTGAAGGAGATATCGGACAGTTGAAGCAGGTGAAAAAGGAGATTGATGAAAAACTGGTCGAAATAAAAAGTTACGAAGAAAAGGAGAAATTGGCGAAGTTCCTCCGTAACCAGGTCTTCAAGAACGTTTCCGCCCAACTCTCTGAACGTTTCCGGGAAGAGATCAGCATGCGGGCAGACAGAATCTATCGAACAATCTCCGAGGTTGACGAGGAGTTAATCTGGAGCGACAACTACCAGATTGTGCTGCGGGATATGGCGGATGGTGCAGTTCGTGAACGGTCAGATGATCAACTATCAGGCGGCCAGACAATGAGTGCCGTAGTTGCCCTTCGTCTGGCTCTTTTGCAAACCATAGGCGCCCGTATCGCTTTTTTTGATGAACCGACCTCAAACCTAGACTCTGCCCGTCGGGAAAACCTTGCTCATGCTTTCCGGGCTATCGACGTTGGCCGTGAAGAAGTTACCGAACATTGGTACGATCAGCTTTTCCTTATCAGCCATGATGTGGCTTTCACTGAGATTACCGACCAGATGATAAATTTGGGCCAGTAAATTTATGCATATTTGTATAACTTTGCACAATTCAGTGAACTTATCAATTGAAAGGATTCTCGCGTGAAGGAACTATTAACATATTCGATAACTTTTATTGGAATTAAAGCACCTTGGTTCTCATGGGCGGCAGCTTTAGGTCTTATCATCTGGCCAACGTATGAAATCATAAAGCTTATTAGGCTTTCGAGCCGCAACAAAGCAACCACCCGTAAGTTGATCTCGGACGTTAAAGAATTGCTGAATCAATTTCCCTCAACTGGAAATCGCGGTGCAAATGCATGTGCAATAGATCATTTGAATAAATTGTTTACTGAAATCCCTTTTCTCTTGGTTCCTTGGAACACATTTCGATCCAAGCTGATCTATCGACAGGTTTCCCCCGATGCAGACGAAGAACAAGTATGGGCGATTGAATCTTCCCTGAAGACATTCTATGAAGATTATTTTTTAGGAAACGATTTCAATAAACGCCACTTTCATGCGATTCCAGGCATCGTTACAGGAGTCGGCCTCTTGATGACTTTCGCGGCGATTCTTGTAGCACTATTGGATGTCAGCATTATTGATAATAAAGTCCATGGGTTAGAAAGCCTGATAGGTGGGTTGTCAGGTAAATTTGTGTCTTCCGTTGCAGCGCTTCTATCGGCAACGGTTTTTTTGATTCTTGAGAAATGGGCGTTTCACCGCCTTAACAGTGCGAGGTTGTCGTTAATTGGTGTGCTAGACAATTTAATGCCGATTCGAACAGAAGCTCATATGCTTGAAGAAATCTGCCAAAGCATGAAAAGTCAAGAAACGGCGTTCAGGACCTTCAATTCAGATTTGGCTCTCAAGTTGAAAAATAGCTTCAGCGAGAGCATGGGGCCGATTTTGGAAAGGATGACCAAAGCGATCGATGACCTCAATGAGCTTACTCGTTCATCACAGGCAGAATTACTTGATGGAATTCACCAAATGAACAATCTGTTGAAAAATTCCGAAGAAACGAAACAGGAATCCATATCCGGTAAAATTGAAATAGTATTAGCTCAACTCCAGGAGTCACTTACATCTTCCATTAAAGAGATGAGTAAAGAATTTAACCGCTCTTTAACCGGCACAACGCAAGATCAATTCAGCAGGGTTGCCGAAACAGTTGGAGCTACCGCAGAGATACTAAATGGGATGAATACACAGTTTGCTGGAACGCAGGTCGCATTGCAGGAGGTTATTGCATTAGCTAAACAGTCGACTGAAAATCAACTTAATAACGGTTCGTCTCTTATTGAAAAGATGGTCAATGTCCTTGGTAGTACCTTGTCTCAAATGGAACAAAGAATCACTGAGATGAGTAACACGATGAGCAGCACTATTGAAGGGACTGCCGAAAGGTCATCTGAGGCAGCTGGTCAAATTATTACAGAAGTCCGGAGCCTAAACGAACAAAGCGTTCAGAAATACCTCGAAGTACTAAAAAAACAAGAAGATCAGATGGATAGAGTTGATCTGTTGAAACAGATGCTTAAAGACGCTGTTGAGGATTTTGGAGAATATGTAACTGGGTACAACGAAATTAACGATGGAATGCGAAATGTTTCCCAAGATGTAAAAACAGCTATGGGTCTTCTTTCGCAAACGATTGATAAAGTGCAGAAGGGGCAGGATTCCTTAAATAAACTCGCAGAATTTGCTCGCGATCAGGTAGATGGTATTACTGAATCGCAAGAGCAACAGAAGGAGATTTGGAAAGGAATTGAGACTTCAATGGTGAACTATAGACGAGTGTTTCAAGATGTCGAAGGAAGCTCTGCAAATGTGCTTTCGCAAATATCGACGCACCTGCAGCAATTCTCCAGAGCAACTCAAGATCATTTTAATGCTACTGTTACTGTTGCAAATGACCATGTTAATACAGCTGTTAACAAACTTGGAACTTCGATAGAGGAATTGACTGGAGAACTTGATGATCTTAGTGAAGTAGTGTCAGAAATAAATAAAATAAAACAGATATTTGAAGGTAAATAATGTATGCAAGACGATGAAAGTTCTGGAATTGCTAATTCATTCACAGATTTGATGACCTCTATTGCGGTCATTTTTATCTTGCTGCTATGTGCATTTCTAAACAACGCTTTTGAAGAAGGACAGAATACCAGAATAAAGATCCTGGAAAAACTGCAACAACAGTTAAAAGAGTATGTTGTGAAAGGGGTAAAGATCGAATCAGACCCAAATGACCCTCTCGCTCTTCTCATCCTGGTTCCAGAAGGACTTCTTGAGTTCAAACTTGACCGCTCAGATATTCCATCGAAAGGTATAGAATTCCTTGATGTATTTATACCGAAATTGACGAATACAATTTATGACAAGGAATTCAGAAATGATATAGGTTCGGTAGTGGTCGAAGGGCATACGGATTCGTGGGGATCTGACACTCATAATCTTCAGCTCAGCCAAAATAGGTCCATGGCTGTTGTGAGTCAATGCATAAAAATATTAGAGAGCCAGGATAGCTCGGCCAGCCGAAATGAAAAAACAGATTATTTTTTGCGGGTTCTCTCGGCAAGTGGTCGTGGTAAGCAGGACCTGATGATAGTTGACGGTAAGGAAGATCATCAGCAAAGTCGCAGAGTGGTATTCAAGATCCGCGTTCGTTCATTCGAAGAAAAGAAAATTGAGAAAAGGTTAAATAATGCCTGATATCAGTGAGGTGTTGCAGGATTTAAAGCTTTTGCCACGGCAATTGGATGCTTTTTCCAAGAAAATTACTGATATTTCTCCTGAGGATAATTTTAAGAAAATCAAGAAGTTGATTGATAAACTTGATCAGCCAACTACCCCACAGCCGCCACCGCGGTCTGAATTCTACCTCAATCAATGGCTACAATTCACTCAAGGTAAGATAGCTTGCCTCGATAGAGGAGCCTTAAAGTATTTATGTTGGGAAAAAGACCTTCTTGAGGATTCGAGATTCTGTGACTACCTGATGCAATATATAAATTTCGCTTCGGCACGCGTAATAAAAGGGTTAGTTAGATCAATTCACTTAACATGGGTAAAAGATACACCTCTTAGGAAAATTGTTCTTTACACTATAGGACAAGTCAAATCATTTTCTGGTAGAGATCGTACGTTAACAAAATGGAAGTCAGATACAAATATGATTCTCGGAGCGGGCGGACCAGCGCTTTTCGCGAAAAAAGTGCTGGTTAATTCCTCAGTTGAGCCAAAGGAAGCCGCAGAACAATGGGCTTTGGGTGAATATTCCGCGTATATGCGATATGCCGTTGTTAATGCGGTGGATCAATGCCTTGTGTATATTGGTCGAAATAAAAATCTTGAAAAGTATGTTCTGGAAACACTCATGCTATGGAATGGGTGGGATAGTAATCGGAGTGGTTTCGACTTTATCGTAAAAGAGTTGATCCTTCATGACAATGTTAACTCTATTGTCGAAAGGTTGAGATCGGTTATCCTTAGCCACAAGTTACTTGGTGACCCACGTCTTACTGCAAACCTGAATAACTGGGTGGGAGTCGATGCTCAGGCAAAGCAGCGTTTTATCGGATGGCTTGCAAGGCGCGACATTGTTTTCTTTTTTGACAATGTACTTCAAGGTAATGATCCTCATGGAAGACGTGAGTTTTGGCTAAGATACGTTAATACAATGATTGCATCGCGGCCTTTACTTTCGGAAAACGCTGCTTATCCTTTTAGGGGCAATAACGATGTGAATTTCGGCAAATTATCTTACAGTCCGAACAGAGCTGCATTTATCCTACACTTTGGCGAAGTTGTGGCAATTGAATTCAGTGATGTAGGAAAGGTATACATTTATAAACGAAACGAATTTGAGCAGCGAGTTGAGAACATGTGGACGAATACCAGTATTAGAGAAGATCGTTTAAAGAACCAAGGTCTACCCGATGAGCGTATGATATGTCATGTAAATTGGCAGTATAAAGTTCAAAATATTCTGGCCAGAGAGGGTATACGCCCATGAAGTGGGTCTTGTCAGAACCCAATAGAAATGTCTTTGTCTCAGTAGTGAATGATGGTGTCCTAATTCATTGTGACGATGAAGATATAACATCACCCGAGGCCGCGTTTCCTGAACCACTCACAGTACTCGGTAAACAATTTCCAGTCCTTATTCCGCAATTGCTTGAACTTGGCCTTGCAACCAAAGAAGGGACATCAGTACTAATTCCATACAAAGAGTTCGTCAGCATGCCTGAAAACGGCATTTACGCTTTCGAAGAACTTGCGACATGGGCTCCTTTTTTTTGTGAAATCACCTCGCATGGCACGTTGGGAAAATCGGACTTTGGTTATCAACTAAAGTTTTATCATGGTAGCCGCCGTGTTCACCTGGAGCGGATCGGCTGTTTTGTTAAAACGGTGGATAGCGTTTACTGTCTCGATAAACAAAACTATGCCCTGGTAAAAGCGATAGATGAATTCCGTGCCCTTTCCACTGAAGAGAAGGCGGCAACCGAAGGAATGTTAACTTTTGCCACAATACGCGATCTTGCTGAGGGAGTTGGTGCCCAAATAGATCAATTCATCTCCAGCAATCGTGTAATCATTCCCCCCAGCATCGGAGTTGACCTTATAAATGAGGAGAGTGGCCGTATTTCGTTTGCACCTTTCATCGAAGGAGTTTCACAGGAAGAGCTGCGCCGTGTCTTTCTTGGTTCCGAGGACTTGTCGAGCTTGCATATTGAGGATGGCCGTGGTGGTAGAATACGGCTTATTTTCAATCCTGAACAGGAAGAAGCGTTACGACGGATGTCGCAGGTGCGACATCTCGGCGGCAGAGACAAAGCCGACGTTTTGCGTAACCCTGAAGCGGTATTCGATGGTGTCGCTGGTACAGTCGACCTTGAAATAGGTGAATTTGGTCCCCGCGTCAAGGGTATTGGAAAATTTCCTGCCATTGCTCAACCTGTTGTACGAAACTGTGGGACTGGCATTTTTGAAGACACCCCACTCCCTGGTGATGTCGTAAAGCGTAAGTTTGATGCCGGCATCCAATGCCGTTACTCTGATGGCAGTGACGAAACTGTAATGTTTCAGAGCGCCGACGAAGTTGTGAAATTCTACAACGATGTACGGACTTCTTTTGAGCAGGGAAAGGGAACCGTTGACTTGGATGGAAGGTCAATCGTTGTAGATAGGGATTTTGTAGCCGGTGTTGAGGCACTTACCAACCGAGTTGCGAGAAAGGCTTCTTCTCGGCCCATTGATGGAGGAGAAGACGATAGGAAATACCTGCTCATTTACGAGAACGAGGATGAACTCGAATACACGGAGACCGAGCAGCTCTCCCGGATTGACTCGTCGATGTATTTTGTTCCGAACTCGATAAGAGAGGATGTGTTCCCGAAGCAACATCAACTTGAAGGACTTCGTTGGCTACAGCGTAATTACCTTCTTGGACGGGGAGGATGTCTCCTTGCTGACGATATGGGACTTGGGAAAACATTTCAAGTGCTCATGTTTATAGCCTGGCTCATAGAGCGAGGCGACATAAGACCTGAAGATAGTGCAAACCCCGAAGCTGCTCCCTGGAATCCGATACTTATCGTATGTCCCACTATACTACTGGAGAATGAGAACTGGTTGCAGGATATACGCAAATTTTTCAGGGATGATGGGGCCATATTCCAGCCCTGGCACATTCTTTACAAGCGAGGGATTGATGAAATGAGGATTGCGGGCGTAACAGGGCAGGAAACGAAAGTTTCCAGAGCGCTCCTTGATCCCGATAAGCTTCGTCGTAACAGAATCATGCTGACGAACTATGAAACACTTGTAAACTACCAATTTTCTTTCGCAAATTTGAGGTCGACGTGGACGGTTGTCGTGACCGACGAGGCGCAGGCCCATAAAACACCGAAGACCAAACGCTCCTTTGCTCTCAAGAGTATGTCACCAAAATTCCGCATCCCATGCACTGGAACTCCTGTAGAGACTCGACTTCTCGATGTTTGGAATATCATAGATTATATACAGCCTGGGGAACTGCTTGGGAGCGCGCAGGATTTTACCAGGGACTATGAACAAGTCATTGCCGACAACCCGAATCGGGTAGAAGAAGTTCTTAATAAGCTACGTGAAAAGCTTCAGTTCGGAAAAGACACGACATACATTCTCCGCCGTGACAAGTCTCAGGTTCTTGACGGATTGCCGACAAAACATATTCATAAGGTTGAGTGCCACCTCTCCTCCGAGCAGAGAGATCGTCACCTGGAATATATTGCCAGTGTCCGCGGGAGTGACCAAAGAGGGATACATCTCTCCGTTATCCATAGTCTAATGGAGCTATATCAACATCCTGCCATTTACCCTGTATACGAACCTTTTGGCCAGGGGAAACTTTCCTCAATGACCGCATCTTGCCCAAAACTTGGGGAACTTCTCGATATTTTACGGAGCATAAAGCAATCTGGCGAGAAAGCGCTCATCTTTACACGAAGTCTAGACATGCAACAACTACTTGTGGGTGCCATACGTGAGGCTTTCGGACAGCGGGTTGATATTGTAAATGGTGCTGCGAAGCGCGGCGGAGAGACAAAATCGTCTTCAGCGACACGCAAAGCCATGATCCATCGATTTCAAACTGATAACAGCTTAAATTTTATTGTTCTTTCGCCGGAAGTTGCCGGAGTGGGACTCACCCTTGTTGAAGCCAATCATGTTATTCACTATGGACGGTGGTGGAACCCAGCAAAAGAGTCCCAGGCGACTGACCGAGCCTATCGAATCGGACAGGAACGCGATGTCCACGTTTATTACCTCATCGCTAAAGATCCACAGGGTGAATTCAGGACTTTTGATGAAAAACTCGATGCGTTGATCGATAAAAGGATGAAAATGGCAAGAGACTTCCTTCTCCCGCTACCTGATGAAGGTCAAATGGCTGGTGAAATATACCGTGAGATATTCGGCGACGCTGATTCCTCAAATACGGATGTCCGCCCGATAACTGCTGATAGTTTAAGATTGTTGACATGGGATCGATTTGAATCGCTCATCTGCTTGCTTGAAGAGCGTACCGGAAAACGGTCAGTCGTGACGCCCCGTGCCGGCGACATGGGGATAGATGTCGTATCTGTGGACGGGAATTTCGTTCGACTAATTCAGTGCAAGCATTCGAGAACCAATGGTGAACTTGAAGCTGATGTCATTGACGAGACAATAAGCGGCTTTGATAATTACCGAGCCCATTTCTTCAACGGCGGAAACTACACGCTCCGGCCAGTCCTTGCAACCAATGCCAAGGTGCCAAAACCAATTGAGAAACAGTGCAGGCAACGAGGTATAGAAGTTATGGATAGTAAAACAATTAACGTTAATCTTGCCACTTATCCAGTTACGATGGCAAATATCGAGATAGTTGAAGATATGAGACTAGATGTTGTTGGTCAGCTTCGCGAATGGCTTGTCCGCACAGTTTGAAAATGTAATAGAACCGCAAGGAGTACCCTATGTGCTTGACAATGGAAGCACACAATGAAGCGCAAATCCTTTACCATTAAACATCGGCCTGCAAGCTCGGCAAGGTTTTTCTTTCTCATAGTGTTAATGTTACCTGCTTGCCACCTCTTTTATTTTCGATGGAAGTAGCTGGTAGAGCTCATCCGCGGTGAAGAAAGCGGGACTATCCTCGATTTCATCATTTACCGTAACAACGACTTCCCAAGGTTTAGCGGATATCGTTTTACGGATGGAAATTTCGCGGTCGTTAGGAAAGCACAGAACGTACTCCCTTGTGTCGGATTTAATCCTCGAAATAGTGATTGTGCTTTCCGGAACCCCAATGTTTTCAATGAAAAACATAAAATCTTCCTTTTTGTATAATTAGACAAAATTATTCACAATAAACATTGCAACTTCAAGGGGTTATTTTAATATCATACTTTATGTCTAAAACGCAATGAAGTGATAACGTTTATGCGAAGTTCAGAGGTTAATTGGTGTTCGTATGGAAACAGTTAGCCGGGAAAAATTGTACCAAGAAGTTTGGGCTGAACCCATGACCTCTGTTGCCGCAAGATATAAGGTCTCGGGAAGTTTTCTCGCCCGTGTTTGCACTTGGCTCAATGTACCGCGACCGGCCCGGGGCTATTGGGCAAAGCTAGCTGCAGGACAAAAGATTCAGCGTCCGCCATTACCAGAAGCTCAGCCCGGAGATGATTTGGAGTGGGCGCGTAACGGCCAGGCAAGGCGAGCCCCTTTCCCGTTACCGGAACCGCAACAACGGATAAAAATAAAACGTGTCAAACTCAGCGATCTTCCTGAACTGCATCCACTCCTTCAAAATGCAAAGCAACTCCTGGACGAGGGGCACAAGACAGATAGCGGTTACAATAAACCGAACAAGCGACTTTTGGTGGACATCATCACATCAAAGCAAACCTGCCAGCGAGCCATAGATGTGGCAAACAAGCTTTTCTTGAAGTTCGAACAGCGAGGCCATCGGGTTATGTTTGCGCCACAGCGACAGGAATTGTATCGACATGCCGTAGATGAACGCGAAAAGGGAGGACGTGATCGTCAATACTCTGATCTTTGGAGCCCCTTCCGCGCCACAGTTGTATTCGTTGGCACAGTTGCTATTGGGCTCACTATCTTCGAGATGAGTGAGGAAGCGGAGGTGCGGTATCTCGATGGTGAGTATATAAGGATTACAGCTCTTACGCCGCAGCAAATCAAAAAAGCGGCAAGGGTCTACTCGTGGACATCCACGCGTGACCTTCCAAGCGGAAGGCTATGCGTGCAGGCGTATTCTCCTTATCCGAGGGCAAAATGGTCAAGACAGTGGCGGGAGAAGAAATCGGGGGAATTGCCTGGAAAAATTTTGGGAATCGTCAAGGAGCTGGAGCATGAAGCGGCGACTATTGCAAGACTAGTTGCAGAAGGAGAGCGCCAGGCTGAGATCGAAAGGCAACGCTGGGAGGCACAGAGGCGTGAGTGGGAACGTGAAGAGGCAGAACGACGACGTATCCAGGCGATTGAGGATAGCTGTGAAGAATTGACAAACATCATCGATGCTTGGGCTGAAGCGAAAAGGATCGAGGAATTCTTTGATGATGCCGAACGACAGGCAGCGGATCTGAGCGTCGAGGAAAGAGCTTTAATTCTGGAGCGCCTTAAATTGGCCCGTGAAATGGTTGGTAGCCCTGATGCCCTGCGCATGCTTCGGTCGTGGAGGGCACCAGATGAGAGGTGAGAATCATTGATTAGTTGTGGCCCCATCTGCCTACTATGAACAAAATCCGGCATAACAAACTCAAATTTGTATGTTATCCCCGAGGATAAATATTCTTGTTTCTGTCCCCAAATCTAATCCCGTACGTAAATATTAGGACACATTAGGCTGACTGAACCGGTTACCTGCATGTAAACTTAATCCAACATGTTGAATGTTCTGGCGGGTAAGTATTCCCCTGCTCTTGGGACGGATCTGATCCTGTCTTTTGACAAATTATCACGATTTACCGTTGCATAAGTTCGAAACACGGAGTAAATGTAGCTACTTACGTGATTTGACATGAAGCCAAATTGCTTTTGGAGAGGATCGTTTGATATTTCCCGAAGAATATTTCCAGCCGGGGATAGAACCGGAAGACCTCCCCTCCCTCTTTCCCCTTTTGAGGGCTCGCGAAGCCTTGAGCGCTTTTACCGCGCTGTTCCGCGGCACTGACGAAGATGTAGTTATTCGTCTGCTGGTTCTTCGTGAGGTAGGCCATCGAGGTGAACAGCCGTTGTGGAGCCCGCAGGAATTACGTTCTCATTTTGCTTATCTAGATGAAACTAAGCTTCAAACTGTTCTCCATCGCCTGCGAGAAACCGACCTTCTTGTTTGGAATCCTGAAGCCTCCCATTACCAGATTAGCCCGCACGGTCGAATGGCCCTCTCGGCCCTATCAGTCCTACTTAAATTTTCCGAAGAAGATGGCGGCGAAATCGGCTATATAACTTCTCAACTCGCCGCTGGGCAAGCTCTCGGCAAGGTTTCCAACGAAGACCTCCAACACCTTCTATCGCGACTCAATGAACTGGAGGACGAGTTCGGTCGTGCTGTTCTTTCCGGATCGGAATTGCGTATCCGGCGGGCAGAGAAAAAATTGGCTTCAGTTCTTAACTGGGTGGAAAAAGGAACGGAAATCATGAAGGTCATTGCCGCCGAACCCGATCTCGACCAAGGAACCCATCGGGTTGCACAGAAGATCGGACAGGTGCAGAGCCGAATGTTGCGTATGAGCTCCGTTTTTCAACGAACACTCAATCAGCTTGAGAGACAAAAGGTGCACTTGGGACAGAGCGGATTGTCAACATCCGATATACACCGATGGCTTCGTATGCTCGACACGGATAAGCTCACCAACCTGCTTGATGGTTCCGTGAGTTTTTCCGCGCAATTGGGATGCCTCCTCAGCGATATTGCGCTCGATGTTGCAGAGTTTGATCTTATTGACAGGGTGCGAGCAGAGGCGGAAGATAACTCCCTACCACCATCATGTGATGCTCCGCAAGCCGATGCTATGCCTACAAACGAGGAGGATTTGACTCACCTCCTTGATTTCCTGAACGAATTGGAAATAATCGAGGTTGATGCGCCTCTTGAGACAGCTATCCCAGCGGAAAATTTTGCCACGACATCTTACAGGCTTTCGCTTGCGGCCCTTATTGGTGATCCCGAATCCGGTTCGCTTGAAGGTTCAGTGGCGGATCTTGCGCGCCTACCCCTGGTCGTGCGTCTTACTGGCGAAAGTGTCGAGGTCGGACATTTTGAGGTGAAGACCATGAGTGCCGGACGTGTGGAAAAATTGAATAAACGGAGTGAATGATGGATAAGGAAGTTCGACAGCTGGTGGCGAAACTGCTTGCGCATCAGCACCTGTCGCGACAGGACAAGCTCGTCAAAAAGGCATTAACGGATGAGATTTTCCGGCAGGACCTCGACAGCCGCCTGCAGTCCTGCGGTCTGAAATTTCTCGACAATCCGTACGCAGGGCACGTTGCACTTGTGCTTGATCAAGACATGGAACAGGCGGTGCTCGGCGAGCAAGAGACGTGGCTGTCGAATACTATGAACCTTGACCGGAGCGCCGTTTCTCTTCTGATGGTGATCTGGGCACTGATCATATTGCCCAAGCGCCAGCGTCAGATCGAGCGCAAGGAGCTGGGGGAGGCTCAGGAGCAAAACGAATTGTTCGCCGATGAAAAGCCGATTGAAACTGGCCGCGGTGTCTCCGCTCCCATCAACCGTAATGCCCTGATCGCCGATTTCGGCGACAAGCTGGGCAAAACAACCAAAATAAAGATGAATCTTGGGATGCTTGCGAGGCTGGGCTTTATCATGCAACGCCAGGATGAAATACACGAAGGGCCGCTTCTTGACCTCCTGCTTGATTATAACCAGTTAGCAGGACGAGTTCTTGACGGCGCCCTGCATGATCTCCTCGGTCGTCACCTCAGGGAAGTCCTGCCTCCGGCGGCATCAGCTGAAACCAACTATGAGGGGGAAACAGGGGATGTTTAAATTCCTCAAGGTCGAGGTTGTGCACTGGGATTTCTGGGAGCGGTTTTCGCTTCCTATGGGAGCCAATGTCATTACTATTGTCGGCCCCAACGGTTCCGGGAAAACAACTCTGCTGGACGCCTTGCGCACCCTGCTCTGCATTGAATGCTCGTCGGGACGCGACTATAAACGGTATGTTCGCCGCAACGAAAAACCGTTCAGCTGGATTCGTGCAGTGGTAGACAATGAGCGTCTCGATTCAGGCCTCCGGCCGTTTTTCCCCATATTATCCGAGAAGGTGACCCTAGCTTGCCAGATCCGCAAAAAGGGAGGTGACTGGCAGCGGCAATTTATGGTGGCCGATGGCGATGTGGAGATAGAAAATCTGGAGGAAAAGGGCGTCTGGACAGGTGTGCGGGAGTATCGTCAACGCTTGGAAAATGCCGGGCTCACCCACGCCATCCAGCGGGTTCTGTCTCTGGAACAGGGCGACACGGACAAGCTCTGTGAGTACAGCCCCCGACAACTACTGGAACTTGTCTTCAGCGTCTTCGGAGATCAGGAGGTGCTTGACAACTATCAGCAAGCAAAGAACGAACAGCTTGAAATCGGGCGGGAACTGGAAAAACTTGAGGAAGAAATTGCCCGCCTTGGAATCCGCCTGCGGGAAGCTGAAGCAAATGTAAATTCATATCGGGAGTGGGAAAGGCTCAACAAGGAACTGCAAAAGCTCTCGCTAGAAATTCTTCCTCGTTCGGAATTGGCCGATTTGCACGATCGCATTACCTCAAATCGTGGCGGCATTTTGAAGAAGCGCGATGAAATGAGAGTTCGACTGAAGCAGCGGGATGAATTGAGGGCAGAAATCGGCAGTCTTGCACAGGATATTGAGAGCAAGCGCACCGAGGTGGTGGACTTTGAGAGGGCCGAGCGCATTGCGCAGGAGAGTTTTACGGCACACCGCGATTCGGCCCGTGACTGCGAAAAGATACTGAAGGATAAAACCGGACTCGAAGAACTCTGCAGGCAACAACAGGCTGGTATCGACGCGGCGGCGCTGACCGCCGAGCAGCGTAAAGAGCGCAATAAACTTGCCGCCAATAATCATGAACTAGAAATGTTGCGCGATAAAGCCATCGATCTACGATCGCGAATTTCAACTCTCAAAGCTGGCAAGCGGATTGAACCGGGCTTCGTACAGGATTTTCAGCGCAATCTGAACCAAGCAAATATTGATCACCAGTTGCTCACTGACATTGTGGAGGTAAAAGACCCACAGTGGCAGAAGGCGCTTGAAGGGGTGATGGGGCCATTTGCGCATATTGTACTTCTAAAAGATCCAAAAGACCGGCAAAAGGCATGGGCGCTGGGAGAAAATTTGCGCTACCGTCATTTCGTTGTCGCCGAAAGGCATTTTCCTACTGCCGTATTGCCAGGATCCCTGATGGAGGTGGTAAGTTTCCGCGAAGCCCCGCCGGAATGGTTGGCCGAACTGCTCAACCGGATAAGGAGAGTGGAGTCGGTGGAGGAAGGATGCAAACTATCCGGAGATGCCGCCTGGATAACCAGCGAAGGTTATCATCGCGAACGGCGTGGCGGTCGCTACATCGGTGTCGATTCCGGAAGCTACCAATTCGGTGAGAATGCTCGCAAAAACTTGATTATTACAGCCGAAACCGAGCTTTCCGCCATTCAGGAACGAGAAAAAGAACTGCGCATAGAAAATGACAGGTTAATTCGCCGGATAGATGATATACAAAAGCTTCTCACTGGAATGGATGCGGCGCAGCAAATTGCCGCTCGTTCGGCGGAGTTTGCCCAGGCCGAAATGGAATTTACCGGCCTGACACAGAAAGCTCAGGAGGCCGCAAACATACTTGCAGACTGCCTGAAAAAGCGAAAGGCCGCCGAACAGAGGCTGAAAGATCTGGAGATAGGAAAAACCAGGCTGGATACGGAGTTCAGCAAGAGCGAAACTGAAACCAGCAAAGACTTGCAGGACCTGCGCTTGCTTAGAAAACAGCAGGGCGAACGGATTGTCGACTACCGGAATCGCCGCCGTCCAATGCCCTCACGCTGGTATTCACGGGAAGCACTTGCCGAATTGCGCGAAAAATACGAATCGGCAGAAGCAGTGCGACGGGACATAAACCGCCAAAAAGAGCGTCTCGACCAGGGTACCTGGGTTACCGACTCGCAGGTCGTTGCCGTGGAAGAAAAGCTCCGCGACGACCATACGCACCTCGCGGAAACAATAAAAGTTCGAGGTATTCATCATCAGCGTCACATGAGAGCCACCGAGGAAGCGAGGGAAAGCTACATAAACGTTCTCCGGGCGACTGTTCGGCGCTACAGCCGAAATGTACGTTCACTCGGCGAACTCGCCGGAATCGGAGTGGATGTGGAGCCCCCTCATCTTGTTAACGAAGATCTGGCGCTGGCCCAGGCAGGCCTCAATGTGAAGTTCAACTTCGACAAAAAAGGCATGATCGGCCTTAATGATGGAGAAGCATCAGGCGGCCAACAGGTTATGAAGTCTTTGATTCTACTCATCGGCCTTCTAATGGACGAAAGCCGTCCGGGAGGTTTCGTCTTTATAGATGAACCGTTCGCGCACCTGGATGTATTCAACATAGACAAGGTGGGAGCCTTCTTGGAGTCCACCCATGCGCAATATGTGCTCACGACTCCCAACACGCACAATGTAAACGTGTTTAAGACGTCCGACCTGACCCTTGTTACTCAGAAACGACGTCATCCTGAAAAATGGGCACCTCCGGTGGCTTTCCTGCTCCGTGAAAAACCGGTTGTCAAAGCTAAGGGGGTTCGATGACCGATTACCTTTGGTCCCCTCCGGATGCGGATGGAATTATAACCTGTAACCTTGGTGTAGGTGCGGCAAGCACCCTTCGTGGAAGAAGGAAGCGAAAAGGAACCAGGTTCCATATAAATGAAATCGCCATGTGGCCTGTGACATGGCGTGAACTTCTCAAAGAGTGGCTTTCACAAGGTGGCACAAAGCGGAAATGGACAGGCCTTCAGAAAATATGCGGCAGTCATAGGATTCACGAAGGCTGGCAGTTGATCGATTACATGCTCAAAGCCGGACTTGTCGAGGTTGAAGAACTGCGGGACAAGGGGCGATGGCAACCATTGTGGGTTGAATTTCTTCATATGGAGTCTACCCGCGAAATAATTGGTTTGCCAAACCGCCAAAAACTTCAAAAAGCTCGTGAAGCAAACAATGATCATATTTTCCAGAATAATGCTCTGAATCCTCTGAAGGATTCTTTCGAAGCGATGCCCGCGGAACGCGCTGTTCGAAGGCACAGTATTCTTGTTGCCCTCGATCAGTGGATCATTGAGGAGCGCAGCGGTACCCGCCGCGATTTTAGTCTTTTTGCAGAAGGCGACACCAAAGCAATCTCGTCGGCTGAATGGGATTGGATTGAAAGTGCTATCTGCCTGGAAAATGTAGGTATATATCGACATACCCCCGCCGTTTGGCTGCGCGCACCGCTGAAATTGATCACCAGCAACGGGGCGCTTGATCTTCAGGTTGTTACTGACAATATCGGATTGACGCCAGAAACTATCGACCGACTGATTTCAATCGAAGGACAAATCGAATGTTGGCGCGTTCTGGAAAACCGGACTGTTTTCGAAAGGGTTGCCCGTCAGCGGGGTGCCGCTGATGGGGTTCTTTGGGTACCGGGCTTTGCTCCGTCATGGTGGCGAAATACGGTAGGTAAATTATTGGGGTTATGCCCGGCGCCGGCCATGGTTGCCTGTGATCCGGACCCAGCCGGAATTGAAATTGCCTTGGACGTTGGACAAGTTTGGGCAGGGAAAAATCTCTTTTGGGAACCATGGAGGATGGACTCTGAAACTTTATCCTGTTTGAAACGGAAAAAGAAGCTCAGCGATGATGATTATGGCCGACTGAAGCGATTGATTTCAGATTTATTACCTAGCGACCTTAGAGACCTAGCATTGTGGATGCTGGAACACGGTGAAAAAGGTGAACAGGAGGGAATCTCGTTTTAAAAGCATCGTTCACAAGGTCATAGATCTAAGCATTTCTGACTCATCCCGTGGTTGTATCATTCGAAAACGAGCTAAGCTTTCACCGATGCTATCCAAAGATATTGTAGAATAGTTGATGTCGTGGATCATGTTCATCAATAATTTCCTAAATGGCCTTCCTCACCCCTGTCTGAAGGGCAAAAATCAATTACTCTTTCCTTTTTCTTTTGATAAAAAATCGCCGGGCATCGAACGAATATGGTCCAACATTAAATTTTCCCACCTCGGAGAATACTCCTTTTGCGTAGGAAAAAATCCATACTCGTGTGGTGAAATACATTCAGGATGATATATTGAATTTGCAAACTTCAACTCTATTTGATTTGTACTAGATTCAGCAATAGGCTTAACTAGTGCTATACCAACGTTATATAATTGTAACTTTTTCAAGCCCTCTGAGATATATTCAGATACTTTTTTACCTGCATCAGCATCAAAGACAATCCAGAATATTCTGAAAAATTGACTTAGGAAGGCAACTTCATGAAGTAGACCATGCACACTTTTTCTTTGCGCAGGCTTTTCACGAAAATACTTGAATTCAAAACCGATAACAGATGGAGTTGGAGCGCTTTTTATTACAATTAGGTCAAGCACAAACCCATAGGGTCCGCGAAATTCTCGTACTGTTTTAAATTTACCCTTTCCTATAAAAAGTTGTGTGTTTTGCATTACTGCCTGAACCGCACTTTCACTAAAACTGTGAACAAGTCTGGGCAGAACCTTTTTTTTCCCCGCTTTCTCAAGATTTTGGCTAACGATATCATCATATACCGTCTGAACCTCTTTTAGCGTTACACGTCCGTGTATTGCTTGGTCCAAAAGTTGACTTGCCTTTGCTTCGGACAAAGGGTGCATGCGCTGAATTATCTCAATCGAAGCCAATGGTATGTCAGCCCCTTCTGGCAAATAAACCTTTCCCTTCTCAACCATCATGTCCAGAAATCCTTTTACTTTCAGCATTCTATAAATAACCCGCAGACCATATCCGCTTACACGAGCAGCTTCTTCAATCCATTCAGTACGCGTTGAATAGCGTTTTGTCCACGTGCCAGATTTTTCTACTGCACTAACAATCTCTGCCAAGCTCATCCAGTTAGTGCCCTTGCTTCTAAAATTTGTAATACTTTCGATTGCTTTAGATATATCCAAGATGTTCTCCTCAAAATTTGCATTGAGACAACGGGTACAGTATGGGTGCCGGGCAAAGCGTTCAACCTCATGGATCTTTACTTTACCAAAAGGATCGCAGAATCTGGCCGCTGGTTTTTTCGGTGGCCGGCTACTTATGCCTAGATTTAGTAACTAGCAGCTGGTGTTATCGGCCTCCTTTTCAAAGTGTTTGTTCAAAGCTTTCAGTCTCTTCTGCATATTGTTTATTTTTGCTGCGACAGCTAAGGTTCGCACGTGGATTCCAGCGGATATTGCATCGTGCATGTCAACCTGCTCGAACTTCATATAACGCTTGTGAAGAATCCTAAAAATCAGCTGAATTTCCCTGTTCTGGGCCATGCTCAAACGGCAAAGCCGGTGAATTTCTCTCGATATTCGCCGATCGATTCTATCGTACAGTTTTTCTAGAGAATTTCCCATGCGGCGTCTTCCTCCTCCTTGCTCTTCGGTTCTATCCCCCAAACAAAGGTTGCGTGTGAAACTGGCTTTTCAGCATAGTTGCTCGCTAATCATTTTCAACGCAACCAGGGGCGCTGATTGGACGTACATCCTTGCTTATGGTGGGGCATATCTTCGCGATAACAAATGCTTCGAAATTTTTCCCCCATCCTTTCAATGGCTGCATCCCAAGAGCGTTTACGAACGACAAGTTATGAAAACCCAACGGGACCGCTTCGCCATTAATAGTAGCGTTGAGGTTGCCCGTATATTGGCCGCCACTTTTCCCACACTCGCAAGTTCGAAAATGCATTCGAAGAGCCAGCACGTCTTTGCAAATTGGGCAAAAAATGAGTTTCAAGACATTATCTCCTAACCTTTGTTTGGGGGATAGAACCGAAATTTTTAAAAAAACTCTTGACACAGTCATATGTGACTGTGGTATGTTGCAGTCATCTTTGACTGCGTCAGTTTACCTTGTTTTTCTTCAAGTTTCAACTGGAGAATTTATTAAATATTTTAGGTGCCTGAACGGTGATTTTTCCCCGCAGGTTTTGGATTTACTCATCTTTGATCGACTTAATGGAAAATAAGTATTGGGTGTTTAAAAGAGCTTACGCAAGGAGAAGCATGGCAAGCATTAGTGACAGCAAGCTGTATGTAAATATTATTCCGACGAAAAATCGCCCGCGTAAATGCGAGATAACCCAACTACTGAACTTGCAAGAAAGTGTTGCATTGCAGATTGCTGACTTTCTTGAAGCATACAGTAGCAAATATTCAACGACTACCGAAGGAAAGGTGCTGTCTCAAATACTTCGACACTTAGGAGAATTTGCAAAAGTCACTACCGCAGATTTTTCAAGCAGCGAAATGACATATGAGTTTTTTTATTCTTTTAGAGAATACTGGTATACGACGTCAAACATCGATAAAGACATAAGCAGCCGGAACTCTTCTTGGGTAAGATTAATTAAGTTCGTACGCTCACTGATCAAGAAAAATATTCTTCCGGATTTTTCCATCCCCTCTGGCAATTCAAAGTTGGAGAATCGGAATGTATTTGAGAAAAAGAAAATCGTTATTAACAAATCAGGAAAACCGGAATTAATAAAAGAAGATTTTGTATCTAAGGCACTTGTACCGATTTCGCTATCTCGTAATGACGATAATTATCTGGATGACTGCGAAACATTTTTGAAAAAAGCATCTAATGATTTTTTAGAAGCGTCAAGATCTGAGATTCGGGATATAGAAAAAGATATAGAAGAAGGGGATAAATTAATAAAAAGTGTCGATTTTAGTGATCTTAATCGGAGAATTGAAGAGTCAAAACTAACAAAACACGCGTATTGTGAATCGATCAAAGGTAAAGTGAAGCCGATTCATTTTTTTGGGCATAAGCATCCGCAGGCCATAGAGAATACACTCTCTTGGATTAAAAATCAGTACGGCGGATTTATACGCTGCTTAGAAGACATGCATTCTCATGCTGACCCAGCAATGAGACGTATGGATACTCTTCATAAGATAATAACAAGAAATAAGTTATTTGCTTATTTAGGTTTGTTAACCAGTCGTAAGGCAATACCTTTTTTTGTTTTATTGATGTCGAAGAATCCCAAATTTAATGTTGAGTCTCTGGCAAACGTAGATGCCTTTGGTAAAAATAATATCAATTCTCTACTTAGTACTGCCGGTGACACTGCAGACTCAATAAGGCTGACTCTGAATAAGCCACGTGCAAAAGTTATGAAGTCAAGCATACTTGACAATGAATGCCGGAAAATAGTCTATCTTGTTTTAAAAATGACCAAGCCCTATCGACAGTATTTAAAAAAAGTAAATGATCCAAATTATAAGAAACTATGGCTTGCCCCAGCTTCGTGTGGAGGGCATCCAAAACCAATATCACCTGACACTTTCCGTGTATTATTTAGTGGTTATGCCAATTCAATGAAACGTGGAAGACAACTCAAAAACGGCAAACAAGCGATGGGAGTAAGCAGCTTTATCATGAGCCACGAGAGATTACATACCTACATAGGTACCGCAACGCTTGCTGGTATAAGAGTTACGGCCGGCATTTTAAAGTGGTTTTCAACTGGCGGAAGTATTAGCGCAGCAGCGCGCACTCTTGGCAATTCGGTTCGGGTAGCGATGGATCATTACATCCCCCGGCCACTGCAAGAAGCTATGAATCGTCGGACTATCCGTCGGTTTCAAAATCTCTTGATACTTTCTGCTACTGCCGGCGAAAAACATATGTTTGCAGCCACTGACTTTAAGAGTGTAGGTGATGTACATGATTTTTTGGAACAAATGCTTTCAGGTGAACGTGCAAAAGAGAATGATCTACTCAATTACCTTGATAATAAATTGAACAACACCAATACTGATTGCGAAGTTGTATTAAGAGACGACAAAAAGGTTATCATTTCGCTATGTGAAAGAAGTCTTTCACTACTGTTTCTGTATCAAGAGCACCTCGAATCTCTTAACCATGAAGTTATCAAACTGAACAGTTTTGACTGCGAAACTAATACATCTCCACTATTTTGGCTGGAGCTAGGTAGGATTCTACACTATCACTTACCGAACTGCTCATATCAGAGAGAGTTGCAAAGTATTTATCATAACTCAATAGCATTGATGGATGAGATCCGAGGAACCGTCACCTTCCCGCAAATTTAACATTTGTAAAGAGACAAACGTATGGGAACGATATCAGAAGCCTTATCTTTTTTAAATGTAAGATTGAATACAAAAACCTTCAGCGCACCGTGGTTAATTATCAAGGGGCACATATGGTATTTGCTGAAAGGAAAGTCTTCAAGAATCGATAACGATATCATAAAAGGTGCAGTAGCCATAAATTGGGAACGAATCCTTCCGGATGGCGAGAAGTTAACATCACCAGTCTACGAAAAACTCCTTAATTTAGCGCAATGGTCTTTTTTTAAATTAAGAGCTTCCCCATTAACTAGGGATATGGATACTGAGCATCATGCACTCTATGCCACATATTTATTTGCTGTTATTGACTGGGTTGTAACACGAAAGGATCTTTATAATCCTGCCGAGCATTTTTTAGCACTGATAGATTCCTCGGCAATTGAAGATATGAGTGAACAATTCGCTTTGGACGGGATCGCTGCTGTAGCAGATATAACCGGTAGGATCGATAAGTTTTTCAAATCGATAATTGCATGCAAAACTGACCTTTTTATAGCAAGCGTGGAAATACCAGAAGTCTTGCTCTATAGAAATTGCAACCATTTTATCCCAAAGACCTTTTCATCTACTGAGTTGATTCGGATTAAATATTGGCTGATGAGAAATCATTGCTATTTTCCGGATGGTACCATAAATACCGGAAACCTTGCTAAACATATAAATGCGAACAAGTTTTTCCCTACGGCAAAAGTTAGAATCTTTCTACGGCAATTCGAGTTTGAAAACGATTATAACCGTCATGAATTTAATCATGCCACAAGGTATAGAGAGTATCTTTCGGTTAAACACATTACTATCGAGCAAGCTTGCCTCACCAATACGGCAGAATCTACTTACAAGAAATGGAAATACTTTTGGAATAATCTGGCAAAATTAGCTTCTTCTGTTGATAGCTTACCTAAAAAGTATGAAATCACAAAAGTAAATTTCGACAAAATCGCTGAGTGTATTGGTGTTTCTTTTCCGGCTAAAACTCCCACCATACCTGTTGAAATTGCGATGCTTTCTCTTAATCACGCAATTCATTATATTCTCACTTACGGAGAGGATTTAGTCCGGCATTTCTTAACGGTGAGAAAAACTATGAACAAAATTTCCGGACAAAAACCTGACCTTGGGCCATGGCAAGTTGCAGAATTTGCCTTTCAAAAAACCATTAAAAAGATGCCCTCATCTCTGAAAGAGTTAAATATTACTAAGTGTTTGTCGTGTCTTACCGATAAATCTTCCAAAATTTTTAATAAAGCCGGTGGTAATGGAAAAATATTGAAGTTTAGAATATCTCCGGGACTTGAAGATGCAATCACAATCTTCTGTGCGGCCGTTTACATTACTGTTGCTGCTACGACAGCCGTTCGGCAAGACGGCTTATTAAAAATGACGAGTGACTGCATTATAAAAAATTATGACGGATATGATTTGGTATTTGAGTTGGGAAAAGCGAACTTCCAGGGTGAAAGAGCTATTCTTTCACGGCCGATTCCAGATGTAGCGGCGAAGGGATTGAACATATTAAAAGAACTTATAGATAAGTTAAAAAAGTTGAATAATGAAACGGATCCATATTTACTCGAAACATTTTTTTACATTCCCACCGGAATTAATAGATGCAGATGTCTTGACGTAGCATTATGTAATCAAATGCTCGATTTATTTTGTGATTATATTGAACTGCCCTTAAACCAACAGGGCCGCAGGTGGTATATAAGGACACATGAACTGCGGAGATTTTTTGCAATAACATTTTTTTGGCAATACAAATATTCGAATTTAACTTCATTGCAATGGATGCTTGGACATGTGAACCCTGAGCATACGTATGCTTATATCCGCGAGACAATTGGTGGTGCTGAACTGACACAGGAGGAGGCGAGATATACTGCTGAGGCAATAATTGATGGCAGTGTTATCGATGGTATCGATGAACTGAAGAAATCGGCTCTACATTATTTTGGTACTGCTGACATTGCTCTAATCACAAAAGAAGCACTTTCGGACTACATGACATATTTACTTGAAGAAGGTTGGTATAAGCTTATTCCACGGAGCCTTGAAACCGAAGATGGATATAAATATGAAATAGTTTTCGAGCTCCAAAAGAATGCTGCCTAAGTTTATTTAAAATTGGACCTGTTGCCATTCGGCCAGACGTGACAATATCTAAGTGTTGAAAAAGGAGGTTGCTTTATGAGCAAGCAGATGCGTGACGCGATCAATGCTTTATCAGGGCGGGAAGTCGAGGAGATTTTACGCAGAATTAAGCACCCTGTTGCCAGAATTGCTTTATTTATCATGTATTTTTGTGGCCTGAGCCTCAGTGAAGTCTTGCAGCTTAGGTTTGACGATATTGATTTCAAAGCAAAAATACTTAGAGTACGATTCAAGCGCTCGGATGCGTGTCCGTCAGAGCGCTCTATTCCTATTCCTGACTGGCTCCTTCATCAAATTCGAAGCATAAACATAAAATCCAATTATCTCTTTCCGGACGAATCCGGAGCACGACACATCTCCATCCCTACATTGCAGAAGGCGTTGAGGGTCGCATCCATTGAGAGTGGCTTCAAGAAGCAAGTTTCCATCACCGCTTTGCACCATGTCAGGATGTTGCAGTTGTTGGAGCAAGGCTATAACCTCGAAAATATTCATAAGTTTCTTGGGCATAACGGGGCAGAGCAAACTTTTTAATATTTTCGAAACATCATGTAGATAATGTCTGGAAATGCGCATGAGTAAAAGATTACAAAAAGGTCAAATTGCACCAGGCATAGCTTCGAAAAAGAAAAAACATGCATCATCTTTACGAGCTATACACCGAGAGCTCCTAAGTGCGATTGAAGACCCAGCACAAGCCGACAAAAGAATAATAGAGGCCTGTCAAAGCCAAGCTGCTCTTGCCAAGCTTCATATACCCGAGAAAAATATTTTTCCCATGAGTCTTGGAACCTTAAAGTCCCATGCCGAAGAGTTATTTGACAATGGGGGGTTTAACTATCTAAAGAAATGCATTGAGAAGGCAAAGAAGTCATTTGAAAACCTGAAGAATAATAACGACGAAAGAAAGAATATTGATTGTGAGGTAAAATCAACTCGAGGAAGTAAAAAATATTTAGTCGAAAAAAATAATAAATTACAAGAAAATGTTACAAGAAACTACAATTTAATAGCCGAATTTTCTGACCAATATTCAAACCTCCTTTCCATCTGTTTGACTTTTATAAAAAGCCCGAATCCCAATCACAAGTCGTTTGAAAAAAATATAATCAAACATATTGACCAATATAAGGAATGCCCACAGAAATGGAAGGTTATTAAAGGTGGCAAAAACTAATTTAATCCGACAACTTTATAAACCAACAGATGAGCGATGTACCATCAATCATTTTGCCTCAAAGACAGGAAACGGAAAACAAAGCTCTCCTAAAGTTCCTGTCATGTTCTACCCTGACGGTACGGTGTGTTGGCCTGTTAACTTTTATTTGGTAAACAAATACAAGTCGATCAGAATTAAAGTTGGAGCAAGGGGTGGCAGCATTGGAAGCTATGCCAGCAACCTTTCACATATTGTCAGATTTGTATTTAGAAAAAAAATTAATTTTGAGGACTTGAACGATGATTATATTTTTGAATTCTCGCATTATCTTATGCACGAAAAAGATGTGAATTATTCTAATGAAACACGGAGAAATACCAGCCAGGTCGGCAGAATAATAAGAAAAACCCTTAATTTTATAAAATGGTATCAAGATAACTGTATGCTCGATGAATCTCTCATTGGCGAATGCGGTTGCAATGCTCAAATAACCATATCATATAAAGAAGGCACAAAAAATGGGTATAAGTTCACATACATACACCACGAATCCATTCCCTTTGAAAGTGTCCCGGAAGACATTAGAGCCATTGCGAATCACTTAATTACACTTTTATATGATGGAGCAGCCAAATCCACGCGCAACCTTTATGTCCGCATGCGAAGACAAAATATGCTTCGCCTATTTGAATGTACCGGGGCAAGAAGAATCGAAATTTCCAAAATTAAAATTTCCGATATCGAGGAAGCATTTAAGACGGGACGATTGAAGATTTACACCGCGAAGCATAAAACAGAGGATGAATTCAGAAATCCTCCAGTGGAAAAAATGTGGATTAGTCCAATCTTACAATTCATCAATGGGGCTAGAAAAAAACTTGTTCAAACTTTAATCGAAAAAAATATAATCTCAGAAGATCCAGGATTTTTGTTTCTAGGAATGTATGGCATACAATTAAGTGAAGAAACTCTCACAAGAGAGATTAGCTTATGTCGAAATTTAGCCGGTATAGGTGAAAAAACATGCAGCAAGATGTTTCGCCATAGATTCATCACACTGCAAGTAGTCAGGAGGTTATTGGATTATAAAGGCCAGAGATTGCCAGACCAGCTGGCAGAGGTAATTTTAACAAAAGTTTGTAGTTTGACCGGACATCGACATTGGAAAAGTCTGTGGCCTTATATGGATTTAGCATTAGATGAATTGGGAGTTTGGGATACTTCTGAAAAAGCTCTGTGTCTCCGGTCCAATTTGGAGGGTGCTCTGAGAAAAATACAAACTTTAAAAAATAATTTCGACATTATGGGACTTGATGGGCAAGAACAAATACAAGAGACGGAAAATGAATTAAACAATATTTTACGTGAAATATATTCACTTGAAGGCTTACGTAGTGAGGTGGTGAAATAATTAATCGGACCTATCCCGCAAAGGCGATGGCAAGTACTACGCGGAACATGATTCCGTCAATCAGGGTGCCAAGGAATTCAGCCGGGGCAATATCAACGTCAATACGGCTGAGTCCTTCAATGCCATTCTCGAACGGACAAAACAGGGAGTATTTCACTACCTGAGCAGAAGACATCTCCGGCGATAAATCGGAGAGGTCGCTTTCCGCTGGAATGACCGTGACCCTGTCGAGAAAAAGACCAAAGAAGGAATTTCAAAGATCGTTATGCAAGCCACGCCGGTCATGCAGCAGCTACAAAACCTGCTAAACATGCCGTTGGAACTCAACTCAGAAGAACCTTTTACGGTAGCGTCGCCACTCCTTTAGCTTCTTTTGCACTTTTGCTGATAGTTCCGAATTTAAACATTTGGACTCCATAGAGCTACGGGCATGACGATTCAAGCAAAATAGCATCAACTTTTTACCCACTTAATCCTACCTTGACATCAACTTTCTTTATTGGTGGTTTCCAATCATTCGTATGAGGAAACGCATTTCTCGCCGGTTTCTACCAAAGAGACTTCCAAAACTTCTCCCTAGTATCGATATCGATTTTCCTTTAATATTTATGGTATATTGTCGAAAAATTCAAAAAACGTATTTGAAAGAGAAAAAAATTGGCCAAAGGAATAAAAACTGCATTTGTTTGTAGTGATTGTGGTGCTGATTATCCAAAATGGCAGGGGCAATGTTCATCCTGTAAATCTTGGAATACCATTACACAAGTAAACTTGGGGCGCTCAAAAACTTCGGGAAACGGGCGCTACGAAGGTTTTGCTGGTGCGCGCTCAGAGGTTAAAACTCTTAACGAAGTAGAAATTTCCGAAGAAACAAGATTTTCCAGTAGTATTCATGAATTTGATCGTGTTCTTGGTGGTGGATTTGTACCGGGATCAGTTATTTTACTTGGAGGGGATCCTGGCGGAGGTAAGAGTACAATCCTATTACAAGCAATGTGCATAGCAGCGCAAGAGCGTTCCGTTTTGTATGTCTCTGGTGAAGAATCATTACCACAGATTGCCGGCAGAGCAAAACGGATTGGTTTGCCGACAAATAAGATAAAAATGCTTGCAGAGACGTCGGTTGAAAAAGTTTGTGAAATTGCCGACAAAGAAAAGCCTGAAATCATCGTAATAGACTCAATTCAGGTTATGTACATGGAAGATGTTGACTCTGCTCCAGGAGGAGTGACTCAGGTAAGAGAAAGCGCTGCATTCCTAACTCGTTATGTTAAAAATCGCGGCATTGTTTTAGTGATGATTGGTCATGTGACCAAGGATCAATCTTTGGCAGGGCCGATGACATTAAGCCATATAGTAGACACGCAAATTATGTTGTCCTCTACTGAAGATTCCCGATTCCGCCTTTTGAGAACAATCAAAAACAGGTTCGGTCCGGTAAACGAGTTAGGTGTTTTCGTCATGACGGAAAAGGGCTTGAAGGAAGTAAAAAATCCATCGGCTATTTTCCTGGCTCGCGCTGAAAAGTCCACACCAGGCAGCCTTATAAGCGTTCTTTGGGAAGGCACAAGGCCCTTGCTCGTAGAGATCCAATCCCTAGTTGTGGAATCCCAGTATGGCACTCCACGGCGCCTAGGGATAGGTATCGATCAAAACAGGATTGCCATGTTATTGGCGGTGCTTACAAAGCATGGCGGATTATTTGTTTCAGACCAGGATGTCTTCATAAATGTAGTTGGCGGCATCAGGGTGAGTGAAACAAGTGCCGACTTGGCTATAGTCCTGGCCATAGCTTCAAGCCTAAGAAGTATATGTTTGCCACAGGAATTGATCGTATTCGGTGAACTAGGCTTATCAGGCGAAATTCGGCCGGTACCAAACGGGGAAGCAAGGATAAAAGAGGCTTCAAAGCATGGGTTTAAAAAAGCAATCGTGCCTAAAGCCAATGCTCCTAAAAATGTAAGCGGCATAGAAATTATTGGCGTAGGACAATTGAGTGATGCGCTGGAAGCAATTTTTTAAGACTGATAAAAACAAACCTGATCCTCAGAAAGTTCCCGGCCGTAATCAGGTTTTACACAGGGTGGTTCGCCTCGCCGTGCGCTCCACTTTGGCGCGTTCGGCTCGCACCCTGGGCAAAACCCACGGCCTACCTAATTGACAATTTGAAGAATAAAAAGATAACATTCCGCGAAAGGCAAGTCCACCCTCATGCTCCAGGCAATGGATCACCTGGCGCTGCGTCGCGGCAAAGTACTGTACGTGTCTGGCGAGGAATCGGCCCGGCAGACGAGAATGCGAGGCGAACGCCTCGGGGTTTCGGCCGGAGACCTGTTCATTCTGGCCGAAAATTCGCTGGAAAAAATCACCGTCCACATCACCAGGCTGTCTCCGCGGGTCCTCGTGGTGGACTCGATCCAGACCGTATTTACTTCCTCACTGGAATCAGCCCCGGGAACCGTCAGCCAGGTCCGCGAAACCGCCGGAAAACTGATGATGCTCGCCAAGAGCAGCGGCATTCCGATCTTTCTCGTCGGGCATGTAACCAAGGACGGATCCATAGCCGGACCGCGGGTGCTCGAGCACATGGTGGATACGGTTCTTTATTTCGAAGGTGATACCGGTCACCCCTACCGGATTCTCCGAGCCATCAAGAACCGCTATGGTTCAACCAACGAGATTGGCGTCTTTGAAATGGGAGAAGAAGGCCTGCGCGAGGTCATGAACCCTTCGGAACTTTTTCTCTCCGAACGGCCCCTCGGTGTTTCCGGCTCCGTAGTGGCCGCAACCATAGAAGGAAGCCGTCCCCTGCTCGTGGAACTCCAGGCACTTGTCACTTCGTCATCCTACGGCGTGCCCCGGCGGACCACCATCGGTATCGACCACAACCGCCTGGCATTGCTGGTTGCCGTGCTGGAAAAAAAAGTCGGGCTCAACCTGGCGGGACAGGATATCTTCCTCAATGTCGTCGGCGGCGTCAAACTGAGCGAACCGGCGGCCGACCTGGGAATCGTCGCTGCCGTCGCCTCAAGTCACCTGGACCGGAGCATTACCCCACGCACCATGGTGGTCGGCGAAGTCGGGCTAGCCGGCGAAGTGCGCGCCATTAGCCACCCCGAGGTGCGGGTACGGGAAGCCGCGAAACTCGGTTTTACCCGATGCATCCTTCCCGCTGGAAGCCTCAAGCACCTTCGCACCGACGACGTGGAACTGGTTGGGGTTTCATCAGTTGAAGAAGCCTTGGAAAACCTCTTCGACGCCTCCTAACCCAAACGGAAGTTTTTCCTTTACTTAATTGTTTGATTCCCCTAAAATATCAAAGCTTTAACAAGCCAGGAGAAAAAGTATGGACTTTGATAAAAGAGAACATTTCAGGAGTATGCTCCTTGAAGAAATGAGGGCTCTTCTTGAAGAAGCCGAAAAAACCGTATCCGAAATGACCTCTGATACAACCAACTTTCCAGATCCCACCGATCGTGCCACGCAGGAGTCGGACCGCACCTTCGAGCTTCGCATCCGCGATCGGGAAAGAAAACTCCTCAACAAAATCAGGGAAGCGTTGGAACGTATCGACAACGGCACGTTCGGCATCTGCGAAATGTGCGGTGAGGAAATTGGCGAAGCACGGCTCAAGGTTCGTCCGGTCACAACCCTCTGCATAGATTGCAAGATTGAACAGGAAAAGAAGGAAAAGCTTCAATAACCCTCCGTCAGACAAGTCTCCTGCATTTGTCACTCGGTGCTTCACCTGACGGTTCAATGGCGAACCCCATGGCTAATCAGGATTATTATACTCTGCTGAGCACGTCCGTTCAGATAGCCAATTCCGCTTCGCTTTCCCCAACCGCTCGACTTAAATCACTTGTCCGACTTATCAAGAGTTCATTTCGCCTTCACTCCGCAACCCTATATCTTCCCGATCCCGACCGACGTATCCTGTACCGGCTGATCCCGGCAACCGGGCGGGAAAAAATCCTTGACCCTCCGATTCCCGCGGGAGAGCGGGCAGCGGGGCTCTGCGTCCTTCACGGAGAAGCGGTCTTTTCCCTTGACGGCCTCACTCCGGAAAGTGATTGCACCAAATTACGGAACCGGGGCACCCTTTTTCTTCCCATCATGAACGGCAGGCAGGCGGTGGGAGTTCTGGCCCTTGAGCTGCCGGAAGGATCGACCATTGCCGAATCCCTTCCCGTGGTAATCCGGGATATCCTCTGTACGATGGCGGGCCTTGTTCGCGCCGACGAAATTTCCCATCGCTCCGACCAGCGAATCCATGACCTCATAACACTGAATGAACTGGGAAGGGCGCTCCATCATCCCCCCCCTCTCAAGGAGCTCCTTCATTTTGTCCTTGCCAACGTCCATGGGTATTCCGGAGCTTGCTGCTCCGTTCTCCGCATTTTCAACAGGGAAGGTTTCGCCGCGAAGGTATTGAAGGCTTACCGGAAAAAGTGCCGGCCACACCTCAACGCCCTGCTGGAAATCGAAGCCCGGGCCGCAACCGGAATGCTGACCACGGAAACACCGCGCCTGACCGTCGATCTTGTTACCGACGAAGACATCCCTCTCTCGTATATATCCGTTCCTCTTCAACACGAGCAAAAGACTTTCGGCTGCCTGACCTTCTTCGGCAAAGAAGGACAATCGGGCCGGCAGAATTTTACTGAAGAGGACCGGGAGTTTTTTACCGGCATGACGAACCTCATAGCCACCGCCCTGGTCCGCGCGGAATACAGCCGCCGAATGGACCGGCTTGTCAGCGAAAACGACAAGAAACTGAAAGAACTTTCTTTGCTCTACCGCGTCAGCAATGCCATGCACACCACCACCCGGATCAACCGTTTGATTCACCTCAACCTCGCGGCACTCGTTTCCGGCGAATCACTACTTTTCGAGCGTGCCATGCTTTTCCTTGTCAACCCACGCGCCGGGGTCATGCAGGGGATGCTCGGCATCACGAACAGGGAATGCCCCGGCAGCAACCAGTCCAGCGACAACGAGGAAGACTCGCTCTATTGCCGGTGGGAAATTTCAGATGAAGACCTGGAACGTCAACAGAATTCCGAGTTCTGCCGTATGGTAAAAGCGTCCCGCATCCCCCTCGACAAATCCGGCAACATCCCATCCCGGGCCGTACTGGAAAAGCGGCTCATCGTTGCTGATGGATCAACAAAAAAAATCCATGCGAAAATCGATGTCCTGAAAAAATTCAATCTCACATCGTTCGTCGCGGTACCAATCATCGCGAAAGACGAGGCCGTCGCCCTGCTGATCCTGGACAACCCTTTCAGCGGCAAGGAAATCACCACCGATGACCTGCGTTTTCTCCAGATGCTCGCCAACCAGGCAGGCATGGCAATAGAGAATTCCATGCTGTACAACCGCATAGAAGATGCAAACCGCGAATTCACCGAAATCAGGCAGCGCCTGCTGCAGGGAGAACGACTGGCGGCACTCGGTGAAACCGCGGCAACCATTGCCCATGAATTGAAAACCCCCCTTGTTTCCATCGGTGGCTTCGCCCGGCGCCTGCTCAGGAAGGAGGAACCGGGATCCACCGAATGGAAATACGTCGACACCATCGCGAAGGAAGCGGATCGACTGCAAAAGATGCTGAACGAGATCCTTTTTTTCACCAGGCGGGCAACCATCTGCTACACGCCCTGTATCCTTCAGGACATCATCGACGAATCACTGGCTGTTGTTACGGAATTGCTCGATGAAAACAGCATCAGGGTCAGCAAGAGGTTTTCAAGGACCGGTCTCCAATTCCTGGGGGATTTTCAGCAAATCAAGCAGGTCTGCATCAACCTGTTCCTCAATGCCGGGGAAGCGATGAAAGGCGGGGGGGTTTTGTATCTGTCGGCAACGCCAACCCTGCTTGACGACAGGGAGGCGGTTTCACTCAAGGTCCGGGACACCGGCAGCGGCATTCCGGTTGAAGTGCTCCCGGATATCTTCAATCCCTTTTTCACCACCAAGGATGAGGGAACCGGCCTGGGGCTCCCCATCGCGCACCGGATCATGACCAACCACGGCGGAAAACTCCTGGTGGAAAGCCACCCGGGAGGCGGCTCCGAATTCCGCGTCATCCTGCCGGCCCGGCCGCAATTTCCCTCTTTTCAACAGCAGACAAATCCTGTATAGTAGTCGGCCTAATATGAATTTTTCACATGGGGATGTAGCTCAGCTGGGAGAGCGATGCGTTCGCAACGCATAGGTCGACGGTTCGATCCCGTTCATCTCCACCAAATACAACAAGGGGTTACGGCATCAGCCGCAACCCCTTGTTTCGTCTCGTTTCCATTATTCCGGTCAGGGCACCTCATTCCCTACCCCTTCCGCAACATCCGCTTGTCGCCGACCCTGATGGTCACCTTTTCCTGATCGAAATACTCCAGGAGCGGAATCATGAACTTGCGGGACAGGCCGGTCAACTCCCGAAGCTGCGGCGGGGTGATTTCACTATTTTCCCGGAGGAAGGCAACCAGCTTTTCCCGGAGATCCTGCAGTGACTGGGGATCATAGAAGAGATCGGCCTTGATCTTCACCAAGCGTCCCTCGCGGACCAGCAGGTTGAGATGCTCAAGGACCTCTTTCTCCCCACAGCGCACGTCATCGCACAATTCCTTGATGGAGGGCGGTTCGGCGCCCCCTTTCCGCAAGGCATTTTCCAGCTTGGCCAGAAGCGCTGCCTGGTCGACAACAGCCGTGGCCTTGTGGCCGGGCTTCTTAACCAAATCCCGGTCAACAATGGCCTTCCCTTCCTTTTCAAGGGAATTCAACAACGGCCCGAAGAACCGCAGATCGCTCCGCTTCGGAATGCGCGCCTTCAGCTCTTCCTTGCCGATACCCTCCTTGAGGGGATTTTCCCGCAGGTAGCCCTCGATGGCCGAAAGCAGTATGGACTTGAGGGTTTCGAATGCTTCCCTGGCCAGGAAAATACGCGGATCGCGCACCGCCTGGACAACATGCCCCTGGGAAAGAAGTCCCGCCAGGGCGGCCTCGGCCCGCTTGGCCGACAGGCCGCTGCGGATAACGACTTCTTCGAGGGGGATACCGGTCAGAAGGCTTTCCTGTACCAGGAGCTGTATCTTGTCGGCATCCTCTTCGCCACCGAGCGCTTCGAGAAGCTGCAGGGCCTGGGAGGAACGGCGTCTCCGGCGCGGGGGCGCGGGATCGATTACCACCCCGCCACCGACCGTAATCTGGGGCGAATAGCTGCGCACGATGAAAAAGTCGCCGGGCAGCAGCAGCACCGGACTCTTGAGACGCAGCTGAACGAATGCCGAATCTCCCGGCCCGAGGGTATCGCGGTCGAGCAGGATCACCTGTGCCGAGACCTCGTACGTGGCCGAATGGAGCCGCAAGGTGGCCCGATGCTTCAATTCCCGGGCCGCCGAGGAAAGATAATCGATCCGGGCGTCAACGGTTCGGGTGGTCTGAAAGACACCGCGAGGAACGACCACATCGCCACGTGAAATGTCGTCGTAATCGACCCCCTGGATATTCACCGCAACCCGCTGCCCGGCCGATGCGCGTTCCGATTTCTTTCCGTGACTCTGCACGCTGCGTACCCGCGACGTAAGGCCGGAAGGGAGCACTTCCACCTCGGCGCCGGTTGCGATTTCCCCTGAAAGCAGGGTGCCGGTGACAACCGTCCCGAAACCGGCAACGGTGAACACCCGGTCCACGGGAAGGCGGAACGGCCCGTCTCCGGATTTCTCGTCAACTTCGGCAGCCAGAGCCGCCAGGGCGGTCCGGAGTTCATCCAGGCCGTCGGACGTTTTCGCTGATACCGGTATGATCGGCGCTTCTTCCAGGAAGCTCCCGACCAGGTAGTCGCGCACCTCTTCAACCACGAGTTGCCGCCACTCCTCGTCCACCATGTCGCACTTGGTCAGAGCAACCAGACCCTTTTTGACTCCCAGCAACTGACAGATCTCAAGGTGCTCCCGGGTCTGCGGCATGACCCCTTCATCCGCGGCAATTACCAGCATGACCAGGTCCATGCCGCCGACCCCGGCCACCATGGTGCGGACGAAACGTTCATGGCCGGGCACATCGACGATGCCGAACTGGACATCGCCCGGAAGCTCCAGGTGAGCGAAGCCGAGCTCGATGGTGATGCCCCGCTCCTTCTCTTCCTTCAGGCGGTCCGTGTCTATGCCGGTCAACGCCCTGACGAGCGAGGTCTTGCCGTGATCGATGTGGCCTGCCGTGCCGAGAATGAGGTGTTTCATGACATACCCTTTTCACCACTGAAACGGAACGTGGCATGGTGGAGAATTTTCATTGCAGTTTTGCAGAGAAGATGTGTGGAATGAAATTGATTGATAGCCGGGAGAATTGAAAAAAACAGATACACGGCGGTGTATGTCAGGGAAAGCAGGCGGTTACTACTTTCCTGCCCGGCATGTGCCTGACCAGTCAATGACCGGCCAACCACCATCAGGAGCGCATGGGAAGCCAACTAAGCCGTTACCATTACGAATTTGCGCTATATTGTCAATGTGACTTTCTAATGATACCCCCAAAGATACCCCTCCTGCCGGTGTCTTACCGGTGATAATATACCGGTATGGCATAATTACTCAAGAAGAGATTTCCCCCGGAAAATTCGCGTGACCCTCTTTACCGCTCATCCGGAGATTTCCACGATCGAAACCATGTAATGTCACCTTCGAGATTAAAAGGATAATCAAATGACGGTAGCCTCGGGGCACGACGCTATTCATCGAAAAGCTCCTCGTCTACGAGATCTTCAACCACTGCATGGAACTGAAGATCAAACCATTTCCTGAAGGTCCGGAGATCCCTTTTTGGGGGCCAGTCTTCTTCCTTTGTCCACCAGTCGGCGAGATGGTCCTCGAAGATTGAGATGAAAAATTTCCTGAGAATCCTGTCTCTCTGATCGTCATCTTCAAATTCCGGGATCAGGTAGGCGGTGCGATCTTTGTTGATCTCTTCGAGGGGGACATCCCAAGGTTCCGGAAGCGATAGCAGCCATTCCCTGAACGGCTCCTTTGCCGTTGCTATTACCAGACCTCTGTTGACCATATTTTATCTCCTCCCAGGCACATAGGGTATCAGTCCTCGCCGGAAAGCCTCTTCCTGGAGTTCGAGCGGCGCATTGCGGATGTCCACGGCAAAGCCGTTTACAGTGAGCATCCATACCAGCGGGTTGTCCGCCAGTTTGCTCGGCAATGTCCAGCGGGGATCGAGGTAGCTTATCCCCATCATCTTTTCAATGCTCCGCGCCTTTGTCGTGGCCGTGCTCTTGCCGATGCCGAACAGTTCGCACAGCTTCCCCAGCGGCAGGTGCGGCGTCTGGGTCTTGTCGTGGAGGAAGTTCGCGCTGCCGATGACATAGACGCAGGCGCAGGCCCACTGCTCCGGTTTACCCTTTGCAAGGGGCGAGGGGCGCTTGCGGCAGAGGGCCGCTGCCAGTTCCCGTGAGACCTGGGAGTACTCCTCGTTCAGATGTATTCGGCAGAATTCGTCGATGAGCCCGGCAACGGTGTCGAAGACGGGCTGCATGGCTTTGGGGACTTTCAGCTTGTCGGTCATATACGGTTCCTTTCCATCTTAAGGAAATCAATACAGAGCAGCCCGGAGCATCACTGGCGACGTACTCAAGCGCTTCTTCCAGAGGCATCGTCATGCCACCAAAATCTCCGATATGATCCCATCTCTCGCGATGGCTGTACCACATGACCTCGACACTGTCGCCTGATCCCGTTGCAACAAAGCGGGTGATCGGTATTTTACGCGCCTTCGTGTAGATAGAGAGACCGCCCCTGATGTATCGGGTAGTAACGGGAATTCCGTGTGATTCGAAATAGGCCGCGATTCTCTGTTGCTGCTCCTTGAGCATATCAAGCTCCGCAACACTTCTTGAATTTCAAACCGCTGCCGCAGGGACATGGTTCATTGCGTCCGACTTTGGCGCTTTTCCGTGGAATCGGCAGCGTTGATGCATGTGCATGAACCCTTTTCTCATAGGCTTTGGCATAACGCTGAAGAGCAGAGGTGGTCGCTCCAAGCCGTCCAAGACAGAAAAGCTTGAACAATTCGATGAGTTCTTCGTCCCATTCATCGCGCAGCATATCCTCCTGCCAACCGGGACCCTGGCTCAGCAGATTACGCTGGAAAGGAACCGGATCCGGCACGATCTCCGGGATCGAATCCGGCTCGGCAAGCGCCCAAAGAAATGGAATGGTGACCTGCACCTCCTCCAGCAATTCTTCGGGGATATGTCGCGCTTTGCCTTCCTCGGGCGCCCAAATCTCCGCGCACAGGATCAAAGCGCCATGCAGGCCGATTCCCCACTCCGTGGCCAGCCGCTGCGCCACGTCCAGGTCCGGGGCTTCACTCAGGTTAAAGGGGCAGAGGTTTTCGTTTCGCAACCTGGCCGCGTTGACCCGGTTGTACAGCGGCATCAACGCACCCATGAAACGGTTGGCGTCGTCAATGTTGTCAAAAACGATGCCGTTAAAGTCGAGCAGCGGCTGCAGCCACTCGGACGGCATGAAGTGCCCCGGGGTGATGACGACGCCGGACAGAAACCCGAGCAGTCGCTCATAGGACGGCCTCTCGCCGTTCCCGGAATCAGATTGGCGGAGAAAGGCTTCGATTGCATCCCTTTCGGGTGCCTGGAGCAGGTTTTCAGCCATAAACGTCCTTTCCTTGCAATGCAATGTCACTTCCAGCCTGGAAGCTTGACTTGGCGGGCTTTGCCAGCTGCCTCTTGTATGCCGTGTTGCATGTCTTTTAGACGTAACGGCTTGGGAATTCGCCCCTTCGTCTCCTCAACCGTCAGTTCCGGTTCTGCCAGGCCAATCTGCCCTTCGAGAATCTCTCGCATCGCCGTCATGCGCACTTTACTCATGGCAGTGACAAACAGGCTTCCGTCCGGCTTCAGCTCGATGTCTCCCAGATTGATCTCACCATACTCCGTAAACCGATGGGGAGAATTGTTGTGAAACAGCCAGTGGGGATTCTCATCGCTGTCATCGTTGCACCTAAACCGCTCGTCTTCAATCAGTGCAGCTTTCACCGCTTGACAATCTGCCGGATGATACTTCGCTGTGTGTATCTCAACCTTACTGTAACCCTTGAAATCTGGGTTGTCACAAACCAGAATCCAGTAATTGCGCCGTTTGCAACATGCAACAAAACTCTTGCCACTGCCACAGACGCAGACCATTCCGGACTGAGCAGGTCTCAGCATCGACATTATTGCCTTACGACCCGGCTTTTGCGGGTTGACCGCTTCGGGATCGGGCTGCCATTGAGAAACATAGACGTAAAAGACATCATTGGGGTGAAGGTTGATAAGGTCTTCTGGATTCAAAGCGATTTCTCCTATATCCCCCCATCGGAGGTTAGTATCGATTGGCAAACCAGACGGCATATTCGCGAACCGGCCAATAGTTGGAATCGTTTTTGTTTGCCACTTCCACATCACACAAAGGGACATGCCCTCTTCTCCGTCCTTCGGAAACATTGACGATAACCCCATACAGATCGTCATCAAGCTCAGCCTTCAAGACTTTGAAGATGTGCCCGAGCCTGAACGGCTCCTTATCGGCAATATCTGTAAAATAAGCATCGTCCTCATCTTCTACCCGCCTAACCTCAAAGGGGAACGAGAGATTATCGTTGAGCCATGCAACCCAATCCCGCTGCTCCCATTCTTCGCACTTTTTGTCGAAAGCCTCGTAGTCATGCTCCCATGCTGGCACTTGTTGTTTTGGCATTTACTCCCTCACCACTATTTGTTCTGCGACATGTCGTGATCCTTAATCACAGCGTGCTCGCCTGATACCAGTACCAAAAAGCCTCGGGATTGACCGACATGAGCCGGTCGGCTGTGAAGCATATTTCAGCGATCATCTGCATGATCCATCAATTCCGCAAAAATCAAAAAAGGCCATCCACCAATCCCGTAATGTCCCATATGTCCCAAAAATGTCTCATTTCCTGCCAGCAAGAACGTAGTAGCTTCCCCGCTTTTCTCCCATGCGGACTAGAATGCCCTTCTGCACAAGATCATCAAGATCACGAGCAGCGGTTTTACGGGTGATGCTGGCAAGTTCTTGGAATTCTTAATTGACATATTGAATTGCAGCCTCGTCAATAGTCGGTCAATTCAACCAATAATTGACGGGTAATTGACGGAAATCGGTCAATTCATGCAATCGAAGAGGTCAAATGCCAGTGGGCGCCAGCACCCCTTTATCTTCAAGACGAACCTGTCCCTCAACTTCAAGCTCCTTCAGTACGGCCGTCACCTGCTGTCGTTCCAGATGCTTCAGAAGGCGTTCAAGACTCATCGTTCCCCTCTCCGACTTCACTTTGCAGTTCCGCCTCGATCTCCTCAATGGTTGGCAGCGCTGATTGCAGTCTTTCCGGCAGGGCGCGAGTCAGTTCGTAGTCCGAGACCCCAATCGGTTTGTTTATGTCACGCAGGGCATATTCGGCCAGAATTCTGTCTTTGGTCTGGCAGAGAATCAGGCCGATGGTGGGTTGATCGGTTTCGTGTTGCAGCTTGTCATCCACCACGGAACAGTAGAAGTTCATCTTGCCGGCATATTCCGGTTTGAAATCGCCTTTCTTCAACTCGATAACCACAAAACATCTCAGACCCAGATGATAGAACAGCAGATCGATATAAAAGTCTTTGTCGCTGACTTCAAGGTGGTATTGGCGCCCAACGAAGGCAAAGCCCTGGCCGAGCTCCAGCAGAAATCTTTCCAGGTGGCGGACAAGACCGGTTTCCAGTTCCCGCTCGTGAAAAGGCTCTTCGATGGTGAGGAAGTCGAAAATGTAAGGGTCTTTCAGAAGTTGACGGGCCAGGTCGGATTGTGGCGAGGGCAAGCTCTTTTGAAAGTTGGTAACAGCCTCTCCCTGGCGTTTGTGAGCACTGTTTTTGATCATCTGCCCCAGGGTATCGCGGCTCCAGCCGTTCTGGATGGTCTGCTCCATATACCAGAGGCGAGTCTGCAGCTCTTTTACTTTTTGAATCAAAAGAATGTTATGCGCCCAGCTCATGCTCGTAACAAGCCGTTGTATCGAAGCAGCCGGACCCGTTTGGGCCACGGGTTGTGGCCCTTTTAAAGGCTCTGATACCTCTGATTCCAATTGGGCAACGGGCCGTTGCCCAATTGTCATGAGATCCGGATATTCTCGCCAGAACTGGGTCATCAATTTGATGTTCCGTTCCGAAAACCCTTTAACCTCTGCCAGCTCCGATTTCAAATCGCTCGCAAGGCGCCGCAACACACCCGTGCCCCATCCTTCGCGTTGTTGACGTTCAGCAATCATCCGCCCGATATCCCAGTACATCAGAATCATTTCCGCGTTGGCGGAGAGGGTGGCTTTTATCTGCGCCCGCCGGATCCGGGTCTTAATGTTACCAAGAAGGCCGGCGTAGTGGGTCAAATCAGTGGTCAATTCTGTTCTCCTTTGAAAGGCCGCAGATGCCATCCAACATCAGTTACTTGAAATTACAACCGCCAATTCCGCCACTGTTCGGCGATATACTGCTGGGCCGGCCAGAGTTCCCGATCCTGCGGGCCGACAATGCCGCGGCCGGTGAGGGTCTGCAGGAATCCGGGAGCGTTTGGGCTCACCGAAATCTGGCGTGAGGTGATGACCTCGTAGCTGTCGGACAGACCAATCACCCCCTCAGTGGCAAAGCTTGCAGAGGGCCATGCCGTTGCGGATGTCGTCGTTCCTGCTCCTGCCCCGGGGTATCAAGCCCCACCAGGAAGAATTTACAAATACTGTCACCCGAATTTCCCCATGCTCCTCTTTACCGCTCATCCGGAGATTTCCACGACCGAAACCACTGCAGGGCATCAGTGCCGCCAATCATTTCGCGAGCCAGCTTCAAACGTTCCTGGAGCATGCTCTTCTCTTCATCACCCAATTCAGCCGCCCGCTGTTCAGCATCGGCAAAGAATTCCTCGAACCTTTTTGCTTCCGCCCAGGCCTCGATGATTTCGAGCAGTTCTTCACGGCTATCCTGTTCCGCCTTGAGTCGCCGACGCTCTTCCTCTTCCCGGCGCCAGATTATCTGTCGGGCTTCCCATTCCTTGCGCTCAATTTCCGCCTTGCGCTCGCCTTCTTCAACAAGTTGGGCAATGGTGGCAGCTTCCCGCTTCAGTTCCTTGACGATTGCCGAAAGCTTGCCGGGGAAATCACCTGCTTTCGTTTCCCGCCACTGCCGTTTCCAGTCCGCCCGATGATATGGCGAGTATGCCTGAACGCACAATCTGCCGCTGGGGAGATCATGCATGCTGGTCCATGAATAGCTTTCATAGCGTTTTGGCTTCTTGACAGGAAGTTCTGATACGCGAGTGTATTTGCCGTCTTGATACTTCACCTCGACATTCTCGCTCATTTCAAAGATAGTCAAACCGATTAAGACCGTGCCGATAGTGACGATAGTGTCGCGGGCGGGACTCCACAGATCGGAATAATGGCGATCTCTTCCCCCCTTTTCACGCTCATCGACTGCATAGCGTCGCAGAAACAAACCCTTTCGTTCAAATGCTACTTCGTGGCCACTCTCTTCAAACAGCAGAAACAATTCGTTTGCCACATCCAAGGCGCGACTGCACGTCTGCTTCGATGCGATAACATCAACCATAAGGCGCTTGCTGGGCTTAAGGTAACCGTCGCTGGTTTCGCGAGCTTCGTCAAAATACTGCTGTGCATCTTGAAGCAGCGGGTGACGCTCCGGTAATTCGCTTCGGCTACGATGTTTAGTTTTCTTTTCCCGAGGCGGTTTCGGCGGCGGAAGCTTGGCGCGCCTTGCCTGCCCATAGCGATTCCATTCCAGTTCATCGCCTGGTTCAGCTTCCGGCAACGGTGGACGCCTGGTTGTTTTGCCAACGGCAAGCTTTGCCCAATAGCCCCTTTCTGGTCGTGGAACATTCAACCAGGTGCAGACACGCGCCATGAAACTCGATGAAACATTGTACTTCAGGGCAACCTTGGTCATTGGCTCGGCCCAGACCTCTTCATACAGCCGTTCTCTGCTGACCGGGGCTTTATTGTCGTGAGTTGGATTCTTACCTTCTTCCAAAACCGAAAATCCTTATCATTTATAGTTACCACTACGGTATTCGACATCAAAAAGATGCCGAGCGCTGTTGGTATAGCCCTTTTGCTCTGTTACGACCTCGTTGATGTCCTGTTTGTCCAGTTTATGTCCAGTTTACAGTTCTCCCTGCTGGAAAGCAGGTTCACGAAGGGTGCGCAGTTGCAGATATTACTCTCCCTTTCCACGTTACAATACAGTATAGTTAGTCCCATGAAGAAATCACTGCTCGAAACCAATCCTCACCTGCAAGACGCCTCCAAACGGGAAAAAGCCTTGGCCCGCAACGTTGAGACATCATCCGCGGTCGAAGGAATCCATGTTAAACGCGACGCCGTGAGCGGAACTTTTCATTTCACAGACCATAGACCTCCAAGCTGCTGTGAAGTCTTCAAAGACCTCTCGATAATTTCGCAAAATATTCTTCGCGACGCGACCCGTCCAGATCGCCGAAATCCAGCACCGGAAGACCAGCCTGTAATGCCATCAAGGTGGCAAGCAATCGTCCAATCCTGCCATTCCCCTCCCGATCGGCCTTTCACTCGTGAGCCTGTCGCCGGACAAATTGCATGAGTAGCAAAGATGAAGACGCAGAATCAGCGGGTTAGCCATTCTGAGCTGACAACAAAAATGCCTACGTCCCCGCCAGGCATATATGACTTTGGCCCGTTTGGCCCCTTTACGGCCCCTTTAGCCAACCGATAATAGACCCCTTTGCCAGTAGTCCCAATTTTCTCAACATTCCGGATGCAATCAACTCATCCAAGTCACGTGATGCGGTTCGCTTCGATGCTGCAAACTCTGATTGATAAATAGTGTTAGTAACCATCTGATGTATTTTCAGATAGACCACAGCCTTCATCTGCCGTTCATTCAGGTTAAGCCGGGTAAGCCGGTCCGGAGTCAGCCAGTCACGCCAGGCGGTTGTGGTAAACTCGCCGCCGCGCTGGACAAAATCCGGTTCCGGCAGATCGTGGGAGAGACTTTCATGAATCATCATCAGGTTGTCGGTGCCATATTTCTCGATATAGCGGGCCAGAAAGAGCGCTTCACAGATACGGGGATTGCGGGCAATGGACCCGTGGGGGTGACGCAGGCTCTCCGGGGTGAGCGGCGGGGGGAGGTTGCCGGGATTCCATACTTCGACACGGTCGGCAAATACGGAAACCTGCACGGCTCCGGCGGAAGTGTAATCCCGGTGGGCGATGGCGTTGACGATGGCCTCGCGAATCACATCCGGCGGAATCTCGTAGCGGACTGGGGCCTGGATACTTTCGGCACGGGTACCGACACTGCGGTTGATCTTGGAGAGAACAAAGTCCACGGCCGTATCAACCTGTTCATAGATTGTTCCCTTGTAGATACGATAAAACGGAACTGGTATGGTCGGTCATTTTTTCAGAATAGTATGAAATTGTATGGCCGTCTTTGAATTCTTTATCCTATGCGGCCTGCTTTGTGGAATGACTTTGCAACTTTGCATGCCCGACTTTTCGGTCGTTGTCAAGAAAGTTGTCGCATTTTTCAAGCTGCTTTTTTTGTTCCAGAGTCCGTCTGGCCGTGGCGTGATTTCAGTGGATTGAGACAGACAACTTCTGGCCGATTCCAGTCCCGGCAGTTAGCCGACCAACGTT
>JAXGWF010000025.1:0-50782 GCA_040773465.1 Geobacteraceae bacterium | reverse complement strand
GGTCGTGGAGATGGTGAACGGCATGGGGGGGGATCTCGTCGAGTGCTGCTTCATGGCGGAGCTTGCATTCCTCAATGGCCGCAAACGCCTACCCGAAGGCAAGGTATATTCGCTTCTCACGTTTTAACTGATGTTTGAATAATTGCTGCGAGAATGCCTGCCGTTTTTTTTTGCCGTGCATCCGCTTCTTGTTGATAGACTTGGCATCATGATCTTGTCGGGCTCAAGCGGCAGAAGAAAACCCCTTGCGAAAAGGAGAAGGCTGGTATATAAAAAAAGATCTAGTTTTGTCCCCGTAGCTCAGCCGGATAGAGCATTTCCCTCCTAAGGAAAGGGTCGGACGTTCGAATCGTCTCGGGGACGCCATAAATATAACCAGCTGATATTGCTGGTGAAAAACAGAGCCTCTGAACACTGGGTATACGATTAGGTATACTATGAGTTGAGAGGCTTTGTCATATCCGACACATCTCATAAAGGTCAATAACCGCTTTTACTAAAAAAATTAAGGTGCCAATTGACCTTGCCCATCTATCCCCCCGCGGGTTTATCAAAAATCATTATTAACTAGCCTGTTACATGCAGCACAGACGATGTTTAGGTAGCATGAGTTTAAACCGCATAACGCTTTTTCGTTTTTTTGGGTGGTAATTCCGCATTTTATTAAACGATATTTACGTCTATAATTTTCTACATGGCGCGTTTCTTGAGATGTGCTTACAGCATTCGCCATCCGCAACAAGACAATGCCACAGGGAGGTATTGATTGAGCTTAAAATCAGAAGCATGCCGCGAGCGAGAATGAGAATATGTTCCCGCCCTAAGGAGGCCATGATGTTTGAATTATTCGGTTTAACCTATGCTCTTTCAAAAGAGGTTGAAGACGATTCAAATTGGGAGGAAGAAGAGGAGCGAGTTGTCTCAAATTGGCCGGAAAATTCCGGGCTCAAAGAGCGAGCCGAAAGACAAGGCATTACTTTAAAGTGGTTATTTCCTGAGAAGTTAGGTTCTTATCTAAATGCCGGTCATGAGATTGTTTACGAAATGGATACATCCAGGCGCGTTCGCAAAAAATTCGTACTAAAAGATGGATCAATACTTATCGGAAAGCGGACCGGGTAACGTCGAACGCATCCTGAAAACTCCCTGAGATTTTAATATTATAATTCTTGCAAATAAAAAATCATTCAATATAATACCCTCTAATTTGATTCCTGCAGATGTTCTTTGACGGATATTACCAGGCGCACGGGACTTAAATCCCGTGAGAGGAACTTTTCTGCAAATTTGTTTATAGTTGCCATGAAATACTATGTCGGGAGGGCTTATGATGATTGAGGTGATCTATCGCGACCATACACGCGACATGATTGAAGCGGTTTCAATTTCCAGCCTGATAAGGGAAGACAAGATATTAGCTTTCAAGCGGTCGAACGGGTGGGTACACATCGGAAAGGACCGGATCAGAAGGTGTGACTGCAAAGGAAGAGGAAGAACGCTATTGGAGTCAAGCTATGAAAGTGATTTGCCAAGTATGCGGGAGGCTTATATATGAACTTGATGATGGACAGGACCTTGTGTCCCACGGGATGCATGTGTCTTGCGGTTTAGAATAGTATCGGGAGTTGGATATCTCGCTTCCCCTGTTTCCGGAGGCATAATTTTTCACGAACGGACGTTGCATGTGCCCCTAGTGGCCGCAAATCGGCTGCTAGGGGATTTTTGTTTTTCGATACCTCTGGCTTTACGGTTTTTCAGTCTCGGTGTCCGGCTATTCTCAACAAAAGCAAAGAATTACTTACAATATTCCTAATGCTTGTCCTCCTGGATTGTTCCCGGTGTGCCGAACGGTTTCACATCCGCCTCATTTTTGTCGAATGTCTCGAGTTTGGCGGAGCATTCCGTCAACCGGGACTTAAGTTTCTTTATTTCCATCGATTTGCGCACCGAGCCGGGAAGCGTGGCCAGGAATGCCGTCAGTACCCCGATGCCGAACGTGATGAGAAGTATGATCACCAGCGGCCCTTCGAAATACCAGCCGAGAAACGTTACCTGGAGGTGCTGCGAGTTCTGTGCCGCGAAAAAAGCCATCAGCAGGGAAATAATAAAAGCCGCTACCAGTGCGATCTTCATTGTCCGCCTCCTTCAACTTCGCCTCGAATAGAGGGATAGGTTCGATTTGCCAGCCTTCCCAGAGTCATGCCTTGAATGACTATGGAAAACACAACGATAATATAGGTGATGGTTATTATTGTAGTCCGTTCCGGTACGATCGGAATCGACAGCGCCAGAGCTACCGATATGCCGCCCCGTAACCCACTCCAGGTCAGTATTTTTACTGCTCCGTTGCTGAATGAGCGAAACCGCCGCATGATCAGTACGGCGCCACCCACACTGGCCCAGCGGGCAAAAAGCGTGATGAGGATTGCAAGAAGCCCGGAAATGAGCAGAGCACGGGTAAAGGGTATGATCAGCACTTCCAGGCCGATAAGCATAAAGAGCAATGCATTGAGAATTTCGTCCATCAATTCCCAGAAGTCGTCCAGTCGCTCCCTAGTTATATCAGACATGGCAAAGGCGCGTCCATGGTTTCCGATCAGCAGGCCGGCCACCACAATGGTAATCGGACCGGATGTGTGGACACTGTCTGCCAGGGCATAGCCGCCCATGACCAGCGCCAGCGTAATAAGCACTTCTACCTGGTAGTTGTTGACCCGCTTCAACATCTGGTAGGCAATGAAGCCGAGTGCCAGACCCAGCAAAGTTCCGCCTACCGCTTCGGCCAGGAAGAGCAATCCGACATTGCCGATGGTGATGTCTCCGCCGCCTTGCGCAAGTTGAAGTATGATCAGGAAAACCACGACACCGATTCCGTCGTTGAAGAGCGATTCCCCGGCGATCTTGGTTTCAAGGCTTTTTGGGACTCCGGCGGTTTTGAGAATGCCGATAACCGCTACCGGATCGGTTGGTGAAATGAGAGCTCCGAACAGGAGGCAGTAGATGAAGGATGCCTGGATATCAAGGAAATCAAGCACCAGCCAGGTCAGACTGCCGACGATGAAGGTCGACGCAACAACTCCCGCGGTAGCCAGTACGGTAATAACCCATTTTTGACTTGACAGGTCTTCGAGCTTGATATGCATGGCCCCCGCGAAGAGCAGGAACGAGAGCATGCCGTGGAGCAGGGTCTCGTTGAAGTCGATGGATTCAAGAATCCGGGCGAAGTGCGACAATCCGATATCCATGCCGAAAGCACCGAGAAGCACGATGCCAAGCGAAGCAACCAGGGCGATGAACATTACCCCGATGGTAGTGGGCATGCGGAGTGCGCGGTAATTGATAAAACTGAACAGTGCGGTAAGCACCATTAAAAGTGCGGTTATTTCAAAAAAAGACATGTGCATTCCATTCTTGCATCAGGTCGTTTCGAAAGGTGGTTCCGTCATATCCCGAACTGGCCCAGGCGGGTCCATACGGGAGAATGATTCCCTCTGACAGACGCTTTCCGTATCAAAAAAATCAACCGTTTAAGAAAAACAAACACTATTGACAAATCTATAGCGAAATACTAGTGTTCCGTGCGGTTAGTTCGCCGCATGAATTCCGAGGAGTTTTGGCTTCTGGCAAGGCGTGGCGACGCAGGCATAGCAGGGCTCTGTCGAGGAGACACAACGCAGCCAGGGGTCAAAAGAACCGGAAGTAAAAGGAATGAATTAACCGCACGGGACACTAGATACCCTGGAACCCGCTGGAAGGAGGATACGATATGTCGAAAGCACCATGGGTTGACGAGGCCAAATGCACCGGTTGCGGACTCTGCGTGACCAACATTCCGGCGGTGTTCCGCCTGGCCGACAACGGGAAAGCCGAGTGTTACAACCCCACCGGCGCCACCGAGCAGAAAATCAAGGAGGCGGCTGTCGACGTATGCCCTGCCCAGTGCATTCTCTGGGCGGCAACAGCCGATGAATAATCTGTTTGGCGAAAACGGGGTATAACCGAAAGGCTTCGCCCTTCAGCTCGCGGCGTGGCAAACCGTTTCCGGCATGGCGCGCGGGTCGAGACGTCATTGAAGGCAAGTTTCTCGCCACCTTGAATATATCCTGGTCCTGCGGAAACAGCTGAGTCGGACCCATCCGCATCTGGACTATCTCGCGTTCGATGAACCTTTTTCTTACGGCGAAGTGACCAGGCGCCTGGCGAAAGCGAAGCTGAAAGAGAAGAAGTGCACGCATGCCTCATAACATTCCGCCGGAGTATCTGCAAGACATGATTACGGCGGTTTCGTTCGCACTGTTCAAGGAAATCCTCATCAGGTGTGCACGATGAAAGAGGCAATAAACAGATCTTGCCTAGCAGTAATGCCCCATGCACTGAGAGGAGGTGATTGGATACAATGGTGAAAAGAACCGGGGTTTTCCTTGCGATGCTTGTTCTGTGCGCAATCGGGCTGTCCCCGGCCGCCGAGCGTTATGGCGCCATGCGGCGGCACATGGTGGACCACGACCTCCGAGAACGTGGAATACGGGATGCACGGGTCCTTAAGGTGATGGGGGATGTGCCTCGCCACCTCTTCGTGGACAAGCGGCTGCGCGACCAAGCGTATGCCGACCATCCTTTGCCCATTGAAGAAGGGCAGACCATTTCACAGCCATACGTAGTGGCACTGATGACCGAGGCCTTGAAACTGAAACCCGCGGACCGGGTGCTGGAAATCGGCACCGGCTCCGGCTACCAGGCGGCGGTGCTGGCCGGTATCGTCAAGGAGGTCTTTACGATGGAAATCCGGAAACCCCTGGCCGACAGCGCGGCGAGCAGGCTCAGGGAACTCGGCTACCTGAACGTCGCCGTCAAATATGCCGACGGCTACTTCGGATGGCCGGAGCACGCGCCCTTCGACGCGATTATCATCACCGCCTCAGCCAACCACATTCCGCCGCCTCTTGTCCGGCAACTCAAGGAAGGCGGCAGGCTCATCATACCTCTCGGCAGCACGCTTTTTTACCAGACACTCACCCTTGTAACGAAGCAAAAGGGGGGCAAGCTCACGGTGGAACAACTGGGGCCGGTGGCTTTTGTGCCGATGACCGGCAAGGCGCATCAGCGGTAGGAATCAAACCGTGCGAGCTCAATGTTCGGCGTAACCGGCACTACCCCGTGCCCATGCGGAAAGGTTGAGAAAAGCGAGAAGATAACAGAGAGCGCCGATCAGCAGCACATTCCGGAAACCGACCGCCATGGCCAGGAGAACGGCGCACAGGGGCGCAAGGACCGAGAGGCAGCCGTTGATTGCCCATGCCCACGGAATGAGGTGGGGATTCCTTTCCCCGAGTGCCTTGAGCCCCATGGGGAAAGGGATGCCCATCAGGAAGCCGGCGGGCAGGAACGCCAGGAAAACGAGCAAGAACGAGAGAGGCGGCCGGTAATGGACGAGCACGGACGATACGCTCGGCATCAGGAAACCGTAGGCCGCGATCAGCAACGCGGTAAAGGCAATTGTCACGGGATTGCGCAGGTCGGCAAATCTCGAACTGGCCAGGCTGCCGATGCCCGAACTGAGCAAAATGGCGGCGAGTACCGCGGCAACCGCGTAGGATGGATTTTCCAGGGGAAGGATCATTTTCTGGATAAAGGGAATCTCAACCAGCATATAGCCCATTCCCAGGAGCGCGAAATAGGAAAGGATTTTTCTACCTCCCCTCCTGCCTCCCCGTTTTCTTTCGATCGCCACGGCCGGCAGGAGCAGCAGCAACGCGCTCAATGATGCTGCTTGGAGCAGAAGCGCCGGAACAATGAAACCCGCCTCCAGGAAGAACTGCCATTTCCCGCCCATGACGCGGTATGTCTCCCTGATTTCACTGATCTTGAGGAAATAGTGATAGAAGGGTGCCCGGTCGTATACCGGCGAGACGTTAAAAAGGTACTCCCGCATGAATTTCCCGCGGCTCTCAGGGGACAGGACGGCCTGCAGTGCCCGGACATAGTCGGACGACGGCATCTTGATGTGGATTCCGGACTCCTCCGCCTTGATTCCGGGAATATGAACCGGGTCAAACCAGCGGTCCCGGGCGAACTTACGGATGGCGGCCGTTTCGTTCCCGGTCAGCGGTGATTTCTTTGCAAGGATGGAAATGGTGTCCCAGCTTCGGATTGCCGCGATATGACGGTCCGCATGACGCATCCCCATGGATTCCATGGCGGTTGCCAGGGTCGCGAGCAGTCGCAGTTCGTAGCGCGGCGGCGGGATTATGAACAGGTTGATGCAGAGGACCCCATCCTTGTCCAGGTGACGCAGATATCCCCGGAAGGCCTCCACGGTAAAACGATAATCCTCCGCGATCCCGAAGGAGCCGGCCGGTTCCGCACCCTGCGGCGAAATATCGATCAGGTCGAATGTTCCGCCGTGTCTGGCAAGCCATGACCTTCCAAGGCCGGTTCGAATAGTGGCGCCATAGAGGTTTCCCGAAAACGAGCCGAAATACTTGCGCATGATTTCCGCCTGCCAGGGATTCGTTTCCACTCCCGTAATGCCGTGCACTCCGTAATAACGGGCCAGCAGGATCTGCAGGCCCCCTCCCGGATCGAGGACCAGCACCCTGTCTCTGTCGCCAATTTCATAGGGAAGAGCGGCGGGCAGCCGGGAAAGAAATGCCATTGCCTTTCGATCGGCGATTCCGGTAACGGCACTGGTGTTCCCGCCATCCACGGCCAATCCGATCTGCTCGGGAAGAGCGTCCAGCCAGGAAAGGCTGAGACCCGGCGCAAAGCGTACGGCCGGACTGCGGAAGGTGTCGATCCGGGCGAACGGGGTGTAATAGGTGTGCAGCATCTCGGCACCGGGATAGCGAAGGGCGCTCGGCAGCCCCTTGTACGGCGACATCCTGAGGGCGGTAAAGCCCGGACGCAGCAGAAGAAGGGAAAGATTTGCCGCGATGAACAGCGCACAGCCCACCCGTAGCCTCTTGCCGCTCACGGCAAACGAACCGGCCAGCACCACTATGGAAAGGATGAAAACTGCGTGTTCCGGGGATGTCGTCCCCATGAGGACCAGGATCCCCAGCGAGCCGAGCCCGGCGCCGAGCAGGTCCGCGCCGTAAACCAGCCCCGACTTCCCGCTCGCGGTGATGAATGCGGTGGCGATTACCAGCCCGGCAAAAAAGAACGGAATAGCCAAAATGAGGTAATAAAGGCCCAGGTAGAGGATTTCCGCATGTTCCCAGGCGAGACGGACCGGATCAAAGGGAATCAGGTTGGTGAGGAGATAGCTGGCCGGCATGGAGATGCCGAGGCAGAAGGTATACAGCCCCGTGTTCCCGCTGTCCCGCAGGCGAGACGACAGGGAGAGGGCGGTCCCGCTCGCTGCCAGGCCGAGCATGGCGACGCTGATAATCATGAAGGCGAAGTGATACCAGAGCGACACGGAAAATATCCGTGTGAGGAGCACTTCGAAGGCCAGCCCGGCCATGGAAGACATGAAAACGGCCGGCACTATTGTTCGCATTTCACTCATGGGCGAATGATGGAAACAGCAGTAGTAACCGACAAAAAATATTCAGAATTATTGCTGGTCAGGAAAGTCTGCGACGGAAGTTTTCCAGGACTCACGACTGAGCATGAATCAAGTATAGCAGGTAATAGCGGCCGGAGGGCGACATGGCGGGAGAAGTAGGCAAGATAGTCTGGGAAATGAGAAGAGAATGAATCCGTGGCGCCTGAACGCCAAGCGAGCGAATGCCGGACTTCAACGCCGCCGACGTCATACCATGCCGGTTATGCCGGGCGAACACCGTCGGTCGGCCCATTCTCACCGGAATACAAAAACCGGTGCATTCCTCGAAGGCGAAAACGTGAAGGAGTCACGGATTCATGGTTCTACTTGTCGTGAGGGTGAATCGTGATGGTGCATGACGTACTCTCGGGGACCCATGTGAACTCCCCGGTGGCGTTGTCATTGGGATAGCAGAAGAAGCCATACTTGCCATTCTCGTCGGGGTTTGCAACGCTGTGAAGAGCCTTGACATAACCCGTGTCGGACGGGCTGGGACTGGACTTATCGCTCAGGACCTGCCAGCCCCCCCAATTGGTGTTGCTATCGCTGAAAAGTTGATTCCCGTCAGGAGGCAGACTGGTCAAAAAAGCATTGTATGAATCCGGAACCCAGTTACCGCTCGATGGCCAGACCTTATTCGGTCCTATGATCCGATCCATATTCTGCGGATAATCATCGCTGTTCCAGACCGTATTGACTTTGGCGGGCCAGATAAGAGCATCCCATTGATAATCCGTCTGCTGTTTCAATGCCTCCTTGACGGCGGCGAGGCTGGAAAATCCGTATTCAAATCCCGATACACAGCCGGTGTAGCCGCTCGGCACATTGGTAAAATTTATGGTGATCGGGTATGAATATTCATCGATGTAGGAGAGATCAATGGTATATCGGGAAGACAACGGTTCATAATAGTATTCCATGAAAGAATACGTTGCCGTCGCATCCGAGTAATAGTTGAAGACATCGGGCGCCTTGCCCTGCTCGATGGTGTTGGTGAGGGGTGTATTCGAAAAATATATTCTCATTTCCGGATTGGTCAGAAGCGGAAGCTGGAGTGTCTCGGAAGGAGCCAGCGTAATCGACTGGGTCGCTATCTGCTCTTCATACGGGTAATTGTAAACGTACAGGGTTTCCTGGGTAGCGTTTTTTATGGTGAAGTGGACATCCGTTGCGCCTGTCAGCCCTACATACGATCCGACATTCTCCACATAGTCGGCATCACCGCCTCCACAAGAAACCAGGCTGAAAATCCCTATGAGCAGCGTTACGCAACACCGTATTTTCGTCAGCATGGGTCTACCCCCTCATCCGCCATTTTTCTAAACGGAAGAAAATCGATGCGGTTTCTTCACTCCACGGCAGGCTGTAACAAGCTAACGCATCGTGCCGCCGTTACTGATTGAAATCACCTGAAAGGTACTCCTCTTGTTATCGGTCTTATAGTGGGAAACTTTAATTTATCGTTTTTTACCCGGCGGCGGAAAATCAGGCTGCGGAATTACGGGGATGAACTTCTGGTATTACGCGACCAATGGCGGGGACAGAATTCAGGAAGACGAATAATGCAGGTGACGGGGGCGGCATTTCAGAATCGACCACACCCCCGTCAGAACGATACCTTCTTGCTTCCCGTGGCTATCTCACCTGCATAAATCCCTCGGCAGATCCAGCTTTTCTCTTGAACATCACCTTTACGCAGCTTCTATCTTCCGCCAATTTTCATCGGCTTTCCGGATATTCCCGTCTGTATCTTCTTCAAATTTCTTCTTGAATTCATGACTGAATTGTAAAACGAGACGACCGTCGATGATTTCCCACGTATCAATTTCTACCGGAAACAATACGCCGAGTGAAACTCCGAACGCACAGAAGCCGCCGTAAGCAGGCAGGTATTTTTCCGCTTCCTTTTCAAACAACTCCTTATTTTCCTCGGAGGAAAAAAGGTACTTGTAGCCGCGATATTCCAATAATATGGCTGGATTGCCCCTCACTGCCGCGCCAACAGCGTGGAACGCAACGGGATCGTACCCCTGCAATGCTACTTTACCGTGAGGATCAGCATTAATTACCTGTTTCATTTTTACCTCCTGTTCATAGTAGGTTCGTTTCACGAACTCCCTTCCCGCCGATGAACTCGACGAGATTGCAAAAACTTTTCTTGGCCATCAATTCTCATGCCGCCTAACCGGGGAATTCCGGTCAGCCCTTCCAGACATTGCCTCCAGGTTCAATTCATATCAACTAATCATACCACACTCTCGAACTCCCGCTTGAGAGCACCTCGGTCTTTAGAGGAGATACGCCTGCTGGAAGGCCTCCCATACAGCATCTATGACTTTTCGCGCCTTAACGCAGTCACCAATGGATACGAAGGGTATGCCCTTCTCCTGCAACGTTTCCGACAACACCGTAACCGGCTGATACCCGACACACGTCACTATCGTGTCGAAACCCTTCGCTGTTTCCTTCCCGCAATCTTTCTCAAGGACAAGATCCCCTTCCGGCGTCACTTCACTGACCACCGTTTTCGTCAGGATCGTCACGTTTCTTTCCTTGAGCCGTTGCATGAGGAGCGCTCTTTCAAGCATGCCCACATCCTTTGCAGCGTCGTCCAGCATTTCGATTACGGTTACGTTCGCTCCCCTGTCAGCCAGCAATTCCGCAACTTCACACCCCACGGCGCCACCGCCGATAACGGCGATTTTCTTCCCAAAGGGAGCGCCGGCCAGAATTTCCTCCGCTCCGCATACCTGCGGGTGCTCAATCCCGGGGATAGCGGGAATGATAGGCCGTGAACCCGTGGCGATAATTATTGCATCCGGTTTTACCTGATCAATAAATGCTTCATCAACGGTCCGGTTCAGCTCGAACCTTACGCCAAGCTTCTCAACCTGCCTCACCTGAAAAGCCAGAAGATCATCAAACTCCTCCTTGAAAGGAAGGTTTACCGTAAGATTCACCAATCCACCCGGTTTACCGTTCTTTTCACAGAGCAATACTTCATGCCCTCTCAGCGCGGCAATTCGAGCCGCCTCCAGGCCGCCCGGCCCCCCGCCGACGACCAGCACCCGTTTTTTCTCCGCTGCCTTCAGAGTCAAATCATACTGCCACTCCCTGCCGGTCAGGGGATTCCCCAGGCAACCGATATCCAACCCCGCGAAAAGACGGTCGGCACATCCCTGTTCACACCCGATGCACTTCCTGATATCTTCAGGATGACCGGCCAGCAGTTTTGCCGGATACTCGGGATCCGCCAGCAGCGCCCTTCCCGTGGATACGATATCGACCTTTTCCGATTCCACTACCTCCTGCATGATGTCAGGATCTTTCAGCCTCCCCGCCACGATGACGGGAACCGCACCGTCAATCGCCTCTTTAATGGCGGCGGCATTCTCCACGAAAACCCCTTGGGATACGGCCGCGGGTTGGATGATCATGGCCGCGGACTCGTAGACGCCACCGGTTACATGAATGGCATTTATGCCATTTTCCACGAGCATCCGGGCATAAGGCTTGGTATCCTCGAGGGTGAGCCCGCCGGGCACATACTCTTCGGCGCTCATCCGGTATGTCATCGGGAACTCCCAGCCTACCCTCTCCCTGACCTTTTTCACGACTTCCAGCGGGAAGCGGGCTCTGTTGGCAAGAGCCCCCCCATACTCGTCAGAACGATGATTACTGTATGGCGACAGGAACTGACAAAGCAGGTATCCGTGTGCCCCGTGCACCTCCACTGCGTCAAAACCAGCTTCTTTTGCTCGCGCCGCCGCGTCTCCAAAGGCGGCCACTATCTGCCGAATATCTTCCCCGGTCATTTCTTTGGGGAGGTCACCACAGACAGGACAAGGGATGGGAGAAGGAGCAATGAGCGTCATCCCGGTAACTGCCTCAACGCTCTGCCTGCCGCAGTGAAAAAGCTGTAAGGCGATCTTCCCGCCCTCTTCATGAACGGCTTCCGTAAGCCTTTTCAATCCCGGAATAAGCTCATCCTTATAAACACCAAGCCCGTAAGGGAACCCCTTACCACTCGGATGGACATAGGTGGCCTCCGTGATGATCAGTCCGACGCCACCCTTGGCCCGAGCCCTCATGTACGCAACATATCGATCGTTAACCGAGCCGTCCCCCTCACAGAAATTCGTCACCATGGGAGGCATTACGATACGGTTATGCAACTTCATGTTCCCGATTCTGACAGGTTCGAACAGCTTCTCGTAACTGCGCATGTTTTCCCTCCTTATTTTGTTACTTGGGACAAGGTTCAACCAGGCCGTTCCCAGTTCGCATAATTACATATGACCGGTCGTATTTTTATTGCGGAAAAAAATTCACGGCTTGAAAAACTTATCAAACATAACGGAAACACACCGTACCAAAGGCTCCGTCGAATTTTCAATTTTCATGCGGAGCAAACTCCCTTCCCACGCATTGCAGAAAATATCCGCCAACTCTTCGGCACTCATATCCGTCCTGACGCTTCCTTGCGCCTGGGCGGATTGAACGTATTGCGCAAACCGTTTGCGCCATTCGAAAATGGCCGATTGCATGACGCTGCGACAGAGTGAACTCGACTCGCTGATCTCGGCCGCCAGGTTGCCGATTATGCAGCCGGTCTTAATGTCACGTTCGCCATGTTTTTCAATCATCTGTTCAAAGCTGTGGCGAAGGGCCGTCAACATATCTTCATCAGAGTCCTCCGCTAAATAAGAAGACCACTCGCGCCAATAACATTCCGCATAATGCCTGATTACTTCAGCCGCAAAATCCTCCTTGCTGCTGAAGTAATTATAGAATGAACCCTTCGGTATTGCCGCCGTATCAACGATTTCCTTGATTCCGGTACCGTGATACCCCTGCTTGGAAAATATTTCCACTCCAACTTCGAGCAATCTTTTCTGGATATGTTCGCTGCGTCTCGGTCGTGCCATTTCATGAATATATGACCGTTCGTCTTTTAATGCAAGTTATTTATGCTTCCCGTGAAATAATCCTCTCGATGCAGGACACGTGGTGTGAGAATCGGAGAGTCAGCGACACCCATGGGAGCCCAAGAATTCCCACAAGTTCAAGGCGTCAAGCTTGAGATTTTGTCCATAGTTCCGCTGGTTATGTGAAATGTACGGTTCCGGCACCAATCGTTAGTTTTCATCCGAAAACTCCAGGAAAACTCTCATCAGGGTCGGTCCGGGGCTTTCACGGCGCCTCTCGTGCGGACCCGCTGCAGGATTGCAGGAAAACGCCTGTATCCGGGGCGGCGACTCGTTTGTCGGTGATGTCCGGCATCCGATTGCGAGGGGCTTCGGGGAAGCTCCGGACCGGCCCCCACGGGCACTTTCCGGATGGACACTGATATGGGAGCCAAGCCTGACCAAAACCGTTGTCATTTCATCGTAGTCGGATCGAACCAGAGCGAAGCGTCGGTCAGCGGTGTGTTCTTTGGAAGGGTGGGATTCTGGATCCTGATGATACGCCTGTTCTTGAGGTTGGCCTTGCTTATTGCGGTTCTGTTGTATTTCATGAAAATCGCGTCAAAGGAACCGTCCTTCATCATTTTCCGTATCCCGGTTTCGACGCGTTTCGCGAGAGATTTAGCGGATTTGTTGAAAAAGAAATAGTAGGGCCAGGGATAGTAGATAAGCAGATGCTTCTCGACGGCGAGATTGGGAATGGCGGCATGGCGGTCGGCAAACTCGTGGAAGACCTCGTTGATGCCGCGCGGGAACAAATCGATGCGGTTCGCGGCGACCATCCTGAACAAGCTCTCGTAGCCCGCCGTGTGTACCGTAATGCCGTTTGCCTCGTAGATCGCGACATCGCCCCAGCCGATCCCCTGGCCGACGCTTGCTTTTTTAAGATCGTCCAGGTTCCGTATTCTGTCGATATCAACCTGCCTCTTCCCTGCGATCAAGGCCACGCGATACCCGAGGATTCCTTTTCGAAGCGGTATTCGCACGGCACGGTAATCTCGCTCTTTCTGTACAGAGGTACCGCACCAGGCTACATTGACCATCCCGGCCGGATTGAGCAGCTCGGCAAGGGATCGCGCCTCGTTCATGCGGGACCTGCTCGGCTGGAGCCTATACGGTCCGTATTGCGCTACCGTCTTATCGAGGGCCGTCTTCAGGATTTCCAGCAGATCGTTGTACCGCGAATCGTCTCCCGACTCGAACGCGGGATAGACGACCACGGTTTGCGCCATGGCCATCGTGGCGGCCAGCATGATGAACAGCACCGACATCGCAAGCGCATGCTTCATTGGTTGCTCCTTGCATCGACTCTTTCCAGGCTCGTTTCGTCCCCTTAGCGAGCGCGAACCTGTTGGGCCGCGACAGATCTCAACCGTATCCGTTCAACCTTACCAATGGCTTGTGCACGTTCCAACACTACCCGCCTCAGTTCATCAAGGGTGTACGGTTTGACAATCGATCCTATAAAACCATAGTCGCGAAAGTCGGCCATGACGGGATCGTTGGAGTAGCCGCTGGAAGCGATCAACCGGGCATCAGGGTCATACGCCAGGATTTCCTCCGCGATTTCCCTGCCGCCCCTGCCGCCCGGTACCGTAAGGTCCATGATTACGAATGAAAATGGCCTGTTTTCATCCTTGGCCATACGGTACCTCTCCACTGCCTCTTCACCGGTGGCACAGGTCGTCACCTCATAACCGAGGTGTCCAAGCATTGCGGCGGCCAGTTCACGGATCATTGTCTCATCGTCCATGACAAGGACCGAGCCTCCTGCAAGCGCATCACTCGGCATGATCTTGTCGCCAACCTCAACCCCGGGTGAATTCATGCCGGTAGACGGCAGGAACAGGGTAAATGTCGTCCCTCTTCCAACTTTGGAGCAAGCTTCAATATGCCCTCCATGCCGCTTGATGATGGAGTGGACGGAAGCGAGCCCGAGGCCGATGCCGCCGGACTTCGTGGTGAAATAGGGGTCGAAAATCTTCTTCAGCACTTCTTCCGGCATACCGCAACCTTCATCGGCGAACGAAAGTTTGACATATGCACCGGGTGGCAGCATGAAGCTGTTCTCTCTTTCGAGAACGACATTCATCCCTTGAACGGAAATATTCCCGCCTCCCGGCATCGCTTGTACGGCATTGATGACGATATTGTTGAACACCTGGCTAACCTGGCCTTCATCCGCCTCGATGTCATGGAGGCAATCGGGGATATCAAGGTTCCCTTTGACGTTTGTGCCCCGTAATGCCAGGGACAGTGATTCTTCCACGATTTTCCGTATCGAAACCGTTTTCTTGAGAGGAGCTCCGCCTTTGGCGAACGTCAGCAACTGGGTGGCAAGCTCGGTTGCCCGGAGTGTCGCCTTTTCCGCATTATCAAGAAGCCTTGCCGTTTTTTCCGGCGTGGCAAGAACCATGCGCGCCATCGAGATGTTTCCCATAATGCCGGTAAGGATATTGTTGAAATCATGCGCGATTCCCCCGGCAAGCACCCCCAAGGATTCGAGGCGTTGAGCGTTGAGCAACCTGTTCTGCAGAGATTCGCGCTCCGTGATGTCGGTAAAAATGTCGAGACGCAGATTGCTGGCAAGCTGGGTGTTGACGATGACATGCCGGTCGGCGCCGTCCTTGCAGACGATTATCGACTCTGTCGGCTGGACTGGCACGCCGTCGGCAAGGGCCGAATCAATTGCCGCGTCCCAGCGGGAGATGATATTTTCACGTTTGGCCGGATCGGGATAGGCCCGAAGAAACCATTCCTCAAAGGTGGGGATATCGTCGACATCATAACCGAACCACTCGATGAAGCAGTTGTTGACATGTTTTATGACGCCTTTGCTGTCGGTCCATTTGACCCCGACCGGCATGACGTCGATGAATGCCTTGAGGGTCTTCTCGCTCTCATGCAGCACCTGTTCCGCGGTCTTGCGTACCTGGTCCTGACGTGCCTCGGCAAGAGACCGGGTCATTCCGACAATGGACTTCTTGAGATTTTTCAACTCACCGAAAAAGTCACCTTCAGGGATATACGCTTCATCTTCAACTCCCGAACTGACTTTCAGGGCATATAATTCAATCGCTTTCAGCGGTTTGACTACCTTTCGGCGAAGGAGCTGAAAAGGAATAAAAACAAGGAATGCGTTGAGGGTTACTATTGCCATGATGAAAATGATGGCAAAACTGTGCAACGATCTTTCCAGGAACCTCGGGGTTACGAAGAGGTGCACCGTGCCCACATAGGTGCCGTAGATGACCATTCTTTCCGATCGGGCCAATAATTCCCTGTTCTTGATGTCGCCTTTTGTCGGAACGGCCCGCCACTGCGAATCCCGCACGAACCCTGATATTCTCGAACCAGCATCGGTCCCGGTAACGGTTACGCCGAAAACGTCACGGTTCCGCATGGTGCTTTCGATGATCTTGTCAACCTGCTTGGTATCGAAATTCCACAGAGGGAGAGCAAGACTGTTTGCAAGCTGTGCGGTAGCGACAGCAAGATGAGATTCCAGCTCACTGGTCACCCGGCTCCGTTCCCAACAATACATCGCAAAACCGAAGGCGGACAATACAAAGGTCGTAACCGCTACCAGCGTAATAATAATTACTTTTGTAACCGACATATCGAGTCTTTTCATGAGGCTCGGCCCTGTTGTTCAGATGGTCTCACTCGCCGGCAACCGTTTCCGTACCCGTCAAGTTCATTGAGATAATACAAAAAATGCCGAATCATTTGTCACATATGGCCGACAATTCAGCAATATTGCGTAAATGAGTCACGATGTATTCGCAAACTGTTCATGTCCTTATCGGTACGATTCAGCAGTTCTTGAACATGATTCTTTGATGGTAAGGCAGGATGACAACTTGCCGAGTCTTCTGGCAAGTGATAGATGAAGTACAGTGGACATGCTGAAAAAGTACTTCTCATGTCACCCATTAAAAGGCAGGTGTCAATTGATAAACATTCCCTATGCAAGAAAAGAGGTCCTTGGACCAGAGGATCTCATACGCTCGGTCACGGCCCCCTTCTTTCCGGCTTTTCAATGGCGAACTTCTCCAGCCGGTACTGGAGGGTCTTGTAACTCATGCCCAAGAGCGGCGCCGCCTTGCCGATGACCCAGCCGGCCCGCTCCATGGCCTTGACGATCAGATCGCGTTCCAGTTCCTCGAAGCGAATCCCTTCCGGGGGAATGTCAATGGCAAGCCCGGTGCAGGGCATCTTTTCGCGAAGGATCTCGGCGGGAAGATCCTCCGGCTGGATGTAATCGCTGTCGGTCATGAAAACGGCACGCTCTATGACCGATTCAAGCTGCCGCACGTTACCGGGCCACGAATAGTCCGCCAGAAGCTTCATGGCCGGTTTCGATATCCCCTTGACGGCAATGTTGGCGGCGCCGGCCGATTTCTCCACGAAAAACTCCGCCAGGCTGATGATGTCGTTTCCCCGTTCGCGAAGCGCGGGCAGGTTGATCCTTATGACGTTCAACCGGTAGTAGAGGTCCTGCCGGAAGTTTCCCTTCCTGATTTCCTGCTCCAGGTCCTTGTTGGTGGCCGATACGATGCGGACGTCCACCGGAATGCCAACCTTGCCGCCGACACGGCGTATCTCCCGCTCCTGGATGGCCCGCAGCAGCTTTGCCTGCATGGGAACGCTCATTTCCCCCACCTCGTCGAGAAAAATGGTCCCGGTATGAGCCGCTTCGAACAGTCCGATTTCGCGGGAATTCGCGCCGGTAAAGGCGCCTTTCTCATGACCAAAGAGCTCGCTCTCGATGAGGGTCTCCGGAATTGCGGCACAGTTGACGGCCAGGAAGGGCCGCTCCCTGCGGGAACTCCCCCGGTGAATGGCCTGGGCGACCAGTTCCTTACCCGTTCCCGACTCGCCGTAAATAATGACCGTGGAGGGCGTATCAGCGATCTTGTTGACGATCCGGTAGACCTCCTTCATCTTCGGATGGGAGCCGATGAGCGAGGGGACCCCCCTGTTCTCCTCCAGCTGTTTCTGCAGCCGCCGGTTTTCCTGGAGGAGGTCCAGCCGTTCGAACGCCCGCCTGAGCGTCAGCAGGAGAGTCTCCCGCTCCAGCGGCTTCTCCAGATAGTCGAAGGCCCCCTTCTTCATCGCCGCCACCGCGGAATCGATGGTGCCGTGGGCGGTCATTATGATGATGCACTGCTGGGGATTTTCCCCGAGCACCCGCTCCAGCAGTTCCATCCCCGACATCCCCTGCATTTTGAGATCGGTGAGGATAATGTCGTACTCTTCCAGTTCGAGACGCTGCAGCGCTTCGCGCGCTCCGTCAACGGAGGCGACCCGGTACCCCTCCTTCTTCAGGATGATGTCTAAAATCTCGCGCTGCCCCCGTTCATCATCCACCACCAGAATTGTTCCCGTCATGGTTCCTGTTCCTTCCGCCGGGCAGGGAGCGTGATGGTGAAGACCGAACCGCTCCCCACCGTGCTTTCCGCCGTCAGCATACCGCCGTGTTCCTTCACGATTCTTTCGGTTATGGCGAGGCCCAGCCCGATTCCCGCTTCCCTGGTGGTAAAATAGGGCTGAGATATCTTCGTAATGTCCTCCTCCCTGATGCCGACCCCCTCATCGGCAACCGAAAGCCGGAAGGATTCCGTTCCGGCGTCGAAGCAGGCACGGAGCGTGATCCGGCCGCTCTCCGGCGTGGCCTGGATGGCATTGGAGACCAGGTTGACCAGACAGGTGCGGAGCAGCTCCGGGTCTCCCTGCAGGACGGGAAGGTCAGGCGGGACATCGGTCACGAACTCGATCCGTCGGTCGTCACGTTGCTCGCCAAGGGCCGAGAACGTCTTCTCCACCAGGTCCCCGCACGATATACTGGCCACCCTGAGCCTCAGCGGCCTGCCATAGCTCATGAAATTGACCACCATGTAGTTTGCCCGGCGCACCTCCTCCTTGATCTTATCCAGAAGTTCCTCCAAAGGCGACCCGGTTTCCGGGCACGCTTGGCCGATATCCTCTTTCAGATGGTCCACGGCCAGGCTGATGTAGTTGAGCGGATTCCGTATTTCGTGGGCGATGCCGGACGCCAGCTGGCCGACCTTGGAAAGGTGCTCCGCCTCGAAGAGCCTCTTCTCGAGCTGCTCGCGCTCGCGCAGCTTCCGCACCATCTCGTTGAAGCTGGCGGAGAGTTCGCCGATCTCGTCGCCCGATTCAACCGGCAGGGTCTGTGCCAGGTCGCCTGCCGCAACCTTTGTAACACTTTCGACGATCCGCCGGATCGGGCGGGTATAGCGCCGCGCCAGGAAGATGGTGAGGACGATGCCGAACATGAAAACGAGAACGGTCGCGGCCAGCCGGTTCATGAAATTCTCGTGCTGGATGGTCCGGATATTGTCCAGGAGAAGGTTGATGTGCACGTAGCCGAGCTGCTCATCGCCGACGATGACCGGTACCACCAAATCGTAGAGGCGGGACGGGTCGATCTCGGTCGCTTTACCCGCGCTGCGGGTGCGGGAGGCCTTCAGTCCCTTGCCCAGCTTCTTGACATCACGCCGCTTCCCGACTTTTTCCGGGTCGGACGAATCGATGATCTCGCCTTCGTTGCTGATGATGCTGATCTCGTTAATCCCCTTCCGTTTCGCTTCCTTCAGGTATTCCTTGAGTCGCGAGGAGTATGGCGATTCGGAGGTAAGATCGGCGATGCTGAGCTGGATGGCCTTGGAAACCTCGGTGGAGCTCTCCTGTATCTCGTCGACCAGTTCGTTCTGGCTGTGCTGATTGAGCGTGAACAGGGAGAACATGGCGATAACCAGCAGTGAAAGCATGATCATCACCAGCTTAGCATTCAGTTTCATGGAAGGATTGGTCCTCTCAGGGAGGGGAAGTGGCCCTGCAACCATGCATTATAGCGCAGCGTATCGAGGGCAGGCAAGGGCTATCCTATGTCGCCACACGGTCGCACGACTCGTGCCGTGCCGGATGGGACCGAACAAAGCAGGATGTCTTTCGTCATAAGCCGACTGAGGTACGAAAAGTTGACGTCATGGCGGCCGGAAAGTCTGCCGACCGGACAAATCACGGTGATAGTATATCAAACTAATACCCTTTCGCTTTTGTGCCATGATGTCGTCGTGCAAGATTTCGTTAAAGATTCGCATCGAGAGTCGTTACACATGATCCCGGGCAGGGAGCATTTCCGCCACGGGATTCATCTCAACTCTATCCGGCAGCCGCCGGAAGGTATCCTTCATCGAGGGAAAAATAAGCGTGAAAGGTGATCCCGCGGGGAGTGCCGGATGCGCTTCGCGGGTCGCGCGGGGAAATGCCGTTACGTTTGAGAGATGGATAAGAGATGGATATGATGCGGCGCCAGGCACCAGGATCCTGTTGCATCATGGAATTTCCCGTACCATTCGGCCGACTGTCCGCTAGCGGCGTAATAATCGTCGGGGAGTACTATTTGAAATACAACTGCCGGCACCAAAATCACCGGAAATGATTGCTGCCGCCGCTGTAAGCGGCATGGAAATACATTTCCAGATCAGAGGCGGTCATCGGAGGGTTTATGAGGTAGCCCTGCATCTTCCCGCACCCCTTGCTCAGCAGCAGTTCCCGCTGCTCATGCTGCTCGACGCCGGCGGCAACGCTATCCAGCCCCAATGCGCGCGAAGCGGCGATGATAGCACAAACGAGAGAGCGGGTGTCGGGGTCTTGCAGCATATTTGCTATCACGGACTTGGCTATCTTCAGCATATCGATGGGAAACCGTTTCAACTGGTTGATGGACGACTGGCTGGCCCCGAAATCGTCCACGGCCAACCTGACGCCCATTTCCCTGAGGCGCCGCAATGTCTCGACGGAATCGGCGCGGCAGCTCTCGAGGGCATGTTCCGTGAACTCCAGCCCCAGGAACGCAGGATGCAACCCGGTATCGTCAAGAACCCGCCGCACCACGTCAAGGAGGCTTTCTTTCCTTGCTTGCAATCCCGAAATATTGACCGACATCCGGAATGCGCCCCACCCCTGGCGACTCCATAATTTCATTTGTCCGGCCGCGCTTCTCAGCACCCATTCATCCAGTTCGCCGCCAAGACCGGACTTTTCGGCAAGCGGCAGGAATTCAGCCGGCAGCAGAACCCCTTTTTCCGGGTTGTCCCACCTCAGCAGTGCCTCGACACAAACGAGCCTGCCGCTTTCCATATCCAGGATCGGCTGATAACGAAGTGAAAACTCTTCCCCGGCCAAGGCGGTGCGCAACCGGTTTTCCCTGTCGATCTGCTCGATGGCAACGCTGTTCAATTTTTCCGAATAGAAACTGAAATTACCGCCCCCCGCCGTCTTGACCTTATACATGGCCATATCCGCAAGTCGGATCAACTCATCCTTTTCATGTCCGTCCAGGGGGTAGAGGCTTATTCCTATACAGGGTGTTACCTTGATCTCGACACCGTCGATCACGTAGGGAGCCGAAAGTGCCGACAGGATGCGGTGCGCAATTTTCGCGGCGTCCTGATATTCGCGTATGTTTTCCACCATTATCAGGAACTCGTCTCCCGCGAGGCGAGAAACCTTGACGTCGAACAGGTACTCCAGACCCCTCGAAACCTGATCACTTGTCCTGACACACGATGACAACCTCTGCGCCACATGCTTCAGGAGTTCGTCCCCTACCGAATGGCCGTAATTGTCATTAATGCGCTTGAATCTGTCCAGATCCACGAAAAGTATCGACAACTTGCGGTTCATGCGTCGGCTTCGGTCAAGGGCCTGGTCGAAATGATCGGCAAAGTGAACCCTGTTCGGGAGGCCGGTAAGGCTGTCGAAGTATGCGAGACGCCTGATTTTTTCCTCGGCACTGCGCCTTTCGGTGACGTCCTGGATATACCCCACCGCCTTAATGGGATGGCCGGATACGTCTCTTCGTACCTGTGCCTCCGCGTGAACATCCAGGTTCCGGCGCTTGCGGTTGATAATCCTGCAATCGATGCTCAGGGAGTCGTTGCCCGACAAAACACGCCGCATGGCCGCGGCCACCTGTATCCGGTCATTGGGATGCAGGCACTCCAAGAAGACGTCAAAACTCGCCCCCGAAGAAGTTTCATCAATGCCGAGTATCCGGTACACCTCTTCGGACCAGTGCATTTCTCCGGATGCGGTGTCCAGCTCCCAACTGCCGATGCCGGCAATGCGCTGGGCCTCGGCAAGGCGGGTTTCACTTTCCCGTAACCTCTCCAGTGTCTTTTTCGCCCGCAGGATGTAGTTCATCTGGTGGGCGAGATTGGCCCAATGAATTGGTTTGCTGATGAATTGCGTGGCACCCGCTTCATATGCCTTTCTGACCGAATCGTCATCATTGAGGCCGGTCATCATTATCACCGGAATGGAATCACCGTCGGGCAGCGCCCGCAACGCTTCGCAGACCTGAAAGCCATCCATCCCGGGCATTATGACATCCAGCATGACGATATCCGGTTTCAGGCGAAGAAAGGAATCAAGGACCGCATCACCCCGGTCAGCCTCGCTCACCGCGAAGCCCGCTCCTTCCAGCACCTCACTCACCATGAGCCTGGTTGTCGGATCATCATCAACCACGAGAATCAGCGGAGCATTTTTATCCAACATATTTCAACCCTTGCCCTGCGAGCATGATTGCCGTGCTACCCCGCCAAAAAATGCGCGGTACGATAATTTACTCACGACTCCGACCCCGTAAATACGACGTTCATCAAACCTGTTGAACCTCAGCAAAACAGTTAAAGCCAGAAATTTCCTGGTAGTTAAAACATAATATCAATATTTAGACGAAAGCATTAAATTGTCAATACATATTTTTTCAACAATTTATTGATTTTCAATGTCTTGTCTGCTATTCTATACCCATGAACAACTCATTCCCGACACACAACGAACCCCCGACAACCATCGCTATAAGCAAACGGATTCATGCCCTGCGAAAGATGCTGAAAATCTCTCAAAAAGAATTTGCCGAAACCATCGGCATATCACAGGGGCACCTCTCGGTAATCGAAAAAGGATCCCATCATCCCTCGGACACACTGCTCCTGGCAATCTGTCACCGCTTCAAGGCACACGAGGAATGGCTCCTGGACGGAAAGGGTGAACCGTTTGCCGAGACGCTGCCGAAAAGAGGCATCCCGGTCTACAGCCAACTCCCGGACAGTTACCCGGACAGGCCAATGTCAGGAGAAATCATCGGCCATTTGTCGCTTCCGGGCCTTCCATGGAACTCCTTCGCCTTTTACCAGCGCGGTGACTACATGGCGCCGACCATCCGGGCAAACGACCTGATGGTTTTCGAGCCGGTCGAATCCATTGAGAATGAAGACCTCGTGCTGGTCAAAAACAAGTGGGACACCTGGATCGTTCGCCGCTATCGCTCCGCAAAGAACAGGTCCATGTTTACCGCCGACAATCCCGCGTACCGGGAATTCGAGTATGATATCGGCAAGCAGAAGCTGTTGGCGAGGGTATGCGCCGTTCTCCGGCAAGTGAATTTCTAGAAGGTTTGTTGTAAAGGCATGTTATTCACCGGGGTGAAGATAGGCTGAGGCTGGAGGGATCAAGTCTTCAAAAGCCGGTTTCTTATAGTGCAAGACCTGTCTCAACCCCCTATCGGCAAAAAATTTATGCCGGCATGTCGCCTCTATCGTATAATGCTATAATTAAAACCATGATGAAACTCATCGTGGCCTCATCGTGGCACCAGCAATAAATTGCTTCGCTGTTGAGCGCTTTCCCGTGGCTCGTGCTTTTCGCCTTTCCGGAGCACGTATGACTGTCTATCCATTTGCCGAATTATTCAATATCGAAGAACTGCAAATCCTTTGCGAGCAGTTCACCCGCCTGACCGGATTCGGCACGGCCATTCTGGACATGGAGGGAAATGTGCTGATTGCAAGCGGATGGCAGGAAATCTGCATCCATTTTCACCGCTCCAAGCCGGAAACGGCTTGCAGATGCCTCGAAAGTGATACTGTTCTGGCCAGCCAACTGGAGGAGGGCAAAGAGTTTTGCTTGTACCGCTGCGGCAACGGACTCATCGATGTTGCCGTACCTATCGTCATCGACGGTATGCAGGTGGGACGTCTTTACACGGGACAATTCCTGCCGGCCCCTCCGGACATTGATTTTTTTCCGCCAGCAGGCCGCCAAGTTCGGTTTTGATGAATTATCCTATCTCAATGCCTTGAGGAAAGTACCCGTCGTCACCGAGGAGCGGGTCCGTCTGGTCATGGGTTTTCTCTGCAGGATGGCGGAAATGATCGGCGAATCGGGCTTGGCACGCAGGAGGGCCGAGGATACCGGCCTGATAGCCGAAGAGGGTCCGGCGGTGCTGTTCCGCTGGAAGGCAAACGAAGACTGGCCGGTCACCTATGTATCGAAAAACATCACCCGATTCGGCTACACCCCGGAACACCTCATGTCTTGTTGGACCTTAGCATCCCGAATACTTACAGAGAGGTTTATCAAGCAACGATGTAATTTGCTCCTCCTCGATCCTATGGCGCCATAACCTGAAAAGGAGAACTCTCTTCTCCGTTTGAAGTTGAAACGTTATCGAAAATGTTGACGGCTCCCGGAAGGAACCGAACCGGGAACCGTTGAACAATAACATCCAAAAAAAGATACGTCGCCGACAATCATGCTATACTGTTTATTATAAGAACTGGAATGTTTGCTGTATTAATTTACTTACTACTCCAGCATCAAGGCTCCCGCGCCCCTGACAAGAAAAGTTCGACAGTACCTGAAAACCGATTTCCCGCTTCTGGAGGCATCGCTTTCAACTCCTTCCGGCAATTGGCACGAGGACCTCAAAGGAGAAACGAATCATGAAAAAGTTTTCGGCAATCATTGCGGCAGCCATGCTGCTCGCATCGTTTTCCGCCTTTGCCGCCGACGCACCGGTGGGAAGCATCAAGGCTGCTCACGGCACGGCAACCATTATGCGGAATACGGCAACCATAGAAGCGAAGAACGGCGCCAGGGTGTTTCAAAACGATCTACTGAAAACAGGCTCCGACGGCACACTGGCCGTTGTTTTTCGGGACGACACCCTCCTTTCCCTCGGACCGGACAGCACGGTTGCAATCAACGAATTTCTCTTTTCCCCCGCGGAAGGAAAGCTGTCCATTGTAACCAGGCTGCTGAGGGGAACCGCGGCTTACATGTCGGGTATCATAGCCAAGCTGGCGCCTGATTCCGTTCGATTTGAAACGCCGGTCGCGAGCATCGGCATTCGGGGGACCGTGTTCGCGGCAAAAGTGGACAACCCTTCCGAGTAGTATCCGCCACGGACCGTACAACCCGTACAAACAGTTCACCGAAGACTCTGCCGGCGAACCGAAAGGTATTTCCATGAAGAAAATATATGGGAGCGTACTTGTCGTTCTTGCGGTTTTATTGGGTCTCGCAGCCTGCGCCAAAGACCGCTGTACGGTTGTCCTGCTTCCAGACCCCGACGGTAAAATCGGCCAGGTGCATGTTTACAACCTAGGCGGCAGCCAAGTCTTGCGGGAACCGAATATGGCAACCGGCGTAGCATCCGCGGAGGAAGCCCCCCGCCAACCGGAAAAGATGACCGAACAGGAACTCAGGGAAACATTCGGCGATGCGCTGGCAACACTGCCGTCTCCCCCCATACACTTCACCCTCTACTTCATAACCGGCACCACCAAATTAACGGACGAGTCCAAAGAACTTCTCACCCAAATCATCCCTGCGATCGAAGAACGCGGATCCACCGATGTCAGCGTAGTCGGCCACACCGACCGGGTCGGGTCCAGAGAGGACAATTACCGCCTCGGAATGAATCGGGCTCTCCTGGTCCAGAAAATTCTCCTTTCCCTCAAGATCGCCCCGCAATTCATCGAGGTGGCCTCACACGGCGAGGACAATCCCCTGGTAAAAACCGCGGACAACATTCCGGAAGCAAAAAACAGGCGGGTTGAAGTAGTCGTTCGATAAGGAAATGTTGAAAACAGGACACCAAAAAAGATTATCCAAACCCGCAAAGAGGATCTGCTCTTGACATTCCTGGCGATACGGAAAGCACTACTGGCAAAGCCGAAAAAAATGCGTGGCTGGATCTTCTTTACCGGCATCGGCATCACCCTGCTCGTTGCCGCACTTGCCGTCTATCGGCCGGTATTTCTCCATTTTCTCGACTACAAAATCTATGACTCCTACCTGCGCACGGCAAGACCGCCCTTGTCTTCGCCAAATCAGACGAATCCCGTCATTGTCGATATCGACGAAAAAAGTCTCGCCACCTTCGGCCAATGGCCATGGCCCCGCTACCGTATCGGGATACTACTGGAAAAAATCCGGAAGCTCGGAGCATCAAGCATCGGCATCGACATGGTGTTCCCCGAACCGGACCGCACTTCGCTGCAGGCGGTCAGAAAAGATATCCGGCGCGAATTCGGTATCGATGTCGACTTCAAAAATATTCCGGTCACGCTCCGCGACAATGATGCCGCCCTTGCGCAAGTTCTGTCCCGCGGACCGTTTATCCTGGGATACAGTTTTCTTTTTACCGGCACTGGAAACCCTTCAAGAAAGTGTACTCTCCACCCACTCTCTACCGCCCTCATGACGGAAGGCACGCTGTACGGCCTTCCCTCAAGTCTTTTTCATGCGGAAGAGGTTACCTGCAGCCTCGACCAACTCGGCCGATCAGCGGCCGGTTCCGGCTTTTTCAATGTAATCCCCGATGACGACGGAGTCCTTCGTCGCGTCCCCCTCATCATCGAATACCAGGGAAAACTATTCCCAAATCTCTCGCTGGCAACCGTTATGCAGGCACTGAACATCAAGCAAGCGGTATTGAAAACCTCTTCGGACCGTTTGGAACACCTTATACTTCCCGATATCAGCATCCCGACAGACTCCAGGGCAAACCTTCTCGTGCGCTATCAAGAAGCACGGACCCCGTTCACACACTTCTCAGCCTTGGACATCATGCGGGACAAGGTTTCACGAGAGGATATCGAAGGAAAAATCGTCTTCCTCGGCACATCGGCGGTCGGTCTCGAAGAGCATCGGACCACGCCATTGGCTGCGGCCGTATCCGGCACGGAAATCCACGCAACAATAGCCGACAATATCCTGAAGAAACAATTCAATTACCGCCCGGATTGGGCACCCGGTCTCGAACTGCTCCTGGTACTCGTCTGCGGCGTCGTCTCCACCCTGATCCTCTGCTGGACCCGCTCCCTTGTCGGGTTGGCAATACTTGCCGCCGGCTGCGGAGGCATCTGGTTTATTTCAGGCTGGACGCTGGCAACAAAAGGAATTTTTATTTCTCCCCTTTTTCCCCTCCTGACACTCGGCGGTAACTTCACCGTACTCACCTTCGCCAAGTACCTGCGGGAAGAGCAGACGGTCAGGGCACGCAACAGGGATCTGGTGGCCATGCAGAATTTTACGATCCAATGCCTTGCCGCCTTGACGGAAACGCGCGACAGTGAAACGGGGAGACATATCGAACGCTGCCAGCACTACGTCATGCTTCTGTCGAAACAGATGGCCCGGAATCCGAAGTACGCCGCGTACCTGGATGACGAAACCATCGACCTCCTGCAACGGTCGGCCTCGCTCCATGATATCGGCAAGGTCGGCGTTCCCGACAGGATCCTGCTGAAACCGGCCAGCCTGACCGACGACGAATACCGGGAAATGAAGAAACACACCCAATACGGTCGTGAAGCCATCCAGCGCGCGGAACACCTGTACGGCAAGGACGTGAAGGACTCCTTTCTCCAGTTCGGCAAGATAATCGCCTACTCCCATCATGAAAAATGGGATGGCACCGGATACCCGGAAGGCCTGGCGGGAGAAGATATTCCGCTCTACGGCAGGATCATGGCCCTTGCCGACGTATACGACGCGCTGATCTGCAAGCGTCGCTACAAGCCGTCCTTCTCCCACGAAGAAGCAATCGAGATCATCGTCCGGAACAAGGGAACCCATTTCGATCCGTCGGTCGTGGAAGCATTCCTGGAAATCGAGCAAGAATTTCATAAGGTTGCACAACAACTGCCCGATGAATGACGCCATTCGTTTCCCGTTATTTAAAAAACCCCGACCGATTTCTAAAGGCGGAAACGACTTCCTTCTTCTTTCAACCTGCATTTTCCCTTCGCATCCCGATGAATTAGTGCTATTTTTATAGGCTCAACTTTTACAAGTCAGGTCAGGGCCTAACCATGGAAACCAAAGAACTGCGATCGATTCTGCAAAGCCTTCAAAAGGGAGAACGCTCGATCGACGAAGTCATCGAGCGGCTTCGGCACCTGCCGTTCGAAGATATCGGCTGCGCCACCGTGGACCACCACCGGGCCATCCGCCAAGGTTTTCCCGAAGTTGTCTTCGGTGAAAGCAAGAGCGTGGCCCAGATCCGGCAGATCGTAACGACCCTCCTGGCAAAGGGCAACAACATTCTCGTCACCCGCCTTAATGAGGAAAAGGCCCGACAACTCACCGAGATTTTCCCGGCAGCCGGCTACCACGAAGAAGCCCGCGCGCTGACCATCGAACAGAAACCGGTCGAGATTTTGGGCAAGGGAAAAGTCCTGGTCATTTCCGCCGGTACCTCCGACATCCCGGTTGCCGCCGAAGCGGTGGTAACGGCAAGGCTCATGGGCAACGAGGTGGAACAGCTGTACGACGTGGGCGTCGCCGGCATCCATCGGCTGTTCGGCAGGAAGGATCTCATCTTCTCCGCTTCGGTACTGATTGTGGTGGCCGGAATGGAAGGGGCCCTGCCGTCGGTAGTAGGGGGGATGGTCAACCGGCCGGTCATCGCGGTCCCCACCTCGGTCGGTTACGGCGCATCCTTCGGCGGCATCGCGGCCCTGCTGGGCATGCTCAACTCCTGCGCCTCAGGCGTCACGGTGGTCAACATCGACAACGGCTTCGGCGCCGCCTACGCCGCGAGCCTGATTAATAGAAAAGACTGAAAAACGGGGTCTGGGGCCTGGAAACCGGGACACGAAGACTGTACCATAGCCCCCAACCCCAAAGGTGCTGATTTGAAGATTCTCTATTTCGACTGCTTTGCCGGCATCTCCGGCGACATGACCGTGGGCGCGCTCATCGACTTGGGAGTTCCCCTCCAGTTCCTCCGCGAGGAACTGGCACAGCTGCTGATTCCCGGTGTTGGCTACGATCTTTCCGTGAAAGAGACCGGTCGTCACGGCATCCGGGCAACGAAATTCAGCGTGCGCGTCACGGCGGACCAGCCGCACCGCCATTATGCCGATATCGCCGGCATGATCGAGGGAAGTTCCCTGGCGGATGGCGTCAAGGAGACTGCCGGCCGGATTTTCCGCCGCCTTGCCGAAGCCGAGGCCAAGGTCCACGGCGTCGAACTCGACCGCGTTCACTTCCATGAAGTGGGCGCCCTGGACTCCATCGTCGATATCGTAGGAACGGCTCTCTGTCTCCAGCACCTGGGCGTAGAGAAAATTTTTGCCTCTGCCCTCCCCCTGGGCGGCGGCTACGTGGAAACCGCCCACGGCAGACTGCCGGTTCCGGCCCCGGCCACGGCCGAACTCCTCCGGGGGCTTCCGGTCCACGGCGAACTGGGCGCGGGTGAGCGGGTGACCCCTACCGGCGCGGCGATTCTCGCCGCTCTCGGCTCCGGCTTCGGCGCTCCGCCGCCGTTTACCGTGACGGCGGTTGGCTGCGGCGCCGGCGACCGGGATTTTCCGGACACGCCGAACATCCTCCGCATCATGCAGGGAGAGAAAACCGCCACCCTGCCGGGAGACGAAATCCGAGTGCTGGAAACGCACATCGATGACCTGAATCCGGAGATCCTCGGCTTCCTCATGGAGCGCCTCCTGGCGGCCGGCGCCCTCGATGTGGCCTTCTCTCCCCTGCAAATGAAAAAGAACCGCCCCGGCGTACGGGTAACCATTCTCGCCTTTCCCGCTCTGCAGGAGACCCTTGCCCGCATGCTGCTCGCGGAAACCAGCGCCATCGGCGTGCGCCATTACGCCGCAACCCGCCTGAAACTGCACCGATCCCTGGAAGAGCGGGATACGAGCCTGGGCAGGGTATGGGTCAAGGTCATCCGGGACGATGCCGGCCTGGTCCGCATCGCACCGGAATTCGAGGAATGCCGGCGCATAGCCGAGGAACGGGGCATCCCCCTGCAGGATGTCTACCGGATCATCGAAAGGGAGACTTCGGCACCGTGAAAAGATTCATCGTTCTGTCCGCAAGCTGGTTCGGCGCCGGTTTCAGCCCCTTCGCCTCCGGCACGGTCGGTACCCTTGGGGCGATTCCATTCTACCTGGCTCTGGCACGCCTTTCCCTGCCGCTGTATCTCGTTACCCTCGTCGCCTTTTTCTTTTTCTCCTGCTGGGTAGCGGGACATGCGGAGGAAATCTTCGGCCAGAAGGATTCCGGCATCATCGTCATCGACGAAGTCATCGGCTATTTCATTACCATGACGGCCGTTCCCGTTTCCTGGCAGTCGGTTGCCGCCGGTTTCCTGCTGTTCCGTTTCTTCGATATCGCCAAAATACCGCCGGCGCGGTTCTTCGACCGGAAGGTTAAAAACGGCTACGGCGTAGTACTCGACGACGTGGTTGCCGGGCTCTACGCCTGCATGATTCTCCATATCCTGCTGAGGTTCCTATGAGAATAGCAACGCTCTCGATCGGCGACGAAGTCATTTACGGCGAAATCGTCGATACCAACGCGGCCCATATCGCATCCCGGCTCTATGACGCGGGATTCCAGGTTCATCGCCACCTCTGCGTCGGCGACAACGAACCGGACATCATGGACGCCATCGAAATGCTGGCCGTTCACCATGACTTCGTCATCGCCACCGGCGGGCTCGGTCCCACCGTTGATGACCTGACGGCCCGTGCCGCCGCCCGCGCCACCGATCGCCGGCTGGTACTGAACGAGGATGCGCTCGCCCATCTGAAGGAACGATATCGCCTCATGGGAAGAGAGCTGCTGCCGTCAACCGAAAAACAGGCGCTGCTGCCCGCCAGAACCACCCTGGTACCGAATCCGATCGGCACCGCCTGCGGCTTCATCGTCCCCCACAAGGATTGCTTCCTGTTCTTTCTCCCCGGAGTTCCGGTGGAAATGAAGCGGATGCTGGACGAAACCGTACTGCCCTTCATCACCGCCCGGGCGGACAGAAAAACCTGCATCGAGACGAAAACCATGCAGATTCTCGGCCTTTCCGAAACCCACATCGAAAATCAGGTGAAGAACCTTGCACGTCCGAGAGAAGGAGTGACCATCGCTTACTGCGTCAGTTACCCGGAAGTGGAAGTCAAGCTACGGGGGGAAGGGTCTGACCAGTCTCACATCAGGGAACTCCTCGCAAGCACCGCAGAAAAGGTCCGGGAGCGGCTTGGCGACCATGTAGTTGCCGAGGACGGAGAAACCATCGATACCGTGGTGGCGACGCTGTTCCGAAAAAAAGGGGTAACCCTTTCTCTCGCGGAATCGTGTACCGGCGGACTCATCGCCGCGAAGATCACTGATCTTCCCGGAAGTTCCGCATATTTTCGCGAAGGAGCGGTCACCTACAGCAACGAGGCAAAGATTCGGCTGCTCGGTGTCCCGCCGGAACTGCTGGCGAAAGAGGGAGCGGTAAGCGCCGCCACCGCCATGGCCATGGCCCGGGGCATGCGCACGGCAAGCGCCAGCGACATCGCCCTCGCCGTAACCGGCATCGCCGGCCCGGAGGGCGGCACGGAAGAGAAACCGGTGGGCGCCGTTTTCCTCGCCCTGGCCGGTCCTTCAGACTGCACCGCGAAGCAGTATCGCTTCAGCGGCAGCCGGGAACGGATCAGGAGAATGTCCGCATTTACCGCCTTGGACTGGTTGCGGCGGCACCTCATGTCACTGCCGGACATCGAGGAACTGTAGTTACCAATTGCGTTCGGAATAATTCGAATGGTTCCGTAGGGGCGGCCCCCTGTGGCCGCCCACAGAGGGCAGACACGGGGGTCTGCCCCTACAAATTGATTTTCAACATGATTTCATAAAGTAACAATAGCACTGCCAGCACCCACACCAGTCGTACAACTCAAAGATAACTTGAAAAAACACTTGAAAATATGATATTTCTGAGGTCATTCCAACGCTGGAAACGGTATGTTTCCATAACGCTACGCCGGCATGGTCCGGACAGGAGGCCACTAGATGCAGGAAAGAGAAAAGGCGGTTGAGCTCGCGGTCAGCCAGATCGAAAAACAGTTCGGCAAGGGCGCCATCATGCGACTCGGCAACGACGAACCATTGCCTGGTGTTGCCGCGATTCCCACCGGAGCCTTGTCGCTCGACTTGGCACTGGGAGTTGGAGGCGTTCCGCGCGGCCGCGTTATCGAAATCTTCGGTCCCGAATCATCAGGCAAAACGACTCTGGCACTGCACATCGTGGCCGAGTCCCAGAAATTGGGCGGTATCGCCGCTTTCGTCGATGCCGAACACGCCCTGGACATCGGTTATGCCAGGAAACTCGGCGTCAAGACCGACGATCTCCTCGTTTCCCAGCCCGACACCGGGGAACAAGCCCTGGAAATCGCCGAGATGCTGGTGCGGAGCGGCGCCATCGACGTGCTCGTCATCGACTCGGTGGCAGCCCTGGTACCCAAGGCGGAGATCGAGGGCGACATGGGCGATTCCCACATGGGTCTCCAGGCACGCCTTATGTCCCAGGCCCTGCGCAAGCTCACCGCCATCATTTCCAAGTCCAACGCCTGCGTGATATTCATCAACCAGATCCGGATGAAAATCGGTGTCATGTTCGGCAACCCGGAAACCACCACCGGCGGCAACGCCCTCAAGTTCTACTCTTCGGTGCGCCTCGACATCAGGAAGATCGCTTCCCTGAAACAGGGAAACGACATCATCGGTTCGCGCACCAGGGTCAAGGTGGTAAAAAACAAGGTTGCCCCGCCTTTCAGGGAAGTCGAGTTCGATATCCTCTATGGTGAGGGAATTTCCCGGATCGGCGACATCCTCGACCTGGCCGTCGATCGGAATATCGTGGAAAAAAGCGGCGCCTGGTACTCCTACGGAAGCGACCGTATCGGCCAGGGCCGTGAAAACAGCAGGACGTTCCTGAAGGAAAACCCGGACATCCTGGCGGAAATCGAAGGAAAAATCCTTGAACAGTCAGGCCTCGCGCCTCCGGCAACCGGCGCTGAAAAGGAATAGACATGGATCTGAACGATATTCTCATAATCGCGGTAAAAGCCAAGGGATCAGATATCCACATCAAGGCGGGTCTACAGCCGGTGGTACGCATCGACGGCAAACTGCGGCCGATCCCCAATGCCCCCCGGATGTCCGCCGACGCCATTCGCGGAATGGCGATTTCGATGATGAACGAAAAGCAGAAACAGCATTTCGAGGAATTCTTCGAAGTGGACCTGGCCTACGGCATCCCCGGCCTCAGCCGTTTCCGTGTCAGCGTGTATTCCCAGCGCGGTTCAGTAGCTATGGTATTCCGTATCATCGCTTTCGGCGTGCCCTCCTTTGAGAGCCTCAACATGCCGAAGGTCCTGGAAAAACTGAGCCTCGAGGAGCGCGGCCTGATCCTGGTCACCGGCACCACCGGCAGCGGCAAGTCCACCACGCTCGCCGCCATGATCGATCATATCAACGAACACCGTACCTGCAACATCATCACCGTTGAAGACCCGGTGGAATACCTGCACAAGGACAAGCGAAGCATCATCAGCCAGCGGGAAATCGGCTTCGACACCCTCTCGTTCGCCAATGCCCTGCGAAGCGCACTCCGCCAGGATCCCGACGTCATCCTCGTCGGCGAGATGCGTGACCTGGAAACCATAGAAACCGCATTGACCGCGGCGGAAACCGGTCACCTGGTCATGTCGACGCTGCACACCCTCGACGCAGCGGAAACGGTCAACCGTATCATTTCCGTGTTCCCGCCCTATCACCAGCGGCAGGTCCGGATGCAGCTTTCCAACGTCATCAAGGGGGTCATCTCCCAGCGCCTCGTGCCGCGGGCCGACGGCAAGGGCCGCGTCCCGGCGGTCGAAGTAATGATCGGCACGGCCCGGGTCCGCGAATGCATCGACGACAAGGAAAAGACGAAGCAGATCACCGAGGCGATCGCCCAGGGTGTCACCTCCTACGGCATGCAGACCTTCGACCAGTCACTGATGAGTCTCTACACGAGAAAGCTCATCACGTACGAAGAGGCGCTCCGCCAGTCGACCAACCCCGACGACTTCGCGCTGAAGATCTCCGGCATTTCCTCCACCTCGGATCTTACCTGGGATCAGTTCGAGCACAAGGACGAGGCGCAAAGCGGCGAAGAAGAAAAGATACCCATCGACAAGTACGGAGATGCCTGAAAAGCGTTCCGCGCTCGCAACGGCCGTGAGCTTCCTGTCCCGCCGCGATCACAGTGAAGCGGAACTCCGGCGAAAGCTCTTCGCCAAGGGATTCCCGGCGGAAGAACTGGATGAAGCGATGGCCCGACTCAGGAGTGCGGGCTACCTTGATGACCGGCGATTCGCGCTCGGCTTCGCGGAATCGGCCATTCGCAACGGCAGGGGCTACGGTTTTCGCCTGCGGTTGGAGTTGTCCCGGCGAGGAGTTCCGGAGGAGATCGTCGAGGAGACGCTGGCGAAAGTTGGCGCCGAATACGACGAAGTCGCCACGCTCTCGGAGCTCATGGCGCGCAAGTTTGAAGGGTTCGTCCCGCAGCAGGCGGACGAGCGCAAGAAGCGAAGGGTTATCAGCTACTTTCAACGCCGCGGCTTTTCTCTGGCGGCAATCGTCCGGGTTTTCCGTGACAGTGAAGAGTAGCCGCTACGCCCTTTTCTTGTTTTACAATAAGTCCTGAATCAGCGACGTCTTCAGGGGGTCAGGATTGAGTTCAATCTCAAGGAATATATCCCAAGCACATGGTACCGCCCCCGTAATCGTATTGTATGAGACTACCGTGATTGCGGGAAGGGAAAAGTTTCTTTATTGTGCCGATGCAACAATTTTTATCCACTATTGAAAGTGCGGGAGAAGCAATGACTGGAAAAGAAATCCGGGAACGATTCCTGAAATATTTTGCCGATCGGGGACACACTGTCGTCCCCAGTTCGAACCTCATTCCGAAAAACGACCCGACGCTGCTGTTCACCAATGCCGGTATGAACCAGTTCAAGGACCTGTTCCTGGGGCTTGAAAAGCGGGATTATTCCCGGGCCTGCAGTTCGCAGAAATGCGTTCGGGCCGGGGGCAAGCACAACGATCTGGAAAACGTCGGCCGTACCGCCCGTCACCACACCTTCTTCGAAATGCTGGGCAACTTCTCTTTCGGCGACTACTTCAAAAAGGAAGCCATTGCCTTTGCCTGGGAATTCCTCACCGAAGAGATGAAGCTCGACAAGAGCCGTCTCTATGTGAGCGTTTACAAGGACGACGACGAAGCCGCGGCTATCTGGCACGAACAGGAAGGAGTCCCGCTTGAGCGGATCTACCGGTTCGACGAGGACAACTTCTGGTCAATGGGCGATACCGGCCCCTGCGGTCCCTGCACCGAAATCTTCTGGGACAACGGCCCCGAAACCGGCTGCGGCAGCCCCGAATGCGCCGTAGGCTGTGACTGTGACCGGTACATGGAGATCTGGAACAACGTCTTCATGCAGTTCAACCGCGACGAAAAAGGAATCATGACCCCCCTGCCGAAGCCCTCGGTGGATACCGGCATGGGACTTGAACGAATTGCCACGGTCATGCAGGGTGTTACCTCCAATTACGACACCGACCTGATCCAGGGAATCATCCGCCACGTGGAGAAGCTATCCGGCAAACGGTATCGCACGGACGAAAAAGACGATGTCTCCATGCGTGTCATTGCCGACCATTCCCGGGCTGTCACCTTCCTGATCTGCGACGGCGTACTCCCCAGCAATGAGGGGAGAGGCTACGTCCTGCGCCGCATCATGCGCCGGGCGGCGCGCCACGCCAAGATGCTGGGCTTTTCCGAGCCGGTCCTCTACCGGATCGTGGATGCCGTCATCGCCGTCATGGCGGAAGCCTATTCCGACCTGCTCCAGCGGGAGGAATACATCAAAAAGGTCGTCAAGGCCGAGGAAGAGCGCTTCGCCGAAACCCTCGACAACGGTCTCAGGATACTGAACGACGAGGTCGCCGCCCTTAAGGAACGGGACGAGAAGACCGTTCCCGGCGAGGTCGTGTTCAAGCTCTACGATACCTACGGCTTTCCCATGGACCTCACCGCCGACATCGTCCGCGGTGAAGGATTCACCCTGGACGAGGAAGGCTTCGAAGCCTGCATGGAAAAGCAGCGGGAACTGGCCCGGGAACACTGGAAAGGATCGGGCGAGGAGCGTGTTTCCGCCGTCTACAAGAACCTCCACGGCCAGGGGCTCCGCACCACGTTTACCGGCTACGACGAACGGACCGCCTACTCGGTCGTTATCGCCCTGTTGCGGGACGGCGCCGCGGTCGAATCGGCGGAAGCGGGAATGGACGTGGACGTGATAACCGAAGCAACTCCCTTCTACGGCGAGAGCGGCGGACAGGCGGGCGACACCGGCGAAATATCCACGGGCAATGCCCACCTCGATGTCATCACCACCCTGAAACCGCTCCCTGATTTCATCGTCCACCGCGCACGGGTCAGGGAAGGCGTCATCAGGGTCGGCGACGCCGCGGACCTGAAAGTCGCGGGTGAAACGCGGACCGCAACGGCCCGCAACCATACCGCCACCCACCTGCTGCAGGCGGCGCTCCGCCAAGTGCTCGGCGACCACGTGAAACAGTCCGGCTCGCTCGTTGACAACGAACGTCTCCGTTTCGATTTCACCCACTTTTCCGCCATGACCCAGGAAGAGCTCGAGCGTGTGGAAGACCTGGTAAACACCTATATCATGGGCAACACCGACGTATCGGCCCGGGAAATGGCAATGGACAAGGCCATGGAGATGGGGGCGACGGCCCTTTTCGACGAAAAGTACGGGGATACCGTTCGGGTCGTCCGTGTCGGCGAGATCAGCTGCGAACTTTGCGGCGGCACCCATGTGCGTGCTTCAGGTGATATCGGCCTGTTCAAGATTATCTCCGAATCGGGCATCGCCGCCGGGGTACGGCGCATCGAAGCCCTGACCGGCATGGCGGCCCTCCGCCATGCCCGACGCCTGGAAGAGGACCAGAAAAAGATCGCCACATTGATAAAAGGCGAAGGCGGCGATACCGTCGAACGGATCCATCGGATCCTTGCTCGTCAGAAGGAGCTGCAACGTGAAATAGAAACCCTCCAAGGACGCCTCAATGCCTCCGCCTCGGCGGATCTCATGGCAGGTGTCCGGGAAATCGGCGGCATAAAGGCACTGGCCGTAAAGGTGTCCATGGATGATCCGAAAGGGCTTCGCGAACTTGCGGATACCCTCAAGGACCGCATCGGCTCCGGCGTCATCGCCATCGGCACCGAACGGGACGGCAAGGCAACCCTGCTGGTAGCGGTAACCAAGGATCTCACCGGTCGCTTCAAGGCCGGCGACCTCATCAAGAAGATGGCGCCCATCGTCGGCGGCAACGGCGGCGGCAAGCCGGAAATGGCCCAGGCCGGCGGCAGCCGGCCGGACAAACTGGATGAAGCGCTGGAAAAACTGTACGAGCTGGTGGGGTAGAATGCATGAATCGTAGGGGCGAACACAAGGTTCGCCCCTACATATCCCCAGGCATGACGTATCAGGGAAATGGAGAAACATACCGTGCACAAACTGATCGAAAAAGCCCATACCCTGCTGGAGGCCCTCCCCTATATCCGGCGCTTCAGCGGCAAGACCATCGTCATCAAGTACGGTGGCCACGCAATGGCCGAAGAGGCCCTGAAAAAATCCTTTGCCCTGGACATTATCCTGCTGAAATATATCGGCATCAATCCGGTAATCGTCCACGGCGGAGGCCCCCAGATCAACGAAACCCTGAAACGCTACGGTATCGTTTCCGAGTTCATCCGCGGCATGCGGGTCACCGATGCGGCCACCATGGCGGTGGTTGAGATGGTCCTCACCGGCCAGGTCAACCGCGAAGTGGTGGGTTACCTGAACCAGCACGGCGGGAAGGCGGTCGGCCTTTCCGGCAAGGACGGCGGCCTGCTGCTCTGCAGGAAACATCTCCAGGAAGTCGCCCGGGAGGACGGGACAACCGAAAAGATCGACATGGGTTTCGTGGGAGAGATCATCAAGGTGGACCCCACCATCATTGAAACCCTGGAAAAGGACCGCTTCATCCCGGTTATCGCACCGATCGGCGTGGGAACCGCCGGCGAAAGCTACAACATCAACGCCGACCTGGTGGCCGGCAAGATAGCCGGTGCCCTGAACGCCGAAAAACTGATTTTGCTCACCGACGTGGCCGGCGTCAAGGACAAGAACGGCACCCTGCTTACCAGCATCCAGTTGGAAAACGTACCCCGCCTGATCGACACGGAGGTCATCACCGGCGGCATGATACCGAAGGTAACCTGCTGCGTGAATGCCCTGCAGGATGGAACCGGCAAGGCTCACATCATTGATGGGCGGGTCGAGCACGCGGTCCTGCTTGAAATCTTCACCGACGTGGGCATAGGAACGGAAATCAGGTCGTAGGCGATTTGCTTTTTAAGGTTTCTGTAGGGGCAGACCCGTGTGTCTGCGCGGCATAAAGGGCGAACACGAAGGTTCGCCCCACACATTTTCGATAGAACGGAAAATTCAATGGACTCAAAAAAATGGATTGAAAAAGGCGATAAATTCATCATCAAAACCTATGGCAGGTACCCGCTGGTGCCTATCAGGGGTGAAGGCTGCTACCTCTGGGACGCCGACGGCAGGCGCTACCTGGATTTTCTCGCCGGCGTAGCGGTAAACAGCCTGGGGCACTGCCATCCACGTGTCGTAGCGGCACTGCAGAGACAGGCCGCGGAACTGATCCACTGCTCGAATTTTTATCATATCCCGCAGCAGATCGAACTGGCGGAGCTCCTCTGCTCGCGCTGTTTCGCCGATCGGGCCTTCTTCTGCAACAGTGGCGCCGAGGCCAATGAGGCGGCCATCAAGCTGGCCAGGAAGTACAGCCGCGAAAAATTCGGTCCGGAGCGATTCGAGATCATCACCGCTATTTCATCGTTCCACGGCCGGACCATGGCAACCGTTTCAGCCACCGGCCAGGAAAAGGTACAGCGCTTCTTCGATCCGCTGCTCCATGGTTTCAAGCACGTGCCGTTCAACAATGCCGAGGCCCTGCGCTCCGCGATTACCCCGGCCACCTGTGCGATAATGCTCGAACCGGTCCAGGGCGAAGGCGGCGTCGTTGTTCCCTCCGCCGAGTATTTCCGGGAAGTACGCCGCATCTGTAACGAAAACAGCCTGATCCTGATCTTCGACGAGGTCCAGACCGGCATCGGCCGAACCGGCAAGCTCTTCGCCCACGAGCATTTCGACGTTGCGCCGGACATCATGACCCTGGCAAAGGCCCTTGCAGGCGGCGCGCCCATCGGAACCATGCTCGCTACGGACGAACTCGCTGAATCGTTCGGCCCCGGCACCCACGGCTCGACGTTCGGCGGCAACCCGTTGGTAACATCAGCGGCAATCGCCGCGGTACGGACGATTCTGGAGGAAGGCATCCTGGGGCATACCCTGGAAATGGGCGATTATCTTACCGGGCGCCTGAAAAAACTGCAGGGGAAATTCCCTTTTATCACCGAAGTGCGCGGCATCGGCCTGATCATCGGCGCCGAACTGTCCATCCCCGGCTCCGATATCGTCAAGAAGGCACTGGAAAGAGGACTGCTCATCAACGTGGCCCAGGACCGGGTGCTTCGTTTCGTGCCGCCGCTCATCGTCACGAAACATGAGATCGACGAAATGCTGGCAATTCTGGAAGGCATCCTGGCGGAAGCATAATTCGCATCGCCGGGCAGAAGGCATGTTCTCCCGCCCGGTTTTCATAAAATACCCGGTTCAACGGGGAACGGCATCTGCCGGCCGTCACAGGTGAAATGAAATGTCAAGGGGGCGCAGGACGCGCTCCACCTCGGAGGAAACTACCATGAACAAGAATTTCCTGGCACTTCACGATTTTTCCAAAAAGGAGCTCAATGATCTCTTCGAACTGGCCCTGAACCTGAAAAAGAAGCAGAAAAAAGGGGATACCCATGACCTCCTCAAAGGCAAAACCCTGGCTATGATCTTTGAGAAATCTTCCACCCGGACACGGGTTTCCTTTGAAGTGGGCATCTACCAGCTGGGGGGCCACGGCCTTTTCATCTCTTCCGGAACCTCCCAGATGGGTCGCGGCGAACCCATAAAGGACACCGCCCGCACCCTTTCCCGATACTGCGACGGCATCATGATCAGGACCTATGGCCAGGAAATTGTCGAGGAATTGGCGCGCTACGCTACGATTCCGGTCATCAACGGCCTGACCGACCTGTATCACCCATGCCAGGTCATGGCCGATCTCATGACCGTGATCGAGCATAAGGGCAGCTACAAGGACCTGAAATTCGCCTGGGTCGGCGACGGCAACAACATGGCCAACACCTGGATCGAAGCAGCGGCGATTTTCGGCTTCGATCTGGCTCTTGCCTGCCCGGCGGGATACCAGCCCGACCCGAAGGTGCTGGAATGGGCGCAGGCCAACGGCAGCTCATCCATCATCCTGGCGGACGATCCGAAGGCGGCGGTCAAGGATGCCGACGTTCTCAATACCGACGTCTGGGCCAGCATGGGCCAGGAAGAAGAGCAGAAGGCGCGGATGAAGGCCTTCGCCGGCTTCCAGCTCAATGCCGAAACCGTGGCGCTTGCCAAAAAGGATTGCATCGTCATGCACTGCCTGCCCGCCCACCGGGACGAAGAGATTACCGACGGGGTTATCGAAGGTCCCAACTCAGTGGTCTGGGACGAAGCGGAAAACCGGCTGCACATTCAGAAAGCGATCATGGCCACCCTGATGGCATAGGCAACGGCCTTCGGTAGCCCTTTCTCTTATGGAAGGGGCACCAGACATAGATTCCGTCTTAAGCAAATATTATAGATAATCAAGGAGAACCCTCATGGCCAAAAAAGAAGTGAAAAAAATTGTCCTCGCCTATTCCGGCGGCCTCGATACCTCCATCATCCTCAAGTGGCTGAAAAACGAGTACGGCTGCAAAGTCGTCGCTTTCGCCGCGGACCTGGGACAGGGTGACGAACTGGCCCCCGTTCGCGATAAGGCCATTGCCACCGGCGCCGACAAGGTCTACATCGACGACCTGCGCGAGGAATTCGTCAGGGATTTCGTGTTCCCGATGTTCCGGGCCAATGCCATCTACGAGGGCTCCTATCTCCTCGGCACGTCCATCGCCCGGCCGCTCATCGCCAAGCGGCAGATGGAGATCGCCAGGAAAGAGAAGGCCGACGCCGTGGCCCATGGCGCCACCGGCAAGGGCAACGACCAGGTCCGCTTCGAACTGGCCTGCTACCATTTCGATCCGGCCATTACCATCATCGCCCCGTGGCGCACCTGGGACCTGAACAGCCGCCAGGCACTCCTCGACTACGCAAAGAAGAACGGCATCCCGGTGCCGGTTACCAAGAAACGCCCCTGGTCATCGGACCGTAACCTGCTCCACATCTCCTTCGAAGGCGGCATCCTGGAAGACCCCTATGCCGAAGCACCGGAAGAGATGTACGTCCTGACCAAGGCGCCGGAAAAGGCGCCCAACAAGCCGCAGTACGTCGAGATCGAGTTCAGGAACGGCAATGCGGTTGCCGTTGACGGCGAAGAAATGTCCCCGGCCCAGCTCCTTGCCCACCTCAACTTCCTCGGCGGCGAACACGGCATCGGCCGCGTCGACCTGATGGAAAACCGCTACGTAGGGATGAAATCACGCGGCGTCTACGAAACCCCGGGCGGCACCATTCTCCGTGAAGCCCACATGGCGGTGGAGCAGATCACCATGGACCGGGAAGTCATGCATATCCGCGACTCCCTGATTCCCCGTTATGCCGAAATGGTCTACTACGGTTACTGGTTCGCCCCGGAACGGGAGATGCTCCAGGCCATGATCGACGAATCCCAGAAAACCGTTAACGGCGTTGCCCGGATAAAACTCTACAAGGGCAGCTGCCGCGTCGTCGGTCGCAAATCCGACACCGACTCGCTCTTCAACCCGGAAATCGCCACCTTTGAAGCGGACGAAGTATACAACCAGCAGGATGCCGAGGGCTTCATCCGCCTCAATTCGCTCAGGTTGAGGATCCGTTCCCAGATGATGGCAAACAAGAAAAAATAGACAACCACGTAGGGGCAGGCCCCCGTGCCTGCCCAAACAAGGGCAACCACAGGGGGTTGCCCCTACATGAAAACGCATCATAACCACCCCCTGCCCCCTCCTGAATCAGGAGGGGGCGCCTGCAGGGCGGGGGTGGTTTCCATTTTTCAGCAGGAGAATTGCATGGCCAAGGATAAACTCTGGGGAGGCCGTTTTTCCCAACCCACCGATGCTTTCGTCGAGGAATTCACCGCATCAATCGACTTTGACAAACGGCTGTACCGCCAGGATATCCGGGGCTCCATCGCCCATGCCCGGATGCTCGGCCGCCAAGGCATCATTCCCCAGGCCGACGTAGACGCCATCGTCGAGGGCCTGGAGGACATTCTCGTCCGAATCGAGGCCGGTGACTTCGATTTCTCCGTTTCCCTGGAAGATATCCATATGAATATCGAGGCGCGCCTGTCGGCGGCCATCGGCGAAGCCGGCAAGCGGCTCCACACGGGCCGTTCCCGCAACGACCAGGTGGCGGTCGACATCCGTCTCTACCTGCGGGAAGAAACCGAAGAGATCCGTCGCTACCTGGACCTCCTCGTCGGTTCCCTCATCTACCAGGCGGAAGAAAACCTCGGCGTGATCATGCCCGGCTACACCCACCTCCAGGTGGCCCAGCCGATTCTTTTCTCCCACCACATGCTGGCCTATGTGGAAATGTTCCGCCGCGACAAGGGCCGCATGGAAGATTGCGCAAAGCGGCTCAACGTGCTGCCGCTCGGCGCCGGAGCCCTCGCCGGAACCACCTTCCCCATCGACCGGGAATCAGTTGCCGAGGAACTCGGTTTTGCCGAGCCGACCCGCAACTCCCTGGACTCGGTTTCAGACCGGGACTTTGCCTTGGAGTTCATCTCCGCATCGTCGATCCTGATGATGCACCTGTCCCGTTTTTCCGAAGAACTGATCCTCTGGTCGACCAGTGAATTCGACTTCATCGAGCTGTCCGATTCCTTCTGCACCGGTTCGTCCATCATGCCGCAGAAAAAAAACCCGGACGTGCCGGAACTGGTGCGCGGCAAGACCGGCAGGGTCTACGGCAACCTCATGGCCCTGCTTACCGTGATGAAGGCCCTGCCGCTGGCCTACAACAAGGACATGCAGGAAGACAAGGAACCGCTTTTCGACACGATCGATACGGTCAAGGGCAGCCTGAAGATCTTCGCCGACATGGTCCGGGAAATGAGGATCAAGGCCGAAGTCATGCGCGAAGCAGCGGCATGCGGCTTCTCCAACGCCACCGACGTGGCCGATTACCTGGTCCGTACCGGCATGCCCTTCCGCGAGGCGCACGAAGTCGTCGGCAAATCGGTGCGCTACTGCATCGAGCACGGCAAGCGGCTCGAAGAGCTGTCTCCCGAGGAATGGAAGAGCTTTTCCGGGCAGATCGGCGACGATATCTACAATGCCATCACCCTTGAAGCGAGCGTCAATGCCCGGCGTGCCACCGGCGGCACCGCCCTCGAAAGGGTCAAGGCCGAAATCGAACGGTTCAAACAGGAAAAGGAAAAAGCGTAGAGGTTTTGGGTTATCCGGCCGAATTGGCCCATAGTGGTCGCTGTAGGGGCGAACCCGTGTGTTCGCCCTGAACCGAAAATGACTTCAGTATCCGCGGGCAAAAACAGAACCCATATGACAGAGCGGATGCATAAGGTCCCTAAGGAAGGGCAGACACACGGGTCTGCCCCTACGCGAATTATTTTATTTGTTACCCGGACCTAAGCTCGGAGCCATCATGAAAAAAGTATTCTTTCTCCTGCTTTTCACTCTCCTCTTCAGCGCCTGCGGCAAGCGCGGCCCCCTGGTCGCGCCTGAAGCACTGGTGCCCGCCGGCATCAATGACCTCCGCGTCGAACAGAAGGGAAACCGCTTCCTGGTATGCTGGTCCCGGCCCGACAAAGAAGAATGGGGCGGACCGATCGAGAGCCTTGCTGGTTTCCGGGTATTCCGTCGCGACGTGCTGCCGCCCGACCGGGACTGCGAAGAATGCCCGAATATCTATCGCGCGATAAAACTTGTCGACCCTGAATACCTGGAGGACGTACTGCGATTCGGTTCCCGCTACTGTTTCTTCGACGGTGACCTGGTGGACGGCAAAACCTACCAGTACAAGGTCGTCTCGTTCGAAAAAGACGGCGCAACCAGCAAGGATTCAAACAAGGCGCGCCGGACGAAAGCGGTCCCGCCCCCATCCCCGCACATTTCCGCCGTGCCGACTCCTGACGGCGTAACGCTCCGCTGGGAGACCCCGGCAACCGCTCCCGGGAGTCATCTCGAAGGCTTTTCCATATACAGGAAACAGGCGAACGAGGTCATGCCCCTCTCTCCCCTCGCCGTTGTCAAGGCAGAAGTCATCCAATTCGCCGACCCGCACATGGAACATGGCGTGGAATACTTCTATGCCGTGCGATCTGTTGTAAAGATCGGCGGCGATCTGGTGGAAAGCGATCTTTCCAATGAGGTCAAAGGCATGTTCTCCTTGTCCGAGTAACTGCCGGGACCTGCTCTTCAGCCGTATCAAATCACCCAGAGAGGAGGGATAATCCGCTTTCCCGCGTTTCCCGGAAGCATCCGAAGATTTGACCTTTTTTGACTTTTTTCACCCCATGTGTTAAAAAAGAAGACTTTCATCCAAAAAATCGGCAATCAGTGGAGTCCAGATTCCGAGAGTGACCCGTTTCGTTGCAACGACTGACACGAGGGTCTCCGGACATCGAAATGTTAAACATCCGGAATGAAAAGAGGCGCCGTTGCCTGCCGGATATTATGCGCGCCGCTGACATCCGGCACCTGCCTGAACAATACGAATCGGAGGGGCTTAATGCACCATTTTCAGTACAAAGGAAACGAAATGTACGCCGAAGAAATCGCGGTAAAAGATATCGTGGCATCGGTCGGCTCACCAGTTTATATTTATTCCCACGCAACCCTGGAGCGCCATTTCCAGGCCATGGACCAGGCCTTCGCGGAAGTTCCCCATACCATCTGCTATTCCATGAAAGCCAATTCCAACCTGGCGGTACTCAAGACCTTTTTCAACCTGGGCGGCGGCGTCGATATCGTATCGGGCGGAGAACTGTACCGCGCATTGACAGCCGGGGTGGATCCGAAAAAGGTGGTCTATTCCGGAGTGGGGAAAAAGGACGAAGAAATCGAGTATGCCCTGAACACCGGCATCCTCATGTTCAACGTGGAATCGGAAGAAGAGCTTGACCGCATCGGCCTGATCGCCGGCCGTCTCGGCAAAAAAGCCGGCATCGCCATCAGGGTGAACCCGGACGTAGACCCCGAAACCCATCCCTATATCACTACCGGTCTGAAAAAAGCCAAGTTCGGCATTAATATCGAGCGATCCCTGGATCAGTACAAGCGGGCGGCAAAGATGGCCGACCTGGAGGTCATCGGCATCGATTGTCACATCGGCAGTCAACTCACCAAGGTTTCCCCCTTTGTCGATACCGTGCGAAAACTGAAGCGCCTGATCGAGGGGCTGAAGGAGTCGGGCATCACGCTCAAGTATTTCGACCTGGGCGGCGGCCTCGGCATCACGTACAGCGACGAAGCACCACCGCTGCCCGCGGAGTACGGTGCGGCAATCGTCAAAGAAACGAAGGACCTGGGACTGCACCTGCTGTTCGAGCCGGGAAGAAATCTGGTGGGCAATGCCGGCATCATGGTGGCCAAGTGCCTCTATACCAAAAAGGGTGAAGAGAAAAACTTCGTGATCGTCGATGCGGCGATGAACGATCTGGCCCGTCCTTCACTGTATGGTTCCTACCATGGAGTGCAGGCGGTCTGCACAGACCAGCCGGGCACCATCGTTGCCGATATCGTCGGCCCCATCTGCGAGTCAGGCGACTTCCTCGCCAAGGATCGGGAAATGCCGGCCTTCAAGCAGGGAGACCTCGTCGCGTTCATGTCGGCCGGGGCCTATGGTTTCACCATGAGCAGCAACTACAACAGTCGCCCCCGCGTAGCCGAAGTTATGGTGAAGGGCAATTCCTATTTTGTCATACGGGAGCGTGAAAAGGTGGAGGATCTTATCCGGGGAGAGAAAATTCCTACATTCCTGTAATAATTCGCTGACCGTTGTATCGAGCATCCACCAGGGGACATCACTAGAGCCCCCTGCGTTTCAGGGAAAACCATTTTCCACTGAGGAAGGAGTATATCATGTTCAATGGGAGTATCGTCGCCATCGTCACGCCGTTCAAAAATGGTGAAATCGATGAGGAAAGCCTGAGGGAACTCGTCGAGTTCCAGATCGAAAACGGTACCGACGGCATTGTTCCGTGCGGCACCACCGGCGAGGCATCAACCCTCGACTACGATGAGCACGACCGGGTAATCGAAATCGTTGTCCAGCAGGCACGGAAACGAGTCCCCATAATCGCCGGGACCGGCTCCAACTCCACCAAGGAAGCCATCGAGATAACAGAGCATGCGAAAAGAGTCGGCGCGGATGGAGCGCTGCTCGTGACACCGTACTACAACAAGCCTTCCCAGGAAGGTCTCTACCGCCATTACAAAACGGTGGCCGAAGCCGTGGCCCTGCCCCAGGTCCTGTACAATGTTCCCGGTCGTACCGGCGTCAACATGCTGCCGCAGACCGTAGCCCGGCTTGCCGAGCTGCCCAACATTGTCGGCATCAAGGAAGCTACCGGGTCCCTGCAGCAGGCATCGGAGGTCATTGCCCTGTGCGGTGACAAAATCGATGTGCTGTCGGGCGACGATTTCGTTACTTTTCCGATGATGGCCTGCGGCGGCACGGGCGTCATATCGGTAACGGCCAACATTATGCCCAAGGCTATCGCGAACATGATCGACGCCTTCAATGACGGCAACCTGGAAGAAGCCCGCCGTCTCCACCTGAAACTGCTGAAAATCAGCAACGCCATGTTCATCGAAACCAACCCGGTACCGGTAAAGACGGCCCTCGGTCTCATGGGAAAATGCTCCGACGATGTACGACTCCCCCTGGCTCCCATGTCCGAAGCAAACACCGCGAAGCTTGCCGGGATCATGAAGGAATACAATTTAATCTAGGCTGAAGGCTGAAGGAGCTACTTTCCTTCGCCCTTCGGCGACTGCACGAAAGGATTTGCCATGATCAAAGTAGCTGTCAGCGGAGCAGCCGGACGCATGGGAGGCCGTATCATCACGGCCGTCAAGGAAGACCCGGACCTTCAGTTGTCCGGCGCTCTCGATCGGCCGAAGCATCCCTGCCTCGGCATGGATGCCGGGCTTGTCGCGGGATGCGGCGCGCTGGATGTGCCCATCATCGATAATCTCAACGAGCTGGTAAAAGGCTGCGATGTCCTGATCGACTTCTCCACACCGACCGTCTCGCTGAAAAACCTGGAAGTCTGCGGCCTGAACAACAAGGCCATGGTCATCGGCTCCACCGGTTTCAACGCCGAAGAGCGAGCCCTTGCCGTGGAACTGGCCCGCACGGTTCCCGTGGTTCTCGCGCCGAACATGTCCGTGGGCGTCAACGTAGTATTCAAGATTCTCAAGGATGTGGCCGCGATACTCGGTGACGACTTCGATGTGGAAATCGTAGAGGCTCACCACAGGATGAAAAAAGACTCTCCCTCCGGCACCGCCGTCCGTATGGGAGAGGTGGTCGCCCAGGCCCTCGGACGAGATTACCATAAGGTGGCGAATTTCCACCGCGAAGGAATCTGCGGCGAACGGACCAAGGAAGAGATCGGCATGCAGACCATTCGCGGCGGCGACATCGTCGGAGACCATACCGCCTACTTCATCGGCATGGGTGAGCGGATCGAAATCACCCACCGGGCGCATACCCGCGACATGTTTTCCCGCGGCGCGGCCCGGGCCGCCAAGTGGGTGGTCAACCAGCAGCCGGGACTCTACGACATGCAGGACGTTCTCGGCCTGAAATAACAGCGCACATTTCTGCAGGATGCGCAGCGATGCCGCCCATTCGCAACAGGCACCGCTGCGTCAAGCTTGATGACAGCGAAATATTCGCAATGCACCTGTGCTCTTTTGTCTTACATGCCGCTCCAGCGGCATTTCCTTTATACCCTATAATTTCAATCGGAGGTATTGCATGGCCCTTGTCAACGAACATTATCTGAAACTCAAAGCAGGCTATCTCTTTCCCGAAATCGGACGCCGGGTAAAAGCCTTTACCGAAGCGAATCCCCAGGCAAATGTTATCCGCCTGGGCATAGGCGACGTTACCCTGCCGCTCGCGCCGGCAATCGTCAAGGCCTTCCACGACGCCGTCGATGATATGGCGAAAGAAAAATCCTTTATGGGATACGGCCCGGAGCAAGGTTATGAGTTCCTCATCAACACTATCATCGAGAAATCCTACAACCCCCTCGGCGTGGAACTGAAAACCTCGGAAATGTTCATTTCCGACGGCTCCAAATGCGACTGCGCCAATATCCTGGACATTTTCGCCCTGGAAAACGTGGTGGCCATCGGCGACCCGGTGTATCCGGTATACAACGATACCAACGTCATGATCGGCCGCACCGGTGAAGCCAACGAGCAAGGATACTACAAGGGGCTGGTCTATATGCCGTGCACCGAGGAAAACGGTTTCAATCCGTCATTCCCGGATCAGGAAGTGGATATTATCTACCTTTGCTTCCCCAACAACCCAACCGGCGCCGTAGCCACCAGGGAACAGCTCAAGGGATGGGTAGACTATGCCTTGGAGCACAATGCGGTCATCTTCTTCGATGCCGCCTACGAAGCCTTCATCACCGACCCGACCATTCCCCACTCCATCTACGAGATCGAAGGGGCAAAGAAGTGCGCCATCGAGTTCCGCTCCTTCTCGAAAACAGCCGGCTTCACCGGGGTGCGTTGCGCCCTGACCGTAGTGCCGGAGGAGTTGGAGGCCCACACGGCAGCTGGTGAATCGATCCGGTTGAACAGACTCTGGAACCGTCGCCAGTCCACCAAGTTCAACGGCGTCTCCTACCCGGTGCAGAAGGCGGCGGCCGCGGTCTACTCCGAAGAGGGATGGGCACAGGTGAAGGAAATCATCGACTACTACATGGAAAACGCCCGCATCATCCGTGGCGGTCTGGCCGAGGCGGGACTGACAGTGTTCGGCGGCGTCAATGCCCCCTATATCTGGCTCAAGACGCCCCATAGCATGAGTTCCTGGGATTTCTTCGACAAGCTCCTCACCGAATGCAACGTGGTGGGAACCCCCGGCAGCGGATTCGGGCCGAGCGGTGAAGGGTTCTTCCGGCTGTCCGCTTTCGGCAATCGCGACAACGTGACTGAAGCAGTGGCAAGAATCAAGAAAAATTTGAAATAAAAGTACCAGGAAAAGGCGGCAGCACTGCCGCCGAGTTTATTGACAAACCCCGTCTCAAAAAGACGGGGTTTGTCATTTCAGCGTTGTTGCAGGCTTCACCCCGCACCGGCCCTGCCGATGCCCAGCTTTTCAAAGACCGGGAGCAGGCACCCGCGGAAGCGGCTGAAGCCGTGAAGAAACAGCAGGGTACCCGCCAGGTAGAGACCGGAACCGGCCAGCAGGGTTTCAGCAACACCGAAGCGCTCGGCAACGGCCCCGGCAAGCAATCCGCCAAGCGGCATCATTCCCATGAAGGACATGATATAGAAGCTCATGATGCGGCCGCGCTTGTCGTCGTCAACCACGGTCTGCAGGATAATGTTGCTTGCAGTGAGCTGGGCCATCGAAATCCCACCCAGGCAAAACAGGATTGGAAACGACAGGGCAAGACTCCGGCAAAAGGTAAATGCGGCAAGACAGATGGCGATGATCACAGCGGAAAACGGAATAATCCTGTCGAGGCCGATGACGTTCCGGCGAAAGGCAAACGCAACGTTGCAGACCAGGCAGCCGATCCCTGAAACGGTAACCATCAAACCGTAATCCAGGGGGTCCGCATTGAGAAATTCGCGGGCAAAGGCGGGCAGGAGCGTCACATAGGGCATCACCGTGAGGCTCAGCAGGCAGATCAGCAACAGGATCTGGCGGATGGCAAAGAAGTGCCAGGCGTAGCGGAAGCCATCCGCCACGTCGATAAGGACGCGTTTTCCGTTACCGTTCCCGGGAGCACCCGCCGGCAAGCGCATCGCTTTCAGGCACGCGAGGATGGCCAGGTAGCTGACCGCGTTGACCAGGAAGCAGAACCCCTCGCCGAAATGGGCGATAAGAATACCGGCAAGAGAAGGTCCCACCAGCCTGGCGGAATTGAACATGGCCGAATTGAGTGGAATGGCATTGGCGAAATCCTCGCGGTCCGGAATGAGGTCGGCGACAAAAGAATGGCGGGCCGGCATATCAAAGGAGTTGATGACACCGTTCAACAGGCTCAGCACGGCAACCTGCCATATCCTGACAGAACCGGACAGGACGACCAAAGCAAGGGTCAGCGCCTGGACAAGCGCCAGGGACTGGGTCCAGAGCAGCAGTCGCCGCCGATTCATCCGATCGGAAAGAAGGCCGGCAAACGGGGTCAGCACCAGGGTCGATATCTGCCCGGCAAAGGCAACGACTCCCAGGTACAGTGCAGATCCGGTCAAACGGTATACCAGCCAGCCGACGGCGATCAGCTGCATCCAGGTTCCCATCAGCGACAGGGTCTGGCCGATAAAATAGAGGCGATAGTTTCGATACCGGAACGCTCGCACCAGCAACCGAAGACGCTCTCGGGAAAAAAAACCCGATTTCGAACCGCGCTCCCCGGAGCCGTCGGAAGATTGCTGCTGCTCGCTGTTTACCTCTCTTGGTTGCTTTTCCATATTCAAAATCTACCACACCTGATGGGGAGTGAAAACGTCTGGAGGAAAAAGAAGCGTTTTCTCGTTGCCGGAAGGTATGAAAAATCCGAGCCTCCGTCACTTGGTGAGAGTGGTATCCGAATGGAGAAGTATGCTATGATTAATTCTTGTCATGCCACGACACATTTGTCC
>JAXGWF010000024.1:0-53576 GCA_040773465.1 Geobacteraceae bacterium | reverse complement strand
TCGTACGCACCATTGCGGGAAAGCGCGGAGCGGTGATCTCCAATCCACGAAGCCGGGCCTTGTGCGGACCCTCCTGCTTGTGCAGTATGCCGATCTCCACGCGTTCGTCGTTATCCAGTAACGGTACGTTTATGGCGCCCGGGATGTGGTCCTCTTCAAATTCCAGGGGGGTGCGGACATCGACGATGCAATGGGAGTCGAGAAGCGTTTCGGAAAATGCTGCTGTTGCCGTCAAAGGGATACTCCTGGTAATGAATGCATTTGAAATGAGCGGTTGTTACCATAGGGGGCGGTGATGATCGTTTCAGGGCAAGTTCAGTCACTTGTTACGGTATTTATCATGCAATGACCATGTGAGAAATCCATACGCTATCCCAGAGGGCAGAAAGAGGGCCTGCCGTGAGGCTGTGCCATTGTTTCCCTCTGCGACCGTGCCAGGGGGGATGCCGTTTTCCTTGATTTATTTCTATCGAGTTTTCAAGACTTCCGATAATGTTGTGGATAGCACTTCCTGCGAAATGGAACAGAGGCTGCGGAAAGCGGCACAGTAACGTATCATATGAGGCCGATCTTCGCAAATCAAACCTTGGGAAGAGACTTCAAAACGAATACTTTACGGGACAAAAAGGAACCGGTTGTTGGAATGGATAAATTGCGCCCTCGAACTTGAATTGTGCCAGTTGGCATGGTATACAGACAATGCTGGCTGTAGTGCCTCGCGAGATAGCGTTTCATCTTTGCCGTGTTGTTGTGCGGGCATGGAACTGTCGGCTTCGTGTGGCGTGACAGCCGGCCGGTTGTGAATTTACCCTAAGCAGGAGGTAAAATATATGTCTGCGCAAGCATCCGCTACCCAAAGTGATTTTCTCAAGGCGGTTGAAATCGGACGACCGCATACTATCGTAAAGCTGTTTCCCAACTCGAAGGCGCTGCTCGTCAGCGGCAAGGTGATCGACCGCGCCATGATGGCCAAGGGCAAGGCCATTGCCATGGCGGCCAACGGCAGGAACTCCTTTGTTATTCGTGGTGTTCTCAAGGCGGCCCAGCGGGCCAATGCCGCGGTTATCATCGAAATCGCCAAATCGGAAGGGGGCGCCAAAGCGTATTGTGCCGTGAATTACTGGAACATTGCCCTCCTGGTCGACGCCATGTGCAATGAAATGGGCATTACCGTGCCGGTAGCCATCCATGCCGATCATTACGGCATCAAGAGTGAAAAGGACATCGAAACGGCCAGGATCGAAATTCCCAGCATGTTCGATGCCGGGATAACTTCCATCGCCATCGACGCCTCCCATCTTCCCGATGATAAAAACCTTCTGGCGAGCATTGCCCTGAATCCGTACGTGCCGGCCTGGGCGGGCCTCGAAACCGAAGTCGGCGAAATAAAGGGCAAGCTGGGCCTTTCCACGCGGGAAGAAGCGCTGTTCCTGATCCAGGGGCTGAATGCCCATGGCATTTTTCCCGACTGGATTGCGCTCAATAACGGCACGACCCACGGCATAGAAGCGAGTGACCAGGGAATCCAGGTCGACCTCACCGCGGATATCCACAAGGCGCTGGAACCGTATGCCGTTTCCGGCGCCCAGCACGGCACGTCCGGCAACAGTTCAGAAAGGCTCCGGGCGATAGCCGAACGGACGCACACCACCAAGGCGAATGTGGCCACGGCCCTGCAGATGATCTCCTGGGGGCTCGAGGTGAATGACTACGGAAATGCCATACTCGACGACAACGGCTCGTTCATCAAGGTTGCCGGCGAGGGCATGAACGATGAATTGTGGGCGGAGGTGGTCGCCTTTGCGGATTCCAAGGGCTACAAGAAGGGTGATTACAAGAATCTGAATCTTCCCTTTGAAAACCGGCTGCTTGCCCAATCGAAGGAAATCCGCGAGCGTATGGTGAAAAGGGTGGAGGCTTTCGCCTACCGGATGATGAGCGAGGTGTTCAATGCCCGGGATACCGCTCCCCTTGCCATCGAAGCCATTCTCAAGGCCGGTTCCTGTGATCTTGGTCCCAAGGCCACCCGCATGGAGGATCCTTCGGACTGGACCGAGGCCAGGATTCTCGAAAAGGGCGCCACGCTGGAAACCGATAAGGGACCTGCAGGGAGTTTTGACGATTAGCCCGCCAAAATGAATTTCCCACGCCATACCCGGACTATTTGATGGTATGGCGTGGGAACCTCGCGTGAAACGCGATTCGTGTGGCAATAATTCCATCCTGAAAGAACGGCATGAAGAACTACAGCAACATTCTTCTCATCAAGCCCGGCGCCGTGGGTGATTTGCTTCAGTTGACACCCGCGATCCGGGCACTTGCAAGGCGCTATCCCGAAACGAAAATCAGTCTCCTGGTCGGTTCGGCCGCGGCCGCGACCATGTTTCTTCATAATTCCCATATTCATGAGACGATCGTTTTTGATCGAAAAGGCGCACATCGCTCCCCGGCCGGATTTTTCAGACTTTGGAAACGGCTGCGTGCCGCCCGGTATGACCTCGTGGTGAATTTTCAGCGGAGTAATGTCAAGGCCTGGCTTCTCGCTTCGGCGGCTTTTCCCTGCAAGCTTCTCGTGTACAGGAAAGCGCGCGGCAGGACGGTCCACGCCGTGGTAAACCACCTGGAAACCCTGGCGCCGCTCGGCATCATACCGGAAGAGTGCGATCTTGACCTTGCACTTTCCTGTGGCCCGGAAGAAAAGGCCTATGCCGAAGCCCTTTTTCGCGATGAGGGGTTTTCCGGCGGCAGGATCATTGTAGCCCTGAACCCCGGCGCCAGCAACCGCATAAAATGCTGGAGCCCGGAACGTTTTGCAATCCTGGCCGATAGTCTCATTGTGGAGTTGGGGGCTGGTATCGTGCTGGTGGGAGGGGGGAATGAACGAGACTTGGCGGAACGCATTCTGGCGGGGATGTCACATGCTCCTCTCGATCTCATCGGTAAAACGACGCTTCTGCAGCTTGGCGCGGTTCTCGACCGGTGCGATGTGCTGGTGAGCGGCGACACCGGTCCCCTGCACATGGCTACCGCGGTCAAAACGCCGGTGGTCGCGCTTTTCGGCGCCATTGATCCCGACCGGACCGGACCGGTCGGCGAGGGTCACCGCATAATCCGACACGATGAACTACCCTGTGTACCGTGCGTTGCAAGGTCCTGCCGGAACCGGATTGATCTCGAGTGCATGGACAGGATTACACCAACGGAGGTTTTCGATACGATAGTGGACATGCTCAGGGCCGCCGGGAGGTTGTCGTGAGAGTGCTGGTGGTGAAGATGAGCGCCCTGGGCGATATTATTCACGCCTTGCCGGTGCTCGAATATCTTCACCAGGTCATGCCCGGTATCGAGGTGGATTGGGTCGTGGAGGATCCGTTTCGCGATATCCTGGAAGGGAATCCCCTCATCTGTCGGCTGCACGTGGTGCGGACCAAGGTTTGGCGGAAGAAACCCCTGGCCGTTGCGACCCGACGCGAGATATCCAAGGTCCGGGACGACTTGCACGAACGGAACTATGATCTCGTATTCGATATTCAGGGGAATTTGAAGAGTGGCCTCGTGGATTGGTTGACCGGCGCCGAAGATCGTATCGGCTTCACCCGGGAAATTCTCCAGGAATCGATCAATCTCCTTTTTACCACCCGCCAGGTTCCGATCCGGCGACGGGACTATCACATTACCGACCAGTATCTCAGGCTGGTGAGCGTTTCGTTCGGTCGGGACTTCATGGGATTACGGCTGTCGTCGGATATCCATACTGCGCCGGAAGACGACGAAGCGGCACGTACGCTGCTTGCAACCCTGTCGGACGGTTTGGTGTTTCTCTTCCACTATGGGACCACCTGGCAGACCAAGTTCTGGTTCATGGAAGGATGGATTCAGCTTGGTCGGAAACTGCTGGAAACCTACCCGGACTCCACGATCCTGCTGTCCTGGGGGAACGAGGCGGAGAGAATGGCTGCCACCGAACTCGCAGCGGGGATCGGCACCGGTGCACGGGTTCTTGACCGGTACCCGCTGAAAGGGTTCACCGCGCTTCTGAAGAAGGTCGACCTGGTGGTGGGTGGCGATACCGGTCCGACACACATTGCCGCGGCCGTCGGCACTCCCACTGTTTCCCTGTACCGGGCAAGCGACGGAAAGCGCAGTGGGCCACGCGGACCTGGTCAGGTTATCGTTCAGTCACCCCTTGCCTGCACTGCCTGTTTCCGTACCGAATGCGACAAGGACGAAGAGTGCCGTCGAAGCATTACCGTCGACATGATGGCGCAGGCTGTTGAAAAGGCGCTCGCCGGCTGATACCCTCCGCTTCATTTCCCCGGATCAATACTACACAATAACTCTGCCGTTGATGCGGTAAGTCCCTTCGCTCGGCCGGTCGAGGCAACCGAGGATATTCATCAAGGTCGATTTTCCGGATTCCGATACCCGACGATGGCCAACAGTTCGCCGGCGTCTACGGTAAGATTTATTCCTTTCAGGACCCGGGTTTCCTGGTCGCCGTTGACGAACCGGCGTCCCACCACGATCAGGTGGAGAAGCGGGGTGTTCATGGCTATCTCCCCGGCGGTGGTCCGGGCGACCGCGAATTCTGTGATGATTCTTCGCTTGGCAGGGTGCTGCTGTCGCCAATGATAACGGCTTCGCCTTCCCGCAGCCCTTTACGTACCTGCACCTGGATTTTGTTGCTGATCCCGGTCCTGATTTTCCGTGTTTCAGGTGTGCCGTCCCTCAGTACCCGGACGCTGTAGGTGCCGTCCGCTTGCTTGTCGCCCAGGGCCGAAGACGGAATGCAGGAGCGCCTGTTTCGAGCGTTTCTGCGCCTGCACGTTTTCAAGAGCCGCTTCAGCATCTTTCAGGGCATTTTGTTGGATGACGGGATCTATTTCAGCCAGGAGTTCCCCTTTTTCTACACGTTCTCCCAACGACACATGGAGCTTTTTCAGTTGCCCCGAAACCTGGGCGCCCACCGCAACCGTTTTAATCGCCTGGAGAGAGCCGCTTGCCAGTACGCTCTCTTCGAGATCCATCCGGCTGACCCTTGCGGTAAGATAGGAGACCGGTTCGTAACTGAAATAGTATTTGAGGGCAAACGCCTTGATTGCCGCGCCAATGGCAAATACGGCAAGCAGGGTATAGGTCTTTCGGGTAGGTGTTTTCATGAAATCGTTCGCTTTCCTGATCTGTATGACCGCACTATCATACGTGACAACTTTCCTTTTGTGGGTTCAGGGGTATTCAAGAAAAGCAAAGAATTGTTAATGTGCCGGGATGCCGGAAGAAATAATTGACGTTGGTGACGGTCGGGACGAAAATTCTCCCGCTATCCGGATCGCTACCTGTTAGCACTTGACGGGTCGATATGATTCTGACAAAAGAGAGGGAATCGGTTTTCCGCCATTGTTGATCCAGGTGGGGGAGGATGAGATGCTGTCGGATGAATCGGTGTGATTGGCTGAAAAAACATGATCGACAGGTGGTGATACGACCCTTGATGTTTGGTGCGGAATGCGGCGTATGGCACTATTTTGCGCCGCGGTTGCCGGAAACACCGCAGGGCACTGGACGAGACGGGATCATTCGTGCGCTAAAGGCTTCACTTGGCAGGAGGTTGCCATGAGATATGACGGGTTATATGCAGATGTCGGATCGGTTCGCCTCAATTATCGGACCGTGGGGCAGGGGCCGGTATCGATCCTGTTCCTGCACGGTTTCGCCTCGTCGGCCACGACCTGGCATGATATCGTCGGCCTGTTTCCCGCCGATCGTTATACCCTGATCCTGCTTGATATGAAGGGCTTCGGCAAATCCGACAAACCGAGGGATGGCGCCTATTCCATAGAGGATCATGCCGGCCTGGTGCGGGCCTTTATTGGTGTGCTGGGCTTGCGTTCACTGGTGATCGCGGGTCATTCGCTGGGAGGGGCCGTGGCTCTCCGAGTCTGCATCGATGCGAAAGACAACACCGACTCCTTTTCCGTTGAGAGTCTTGTTCTCATCGATCCGGCGGCATATCCGCAGCGGCTCCCCCGCTTTTTCCGTAAACTGAAGTCTCCCCCGGGACTCCTCTTCCTTCGCCTCATACCGGTGCGCATGCTGGTTCAGGGGGTCCTGGAGCGGGTGTTTTTCGACTCGTCACGGATTACCCCGGAACGGTTTGAGCGCTACAAGCGATATTTCCGAGGCAAAGGGATCGCCCATGCGCTACGGGCCACCGTTAAGGCAGTTGATCCCGATGCGTATATCGGGATAGAAGAACTGTACCGGCAACTTGATCTTCCGGTTCTGATCGTATGGGGAGCCGAAGATCGAAACGTGCGCGTGGAACTCGGCCGGCGCCTGAACCGGGATATTCCTGGTTCCCGGCTTAAAATTCTCGACCGGTGCGGGCATAATCCCCATGAAGAGCGTCCTGAAGAAACCGCTGGTGCTGTGCTTTCGTTTCTGGACGAAGCCCGGACTTTCTGACCGAAGTACTGTTGATGCCTTTTGTCATAGATGTCGATCCGTGTTTGCTGCGGCAATGTTATGCTTTGCACAGAGATTACGTAACGGAAGGCACGCCTGGATTCAGTGTGAACGCAGGTACTCATTTTGATAGGGCGCTATGATTTCTCGATGTGATACCCTATCGATAAGGAACATATCGGGCACAAAAAGTGCTGGTTTAGTTTTTTGAAAAAAAATGATACTATCCATACGCTGGCTATCGTACCGTCTGCAACGCTCACAGGAGCACTATGAAAACAAACGCGCCTCTTCTCCTCGATAAACTCGTCAGCCTGACCGCAATCCAGGATATCGAACTCATGGAGTTCAGCCTGTTGAAAACGCTCGCGGAGTTTCTGCGTCCCCAGGAGTTGTCCATCCTGAAACTCGACCGAAGGGGGATGCCCTGTTACCAGTTGCACTTGCGGCAGGAAAAGTACGAGATACTTTCGGAAAATTTTTCCCTTTCCGAGGAAATCTATACTGCCCTGGATATTGTCCAGGGAACGAAACAAGCTTTCCGAACTAATCTCGAAACCGGCAATATGCTGATAACCTGGCATGTCCACCAGACCAAGACACAGAACGTTTTCCTCGTGGCGGTAACCGTCCGGGATCTGAGCAAACTCGACTCCCACATGATACGCGGGCTCCTGCAGATCTACCGCAATTTCTACCAGGTGCTCATCGAAGCGCAACGGGACCAGTTGACGGGCCTTGCCAATCGGAAGACCTTCGAGGAAGTCGTGCAGAAAATCTACAGTCAACCGGCTCCTGTTACCGACCCGGTTCCCGTGGACAGGAGAAGCGTTTTTGACGAGGGAAGTGTCGGCTACTGGCTCGGCATGGTCGATGTGGATAATTTTAAGCGGATAAATGATACCTGGGGGCATCTGTACGGCGATGAAGTCCTGCTGCTGCTCTCTCAGCTCATGCAACACCATTTCAGGGAAAGTGATTTCCTGTTCCGTTTCGGCGGAGAGGAATTCGTCGTCATAGTCAGGGCCGGTACCAAGGAGCATGCCGCAAAGGCATTCGAACGGTTCAGGTCAACGGTCGAAAAACATTCTTTCCCGCAGGTCGGCCAGGTTACCATTAGTGTCGGCGTGACGAGGATGAATCCGGAGATCTTTATTGCAAGCCTGCTTGACAGGGCCGATCAGTCTCTCTACCACGCAAAGAAGAGAGGCCGCAACCGGATTGAATTTTTTGAAGACCTGCTCGAAGAGGGATTGGTGAAACTGCCGGAAATCACTGCCGGTGAAATCGAACTGTTCTGAGGGTTCGTATCTTCCAAGCGGTTCTTTCAGGAACCGCTTTTTGCCGGGTTAGATCCTGATTTGATCTGAAACGGAACTGTCCCGAACTGTGAATAATCTTTTCAATATCCAGGGGAAAACAGTTTTTCCTCTATCCGTCCAATATCTCCCGCACCGTTTTCATGAATTGGGGTAGTGATGCGGGCTTTGTCAGTATGGTGATGTTCTCGCCCTGAATCCCACTTTGATTGATGGTCTCTTGACCGTGTCCGCTGACAAAAAGGAACTTCATGTCCGGCCGTTCTTTTTTGACGGCTTCGTAAACATCCCGTGCATTTCTTCGCGGCATGATTACGTCGAGGATCATAAGCTCTATGGCGTTCTTGTTGGCATTGAACGTTTCCATGGCTTCTTCGCCATCAGCCGCTTCAAAAACCGAATAGCCGTTTTCCTCGAGAATAGAGCGGAAAAGGTGGCGGAGCTCTTCTTCGTCTTCAGCAAGGAGCAGTACTTCCGATCCCGGATAGGATGATCCGAATTTTTCTTTTTCGGCTACCTGCCGGCCGTCTCCGTCAAGCGGGAAATAGATGGTGAACGTGGTGCCATGTCCCAGTTCGCTTTGCACGTCGATATAGCCGTTGTGTTGCTTCACGATGCCGTAAACGATGGCCAGGCCCAGGCCGGTACCTTTTCCTTTTCCCTTGGTGGTGAAAAAAGGTTCGAAAATTCTTTCTTTCGTAGTTGCATCCATACCTATGCCCGTGTCGGAAATGGATATCGAGGCGTAGTCTCCCGGGGTCCGGAACCCAAATGCCTCGATGAATTCTTTTTCCAGATAGACGGGATACGATTTGACCTGGATCGTGCCGCCGCTTTGCATGGCGTCACGGGCATTGGTGACCAGGTTGATCAGTACCTGTTCCACTTGTCCGCTGTCAGCCATGACGGGGAGATCAAAGGGATGTATTTTACAACGCAGTTCTCTGTCTTCCCTGATCAATCGTGACAGGAGCGGCTCGAGCTTGGTGATGATGGTGTTCAGGTTGCAAGGTTGCGGGTGGTAGGTCTGTTTCCTGCTGAATGCCAGAAGGTTCCGGGTCAGGTTGGCGGCACGCTCAGATGCAAACAGAATATTGTCCACATATTTTCGTGTCGGCGCCTCAGGGTCCGTTTTTACCTGGAGGAGGTGGCCATAGCCGATGATAGCAGTGAGGATGTTGTTGAAATCATGGGCAATGCCGCCGGCAAGCCGACCGATGGCATCCATCTTCTGCAACTGATGGAGTTGACTTTCCACTTTACGGTGGTTGGTGATGTCGCGGGTGATACCGACAACGCCGGTGACCGATCCTTCTTCATCAAATACCGGCGCGGCATGAACATCTTTAATGGTGCCGTCGGAGAAAGCCAGTTCCTCTTTCTCGTATCTGCCCGACCGGAGACTTCTCTGCACCGGACAGACCATGCAGGGCCTGTTGACATCATGCCATACCCGGTAACAGTGCGTATCGAAAATCTTGTCAAACGGCTTGCCGATGGCGCGGCTTGCATTGCGATTGGCCCAGCGGATCCTGAGATCGGTTGAATAGAGTATCACCGCATCCGGAATCGCTTCCAGAAGGGCCTGGAACTCCATGGAGAGGTTCCGGTATTTTTCTTCGTTTGCCAGCAGTTTCTCTTCTGCCTGCTTTCGTTCGGTTATATCGATGATTACGCCGACGATGCCTTGAATTTTATTGAAATGATCCCGGAAGGTAGCCTTGGAAAAGATAACGTGGCGATACCCGAACCCTTTGTAGTTGATCATGGTTTCGTAGGTTTGCTCACCGGGGCTCATTACGAGGGCGGCGTCCATATGATGGTAGGTGCTTGCCAGTCCTTCCGGATGAATGTCGAAGGTTGTTTTACCGATAATTTCCGCCTGTTCTCTGCCGAGATGGTGGGCAAAGGCCATGTTGCAGCCCAGGTAACGACCGGAGAGATTCTTGTAGAACACCGGATTGGGGATGGCGTCGATGATTGATTGTGAAAGGTGCAACTGTTCTCTCACCTTTTCTTCCGAAACCTTTCGGTCGGAAATATCCGAGAAGATGACGGCAAACCTGTTCGGTTCGGGCGAAAAGGCAAAGATGTCGAGGTGTTTATCGAGGGATGGCGAATACCGCTCGAAGCGGAGAGACCGGCCTTCGAGAGCTGCCGGCATGAAGATGTCGATGCAGTCATGTTCGGAATACGGGAAAATTTCCCGGAAGGTTCTGCCGGTTACGGTGTCCGCGCTGAGGCCGGTGATTTCCTCGAATGCGGGATTTACTTCAAGGAAACGGAAGTTAATGACCAAACCGTTTTCATCGTACAGCGGTTCGTAATAGGAAAATCCATTGAGCATCTTGTTGAAAAGCATGCGATACCTGTGTCCGCTCTGCTCTATGGCCTGTGATGTAAGTCTTTCCTGGCGGAGGATGAGAAGGGTCAGGGAGGCAAAAAAAACAATCATCAGAAGAACAACCAGAAGCGCCTTGTCTCTTGTTTCATCGTAGCCCGCAAAGAAATCGCTTTTCTTGATACCTACATACAATGCACCGATGACTTTTCCCGCCGGATCCCTGATGGGATCATAGGCCGTGTAATACGGGACCCCGAGAATCGTTGCCTCGCCACGGTAAGGCACTCCCTTGCGGAACAGGGCTTCGTACGCCGGGCCCGTCAATTTCGTTCCCACTGCGCGTGAGCCGTCGGCCGTGAGCACATTGGTCGAGACTCTTGTGGATCCCATGAAAATCGTTGCCGTACCGCCGAACAACGTCTTGATTTTGTCCGGCAATTCGTAGTCGCCGTTCAGAACATGGTCGCCCGCATACAGTAATCCATTGACAACCCGAAAATCATTTCCCCTGGCGTTCAGGAGTTCCCAGAATGTCTTGAGATGGCTTTCCTGTGCCCGGAGCAAACGCTCTTCCGCATCGGTCCGCATCCGGTCGAGAAAAAAACCGGCGGTCATTGCCATGCCGAGCATGACAATGATGACATTCAGCAGCATAAATCGTTTCGTTTTTTTCATGAAATCACCAGCACCATCGGCTGCAATGGATTTGGCTTGTGCTAATGTGTTCGGCCTGTATCGGTTCGGGAAACGGCAAAAGAGCAGTCGGGTACATCAAAGAGCCATTAAGGTAAGTATCGGCAATTTTTGCTGGAACTTGATATGTGTTGCCAAGTAGTAAATGAAATCAGTAATGTTCGGGCAGGCACCGAGGTGATGAAGCCGTGCAATCAAATGAATCGCCTGATAATGGCATCGGTTATCTCATCCACATTGTCGGGTGTGGCCCCGCGTTCCCTTGCTTCATTCCATACTTCTGCGACCATGACGGTATTTTCCATGTCCGCCAGGCACGAAAATATCCCGAGCCGCCTGCCGAACTGGTAGAGGAAACGCTTTTGCCGGTTCATGGCAAGGAACTGTTTCAAAACAGAGGCCATGCGTTCTTTGTCTTCGGGCATTCTGCCTTCAAGTTCAGGAAAAAGATTAAGGACGTGATCGCTTGCCAGGTAAGAGGTGACCGGACCGAGGCTCTCGAGGAAAAGAAGGATCTCTTCAACGGCGAGGGCATCCGGGCATTTCCTGAAGCGTCCCGCTCGCTGCTCTTCGGCAAGGGGGGCGCGTGACGGGATTGCCAGGGTTCGAAGCCGGATGAAGTCGGGATTGATTTTTGTCATGGCATCGGCCGTTTCCGTGGCATTTTCCCGGTAATGGTCGATGCCGCCAAGCCCCGGCATGTAGTATTCCGAGAGTTCGATTTCCGCACGTTTTACCTTGATGCCCGCCCTGATATGCATGTCCTTGTCGGCGCCCTTGCGGACTGCCGCAAGAACGGCATCCGATCCGGACTCCATGCCCACGTGGATCCTGTTCAATCCGGCAATGCGGAGCATGGCAAGATCGTCTCCGGAGATTCGGTCGATAGTGCTCGAGCGGCTGTAGGAGGTTATTCTCTTTATGGTTGGGAAGCGTTCCTTGAGGTGATTCAGGATGATGACCAGCTTGTCGGGTTTCAGCACGAGACTGTCCGCATCCTGGAGGAACACCGATTCCATGCCGGAAAGAAACCAGGAGAGAGCGGCACGGAAGGCAACGGTTTCTTCGGCCGGCAGCGACGAAAAGTAGCAGCGTACATCTTCTTCCAGGAGGATGCCGGGTCCCGCGGAGAGAATGGTCAATTGTTCAATGTGGGTGGTTATGGAGTCCAGGTCACGGAGCAGGTGCTCAAGGGGGCGTAACGAAAAACGTTTTCCCTTGTAAACCGGGCAGAATGTACAGCGGTTCCACGGGCAGTTCCTCGTAACACGGAGGAGTAGGCTGCGGGCCTCGCTGGGTGGACGGATCGGACCCTGTTCAAAACCTTCGTAGTGTAACTTTTCTGAGCCGGAAGACATGGGGACCGTACCCTCCCGTTGATTTTTCAGCGGTTGCAGGTAATTGGTAGTGTATCCCTGAAAAATAGAAAATGTCAATTAAGAAGGGAGACGTCCGGCAACTGCCGAGCGTGGAATTGGAGGGTGCGGACGCCGTGGTGGAGGAGAGGACGGGCCGAAGCCCGTCGCTGGGTAGTCTGGGGAATTGTGCCTGTTAAACCTTGGTGTGGCGGATATCCTTGCCCTTGATCATGAAGATGACCATTTCCGCGACGTTGGTGGCATGGTCGGCAATCCGCTCAAGGCACTTGGAAATGTAGTTGAGCTTGAGTGCCCTGCTGATGGTAGCGGAATCCTCCATCATGAAGGTGAGCAGTTCGCGCTGGATCTGAACATTCAGGTCGTCGACGAACTGGTCGTTTTCGCAGACTTGTCTGGCGAGTAGTTCATCACCGCGAACAAAAGCGTCGAGGCACTCCCTGACCATGGTACGGGCCGCTTCCGCGAGCCGGGGCAGGTCGATATAGGGCTTGAGCGGGGTTTCGCTATTCAGTTCGATGACCCGTTTCGATATGCTTACGCACTGGTCGCCGATTCGTTCAATGTCGGTGACGATCTTGAGTGCAAGGGTTATGAACCGCAGGTCCCGTGCCGCCGGTTGGCGCAGCGCCAGTACTTCCAGGCATTTTTCGTCGATCAGTACCTCAAGATGATTGATTTCGTGGTCGGAGGGAATGGTTTTTTCGGCAAGATCCGAATCCCGGTCAACCAATGCCTGGATGCAATGGGAGATCATGATTTCAACTTTACCCCCCATCTGGAGGATAAGGGTGCGGATTTCGTTCAGTTCCGCGTCGTACTGCTTGATGATGTGCTCTCGTTCCATATGATATCCTTAGATTTTCTTGTGCAGATGGTAATAGTATCCTTGAATGCTCTGTTTTGCAAAGATTGTATCGATATTTTTGACAGTTATCCGAAGACCGGAGCCGCTATGTTTTTTTGTTTTCCACCAGGCAATTACGTTGGCATTGATCAAGCAAGTGCAGCTGTGATCCGCTCCATTGACAACGATTCGACAGTTTTATCCGAACCTGCCGGTAATATAATCTTCCGTATGCTTGTTGGCGGGGTTGGTGAAAATTTTCTTCGTTTCGTCGAATTCTACCAATTCGCCCAGGTAGAGGAACGCGGTATAGTCCGAAGCACGGGCGGCCTGCTGCATGTTGTGGGTAACGATGACCACCGTGTATTGTTCCTTCAGCTCGTTGATCAGTTCCTCGATCTTCGCGGTGGCGATGGGATCGAGTGCCGAGCAGGGTTCATCCATGAGGATGATCTCCGGGTTGACCGCAATCGCCCGGGCGATGCAGATCCTTTGCGCCTGTCCACCGGAAAGACCGAGTGCCGAATCATGGAGCCGGTCCTTGACTTCATCCCAAATGGCAGCGCCCCGCAGGCTTCTCTCCACGGTTTCATCGAGGATTGCCCTGTTCTTGACGCCGGCAATGCGGAGGCCGTAGACGATGTTTTCGTAAATCGATTTCGGGAACGGGTTCGATTGCTGAAACACCATGCCTACCCGCCGTCGCAGGCTGATGACGTCGAGATCCGGCGAAGTTATCTCTTCACCGTCGAGCTTGATGCTGCCCTCGATCCGAACGTTGTCCAGCAGGTCGTTCATCCTGTTGAAACAGCGGAGCAGGGTCGACTTGCCGCATCCTGAGGGACCAATGAACGCGGTCACCTGCTTTCTCGGAATGGTCAGCGTGATATCTTTCAGGGCACGTGAGTCGCCGTAAAAAAAATTCAGGTTTGCTACTTCCAGGACCGGATCGGTAATCTGTTGCGATGAATGAAACTGCATGCTCTGTATCTCCATGATGGTTGGTTGTACGCTTTCGGGCGTCGATACCTGTTAAAAGGCCTTGGTCGAGTATTTTTTCCTCATCCTGTTCCTGAGATGTATCGCGGTGCTTGAGGCGGCAATGACGATCGCCAGCAACAGCAGGGTGGTGACGAATACCATCGGTTTCGCGGCTTCCACGTTGGGGGATTGGAAGCCGACATCATAGATGTGAAAGCCGAGGTGCATGAATTTGCGGTCCATGTGGAAGAAGGGAAACCGGCCGTCAATAGGAAGACTTGGCGCCAGTTTGACCACGCCCACGAGCATGAGGGGGGCAACTTCGCCTGCGGCCCGCGCCATGGCGAGGATCAGGCCGGTCATGATGCCGGGAGTCGCCATGGGCAGCACGATTTTCATCAAGGTCTGGAACTTGGTGGCGCCCAGGGAAAGCGACCCCTGCCGTAGCCCCTTCGGAACGGAGGCAAGCCCCTCTTCGGTGGAAACGATAACAACAGGTACGGTAAGCAGGGCAAGGGTGAGACTTGCCCACAGGATGCCGCCGGTTCCGAAGGTCGGCGTGGGGAGACGCTCGGGATAGAACAACCGGTCGATCCCGCTGCCGATGCCGTAGACGAAGAAGCCGAGTCCGAATACCCCGTATACGATCGAGGGAACCCCGGCAAGATTATTGACCGCAATTCTGACAATCCGGACAAAGAGCCCCTCTTGTGCGTATTCCCGCAGGTAAATGGCGGCAATCACTCCGAAGGGGAGAGAAAAGATGCTCATCAGCAGCACCATCATGACCGTACCGAAGATCGCAGGGAAGAGCCCGCCTTCCGTGTTCGACTCGCGCGGTTCGTCGAGGAGCAGTTCCTTGATTTTACCTGCATAGAAGGCCGCCTTGGCGAAGACGCCCATCTGGTTGGGACGGTAGGCGCGGACGATGTCGAGCAGGGGGATTTCCTTTTCTTCGCCCGAGGCATCCTGGAAAAGCGCGGTGTTTTGCTGGAGTTCACTGCTCTGTGCATTCAGGTTGTCCAGGAGAGCAGAGAACTTTTCAAGGACGGCTTCTTTCTTCCGGGTTAGTTGCTCGATTTCGGAACGGTTGGCGGAAGCATCGTCATAAGCCAGTTTCTGCACCTTGAGGCGAAGACCTTCGGCGGTTGCATTCAGGTCGGACATCTCTTCCCGCAGGGTATCGAGGCGGTCGCGCGATTGCAGAACCTCTTTGCGCGCCGAAATAAGCCGCGACCAGCGAGTTGTCGCTGCGGGGGTCGTTTTGACGTTAAGGGAGAGCGACTTCAGAAAGCCATAAAAATTGCCGTGCTCCTGCCGTTCGAGAACAATGACATCGTCGGGATAGCTAATGGCAGCCACATCCTTGCTGTCTATCCAGCGGAAATCCTGGCCGTAGAGGTCACGGTTGCCGATCTTCAACTGCATCCGTGCTTCGTTGGCTGTCGACGGCTTTTCGCGTGCGGTTATCTCGCCAAGAAGTTTTGTCCCGTCTTTCAGGCTGACCAGGGCCGTGTCCGACGGCCAGAAGAAACCGAGGCCGTTGACCATGACCACGCCGAGAAGCGTTGCGACCATGAGGAGGGTTATGGTGAGTGCCGCCGCCGTGCCCCAGACCTGCGGTTCTCCTTGTTTCCAGAAACTACCCATAGTAATAATCTCCGTCCGTGTCAGAAACGGCCGTATTTCTTGCGGAAACTCTGCCGTAATACTTCAGCCACGGTGTTGATGATAAAAGTGAAAATAAAGAGCAGCACCGCGGAAAGGAACAGAACGCGGTACAAGGTGCCGAAAACCGGGGCCTCCGGGATTTCCACGGCAATATTCGCCGAGAGCGAGCGGAATCCATTGAAAATGCTCCAGTTCATTATCGGGGTATTGCCGGTTGCCATGAGCACGATCATTGTTTCGCCGATCGCTCTGCCGAAGCCGATCATGACCGCGGAGAAAATACCGGGGAGCGCTGAAGGAAGAACGATCCGCCACGCGGTCTGCCAGCGACTGGCGCCGATGGCAAGGGAAGCGGCGGAGAGGTTTTTCGGTACATTAGACAGGGCGTCATCGGCCATGGTGAAAATTAGGGGTATGACCGCCAATCCCAGGGCAAAAGCGATAATGATTGAATTGCGCTGGTCGTAGCGGGTGCCGAAACCGTTAAAAAGCCAGAGCTTGAAATCGCCGGCAAATACGGATGTTTCCAGGACGTTGCCGAGGGCATGCGATGCATAGACCCCGAGCAGTAGGGCCGGGACGAGTATCAGAAACTCGTAGCCCACTGAAATTCCCTTCAAAAAGGGCTTGTTTCGGAAATTCTTCCAAAGAAGAATCGAGAGAATCACGAACAGTGGAATTACCAGGATACCGACAAAAACGGAAACGATGCCTTTGTCGAGAAGCGGCGCGAGCCAGAGGCCGGCAAGGAAGCCGATGACCACCGAAGGGATCGCCGCCATGATTTCTATGGCCGGTTTGACGAATTTTTTCATTCGCGGGCCCATGAACTGGCTGGTATAGATCGCACCCAGCAGGGCAAGCGGGATAGCGAATATCATGGCATACAGAGTGCCTTTCAGCGTGCCGAAAATGAGCGGGGTAAGACTTAGTTTCGGTTCGAAATCGTCGTTTGCCGATGAAGATTGCCAGACGTAGTCCGGCTTGTCGTAGTTTTCATACCAGACCGGCCCGAAAAGGGTTTTGAAGCTTATTTCCGGGTGAGGATTGTCAATTCGCCACGTGCTGATGCGGTTTGCGGAATCCAGGGCTATGATGCCGTTGTCGCGTGCCGATACGGAAAACAGGAGCAGGGGGCTTGTGCTCTTCAATGAAAACAGGTGGCGTTCAGACGTCATGTGATCGGCACTGATGCTGCCGGTCCTGTCCAGGGAATAGAGCGTCTTGTTCCGCGGCGAAGCCAGGATCGCAGAGACGGCGCTGTCATGGCCGGCAAGGGGGTGGATTCGGGTCAGAACCTTGCTGCCGGAGAGGCCTGTTTCGGATACCGGGAACCAGGTGGACAGTGAGCCGTCGGCGTTTCCTGCGGCAACGGAGACGTCGCCGAACACCAGGTTCAGAGTCGTAACCGCCGAGCCCGTGCCGTTCGTCGGAACGGAATCGAGCAGTCGGGGCGATTCGGCATCGGAGAGGTCCCAGCGCAAGAAACGGCCGGTGTCGGTGCCCGCATAGAGGAACTCGGCCTTTGAATCGAGCGCTATCGCCGTGATCGTCTCCGGAAGCTCATAACTGAAAGGAGTCCGGACACTGGTCGTGGTTTCGTTCCCCATCAGGTCGGTGGAGGTTGTTTTCCTGCTGAAAACAAACCGGTTCCCCGGCAGTAGGTCGATTCGGGCGGGGGAATCCGGGTCCGCCAGCCGAGCCAGCGACAGGAGGGGGCGTGGGCTCGAGGCATCTGCCGGTTCTTCGAGCAGGGTTTCGACCCGGTATGCCGGTTCTTCTCCGGCAGTTGTCCCGCTGTCGGCTTCAAGGGTAATTTTGACTGCCGAAAAGGAGCCGTCTTTCCACATGATATCGTAGTGACGATCGGCTGCCGGGGTTGCCGCAGCTATTCCGGGATTGGCTCCTCCCGGTGCAGCCAGTTCACGGGTGCCGCTTACGACACCGCTGCGGGTGTCAAAAAAAGTGATTTTCGCATTGTCATCGATGATATAGCCGTTCTGGAGATCTTCGTCCGTTCCCAGGCCGACGATCTTGACATCGGGATTCGGGCCGATGACGTCGACGGATGCAATTCGCTCGGCGCCGGGGGGGAGGAACAGGGGAATTGCCACCTTGAGGATCAGGAGCAGTATCCCGATGACGGAAACAACGACCATGAGGCCGCCGATATTGATCAGCCATGCGGCGAGTCGATCGTTTTTCTTGGCGCGTGCGAGGAATTTTCTGGTGTCTGGCACTGTAGTGCTCCTTCCGGGATATCCGGATCGACCGATTCCCTGGTTTGGAGTCGTCTGCTGCGACTGCCGGGACGGGGATCGGACACTGAAGAACGGCCGGAAATGCCGGCCGTTCCTTGCTTCAGTAGATGCTTTGGACCTATTTGATCACAGAGAGCGCCTTGGTGCTCAATGGGGCGGTAAGGGGGAGGAACCCGTCCTTGATGACGATTTCCTGGCCTTCCTTGGAAAGGACGAACTTCAGGAACTCCTGGGTAAGTTTCGGCAAGGGTTTTTTCGGGTCCTTGGCGATATATATATACAGGTAGCGGCTCAGGGGATACTTGTTCCGGAGAGCGTTTTCATACGTTGCCTCGTAGGCGGGTTTTCCAGCCTTGGCGGATACTGCAATTGTTTTTACCCCGGAGGTCTTGTAACCGATACCCGAGTAGCCGATGCCGTTTCTGTCCCTGGTGATGCCCTGCACAACCGATGCGGAGCCCGGCTGCTCCTTCACGATGTTCTTGAAGTCACCCTTGGCAAGCGCGTGTTCCTTGAAAAATCCGTAGGTGCCTGATGCCGAGTTGCGACCATAGAGGCTGAGGGGCTGGCCGGCCATTCTGCCGGTAACGCCCAGCTGTCCCCAGGTGGTGATGTCGGAAGGATAGCCGCGTTTGCGGTTTTTGGAAAAAATGGCGTCAATCTGATCCAGGGTGAGGCTTTTCACCGGGTTGTCCCTGTTGACGAATATGGCGATGGTATCGATGGCGACGGGAACCATGGTCGGCTTGTAGCCGTATTTTTTAACAAAAGCGTCGATTTCGCTGTTTTTCATCGTGCGGGACATGGGGCCCAGTTGCGCCGTTCCGGCGACCAGTGCCGGCGGGGCCGTGCTGGAGCCTTTCCCTTCGACCTGGATATTCACGTTGGGATATTTTTTTCGGAAACCTTCCGCCCACATGGTCATCAGGTTGTTGAGCGTGTCGGAACCGATGCTGTTCAGGTTGCCCGATACGCCGCCGACCGCTTTGTAGTTCTTCAAGGCCTTGTCCACTTTCAATGATCCTGCCGAAGCGAAATTTATCGTAGCTACAAGAACGGCCGTCGTAATTGCGAGAACTTTTTTCATCACTGTATCCTCCGTGGTGCGTGAGCAAAGATTCCTGTAACAATATAAGGCAAACGTTACAGTTGTGTGACGATTGCGCTAAGATATTAAAAAATATAATTGAAAAAACGTGAATGACCAGAGTTCGGATCCAGTTTTATTCCTCTGAATGCTGTTGTTATGATAAAATAAAAGCTTTGTATGACAGTTAGATGGGTGGTATGTCTTTAAGTTGTGCTTTATGTTTTAGGGATGGATACTTTAGGCATGGCGCAGCTTTTTGAAGCGTGTAACATTTCTTTGTTTTCAGCCGGTGGCAACCGGGCTTCTTCGGGGGGAAAGTAAAACCGGCGTTTTCGGCGGCAAGGCTTCCGCCTTCGCCAAGGCTTCAGCGGACACGTCGGTGGACAGGCAGGCGCGCAAGCTTGTCGCCCTCTCCCTTGGGGAGCGGGCAACCGAGGCGATTCCTTTTCAGGGAGAGAACCGGTTGTCTGATAATCAGGCTTTTCTCAGGGTGAAGGAGAAGGTCGATCCCTTGCCGGGGAAGCTTTCCACGGCTACCGACCCGCCATGTGCCTGCACGATGTGCTTCACGATGGAGAGTCCGAGACCGGTTCCTCCCAGTTCCCTGCTTCGTGCGGCGTCGACCCGGTAGAACCGTTCGAAAATCCTCGAAATGTCCTTGGGAGGAATACCGATACCGGTATCCTTGACGTCGATACGCACCCGGTCTTTCAGTTCTACGGCGGCAACCGTAACGGAACCGCCGGCAGGCGTGAATTTGATGGCGTTGTCAAGCAGGTTGATGAGCACCTGCTCCAGCTTGTCCGGGTCTGCCTGGACAAGCGGAAGGTGCGCAAGAGTTTCCCCTCCCTGAAGCGATACATCCTTTGCCCGGGCTTTCTGGTCCAGGAGATGGAGTGCGCGGTTTACGGCGGAGGCGAGGGTGATCGCCGCCGGTTCGAGGTGCATTGCGCCCGATTCGATTCGCGACAGGGTGAGCAGGTCACTGATGAGGTTTGCCAGTCGTTCCGCGTGGCTGTGGATGACTTCGGTGAAGTGGGTCATCTTTTCCGGCGGTAACGACGGCCCTTCGGTAAGGATGGTTTCCGCGTAGCCTTTTATGACCGATACCGGCGTTCGTAATTCGTGGGACACGTTGGCGACGAAATCCTTGCGTACTTTTTCAAGCATTTTCAGGTCGGTGATATCATGGAAAACGGCCACGGTACCGATGAGGGTCTTGTCTTCCATCAACGGCGCCCAGTGGGTCAGCATGTACTTTTCCTCGGGAACCAGCAGGACCATTTCCTCGACAAGCTCCTCGCGTGAGTCCAGAACCTTTTTCAAGGCATTGTTGAGGGCTGGTTGGCGGGCAATTTCGATCAGGGCTTTACCGATGCAGTCCGTGTCCAGTGAGAACAAGGAGCGGAAGGCGGGGTTCGCGAGGGTGACGATACCGGTATCGTCGGTGACGATAACGCCTTCACCCATGCCGCGGAGAATGGTGTCGAGACGATTTTTTTCGGTAGATATCCGTTCCAACTGGTTTTCTATCCTGCCGGCCATTTCATTCATGACTTCCGCCAGTTCTCCGATTTCGTCGCCGCTGGTAACGGGAATCCTGAAACTGAACTCTCCGGAGCCGATTCGTGCCGCCGCCGCCGCCATGCTGCGGAGCGGACGGGAGGTTAGGGAAGAAAGGACAAAGCTGAGCAGCAGGGAGCAGAGGACCGCCAGTGCCATCGATGCGCCGAGAATGGCTCCCAGGCTCGACACGGCAGCGTCGAGACGGGAGAGGGGCAGGGCGAGCCGTATGATGCCGACTTGCCCCGTTTTGGTCTGGAAGGGCAGGGCGATGTAGACCATGTTCGTCCCAAGGGTAGCGGAAAAGCGGGTGGCGATTCCCCGGCCGCGTTCGATTGCCTGGATGAACTCCGGTCGATTCGCGTGGTTGTCAAGCTTGCTCAGTTCGCTGTCGCTGAGCTCGGAGTCGCCGACCACCGTACCATCCCTGTCGATAACACTGATACGCGCCTTGATTTCCTTGCCGGCGGTTCGGGCAAGGGACGGGGCGTCGCGCCGCATGTCGGAAATTTCCTTCGAGGACATGAGCCTGACGAGTCGTGCTTCATTGAGAAGGTTTTCCCGTATCTCCTCGTCCAGGTGGTTTTTCAGCGTGTGGCTCAGGTATCCGTACAAGACCGCACCGAGCAGAAACACCAGTGTCAGGTAAGAAGCCATCAGCTTCCACTGGATTTTGATCTTCATGAATCCTCCATCTTGTAGCCGAATCCGCGGACGGTTTTGATGATGTCGCCAGCGCGCCCCAACTTGGTGCGGAGCCTGGTGATATGGGTGTCGACGGTGCGCGTGTCGCCGACATAATTATACCCCCAGACATTTTTCAGCAACAGGTCCCGGTTCTGGACCCTTCCCCGCCGTTCCGCCAGGTTGAGCAGGAGTTTGTATTCGGTTGTGGTAAGGATTATTTCTTCGTCGTCCGCGGTAACAACGTGACGCCCGGTATCGATCGTGATGAGACCAACCGTGATGATTTTTTCTTCTTTAAGTTCCGGCTCGGAACGGCGCAGAACGGCGCGGATCCGCAACATCAGTTCACGGTTGGAAAAGGGTTTGACGACATAATCGTCGGCACCCACCTCGAATCCAACCACCCGGTCGATTTCCTCTCCCTTGGCGGTGAGCATAATGATCGGAATGCTTTCCGTTTTTTCATTGTTTTTCAGTATTTTGCAGATATCCGTTCCCATGATCCCCGGCAGCATGAGGTCAAGGACAATCAGATCGGGAAGGTGGGTTTTTGCCGTTTCCAATCCGTCCCTGCCGTCGAGGGCGGTGAGAACGCGATACCCTTCCCGTTCCAGGTTGAATGCAACCAGGTCGAGAAGATCTCGTTCGTCTTCGATAACCAGGATAGTTTTCATAAGGATTCGCTACCTCGCAAGGTAATTATCCTGAATCTTACGGATTCCATGTTACAGCCATGTTACATTTCTATGAAATGTTTTCAAAAAATACCATAAAATCCCTGATTTTCACAAAATTCGCACAATCACTTGACAGGTATGTGGAAAAGAAAATGGATCCCTCTCATAATTCGTTATACTCCGAGAAAGACTGCTGAATTGATATAACTGCCGAGAATTACGGCTGGTCTTTTGTGAAGCTTACTTTTCGAAATGCGGGGGTGGGCTGTGGTTGGCAAACGTACGGCAATTACGGTAAACAGGGAACGGTGGCCGGAATGTTACCAGTAATATCTTGACTTGTTTCTTCTGCTGTGATAGTAAGAAATCCTTTTAAATCAACAGTTTGAAAATATTCTGAGTAGTGGGTTGTGCCGTTGGTTTTTTAGGGAACGTGTGCAGCCGGACAACCTCTTTTTCATGAGAAATCAGGAGTGCTTGCATAGTAAGCATCCTTATTTTCGGCACGGTGAAATATACCGATGAAGTTTCCAATGATTGTCAGGATTTCGTACATAATGTCAATTAGTGTAATTTGATTACGGGGGTCTTTATGTCTGGGTTTCTTGATTGTACTGTTGGAGGGTTGTTGGACCAGATGGCGCACCGTTACCCCGATAACGATGCCTTGGTTTATGTGGAACGCGGTCTGCGTTATTCTTACCGGGAGTTCAACGACGTCTGTCGAAAGGTGGCGAAGGGGCTCATCTCGCTTGGGGTGAAAAAAGGCGATCATCTCTCCATATGGGCCAACAATGTGGCGGAGTGGGTAATTCTGCAGTTCGCCTCGGCAAAGATCGGCGCCATACTCGTAACGATCAATACCAGTTATCGGTCGGCCGAGTTGGAGTATATTCTCAAGCAATCCGATTCGAGCATGCTGTTCATGGTAAAAAGCTTTAAGAGCACCGATTACGTCGAAACACTCTATGACGTGGTTCCCGAATTCAAGGGTGTTTCGTCGGGGGGCCGGCGGAGCGAAAAACTTCCCTTTCTCGAACGAATTGTTTTTATTGGGGAAGATACTCCCGCGGGCATGCTCAATTTCAATGAGCTGTACGAGCTTGCGGAATCGGTTGACGATGCGACCCTCGATGCCATAGAAGCAGGGCTTTCCGTGCACGAAGTCATCAACATGCAGTATACCTCGGGTACGACCGGCTTTCCGAAAGGGGTCATGCTCTCCCATTTCAACGTGGTGAACAACGGCTTCAATATCGGCGAGTGCATGCGGTTTACCGAAAAGGATCGTTTATGCATTCCCGTGCCTTTTTTCCACTGTTTCGGTTGTGTCCTCGCCGTCATGGCATGCGTAACCCACGGTTCGACGATGGTGCCTGTCGAGACGTTCAATCCACTGCAGGTACTGCAGTCCATCGAGGCGGAGCGCTGCACTGCCGTCCATGGCGTTCCGACGATGTTCATCGCCGAGCTGGAACATCAGGATTTTGAAAAATTCGATTTGACCAGTCTTCGCAGCGGCATAATGGCCGGTTCTCCCTGTCCCATCGAGGTCATGAAACGGGTCATCCGTGACATGCATGCATCGGAAATCACGATCGCTTACGGTCAGACGGAATCGTCACCGGTTATCACCCAGACACGTACCGACGACCCGATCGAGTTGCGGGTTGCCACGGTAGGACGGGCTCTTCCCGACGTGGAGGTGAAGATCGTCGATATCGAAACCGGCGCGATGCTTCCCCCCGGCAAACAGGGCGAACTCTGTACCCGCGGTTACCTGGTCATGAAGGGATACTATAAGATGCCGGAGGAGACCGTAAAGGTAATCGATGGTGAAGGGTGGCTTCACACCGGTGACCTGGCGGTCATGGATGAGAATGGTTACTGCAAGATTACCGGCAGGATCAAGAACATGATCATTCGAGGAGGCGAAAACATCTACCCGCGTGAAATCGAAGAGTTTCTCTATACCCATCCGAAGATTTCGGATATCCAGGTATACGGCGTTCCTGATCGAAAATACGGCGAGCAGGTCATGGCCGCCATAGTCTTGAAAAAGGGCGTGGATATGACCGAGGAAGAAGTCAAGGACTACTGCCGCGGCAAGATCGCCCATTACAAGATACCCTATTATGTAAAATTCGTTGATTCATATCCTATGACTGCTTCAGGGAAAATTCAGAAATTCAAACTCCGGGAGATGGCTATTCGTGAGTTGCAACTGGAGGATGCAGGGGAGACGGCCTGAGATGTATGGACGCAAGACCCCGAAAAGTGAACTCGACAACCGACGTCGAGCCCTGCAATCCCTGATGTCGGCGGAAGAATTGGATGCAGTTATCGTTATCCAGAATGCCGACCTGTTCTATTTTACCGGGACTATCCAGTCGGGTTGCCTGTATATTCCCGCCGAAGGGGAGGCGGTCTATATGGTGCGCAGGGATGCCGGGCGCGCCGACCTGGAATCACCCTTGGAGGAAATACACTCTTTTTCGTCCATGCGGGATGTCCCCGACATACTTTCAGGCTACTCTTTCCCGGAACCGAAACGGATCGGCATGGAACTCGACGTGCTGCCCGTAAGCTTTTATAATCGGTACCGGAAGGCATTTCCCACTTCCCAATTTTCTGATGTTACGCCTCTCGTCCGCCAGGTGAGAATGAAGAAGTCGGCATACGAACTGGAAATAATACGTGATGCCGCCCGGCAAGTGGACAAGGTTTACCGACACGCCTGTGATGTCGTCTGCGAAGGGATGACCGACTTGGATCTTGCCGCCGAACTGGAGTACGTGGCACGCAAGGATGGCCATCTCGGCTATATCAGGATGCGGGTTTTTAACGGAGAAATGCTTTTCGGACACACATTTTCCGGTGCGGACGGCGCTTTCCCGGCCTATACGGATACCCCTCTGGGGGGGGCCGGACTTCATGCGAGTTTCGGGCAAGGGTGTGGGAGAAAAACCATTCGACCGGGTGAACCCATCGTGATCGATTTCGCCGGGAGCTGTGATGGCTATCTTGTCGACCAGACCCGGATTCTGGCCTTGGAAAGCCTTTCCGCAGAACTCCTCTCGGGACATGAGGACATGCTGGCGGTTCAGGACCTCATGCGGCGCACAGCGGTGCCGGGGGCGGCTTGGGGTGATATCTACGATGCCTGCCATGCCCTTGCCGTTGAACAAGGGCATGCCGATAATTTCATGGGTTATCGAGGTTCCCAGGTTTCGTTCATCGGACATGGTGTCGGCATCGAAATCGACGAGTACCCGTTCCTGGCACGGGGGTTCAATGACAAGCCTCTCGAGGCAGGGATGGTTTTTGCTTTTGAGCCCAAGCTGGTTTTTCCCGGCCAGGGTGCCGTGGGTATTGAAAATACTTTCCATCTTTCTGAAAAAGGTCTCGAGCAACTGACTTTTTCAAGGGAGGACATTGTAATTATTTGATGGGTCGACCCGCTGAACCATTCGGTTGGGTATAAGCCTTGCTATTGCCTGTATCCGTAATTGTGTCCTGTTTGCGCCGGGAGCGCGCTCAGCCGGCTTTTTACGGATCGCCTTGTACTTGTGTAGATCCGGTGTTTTGGCGCCAATGTTAGAGGAGATGATCCGCAATGCCGACCTTGAAGGAAAGGCTTTACAAAAAAATCATTCCGCTTCGTGAACGCACGGCGGAACTCCTGAAGCATCATCGGGACGTTGTTATCGACACCGTCTCGATCGGGCAGTGCATCGGGGGAATTCGTGACGTGAAATGTCTCGTTACTGATATTTCATCCCTGGATCCCTATGAAGGTATCCGTTTTCGAGGCAAAACCATCGGCGAGACATTTTCGCAGCTGCCCCACGTTCCGGGATGCGAATACCCCTATGTTGAAGGGTTCTGGTACTTCCTGCTGACCGGGGACGTGCCGACGATGACGGAAACCCTTTCCGTTGTTGAAGACTTCAGCATGCGTTCCCAGGTCCCGCAGTACGTTTTCGAAATTCTCCGCACCATGCCGCGGGACACCCACCCCATGACCATGTTTTCCACGGCGATACTGGCCATGCAGCGGGAGTCGATCTTTGCCAGGAAATATTCCGAAGGCATGATGAAGGCCGATTACTGGGATCCGATGTATGAAGACTGCTGCAATCTTCTGGCGCGGCTGCCGACGATTGCCGCCTACATCTATCGCATGAAATACCGGTCCGATACCATCCTCGCGCCGGGCCGTTATCTGGATATCGGCGGCGACTTCGCCCATATGATGGGATTGCCGCGCCCGTATGATGATGCCGCCCGCATGACCTTTATCCTCCATTCGGACCACGAATCGGGAAATGTCTCCTCCCATGCGACGCACCTCGTCGCTTCAGCCTTGGCGGATCCTTACTACAGTCTGTCCGCCGGCATCAACGGCCTAGCCGGGCCGATTCATGGGCTTGCCAACCAGGAGGTTCTCCGCTGGATTCAGGATGCATTTCAAAAACTGGGCGGAAGAGTCCCCTCGGAAGAAGATCTTACCGATTTTATCTGGGATACCCTGCACAGCGGTCAGGTTATCCCTGGTTACGGTCATGCCGTGCTCAGGAGAACCGATCCACGCTACACGGCGCTGAAGGATTTCTGTGAGAAGCATCTGCCCGATTATGACCTGTTCAAGGTAGTCAAGATGATTTACGAGGTTGCCCCGTCTATTTTGATGGAGCATGGCAAGGCAAAGAGCCCGTGGCCAAACCTTGATGCGCAGTCCGGAGTAATCCACTGGTATTTCGGTATAACCGATTACGACTTTTATACGGTTCTTTTCGGGGTCGGGAGGGCAATCGGCGTCCTTGCCAACATTATATGGGATCGTGCCCTGGGTTACCCCATAGAGCGTCCCAAGTCGGTAACCACCGGGATGCTGGAAAAGTGGGCCGCCGAGGGTGGCGGAAAAGGGTAGAGGGGGAAGGTGTCCGCTTGACGGGCATTGCCCTCAGCGCTTCTTGTCGCCGAATATCCGGGCACTGAAGATGAAAATGTCGGCTTCGCTTTTCCAGGCATCAGGATCCAGTCCCGCTTTCAGACATGTTTGCGCCAGGAAGGTGTCGCGATCCCAGCCGTATTCGGTGGCAACCTGGGGCAGGAGGACGCCGCGGTACATGTTTTTTTCGATATAGATGCCATGGGTGCCGACCTGTATCTCGTCGACGGATTCGATCTTTTTAAGGGGTGACAAAACTGATATTTCGATGGATATGTCATCCAGTTCGTCCGGGTGCAGCGGATAGAATCGCGGATCGCGGGTCGCGGCTGCGATTGCCATATCCTGTACGGTTGCCCAGAGGGGTTTTTCGGCGATAAAGCAGCCGATACAGCCTCTCAGCTTGTCGTGAATTTTGATGGTCACGAAACAGCCGCGATTTTCTTCGAGAAAACCATTGGTTGTGGTGATTTTCATGACGGATCCCTGTTGCACGTACTCGAAGATCGTTTCTCTTGCAATTGCAAGCAGTTGTTGTTTTTCTTTCAGCGTGATGTGGTCGTGCACAGGTGCCTCCGTCTCATAGCATTTTTTCATTTTCTATACAGTATTTGAGAAATCAAAACAATTATGAAACCGTTATTCCTTGTACTCATGACACGAAGAATAGCTGATTTATTATTTATATCATAGTTATTTCGCCATGTTAAACTTGTATACCATATCCTTGGAAATTAATAAGAAAAAAATCTTGACATTTAATTCGAAAATAGTATAGTCCCGTTTGTTTAGCAAAAAAAACCACGCGCCATGCGCGATTTTGGTACTAAAAAAGGAAAAGAGGTGATTCCGTCAATGAAAAAGCTTATCTCATTTGCTCTGTGCCTTGTTATCGCTTTGGCTTTCGCCGCTGGTTGCAAGAAAAAAGAGGAGGCTCCGGCACCTGCTCCTGAAGCAGTAGCTCCCGAAGCAGCAGCTCCTGCCCAGGCTCCCATGTCTTCCGCGGCAGCCCCTGCAGCTGAAGAAGCCCCTGCTCCTGCAGCTGAAGAAGCTCCTGCAGCAAAGTAATTTCCTGACATATGTTGTTTGGGAGAGGAAAGCCTACAGAGACATCTGTAGGCTTTTCACGTTTATGCGTCTGAAACATCTTGACATGCCAGATGTCGGATGATAGGAAGAAAAAACCTTTGTAGCCGGAACTAGCCGAAAGCAAAGAAATTTATGCTTTTGAACAGTTTTTTGCGCTGTTATCAGAGAATCAAAAATAGTATGACAATAAAAGAAGAACCTGAATGGAGTTATTATGGAAAGAACTTTCGCCATCATCAAACCAGATGCAGTGGAGAGGAAAATTACCGGGAAAATCCTGGAAAAAATAGAAGCAGCCGGATTTACCATAGTCGGAATGAAACGAATCCTCCTGAGCAAAGAACAGGCGATGGGCTTTTACTATGTCCACAAGGAACGTCCCTTTTATGACGAACTCTGTTCGTACATGGCGAGAAGCCCCGTTGTCGTCCTGGCCATCGAGAAGGCTAATGCCATAGCTGACTGGCGTGAGCTTATGGGAGCAACCAATCCCGCGGATGCTGAAGAAGGCACGCTCAGGAAGGAATTCGGCATAAGCCTGGGAGAAAACTCCGTACACGGTTCCGATTCGCCTGAATCGGCTGCCTATGAAATACCATACTTTTTCAACGCTCTTGAACTGGTGTAAAGGAAAAGGAAACAGGAAAAAAGCCCTTCCAGGAGAAGGGCTTTTTTATTCATGCCATGAAACAGATCGATATAAAGAACTTTTGTCTCGAAGAACTTGAAACTTTCCTGCAGGGTCTCGGCAAAGAAAAATACCGTGCAAAACAGATTTTTAAATGGCTTTACCAACGGGGTGCCGAGAGCTTCGATGAAATGACAAACCTGTCCAAGGATTTTCGTTACGAGTTGTCACTCAAGGCCCGAATACCTTCCATAACTATCGAGAGAGTCGAGCAGTCGATTGACGGAACGAAAAAGTTTCTATTCATGCTCGAGGATGGCTCCGGCATCGAATCCGTGCTCATCCCCGATGAAGATCGTTCAACGCTCTGTGTTTCCACACAGGTTGGCTGTGCCATGGGCTGCCGATTCTGTCTGACCGGAACATTCAGGTTGCAGCGAAATCTCAGCTGCTCCGAGATCATCAACCAGATTTGCGCGGTTCAGAAAACTGACCGGATAACCAATATCGTGCTGATGGGTATGGGCGAGCCCCTGGCAAACCTTGACAACGTCATTCCGGCATTGAAAATCATGACCTGTCCCGACGGATTTCAGATATCGACCCGACGGGTCACCGTCTCCACTTCCGGCCTGGTCCCCGAGATTGAAAAACTCGGGCGCGAAGTAACCGTCAACCTGGCGGTTTCGCTCAATGCCACGACGGATGAGCAGCGCGATCTTCTCATGCCTATCAACAGAAAGTACCCGATCGCAAAGCTTATTGCCGCATGCCGAAAATTCCCGTTGCCGAATCGCCGGATGATTACCATCGAATACGTCATGGTCGGAGGCATCAATGACTCCGTGGAAGACGCCGTGAGACTGGTCAAGCTCCTGAAAGGAATACCGGTGAAAGTGAATCTCATACCGTTTAACGAATATGAAGGGTGCGAGTTCCGAAAGCCGGAACAGGACGCCATCGACCGCTTTCACCGATACCTGCTTGATAAAAACCTCACCGTAATAACCAGGGCAAGCAGGGGGGCGGACATATCGGCTGCGTGCGGTCAGTTGCGCGCCAAGCTCGAAAAAGGTGGGGACCAATAACAACGGAATAAAAAACTTACAAAAAAATATCGGAGTGTATCGATGACAAACAGGGAACAAATTTTAGGTGTGATTGGTGGCAGCGGGCTCTATGAAATGGAGGGGCTGACTGAAGTGGAGCAGGTAACAATCAGAACACCCTTCGGAGACCCTTCTGATACGTTTGTTACGGGAGTGCTGGACGGTGTGCGGATGGTATTTCTGCCTCGTCATGGCCGTGGCCATCGCCTGCTTCCTTCGGAAGTCAACTATCGAGCAAATATCTATGGAATGAAAAAACTCGGCGTAACTCGTTTGATTTCAGTTTCCGCTGTAGGCAGCATGCGTGAGGACATAGAACCCGGACACATCGTCATTCCCGACCAGTTCATCGATCGGACGAACGGATCGCGTGCCAACTCGTTTTTCGGCAACGGTATCGTGGCACATGTGCAGTTCGCAAACCCGGTTTGCGATGACCTGTCCGCGGTTCTAGAGCAATCAGCCACAAAGTCGGGTGCCCGCGTTCATCGGGGTGGTACCTATATCTGCATGGAAGGCCCGGCTTTCTCATCTAAGGCGGAATCACTCCTCTACAGAACATTTGGTGTTTCCGTCATCGGCATGACGAATATTCCCGAAGCGAAATTGGCCCGTGAAGCGGAAATCTGTTACGGAGTGATTGCTCTTGCCACCGATTACGATTGCTGGCATGAAACCCATGACGACGTTTCGGTAGACGCAATTCTGGAAATCATCAGGCAGAACGTTGCCATGGCGAAAAATATTATCCGTAATGCGGTGACCGCTCTCTCAGGAGTGCGAAATTGCCCTTGCGCCGACGCTCTCCGGTATGCGATTATCACCGAAAGGTCGGTCATTCCGGAAAAGGCGAAATCGGATCTGGCGCCTATCATCGGCAAATACCTGACATAAATTTTCCGCGGTGTCGGGGTATTGATTTGCATTCTTGCGATTTCCCTTCTCACGGACTACGGTTACCCCCTCTCCCACGCTTGCGCGCCATAGCGTTTCAGCATACAAGCGGGAGGGAACTTGGGGGATGGTGATAGACATTGTCATTCAAAAAAGATTCAGGAGATATGGTATATGGGTATTCTGGTAGTCGGCTCAGTGGCATTTGACTCGGTGGAAACTCCTTTCGGGGTGGTTGAGAATGTGCTCGGCGGTTCCGCGACATATTTTGCGACGTCCGCCAGTTATTTTACCGATGTCAGTCTTGTTGCCGTTGTCGGCGAGGATTTTCCCAATGAGCACACATCTTTTCTTGAATCCAGGAATATCGATTTGCGGGGGCTCGTTCGAAACCCCGGTAAAACCTTTTCCTGGAAAGGCAAGTATGGCTACGATCTTAATGAAGCGCAGACTCTAGAGACAAAACTCAATGTGTTCGAGACATTCAAGCCGACGATTCCTTTTGAGTATGCCGATGCGGAATATCTTTTTCTTGCCAACATCGATCCCGAACTGCAAACCGATGTCCTGTCCCAAGTAAAGAATCCCCGGATTATCGCCAGCGATACCATGAACTACTGGATATCCTCCAAGCCGGAGGCGCTGAAAAAGGTGATCGGGAAGGTTGATATCCTCATAATCAATGACGCGGAAGCGCGCCAGCTTTCCCAGGAGCCCAATCTCGTGAAGTCCGCCAGGAAAATCCTTTCTCTCGGTGTTAAAACACTGATCGTAAAGCGGGGCGAATACGGGGTCCTGATGTTCACCGATTCGACGGTTTTCTCGGCGCCGGCGTATCCCCTCGAAGAGGTGTTCGATCCAACTGGGGCAGGGGATACCTTCGCGGGCGGCTTCATGGGCTACCTGGCGAATACGGGCAATGTCAGCGAGGCCGGCATCCGCCAGGCCATCGTCTTCGGGAGTGTCATGGCGTCGTTCAATGTCGAGCAATTCAGCCTCGATCGCCTGCGGAACCTTTCGTATCGTGAAATCGAGGAGCGGTATCGCAGCTTCAAGGCAATGACCCATTTCGAAGATCTTCCGGAAAAAGCGTGAATTTTCCAGAAAACGGCATGTTGCGGGTTCAATAGAGGTGCTCGGGGAGGAGACTACCATGAAAAATCTTTTCGTAATCGCGCTGCTCTTAACCGTTGCTCTTTCTTCCGGTTGCGAGGCAATGGAAGCATCGAGGAAAAAGGCATCTTATCACTATCAGATGGGTCTTTCATATCTTGCCGAAGGGAATTATACCCGGGCGCTTATCGATCTGACCGAGGCCGAAAAAATCACTCCCGATGATCCGGTTCTCCAGAACTATCTCGGCCAGGTCTATTTCTTTAAAAAAAGATTTGATCTTGCCGAATCCAAATACTTGCGGGCTATCGAACTACGTCCCGATTATTCCGAGGCGCGGAACAACCTGGGTGCAACATACATGGAAATGCAACGTTGGGACAGTGCCATCACACAGTTGACACTGGTATACAACGACCTGTTCTACCAGAATCACGATACCGCCGCCATGAATCTTGCCTTGGCGTATTTCGGCAAGGGGGACAACAAAACCGCTTTGTCCCTGTTGCGGCCTGTTATTGCCCGGAATCCGAGAAGCCCGGTTGCACGGATGAATTTGGGAAGAATTTACTTTGCCGACGATAAGACCCTTCTGGCTATCGACGAGTTTAGAAAGTCAATCGAGCTGAGTCGAAATTTCGACAAGGCCCATTTCTATCTGGCCCTGGCATATTTGAAAATAAAGGATTTCGACGCCGCAAAAAAGGAATTCCACGAGATCATCCGTATCACACCGGATAGCGAACTTGGCCAGTTGTCAAAGGAACATCTCCAGATGCTCAGGTGATAAGCCATGACGGATACTGTTGCTCAAGAGCAGGATTTTTCAATCGGAATGACACTGAAAGAGGCCCGCGAGAAGCAGGGGATAAGTCTCGAAGAGGCTGCCCGGGTAACCCGTATAGCAAAGGGGTATTTGATCGCCCTTGAAGAAGAGGCTTTTGAAAAGCTGCCAAGTGAAACCTATGCCAAGGGGTTCTTGCGGTCCTACGCCGGTTTTCTATGCGTGCCTCCAGAGGAACTGCTTGCACGTTTTCAAGACAGGGTAACCGGGGAGACGCCGGAGGATGTCGGTTCCGTTCCCGCCAAGGGCCGAACCGAAATGAAAAAAGGCGGATCTCCGAAACAGTGGTTTTCCGCTTTTGCCGCCATCGGGCTGATACTTGTACTGGCAATTATTTTTCGTGGTGGCAGGATGAAGTCGGATTTTGATTCGACCCAGGTTGATCCGCAACATTTGCCTGTTGCTGAAAAAGCGGCGCACCTGCCGTTGGTCCAACTCCCTCTCAGTAGTGAAAGAATGCCGGGGAACTCTGCGCGAATTCCCAAGGAGTCCACTGAAACATCTGCCGAAAAATCTCCGGCGGCGGTTAACGGGGTCATCCTCAGGATAAAAGCACTCGAAGACGGTTCTTTAGACCTTACCATTGATGATGCCATCTACCAACATTATGATTTGAAAGCCGGTGACCTCATTGAATGGAAGGCGGAGAAGGTTTTTGTCCTGGAACTGGGAAATTCCGGCGGTGTCGAGGCTGAACTGAACGGTAGACTGCTGAAGCCATTCGGCGAGAAAGGCACGCCATCACGCATTGTCTTAAGTGCCGAGTATGATGGAGAAAAAACTGACCCCTGATTTTTCCGTATGCTTGACAGAAGACCTTCCCATGGTAGACTTCTACCCAAATGAAGGCGAAAAAAATAGATACCGCCAGTTCGGCGACCGCAAAAAGAATCCTCGTCGTTGAAGACGAAGATAACACGAGGTTGGCTCTTACCAAGCTTCTTGCGCGAGAAGGTTTTCTCGTGGATGGAGTTTCGAATGGCTACGAGGCGTTGTGTTATCTTCGCCGCCAACCGGTCAACCTGATTGTTACGGACATCAAAATGCCGAGGATGGACGGTATCTCCTTTCTTAAAGAACTCAATAAGAATTTTCCCAAAAGCAATGTCATAATGATAACAGCATACGGTGGCGTGGATTCTTATCTCGAGGCCATGAACCTCGGGGCATTCGAATATATCAATAAGCCTGTACAGATTGATGAGCTGAAAGTCATCATGAAAAAAATACTGGATTCTGATGGGACCTGAATCAGGAGGATGGATTATCATGAAAGACTTGTCGACAATTCTTTTCGCAACAGATTTTTCCGAGGTTTCCGAATACGCTTTCGACTATGCATATACGTTGGCGAAAAAGTTTGGCAGCAAACTCATCGTTATGCATGTGATCAATGAGCCGGTTGACCTTCGTGGCTTTTACGTTCCCCACATTTCGTTCGATTCACTGGAAAAGGAGATTGAAGAGGCTGCCGAGAAGATGATGAAAAAATTCTGTGCGGGAAGAATGGTTGACCTGGCAGGTTCCGAAACGGTCATTGTTTCCGGTATTCCCTATGAAGAAATTCTCAAGAAAGCTGATGATGCAGAGGCATCCCTTGTCGTACTCGGCACCCATGGAAGGGCCGGTCTCGACCATCTTTTGTTCGGCAGCACCGCGGAACGGGTCGTGCGGAGATCCCGTTGTCCCGTTATGACTATCAGACCACCGGTGACCGAGGAATGACAGCGGTGATACAACGATACGTTCGAAAAGGCAGCCATGCTGCCTTTTTTATTTCTGTCTGGAAAGGGGAGATGCGGGGGAACTATGGCACGTGAAGCAGTCAGGAAAGGGGAAATCATGGAAAAGGTCGTTTCAAGGGATGCGACTCTTCTCATCGTCGATGACGAAAAGGTGAACCTTGACCTTGCCGCACAGGTTTTCCGCAACCGGGGGTTTGGTGTTCTAACCGCTTCGAACGCAGCGGAAGCCTTCGAACTGGTGACAAGGGAACAGCCGGAGGTCGTTCTCCTCGATTATTTCATGCCCGACAAGGATGGTTTCTACGTTCTTACCGAGATCAAACGTCATTTTCCCGATACCTACGTGATCATTCTGACGGGAAGGGGGAGCGAGGAGATAGCCGTTAGGCTCATGAAGGCCGGGGCCTCCGATTATGTGCTCAAACCGTTTCTCAACCAGGATCTGGTAGAACGGGTAGAGAAGGTCCTGAAAGTACGCGAGATGGAGATTCGGAACCGGGAGTTGACCCTGGAGCGTGACCGCCTCCTGCTGGAAATAGAATCGTGGAACAGGACACTGGAAAACCGTGTCCAGGAAAAAACCCTGGAGCTGCAGAAAGTCCAGGCGGAAATTGTCCAGACCGAAAAAATGTCGACTATCGGCTATATTTCCGCGGGTATGGCCCATGAAATCAGGAACCCGCTCAACTCTATAGGGCTGTATGCGCAGCTTTTGCGACAAGGGCTTGACGATCCGGAAGGTATTGAATTCCTGGAAAAGATAGAGATGGAGGTGCGCAGGATTGATGGTATTCTCAGAAAGTTGATGGATGCCGTGAAAAGACCGCAGTACCATCTGCAGCAGGTGTCGATTTCCGAGGTGATCGATACCTTGCTTGAGCTGTTTCAATCCCGCATAAAGATGCAAGGCATCAAGGTTCAGCGTGACTACCGTGCAACGCCGCCACCGATTCTTGCGGATGTCGCGGAGATAGAACAGATATTTTCTAACCTCTTTGCAAATGCAGTCGAGGAGATGACAAAGGGGGGGATATTATCGATTGTTCTCGATCAGGACGAGGACGCGATACGAATCCAGGTGGGCGACACCGGCAGGGGTATTCCCCAGGAAGACCTGCAAAGGATTTTCGACCCGTTTTATACGACGAAAAATACCGGAACCGGTCTAGGCCTTTCCGTGGTTCTCAGAATAATCCGTACATACAACGGAAAAATCGAGGTCCAGAGCGTGGCGGACAAGGGAACGACGTTTTTCATTTCTATTCCCCTGTCGGATCAGGTTTGTTAGGGGTTTGTCCTTCCCTTTTCGCTCATGTTGGTGTAGTATTGCGCCATTTCAAAGCCTTTCCAGAGGTTTCGATGCAATCCCCACGAGCCAAAATCCTTATTATCGATGATGATGCATTGTTCCGGAAAGTTCTTTCCGATGTTTTCCGGGACAACAGCTTTGCCATTGTGACCGCTGAAAACGGGATTGAAGGAATAAAAGCTTTTCTTGACCATTCGCCGGACGTAGTGATTGCCGACCTTGTCATGCCGAAGATGGGCGGGGTCAGCACATGCCTGGAGATTGCCCGTCTGGCAGGAGATTCGCAACCCATTCTCATCCTGTTGACCTCCATGTTTAAAGGGGCGCCCCACGAGCATGAAACGCCGGAGATGGGCGCGCGGGTGCATATACCCAAATCGACCAACCCGCTGGACATCGTGATAATTGTCGAGCAGCTTCTGGACCGTAGACAATATCAACAGTAACCGATTAAAGGTGTCCCGTGCCATTCATTGTTCGCAATCTTGCCGTTGACTTCCGGGTCGGCGAAGCGTCCATTCTCGATTACCTGATCAAAAGGATCGCCCTCCCGCGCGATGAGATCATATCGTGGAAGATCGTTCGCAAGGGGCTTGATGCGCGGAAAAAGAACGCCATCAGGTATGTCTATACCGTCGAGATATGCGTCAAGGACGAGGGCGCTTGCATTGAACGATTCCGTGCTGACCGCGATGTAACGCATGTTTCGTGTAAAAAACCGAAGAATTTTCCCCGGCTTGCCACTAATGCGAAAATCATTGTCGCCGGAATGGGGCCGTCGGGTCTTTTTGCGTCCCTTCGTTTGGCGGAATACGGCCTTCGGGCCGTGGTGCTGGAACGTGGCCGTCCCGTCGAGGAGCGTGTCCGGGATGTGCAGGTTTTTTGGGATAACGGCCGGCTCGATCCGGAAAGCAATGTGCAGTTCGGCGAAGGGGGGGCCGGCACGTTTTCCGATGGCAAGCTGACTACCCGGATCCGTGACGAAAACCTCGGCTATATTCTCGAACAACTTGTCAGATTCGGCGCCCCGCGCGAAATACTCCACATGGCAAAACCCCATATCGGAACCGACAAGCTGCGCACGATTGTCGCGGGCATTCGTCAGGAGCTCCTGAAGCGGGGGTTTGATATTCGTTTCTCGGGAAAGCTGAGCGATATTGTCTCTCGCAGGGGAAAACTGGCTGGTATTGTCCTGAACGGAATTGAAGAGTTGGCCTGTGAATACCTTGTGCTCGCAACCGGTCACAGTGCTCGCGATACCTATGAAATGCTGCTCCGGCATTCGGTCAGGCTGGAACGGAAACCTTTTGCCGTCGGTGTGCGGGTCGAGCATCCCCAGGAACTGATAGACCGGATACAATACGGTCGTCGGTCCGGATCGGGACTCCCACCGGCCGACTATGCCCTGACCTTCCATGACAAGGAAACGGATCGTCCCGTTTATTCCTTCTGCATGTGTCCGGGCGGCGTGGTTATGGCGGCTTCGTCCGAAGAGGGGGGGGTCGTTACCAACGGCATGAGTTCTTACCGACGAAGCCTGCCCTTTGCCAACAGTGCGCTGGTGGTATCGGTGGGGGAGCGGGATTTTTCAGGCTCCCACTCCCTGGCCGGAATGGAATTTCAGAGAACTCTTGAGCAGAAAGCTTTTGTCGCAGGGAATAAGTCATACTTTGCTCCGGCCCAGAATATCCTGGACTTTGCCGCAGGCAAAGGTTTTCGTCCCGTGCGCTCCAGTTACCGTCCCGGCATTGTCCCGGTCGACCTTGCCGAGATCCTGCCCCGGGAGATTGCTTGCGCACTGAAAGCGGGAGTGACGGCATTCGACCGGAAAATGAAGGGATTCCTCACGGAAGAGGCATCGCTGATCGGCGTGGAGACCCGTACCTCATCACCGGTTCGAATCGTTCGGGGTGACGATTTCCAGTCGGTCAGCCTGCCCGGACTTTTTCCGGCAGGAGAGGGCGCCGGTTACGCGGGCGGTATCATGAGCGCTGCCGTAGATGGAATCCGCGTGGCCGACCAGATCGCCCGGGAGCTGCAAATGAACCAAGGAGAATCGAGTGACCAAGATTTATGTCAGCGAGATACGTGATCGAAGCCAGGTTGATGCCGTTTTTCTGGTAAAGGAAAAAAATACCTCACTGGCGAGGAACGGAAAACCCTACCTGGCGCTTCAGCTCATGGATAAGTCGGGTGAAATCGAGGCGCGGGTATGGGAAAACGTCGAAGCCCTCGGCGCCTTGTTTGAAAAGGACGATTTCATTCGCGTGAAAGGGAAGGCGACAATCTATCTCTCCAAGATGCAGCTGATCGTTTCAGAGTTGACCCCTGTCGCGGAACGTGAAATCAATCTTGCCGACTTCCTGCCCGAAGGCGACCGTAACGTTGCCGATATGCTGGACGAGCTGGCTTCACTGGTAGAATCCTGCGCCGATGAAGATCTGCGCCGCCTGATGGAAGCATTCTTTGATGATCCGGCATTCCTGGAGCTCTACCGGACGGCCCCCGCCGCAAAAGGCATGCACCATGTCTACCTGGGCGGATTACTCGAACATTCTTTGTCCGTTGCCGCTCTGGTTGATCGGATCATGCCGCTCTATCCCGAACTCAATCGCGACCTGCTCGTTGCGGGCGCGCTTCTCCACGACGTGGGGAAGGTGCGGGAGATGACCTATTTTCGATCCTTTGATTATACTGATGAAGGGAAACTTCTGGGACATATAACCATAGGCGTGGAGATGATCCAGGAAAAAATAGCCCGCCTTGAAAATTTTCCGTCAGAATTGGCCATGCTGCTGAAACACATGGTCCTTGCCCACCATGGTCACTATGAGTTCGGTTCGCCGAAAAGACCGAAAACAATCGAGGCAACCGTTCTCAATTATCTGGATGACCTTGATTCCAAGATCAACGGCATCAAAACCCATATGCGCAAGGAGCAGGCAAACCGCGCACGATGGACGGGCTACCACCGGTTGTACGACCGCTATTTTTACAAGAACTGCCGTGGAAACGATGACACCGATGCCTCTTCAGAGGATGTTTGCAGCGTTGAGAAGGTCAGGGAAATGGTCCCTTCGGAACGAGTTTCCGGGAAAAAGAATGAATTTCGGAACAGTCCTTTTGAGGCTTTGCGAGATAATAAATTTGATGACAAGCGCTAATCGCTATGGTGCGGGGATGCCCTGTTTCAAAAAAGCCTCTGCGCTGGAAAGGTAAAAATATGATAGTGGAAACTGTTGTTGTCGGACCCTTGATGGTCAATTGTTATGTGTTGGGCTGCGAGCAGACAAGAGAAGGGCTTGTAATTGACCCAGGCGGAGACGTTGAAGACATTTTTTCAGTTATTTCACATCATCAACTTAAAATCCTTACCGTGATCAATACCCATGGACATTTCGATCACATGGGGGGAAATAACGCGGTTGTTTCAATGTGCGGCAGCGGACTCCTTATTCATGAACTGGATGCGCCCATGCTGGCAAGAGCAGACCTTACGGCTCAAAAATTCGGTTTGACCGTAGAAGCTTCTTCTCCTCCAACGGGCTTTCTTCATGAAGGTGATACCGTTTCTTTTGGAAACTATAAGTTATCCGTTCTTCACACTCCCGGTCATTCTCCCGGCAGTTGCTCCCTGTTTGGCGAAGGGGTGGTCTTCACTGGCGACACTCTGTTTGCCGAATCTGTCGGCAGGACCGATTTTCCCGGGGGATCTTCTTCGGCTTTGGGTAAAAGCATCCGTGAAAAACTACTGATCCTGCCAGACGAGACGGTCGTCTATCCCGGTCATGGGCCCTCGACTACCATAGGACATGAGAAGCTCCACAACCCCTATCTCACTAGGTAGGGTATCTACAGGTGAAGGTATATGACAGGAAAGGTTATAATTCTCGGCGTTACCGGCGGAATCGCCGCTTACAAGGCTGCGGAACTCGTTCGCCTGTTCTTCAAGGCAGGAGCTGATGTGCACGTGATCATGACGGAATCCGCCTGTCAGTTCGTCACCCCGTTGACGTTCCAGACTCTTTCCCGAAACCCGGTACATACCGGTCTTTTCAACCTCATCGAAGAACAGGAGATCGGGCATATTTCACTGGCGGATCGGGCTGACCTTGTCGTCATTGCCCCAGCGACCGCAAACATCATCGGTAAGATCGCAAACGGTATTGCCGACGATATCCTCACCACTACCGTTATGGCCACCAGGGCGCCGGTTCTGATCGCACCGGCCATGAATGCCAACATGTACCGTAATCCTCTCTATCGAATGAACGAAGAACGGTTGCGCAGTCATGGGTATCTCTTCGTCGACCCTGTTGTCGGTATGCTCGCATGCGGCTGGGAGGGCGAAGGAAAACTCCAGGATCCCTCGATCATTTTCGAGGAGGCACTCGCCGCGCTTGCGCCAAAGGATCTGCAGGGCGAGCGAATCCTGGTAACCGCGGGTCCGACCCGGGAGGAATTGGATCCCGTCCGTTACGTAAGCAATTATTCGTCCGGCAAGATGGGATATGCGATTGCCCGGGCTGCCCGTCGGCGGGGAGCCGAGGTCGTGCTGGTAACGGGGCCGGTATCCCTGGAACCGCCTCATGCAGTCCGAACGGTCAAGGTCGTGACGGCGCAGCAGATGCGGGATGCGGCTCTCCAGGAGTTCGCCGACTGTACCATTGTCATAAAGGCTGCCGCGGTTGCGGACTATCGACCGGAAATGAAGGCCCAATCAAAGATGAAAAAGGGGAAGGATTCTCTCCAGCTGTCGCTGGTGCGGAATCCCGATATTCTCGCGGAAATGGGAAAAAGCAAGGGCGATCGGATTATCGTCGGCTTTGCCGCTGAAACGGCGGAACTGCAGAAAAACGCCGCCCAGAAACTGCGGGAGAAAAACCTGGACCTGATCGTGGCCAATGACGTTACTCGGGAAGGAGCAGGTTTTTCCGTTGATACGAATATTGTCAAGATACTGTCCCGCGACGGCGGCATCGAGGATTGCCCTCTAATGGACAAGGAGGTGCTGGCGGACCTGATACTTGACAGGGTCGTGAAGGAACGAGATCAGCGGCGGCTCGTTATGAAACTATAAGGCTTCCGCTCGTGGTCGGTGGGATGAATCTGCTGAAGCAGGGCCGGTGCGCAGATGGACTGGCGCAGTTTCGGCTTGATTTCGTCGAGTTGGGTTATCGCCTGGTGCTTGGTGATCTTGCCGCTCTTGTAAAGAATCCTGAGGTTTTTCCGGACAGTTTCCGCGGTAGCCAATGCCCGCTCACCGGTTGGATCGGCATAGAAAAAGCGTGATTTTTCCAGATTGTTGAGAAAGTCGAAAACGGCCTCCTCCGAGAGGGAAATATATTCCTGGCGGTCGGTGTCCTCCAACGTATAGCTGGAGGATGTTGAAACGGTTCTGAGCATAGCCTGCCATTTTTCCAAGCGGCTGAGGAGCAGTATCGAGTTGAATATCCGCTTGTTCGTGGTGAACGAGAATATCGTATCCGAAAGCACTCTCCTGAGAAGTTCGTCGTTTGTTTTATAGTGCTCCAGGGAAACCTGTTTCCCCATTTCCCAGATATCCTTGTCGATGAAGCTTTCAAAACGCATTTCCCAATATGTGTGCTTCATGGTGAGTGTTGAAAAACTTCGCATGATTTTGTAGGGTACATAGAAATTATGAGCAATCGTATCGGCCGCCAAGTGGGAGAGATAGCCGATGGCGCATGCTTCCTGATGTCTGCTCCGTGACGAACGAAGAATTTTGAGGCCGACGGGCCATCGATGGCAGTGGTGGAGATAGTGGGTCAACTTCTTGCCGATGGTAATGTCCGCGGCAATGCAGCCGTACAGGAAATCATGGGGATATTCGCCAAGAAGCGCCGCCAGGGCGGGTTTCAGTGCGTGAAGATTATTCAGCACGGTGGAACCGAGTTGCAGATGAAAACCCGCTCCCCATGCAAAGGCATGATCTGGAAGTATTAGTATCAGCAGCAGCGCCGCCATCAATGCTGGTAGGTGCATTTTATCCGGGTTAAGAAAAACCTGATTCCGTGACGTCTGAACGCAAGACGTCACGGAATCAGGTAAAATCTCGTGTTTTTCGAATCGTTTCGTTTGCAGTTATTTCAGGTTGCCGTGAGTCTGGCCCGAATATCCCCGAAGATGTCCGGTATGTTCGGCACTGCATGAGTTATTCCGGAGGAATACGTGTGGGACTCATGGCCCGGAGCACGGAGGCTCCGTGGTGTCGGAAATATCCTGGCCAAAGGGTGACCAAACCGTTTTTTTAAGAATAGTGTCTGGGAACAATAAAGTAAAGGGATAAACTATGTCGGATGCCGAGCTTCACTTCCTTGTCTCCGCTTTACGGGGTTATCTTGACGAGCTGAAGGAAACCGGGGTCGACGGGTTGCCGTTCGACTCCGGACCGGTGGCAACGGAAAGCCTTGTCTGCGATTTCGAAGAGTATGGCCAGTCGAGTTCGGAAAGTCAGAACACCGAAAGCTCCGGGATTGAAACCGTTGAAGATATTCGCCGTGAACTGGGGGATTGTCACCGTTGCGCTCTTGGTGAAACACGAACCAACCTGGTTTTCGGTGCCGGAAACGAGAGCGCGGAACTGGTCTTTGTCGGAGAGGCGCCCGGTCGGGACGAGGATTTAAAGGGCGTGCCGTTCGTCGGTGATGCCGGTCAGTTGCTGACCAAAATTATCCAGGCCATGGGATTTTCAAGGAATGATGTCTATATCTGCAATGTTCTGAAATGCCGTCCGCCGAACAACCGCAATCCTCAACCCGTGGAGATCGAGGCATGTCATCCGTTCCTGCTTCGCCAGTTGCGCGCCATTTCGCCGAAGGTTATTGTTGCCATGGGAACGTTCGCTGCCCAGACGCTGCTGCAGACCAGGGCGCCAATATCACAACTCCGCGGACGTTTCCATGATTATCACGGTATACCGCTCATGCCCACCTTTCATCCGGCATATCTGCTCAGGAATCCCGCCATGAAGCGCGAGGTCTGGGATGACATGAAGACTGTTTTGAAAAAACTCGGCAGGGAAGCCGCGACGGTAAAAAAAGGAAACGACGGCAGGGGGTAGCGTGAAAACCACCAGTGCCGCCGGCAGGTACCCGATTCCTGCATGCAAACTCCGCCGGGCTGTATCAATCCGGAAATCAGGTTACTCCAAGAATAATATCCGATGATTTGCAGATGGCGCAGACAGGATCATTCTCCCGCAGGGACAGGCTTTCAGCACTGGCATTTGTAATTATCGCACTGATGGTGTTCCCACCGGAAAGTTCGAGAATTACTTCGGTGTTGACCGCCCCCTCGATGAGTTTCAACACTTTTCCGTCAAGAATGTTACGGGTGCTCAACCTGGTTTCTTCCAAGTCCTTGCCGATCAGCACCGAGCTCGCCTTGATTATGGCATAGGCTTCCGTTCCGACCGCCAGGCCCAGGTTTTCCACACTCTCGTTGGTTATGATCGAAACGAGGTTATCCCCTCCCTTCAGGGAAATGATCACTTCGGCGTTGACCGCGCCCTTGGTCAAACCGCTGATGGTTCCTGCAAAAATGTTGCGTGCACTGACTTTCATGGATATCCTCTTGATGAATTTATACAGTTCGGCGGCTGAACCGACCCGTTTAGTGATATTCGCCAGGAACTTGTCGTGTTCCTCCTGAATAACCCGATATTTACGAATCACTTCCCGTCCTTCATCGGTCAGATGGGTGCCGCCGCCCGATTTGCCTCCCGCCATGCGAACGAAAAGTGGTTTATCTGAAAGGTTGTTGATTGCGTCCATCGTATCCCACGCGGTTTTGTAGCTGATACCGACCGCCTTGGCCGCTTTCGTGATAGAGCCGTACTCTTCGATCATTTCAAGGAGCCTGATTCTGTCTTCTCCGAGAAATTCCTGGTCCGATTTGCAGAGCGATATCGTGCCGGCCAGCCCCATTTTCTTGTTGGTAGTTCTCATGCCGTTCTCTTCTCCTTTTTTATGCCACGTGAGTCTCGGGTTGTTGAAGATTGAGCTCTTTTTTGAGGGATTGTATCCGTTTTCGGATTTCCCGGGCGCTTTCCATCGTGAGTATGGCCGCGGCAAGTTCTTCCGCGTCACGGAGAGCGATGGAGCGGAGCAACTTTTTTATCAGCGGAATTGATGGCGCCGAAAGACTGAAGTCGGTAATTCCAAGTCCCAGCAGTATCATCGCGCACATGGGATCGCTTGCCATTTCGCCGCACAGGGATACGCTTTTCCCCGCTGCTTTTCCAACGCTCGCTACATGGTGCAGGGAATGCAGCACAGCCGGATGGTAGGGGTCATAGTACTGCTGGACTTTCAGGTTGTTCCGATCGGCTGCCAGGGTGTACTGGATCAGGTCGTTGGTGCCGATGCTGAAGAAATCCACTTCGCGAATCAGGAATTCGGCCATTTGGACTGCCGCCGGTACTTCGACCATGATGCCGAGTTCGATTTTTTCGGCAACGTGAATATCGGCTTCCACCAGCTCATTTCTTACGTCGGCAAGAATATCCTTGACCATTCTGATTTCATCGATTCCCGAGATCAAGGGGAACATGATACGAGGGGTGCCGGCGGGAGAGGCCATGAGAATGCCGGCCAGTTGCTCGCGGAGGATATCCGTCTGTTCGAGGGCGATCCTGATGGATCGCCAGCCCATGAAAGGGTTCTCCTCGGCGGGATGAGGGAAATAGGGGAGCTTCTTGTCGCCGCCGATATCCAGGGTCCGGATCGTTACGGGAAGCGGCGAGAATTCCGCCAGGATTTTCCGGTAGAGGCGCTCCAGTTCGTTTCTGTTGGGGAATTTGTTGCGTGCCATGTAGGGGAACTCGGTCCGGTAGAGGCCGACACCTTCGGCACCGTTGGCTAAAGCCACCTTTACGTCGTTGAACAGCGCGATATTGGCCTGCAGTCGAACACGGACTCCATCCCGCGTAACGGCCGGCTCGTTTCGCAGTTCGTCCAACTCCCGTCTTTTCAGGTTGAAATCGAGATTGAGCCGTTCGTACTCATTTTTAATCTTATGATCGGGATTGATGTAGATGCAACCGGTCGAGCCGTCGACGATCACTTCGTCACGATGGGTAATGTTTCTGATATCATCCCATGGGGCGATGACCGCGGGGATACCGAGGGATTTAGCCATGATCGAAGCATGAGAGTTGCTATCGCCGCTCCCGGAAACAATTCCGAGAATCCTTTCGTTATCCAGCAGGGCGAGGTCAGAGGGCAGCAGTTCGCGAGCCACCAGTATCCTCTTGTCGCGGAACCTGGCTGGAGAACGGCTGCTCCCGGTTAAACAGTCCCTTATTCTGCGACCTATGTCCTTCATGTCCGCCGAGCGTTCACGAAGATAGGGGTCCTCCATGCGGGAGAATGCTTCCACATAGGATTCGACAACATTATCGACGGCACGAACCGCACCCTGATCATGTTCGATGTGGTCAAGTACCTTGGATATGAAACCCCGATCCTCGAGGATCATCAGGTGGGTGTGAAAAATGGCGGCGTCTTCTTTGGAGAGCGTCTGGGCGACCCTTTTTTCCAGGTAGAGCGTCTGAATCTTGGCTTTCTCTACCGCAAGGAGGAAGCGTTTTTTCTCTTCCTGGCAGGAGCCTGCCTGTTCCAGGGACAGCTGGTTGCCGGCTGTCGAATGATTGATGATGGAAGCTTTTCCCCAGGAAAAACCGGGGGAAACGGCGATGCCCCGAACCATGAGATGACGTTTTCCGGATTTTTTGTTTCGTGGCGTACCCGGGGAAACCTGTTGCGAACCAGCCTTGATCTTGTTCAGTTCCCGTTCGAAAAAAGCCCGTTCTTCTTCTTTTTTCCTGATTGAATCGAGAAGCCGTGCGTTGATAATGATACTGCTTATCTGGTTGGCAATGGTCGTGAGGGCGCTGATTTCTTTTGAAGAGAACGAGCGCGCTTCCCTGGTTTGGACGACAATGACCCCGGTGGGACTCTTGTGTTCGAAGAGCGGAATGCCGAGAAAGGAAAGGAACCGCTCTTCCTTTGTTTCACGGAAATACTTGTAGCGAGGGTGTGCGGGAGCATTCCCGGTTGCGACCACGATCCGTTGTTCGACGACAAGGCCGGTCAGCCCTTCGGAAGTGTTCATGCTGACCTTGCCCACCGATGTCTTCGACAGCCCCTTGGTGGCATAGAGCGTCAAGGTTTCGCCATCTTTCTCAAGAAGATACAGGGAACAAACATCGGAGCCCATTCGTTTTGCAACGAGATTGACAATATTCTGCAAGGTCTCGCGGAGATCGTGAGAATGGAGGATCAATTCACTTATGTCTTCCAGTGTTCTCAGGTCGAGGAAATCCGAGTTGTTATTGTTCATGGGCTCTTATCCATACAATAAAATGTTAATATTATACGGATTATATCAGACAATGAAAAGTTTTTTCCGTGACGTGACGGTTTGACGTTTAGTGAAATCTGGCAAAGACAGTCCCTTTCTGGTATAGTTGCAGCCAAAACTGAAAACGTCAAAGGGGGGGTGGTGATGGCGGTTGTATATGAAGAAGAGATGCAAAAAGGTGATGCATTTTTGGAAGGCGGTGAGTTCGAAGAAGCCTTGACGTGTTTCAACCGCTGTGCCGAATACTTTCCTGAAGAGCCGGAGGTCTATTTCAGGCTTGGCTACGTTCTGGCCGAAATGGGGAAGTTGGAGGATGCTCTTGCTTCCTATACTGTCGGACTTGGTTTTGATCCCGCGAATGTCGATGCGCTGACCGCTGTCGGGGATATCCATTTCGAAGCGGGAAGGTATGATGATGCCTTGAAGACATACCGGCGTATCGTTGATTTTTCTCCAGACGATCCCGATGGTTACGTCAGTATAGGATTAGTTTATAACTGCATGGATCAGCCGCGGGAAGCCATCAAATTCTATACTACCGCTCTCGAAATGGATCCCGGTAATGTTTTTGCGCTTAATGCTCTCGGTGATGCCTACTACACACTTGGCGAGCGAAAGCAAGCCATAGAGGCGTATAAGAAAGGTATTTCCATTGATCCGGAAGACGCCGCGGCCCGCTTCAATCTCGCGGAACTGTTATATGACATGGAAGAACTGGACGATGCGGAACGGCTGTGTCTTGAAGCCATTCGACTTGATCCGTCGTTTGCGCTACCGTATCTTACCATGGGAAGTATCTGCCTAGACCGGGAGCGGATAGCGGATGCCATTCGCTACTTTGAACTTTATCGGAAAAAGGAAAAATCTCCCCGTGCAGAGGAGACGCTTTGCGAGGTTAAGGCGATCCTGGAAGAATTAAGGGAGGAAACCCGTCGGTAACGATATTGTGACTTTATTCGGGCGACATCTATTTGGCCAAGTGAAACCGTCTGTCGATTGCCGGTGATGTCTTCATACCGTTTTTGTGGCGGCATAAGAGGGCAAGGAGGCCATGCGGCTTCCTTGCCCTGGCCTGCATTTCGGAAAGTCACCCCAGCAGCCGAGCCAGGCGTGACCGCTGTTTTTCAAGTTTTTCCTGGCCGTCTTCAATAGCCTTCAGAATATCTTTCTTGGTTTCGTTGGCGAGGTCGGCCCCTCTTTCGAGAAGATCCGCCGCCTTATCTCCTACCGAATCAACCATTCTTGAAACGCTGTGGGTAAAATCATCTACGAGATCTTCCGTTTTTCTCCGTGCCTTGCGAGCATATCGGGTGATGTCCTTTCTCGTCGCTCTCCCCGATTGGGGGGCGTAAAGCAGCGCAAGCCCGGCTCCGATTATACCTCCGGCAATCAACATCATTCCTCCGACCTTTATTGTGGTGTTTCTGTCGGACATATGCACCTCCTGATTTTAACGTGTTTTGATTAGTCTACCATAAATACGTCGCCGGTAAATAGTGAGAATCAGTCAGAAGCAGGTGGCTTGCGCTAATTGGCGCTATTTTTTACAATGTACGCATTTCGGACTTTACGGCACGTGATGCGCTTCCCGGACTCAGGGGTAATGCCATTGCCGAAGAATCCTTCTAAATAAGGGAATTGACAGTGGATTGGATTCCCGGTAAAAAGATTTGATACCTTAATGTTTTGCGGGGGGATATCCGAGCTGAAAAAATGATTTACGGAACCGGAATCGACATTGTGGATATCTCTCGTTTCGAGCGATTTCTTCAGGAAGGAAACGAAGCGCTTTTCCAGCGATTGTTTACAGCGGGAGAACTGCGGTACTGCTCGTCAAAGACCAAGTGCGCCCAACATTTCGCCTTGCGATTCGCCGCTAAAGAGGCCTTTTTCAAGGCAAGCGGGCTTGGTTTGCGGGACGGCATGTCCTGGCGGGATGTGGAAGTAGTCAATAATGATCTCGGAAAACCTGATCTGCGACTTCATGGCAGGGCGGCGGAGATTTTTTCCGAGTTGGCCTTAAAAAGAATTCATACCGCTCTTTCCCATGACGGATCATACGCCGTAGCCATGGTGGTTCTGGAGCACTAGGCTGAAAACTCGTAACGGCAGCGGCAATCCGGGAATGTCATCCGACAGCATGGGCGATGTCCTGGGCGGGCTTATCGTTTCACTTCTGGTGCAGGGGTATCCTCCGGCCGAAGCTTTTCGCCTGGGAATTTTCCTGCATGGCCATGCTGCTGATCTCGTGACCCCCGACAAAGGCGAGATAGCAATCGCCGCAACCGATTTTCCTGGAGCGCATTCCTTATTCCTGCCAGGAAATCCTGAAATTCGATCATCAGTAAGGAGAAGAAAATGCTTACCGCTTTCGATATCATGACAAAGAATGTTGTGACCGTAACCCGTGGGACTTCGATTCGTGAGTTGGCGGAGATCATGACCCGTCACCGCATCGGCAGCGTCCCGGTTGTCGACGACGAGGGGAAACTTGTCGGCATCGTTACGGAATCCGATCTCATCGAGCAGGACAAGAGCTTTCATATTCCCACGGTGATTTCCCTGTTTGATTGGGTAATTTATCTCGAAAGCGAAAAGAAGTTCGAAAAGGAACTCAAGCGGATGACGGCCAGGACAGTCGGCGATATTTTTACTCGGGAAGTTCTTACCGTGGCGCCGGACACACCTGTCAGCAAGATAGCGGATATCATGTCCGACAAGAAAATCCATTCGCTTCCGGTTATCGACGGAGATAATCTGGTTGGCATCGTAGCCCGTATCGACCTTATTCGAAGCATGGTTGCATAATCCCATGTTTTATCTCGTGAGCACCAGTGAGCAGGAAACCGTTGCGCTTGGCCGGGAACTCGGCAAGCTTCTCCTGCCCGGTGATTTTATCGGTTTGATAGGAGACCTTGGTTCCGGAAAGACTTATTTCGTCAGGGGAGTCGCGGAAGGGGATGATGTCGCGACCGATGTCTGCGTGACCAGCCCCTCATACACGCTCCTTAACGAATATGCCGGCCGGGTGCCGCTCTACCATTTCGATCTGTATCGTCTTCGGGGTGATGCCGATATATTCGCTCTCGGTTTCGATGAGTATTTTTACGGGTGCGGCGCTTGCCTGGTTGAGTGGGCGGAACGGCTTGACGAAGAACTCCCCGGTGAGAACCTGAAAATATGTTTTTCATATATTGATGAAACCTCGCGGAAGATCGAGTTCATCTGCACGGGAACCCGCTACGAGGACCTGGTACGTGAGCTTGCTTCGCGATGGGAAAAAAGTGTTTGACCTTGCCGGGGCTTCTTGTTATGAAGTCTTGACGATGAACCGTTGTAAGTTGAACCTGTTAATTTTATTACGTTTGATGGGAGACTGGAAATGGCACTAGTTGTTCAGAAGTATGGTGGAACTTCGGTCGGAAGTGTCGAGCGAATCCGCAATGTCGCAAGGCGTATCGCGAAAGTCTACGATGCCGGCGACGACCTTGTCGTGGTGGTTTCCGCGATGTCCGGCGAAACCAACAAGTTGGTTGCGCTTGCCAATGAACTATGCGAATTCCCGGACAGTCGCGAGTACGATGTGCTGGTTTCTTCCGGCGAGCAGGTTACCGTCGCCTTGCTGGCGATGTGCCTGAAGTCGATGGGGTACAAGGCGAAATCCTACCTTGGCGACCAGGTTCCGATCCTTACCGACAGCGCCTTCAGCAAGGCCCGAATTGAAAAGATCAGTGACAAGAAGCTGAAACACGACCTGAAGGACCGGAACATCATTGTTGCCGCCGGCTTCCAGGGGGTGGACAGTGACGGAAACATTACGACTCTGGGGCGCGGCGGTTCCGATACGTCGGCGGTTGCACTCGCCGCCGCTCTGAAAGCCGATGTTTGTGAAATCTATACCGATGTGGACGGCGTCTATACCACCGACCCGAATGTCTGCGACAACGCGAGAAAAATCGAGCGTATCTCATATGACGAAATGCTCGAACTCGCCAGCCTCGGAGCGAAAGTCCTGCAGATCCGGTCCGTGCAGTTTGCCAAGAAATTCAATGTGGATGTCCATGTCCGTTCAAGTTTCAATGATAATCCGGGAACCCTGGTTACCAAGGAGGATAAAGAAATGGAGTCGATTCTCGTCTCTGGAATCACCTATGCGAAAGATGAAACAAAAATTGCCGTTATGCGGGTACCGGACAAACCTGGCATAGCCGCCAAGATTCTTTCACCGTTGTCTGATGCGAATATTTGCGTTGACATGATCGTTCAGAACGTGAGTGAAGAAGGATTCACTGATTTTACCTTTACCGTGGCCAAAGCGGATTTCAAAAAAGCTCTTCAGATCACCAGGGATGCGGCAAAGGACATCCATGCCCGGGACGTTATCACTGATGAAAATATCTCGAAAGTATCCGTTGTCGGCCTGGGAATGCGCAGTCATGCCGGGGTTGCGACGAAGATGTTCCAGACCCTTGCCAGGGAGGGGATCAACATCCAGATGATTTCCACCTCCGAAATAAAGGTTTCAGTGGTCATTGACGCAAAGTATACCGAGCTTGCCGTACGCGTGCTCCATGATGCTTTCGAACTTTCCGGTAAAGACGTAAAGGTCGAGAAATGATATTTCACGATTGCTTGAAAAGGGTGATATATGAGTCAAATCAAGCTTTATGATACAACGCTTCGGGACGGTACCCAGTCCGAGGATGTGTCGTTGCTCGTTGAGGACAAGATCAGGATAGCCCACAAACTCGATGAAATGGGTATTCACTACATTGAGGGTGGCTGGCCGGGAAGCAATCCCAAGGATGTAACCTTCTTCAAGGAGATTAAAAAGGAGAAGCTTGGCCATTCGAAAATTACCGCTTTCGGTTCCACTCGCAGGGCGAAGTCGACACCGGACAAAGACCAGAATATCCGGACGCTGATCCAGGCTGAGACAGATGCCGTCACTATTTTCGGCAAGACGTGGGATTTCCAGGTTCATGAAGCTTTGCGGATTTCGCTGGAAGAAAATCTCGAGCTGATTTACGACTCGTTGGAGTACCTGAAGGGGTATGTGCCGGAAGTGTTCTATGACGCGGAGCATTTCTTCGATGGCTTCAAATCGAACCCGGAATATGCGATCAAGACCCTGAAAGCGGCTGAAGAAGCCAAGGTCGACTGCATCGTCCTTTGTGATACCAACGGCGGATCGATGCCTTACGAGATCAGTGAAATCATAGATAAGGTGCGGAAGAGTATTAAAACGCCCCTTGGCATCCATACCCATAATGACTCGGAATGTGCAGTGGCCAACTCCCTGGTTGCCGTGAAACATGGCATAGTCCATGTGCAGGGCACGATAAACGGTTTCGGCGAGCGATGCGGGAATGCCAATCTCTGTTCCATCGTTCCGGCACTCATGCTGAAGATGAAGAAAAAGTGTATTAGCGATGAACAGCTGCGGAAGCTTTCCGAGCTTTCCCGCTTTGTCTACGAACTTTCGAACATTCCGCCAAACAAGCATCAAGCCTATGTGGGCAAGTCTGCGTTCGCCCACAAGGGCGGCGTCCACGTCAGTGCAATTCAAAGGCATCCCGAGACATACGAGCATATCAGGCCCGAACTCGTGGGCAATATGACCCGGATCCTGGTTTCGGACCTTTCCGGCCGTTCAAATATCCTTGCCAAAGCCGAGGAGTTCAATATCAACCTGGACAGCAAGGATCCGGTGACCATGGAAATCCTTGACAATATCAAGGACCTCGAGAACCGAGGATATCAGTTCGAGGGGGCAGAAGCATCCTTCGAGTTGCTCATGAAGCGGGCTTTGGGGACCCATCGAAAATATTTTTCCCTTATCGGTTTCCGTGTCATTGATGAAAAGCGCCACGAGGATCAACAGCCGATTTCCGAGGCTACCATAATGGTGAAGGTTGGAGGCAAGATTGAGCATACCGCGGCCGAGGGGCATGGGCCGGTTAACGCTTTGGACAATGCCTTGCGAAAGGCGCTGGAGAAGTTCTATCCCAAGCTCAAGGAAGTTAAATTGCACGATTACAAAGTTCGTGTGCTTCCGGCAGGGCAGGGAACCGCTTCGTCAATCAGGGTGTTGATCGAATCGGGTGATCGTGAGAACCGTTGGGGAACGGTCGGCGTTTCCGAAAATATCATCGAAGCTTCCTACCAGGCTTTGATTGACAGCATCGAGTATAAACTCGAGAGGTGTACGGAGGAGGAGATCGTCCGTAAATGAACGAACGACCCAGACGTTTCGTCCTTTGGGTGATGGCGCTGACCATTACCATGCTTTTAATACGGCATGGCCGCCCAATCGCTTCGGATGGGGAGTCGGCTGACTTTTTGCCTGGCAAACGTGCTGAAAATGGAAAGGTAACCATCCGCCTTATGGGTGACTGCGTTACCTCCGGTGTCTATCACTTCAATCATCCTGTTAAAATGGGTACCGTCATAAATATGACGGTACCTTTTTTGTATGATTTTTCCCTGAAAAATGGTTCGGATAAGGAGGGAGTGTATACGGGAAGCGTTGTCGAGATTAGGCGGAAAAAGAGGAATAGTCTAGAAATAACAGTGAGTAACATGTCAATGGAAGAAAAAATGGTCCTTGGGATTCTCCTTGATCCTAATGATTTGAGTGTTGCGCAGTGGGAAAAACTGCCTGGAATAGGCCCTGCCTTGGCAAGGAGGATACTAGCAGACCGTCAAGAAAATGGCGATTTCTCGTCGGTGGCGGACCTTGAGCGGGTCTCCGGTATCGGTAAGGCGAAGGTCAGTCGCTTGGAATGTTTTTTGAGGTAATGTCTAATAGCTTGAAAATGCAATATAATAACGAGACCGAGGAGAGCGGATCAGAAAAAGAGTCGAGATTTATTAATATTGGCATGCATGATGAAATGTAATTAATACCTGCGCTATTCTTTCAATATTTTACGAGGAGGGTTCACCATGCAATGTCCTAAGTGCAAAGGTCTCATGTACTCTGAGAAGTATTATGATTATGTACGATCGTTTTACGCATGGAAGTGTACAGGGTGTGGCGAGCTGCTGGATCCGACCATCCTTTCGAATCGAGCGAGGAGACATAATTTCTTGATTGGCTGATTTTGCACCGGCTCGATTTTCGAGATGGTGTGAGAGCGGGTTTCTCCACATAGAACTCAGTGCATAAGCGGATGCCATCGGCGTTGTCAAGCTGACAACCCCGTAAGTCTGACCCAATGCGGTCCTGACTTGGCATTCGCTTTTGTTCGTTTCAGACTTCCCCGCCTTTTTTACCTTTTGGCAACTAACGATTTCTCCCGTCAGTGCTTCTGCCCTCAGACTTCCGGTGTTTTCATACTATCTTAAAAAAACCTGCCGAGGAAAGAAGCGCGATTTACGATAACGGCCTAGTGTCCCGTGCGGTTAATTCATTCCTTTTACTTCCGGTTCTTTTGACCCCTGGCTGCGTTGTGTCTCCTCGACAGAGCCCTGCTATGCCTGCGTCGCCACGCCTTGCCAGGAGCCAAAACTCCTCGGAATTAATGCG
>JAXGWF010000023.1:0-59843 GCA_040773465.1 Geobacteraceae bacterium | reverse complement strand
ATATCAAGGTAAAAATGGTTTTCTGTGACGCCCGCATCATGCCCAACGTGGCCATTAACGATCCAATCATGCATGCTGGCATGCCTCCCGGATTGACCGCGGCAACCGGCATGGATGCCCTGACCCATGCCGTGGAGGCATACCTGACGGCTCTCAGCACCCCGATTACCGAAGCATGCGCCCTGCAGGCCATCAAGCTTGTCGCCAAGTGGCTGCGCAAGGCTGTTGCCAACGGTCAGGACATGGCCGCGCGTGACGGCATGGCTTATGCCGAATACCTGGCCGGCATGGCATTCAACAACGCCGGTCTCGGTATCGTCCACTCCATGGCGCATCAACCGGGCAGCGTACTAAACCTGCCGCACGGTGTCTGCAACGCAATCGCGCTGCCGGTAGTATGCGAATTCAACCTGATTTCCAACCTGGAAAAGTTTGCCGACATAGCCGTGGCAATGGGTGAAGACATCAGCGGTCTTTCGCCGAAAGCGGCGGCCATGAAAGCTGTCGAGGCCATCAGGACCCTGTCCGCCGATATCGGCATCCCTTCAGGCTTCGCGGCGCTCGGCATGAAGGAATCCGACATCCAGCTACTTGCCGAAAACGCGATGAAGGATGTCTGCACGCTCTTCAACCCGAGATCAGTCAAGGTCGAAGACATCATCGAACTTTACAAGAAAGCCATGTAAGTAAAGAAGGGGGGCGCAACCGCCCCCCACAAATTCTTTGATCGTGGACGTCCGGATGCAGTTGCCGGTTACGTTGCATGGCGAGAGGAGCGTAAATGAGAAAAATTTTAGTCATTGTAATGCTGGGTCTGTGTTTTGCCAAGCCTGATATTTCACTCGCGGCGAATGCTCGCGACTACATTCCCTTGCCGGACGGAACGATGCTTTTCTGTACCTACTTCAAGCATATGTCAGCCAATACCCTGTTCGCGAACGGCAAAAAAGTCAGCAATGATTTCAACCTGAATGCCAATATCGGTATTTTCAGGCCGGTTTACTACGTGAATATCGGCAATGCGTTGTATGGTGACGGCGGCCTGACCGTTGACCCGCAGGCACTCATTCTGTTTGGCGAGCAACACCTTGACGGGGCAGCCGTGGGGGGCGCGGACTTATCCGATTCAGGTATTGCCGACTCTACGGTGTTGGCGACATTCTGGTTTGTTAATGCGCCCAAGGAAAAATTATGGGTCGGCTTTTCCCCTTACATAACCATGCCGATCGGTCATTACAACAAGAATCGGTCCTTCAATCTCGGCAGCAACCGCTGGGCATTCAAGCCTGAAATCGGCATCGTCAAGGGCTTCGGGGAAAGATTCTATGCGGATTTCATCGTGAACGGGGAATTCTACACCGACAATAATGATTATTTTAACGGCGTGACCCAGGTAAAAAAATCCCAGGACCCGGTACTCGGGATCGAAACGCATCTCAGTTACGACATTACCAAGCAGTGGTTCATTTCTCTTGACTACTTCTACAACTATGGAGGCGAAACAAAGGTTGCCGGTGTCAAGCAGGATGACGAGATGAGCAACCACGGCCTTGGCGTTTCACTGTTCTGGATGGTGGGAAGCAATAACCAGTTCATGATCGAATATCGGAATGATTTTTCCGTCAAGAGTGGTGCGGGAACCGACACGTTCGGTGCTCGTTGGGCATATTTCTTTTAATTAAGGCACTTCCCGGCAAATCGAATCATCTCAATGTCCCGAAATCCTCCATTTCGGTATTTGGGCGCGTTACGCGCCCATTTTTTTCTTATCGTGGGGCCGTCATGAATGCCGGTGAAAATAGTGCCGCATGCAGATTGAATATGAAAAGAGTTTATTGCAAGAGGGAGGTTTTTAGATGTCACTATTAGCAATGTACAGCAATAAGATGGTGGCTGCCGATGAGGCGGTCAAGGTGGTGAAATCAGGCGATTGGGTGGATTACGGCATCTGTGTCGGGCACCCGGTTGCCACCGACAAGGCCTTGGCGGCCCGCGCGTCGGAACTGGCCGATGTGAAGGTGCGGGGCGGCATCACCATGTGGATGCCGGAAATTCTCACCGTGCCGAACCCGGAGAAGCACTTTACCTGGAACTCGTGGCATTGTACCGGTGTCGATCGCAAAATCATCGAAATGGGCTGCGGCTTCTATAATCCCATGCGCTATTCGGAATTGCCCCGGTTTTACAGGGAAAATATCGACTCGGTTGACGTGGCCATGTTCCAGGTCGCGCCGATGGATGACCAGGGCTATTTCAATTTCGGGCCGCAGGCCTCGCACATGATGGCGGTCTGCGAACGGGCCAAGGTGATAATCGTTGAAGTGAACTACAATATGCCGCGTTGCCTGGGAGGCTTCGAAGAGGCCATTCATGTTTCCCGGGTCGATTACATCGTCGAAGGCCAGAACCAGTCCCTGGCTCAGTTGAAATCGAACGAACTCACCGCTGTCGATCGCAGGGTTGCGCAACTGATCGTCGAGGAAATCCCTGATGGCGCCTGTCTTCAGTTGGGAATCGGAGGCATGCCCAATGCCGTCGGCATGCTGATCGGCGAATCTGACCTGCAAGACCTGGGCGTGCATACCGAAATGTATGTGGATGCGTTCGTGGACCTTTCCCTGCAGGGAAAAATAACCGGGGCACGGAAAAATATCGACCGGTTCCGGCAGGTGTTTTCCTTCGGCGCCGGAACGCAGAAGCTGTACGATTTCGTTCATGACAACCCGGCCGTCCAGGTCTGCCCGGTCGATTATGTCAACGATGTCAACCGGGTCGCGAGCATCGACAACTTCATTTCCATCAATAATGCCGTCGAGGTTGACCTGTTCGGCCAAGTTTCATCCGAGTCGTCGGGAACAAAGCAGATCAGCGGGACCGGCGGACAACTTGACTTTGTCATGGGAGCCTACCTGTCCAAAGGTGGAAAAAGCTTCATATGCTTGTCTTCTACCTATGGCAAAACAGGAGAGATAAACTCAAGGATCGTTCCCACATTGGCGCCCGGAAGTATTGTCACGGACAGCCGCTCCTGCGTTCAGTGGGTTGTGACCGAGCAGGGTAAGGTTAACCTGAAGGGCATGTCAACCTGGCAGCGGGCGGAAGCCCTTATTTCCATTGCTCATCCCGACTTCCGTGACGACCTTGTCAGGGAAGCGGAAAAAATGAAAATCTGGCGAAACAGCAATCGGCTGTGATATAGATATATCCGGCAAATTCAACGGGCCGGATATCTGGTAACATGGGAGTACCTTTTTCGAAAATGATTCTGTCCGTTTGCCAAAGGAGGTTTTCTTTATGGCTGGAAAAATCAAACGTCTAATAGACAAAATCATCGCTGAACGGTCAAAAGGCGATGAGATGTTGGCCAGAATCATAAGGACGAAACTGATTCTCAAGGGTATAAATCCTGAAAAATATTCTGACCAGACAGACGACGATCCGGCGATAATAAGGCAGCTGGAAAAAGTTCTCCAGGATATGCATCATTGATCAGGAGGTCCTTCCATGACCATTAAGATCGCGAGTTCGCAGCTGGAAACAGTGGATGAAGCGGTTCATGAACTGGTGGGTACATTGGGTCATGAACCAATAAAACTGCTTGTTTTCTTCGCCTCGACCAAATACGAACCCCAGGAGATCAGTGCAAAGATGCACTCGTCTTTTCCTGATGCAACGGTGTTCGGATGCTCTTCGGCCGGGGAAATTATCAGCGGCAGAATTTTGAAGGGTTCGCTGGTGGCCATGGCGTTCGACGAAGAGTCGATGCCTGATGTGAAAGTCGAAGTCGTTCAGAACCTGAGGAGAAAGGTCGACGTAAAAGAGGCGTTTCTCTCTTTTGGTGATCACTTTGGCGAGGCGGTCGACGAGATGAAGCCGTCACAGTACTTCGGCATCGTTCTCCAGGATAGTATGAGCGAGCGTGAGGAGCGAGTGATGGATGCCATCGGCGACAAGACCAATGTCATTTTCATCGGTGGTTCCGCGGCTGATGATCTGCATTTTCGGGCTACCCATGTTTATGCCGATGGCAAGTCTTATGCCGATGCCGCGGTGCTCGCGCTGCTCAAGCCCGCTGGGCCCTTCGATCTCGTTAAAACGCAGAGCGTTCGTGAGATGGGCCCCGTGCTGGTCGTCACCAAGGCAAACGAGAAACAGCGGGAAATCATCGAATTCAACAACAAACCTGCTTCAAAAGCCTATGCGGAAGCACTGGGCGTATCAGTCAATGAGCTTGCCGCCTGTTTTCCCAGCCATCCGCTCGGCCTGGTGATCGATGGCGAACCGTACATCCGTAGTCCGAAACATATCTCGGGAGGCAGCGTATTTTTCCATTGCAGTTCCGTTGTCGGAATGCCGCTCTCCCTGCTCGAGTTGACCAATCTGATAGACGATACGAAGGCAACCTTGCAGCGATCAATCGATAAGTTGCGCGGCGCTTCGGGGGTTATCGTCTTCAATTGCGCCCATCGGGCACTGGAACTCGAGCATCAAAATCTTACCGGGAAATATGGTGAGGTGTTTGCGGATGTCCCGACTATCGGTTTCAATTCCTACGGGGAACAGTATATCGGGCATATCAACCAGACAGCAACCATGGTTGTGCTCGCGTAGGCTGAAACGGAAGGTATCTGTGGTAGGAAAAAGACGGTTAACCCATTTTTTTACCAACGTTCGCCGAAGATAGCGCTGCCGACACGCACCAGGGTGGCGCCCTCTTCGATGGCAACCTCGAAATCCCCGGACATTCCCATGGAGAGCTCCTCCATGGTTATCCCGGGGATTTTTTCCGCGTCCAGAATATCGGCCAGCCTGCGCAACTCGCGAAAATAGGGGCGGGCGCGTTCCGGTTCGTCGAAGAAGGGCGGCATGGTCATGAGTCCCCGCACCCTGACATTGGAGAGCTGGGCGATGTCTCGGGCAAGCTGCAGCAGCCCATCCGTAGTGGTGCCCGACTTCGTTTCCTCTCCCGAGATGTTGACCTGGAGAAGGATAGTGCATCGTTCATCGATTTTTGCCCATTGCCGGCTGATTTCCCGTGCCAGGGAAAGGCGGTCCACCGAATGGATCATGCTCGTGAGACCGGCAAGGTATTTCACCTTGTTGGACTGGAGCGATCCGATGAAATGCCATTGGATGTTTTTCGGCAGTTCGCGGGTTTTTTCCAGCAGCTCCTGCACGTAGTTTTCCCCGAAAAGCAGCTGGCCTGCCTGCAGGGCCTCCGCTATTGCGGCAGACGGCTTGGTTTTCGAAACCGCGACGAGCTTTACCGAGGATGCCTCGCGGCCCGCGCGTTTCGCCGCGGCCGCGATTCTTTTCTGGATGCTTTCCAGGTTTTCGGCAATTGCCATTGCTGTTCTCCTTCAGTCCAATGCGCCCAGAGTATGCAGTGCCTCCACTACCTCGCAGAGCGGCAGGCCGACGACGTTGGTGTAGGAACCTTCGATTTTCCTTATCATGTGGGCGGCGTCTCCCTGGATGGCATAGGCGCCCGCCTTGTCGAAGGGGCAGCCGCTCGCGATATAGGAACGGATTTCCTCATCCCGCAACTCCTTGAAAAAGACCATGGTGCTCACCGCTTCGGTGATTTCCCGGCCGCTTGCGACATCAATGACGGCATAGCCGGTGATAACCCGGTGTGCCGCTCCGGAGAGTCTGCGGAGCATGCGTTCCGCGTCAGCGGCATCCCGCGGCTTGCCCATGATCTCATCGCCGCAAACCACGATGGTATCGGCGCCGATGAAGAAGCAGCCGGTATCGGGCGACGCCACGCCCCGGGCCTTGTCCCGGGCGAGTCGCACGGCATGGGCTTCCGGTGTTTCGTCCGGGAACGGGGATTCCTCGATGTTGCTTGGACGTACGCTGACGGAAATGCCGGCCGACCGGAGCAGTTCTACACGACGAGGCGATGCGGAGGCCAGGACGATTTTCGGTGAATCAGTCATTATCGGCGCCCGGTTCCCTTTCCCCCATTGTTTCCGGCGCGGCGTTTGCGTCGCAAGACAATGGCAAGCAGTGTTCCGCCAATAATGATGACGCCGAGCGAAAACCTGAGCAGGTCTTTCGTGAAGAGGCCCGAGAGCAGGGACAGGAGTCCCATGATCACCAGCAGCGCTTCCAGTGAAAAGAGCCGTCCGATCAACGATAGTTCCTGTTTCTGTTTATCTCTGTCCATATCGATTACCTTGTCTTGTCGTTCGCGGGAACGAGCGGGACTGAATCGTCTCCCGTGCTTACTCGCTTGGTCGGGTATTGGCTTGCGGCTCGGACAGCGAAGCCTTCCATGTTTCCAGGTCCCGGAGAGCACGTTCGGCAAGGCTCAGCCTTCGCTCGGATTTTTTCATTTTGCCCGGCATCGCGGGGAAAAGCCCGTAGTTGATGTTCATGGGCTGGAAATGCCGGGGATCCGCTTGCGTAATATGCCGGACCAGCGCGCCGTGGGCGGTCGTTGCCGGCGGAACCGGGACCGGTGCGTCCTCGCCGCGCAGTGCCAGAATCGAAGCGGTGAGCCCGGCCAGGAATCCCGTAGCCGCTGACTCCACGTATCCTTCGACACCGGTGATCTGGCCGGCGAAAATGATGCGCGGATCCGACTTCATCCGCAGGGTTTCGGTCAGGATCGTCGGGGCGTTGATGAAGGTATTGCGGTGCATGGATCCGAGCCGTACGAATTCCGCCTGTTCGAGCCCCGGAATCATCCGGAAGATTCTCTTCTGTTCCGGATAGGTGAGCTTGGTCTGGAGCCCGACGAGGTTGAACAATGTGCCCGCCCTGTTTTCCATACGGAGCTGGACCACTGCATGCGGCTCCTTGCCGGTTCGCGGGTCAACGAGCCCGACCGGCTTCAGGGGGCCGAACCGCAGGGTGTCACCTCCACGTGCCGCCATTTCCTCGATCGGCATGCATCCCTCGAAATGAATCAGCTTTTCAAAATCCCGCGTGGCTACCTTGTCGCCGGCCAGCAGCTCGGCGATGAACGCCTCGTATTCCTCCCGGTTCATGGGACAATTGAGATAGTCGTCGCCAGCTCCTTTGCCGTAGCGGGAGGCGCGGAAAACCGTAGTCATGTCGATGGATGCCGCGGTGACGATCGGTGCAATGGCATCGTAGAAATAGAGATGGGGACCGGTCAAGGCACTGATGCGCCGGGCGAGCGGGTCGCTGGTGAGCGGCCCGGAAGCAAGGACAACGATTCCCGTTCCCGGGATCTCGGTAATTTCTTCCCGCACCAGCGTTATCAGCGGATGGGATTCTATCTTTTCCGTGATGTAGCGGGAAAACAACTCCCGGTCAACCGCCAGGGCGCCGCCCGCGGGTACCCGGGTTTCATCCGCGGCAGCCATGAACAAGGTGTCGAGTCTACGCATTTCTTCCTTGAGCAGGCCGACGGCGTTTTCCAGGCCGGCGCCGCGCAACGAGTTGGAGCAGACCAGTTCCGCCAGATAGGGAAGGGAGTGGGCCGGGGAAAGCCGGTGCGGCTTCATCTCGAACAGGGTAACGGCGCATCCCCGTTCTGCCGCCTGCCAGGCCGCTTCGCAACCTGCCAGGCCACCGCCGATGATGGTGATGTCCGGCATGATCACTTCGAATCGGTCCCGCTTTCCGGTTTGTCTTTGTAGCCGCATTTGGGGCACTTTAGAAAGGCTCCTTCACGCTTGTAGACTTTCTGGCCCATGATGGGAAAGCCGCACTGCGGGCATTTCTTCGCCACCGGAGGATCCCAGAGGGCGAACTTGCATTCCGGGTAGCGGTTGCAGGAGTAAAAGAGCTTCCCGTAGCGGGATTTTTTTTCCGTCAGTTCTCCCTTGCCGCATTCGGGGCAGGTTATGCCGGTTCCCTTCGGTTTCACCAACGGCTGGTTATTCTTGCATTCCGGATAGTTGGAGCACGCGAGGTATTTGCCGTAGCGGCCTTCCTTGATCAGCATCGGGCTGCCGCATTTTTCGCATTTTTCCTCGGAAAATACCGGTTCGACCGGTTCAGCCGAGCCGTTTTTGTCCAGCGGCCGCGTGTAGCGGCAGCCGTCCTGGTACCCGGAACAGGCGATAAACTTGCCGCGCTTGCCGAGCTTTTCCACCAGCGGCTTGCCGCACTCGGGACAGTTTTCGCCGATTTCCTTAACCCGTTTCGGTTCCTTGAGCTTTTCCTGGAGGAGGCCGATAAACGGCCCCCAGAACTCGCGCAGCAACTGTTTCCATTCCTTTTCGCCACGGGAAACCTGGTCCAGTTCTTCTTCAAGGCCGGCGGTAAAGTGATAGTCCACGTATTTGGGAAAATCCTGGGTAAGCAGATCGTTGACCACCATGCCGGTATCCTGGGGTATGAAGCGCTTCTTTTCCAGTACGGCGTATTTTCGCTCGATGAGGGTATTGAGAATACTGGCATAGGTGGACGGCCGGCCGATGCCGTATTCCTCGAGGGTCTTGACCAGGGTCGCCTCGGTATAGCGTGGCGGCGGCTGGGTGAAGTGCTGTTCGGACGCGACATCCTGGAGCACAAGGTCCTCGCCTTCCTCCAGTGGCGGGAGGATGCCTTCCTTTTCCTCGGATTCGTCGTCCTTGCCTTCCGTGTAGAGCTTCATGAAACCGGGGAAACGGATCACGCTCCCGGTTGCCCGGAAGATGGCGCCGGTTCCGGCGGAAATGTCGACCGATGTCTGCTCGAGGAGTGCTACGGTCATCTGGCAGGCAATGGTGCGTTTCCAGATCAGGTCGTATAGTTTGAACTGGTCCGGGGTCAGGTGTTTCATCAATTCCGCCGGTGTCTTGGAAAGATAGGTAGGACGGATCGCTTCGTGTGCTTCCTGGGCGTTTTTCGACTTGTTCTTGAAGTGGCGGGGCTTTTCCAGGGCGTATTCCGGGCCGAACAGGGAGAGGATCACCTCGTGAGCTTCCTTCAGGGCCTGGCTGGAAAGGTTGACGCTGTCGGTACGCATGTAGGTGATGAGACCCACCGTGCCTTCGCCGCCGATATCGATTCCTTCATAGAGTTTCTGGGCCGTGGCCATGGTCTTCTTGGCTGAAAAACCAAGTTTTCGCGCCGCTTCCTGCTGGAGGGTCGAGGTGGTAAAGGGCGGCGAGGGGTTACGTTTCTTTTCACTTTTCGCGACCTTTTTCACCCGGCATGGCTGACCAAGGATCGCTTTTTTTACCGCTTCGGCCGCTGCTTCGTCCGGGATGTCGAATTTGCCGAGCTTTTTGCCGTCGAACTGGACGAGATTGGCCTTGAATACCTGGCCGGAAAGCTTTTCAAGGGTGGCCGCGATGGTCCAGTATTCCTGCTCGACAAAATCCTCGATTTCCTTCTCCCGTTCGCAGATCAGGCGAAGCGCTACCGACTGTACGCGCCCCGCGGACAGGCCGTAGCGGATTTTTTTCCAGAGAAAGGGGGACAGGTTGAAACCGACAAGATAGTCGAGAATCGAACGGGCCTGCTGGGCATCCACCAGGTCCAGAGAAATGTCCCGGGGATGCTTTACGGCATGGATGATTGCATCCTTGGTGATCTCGTGAAAGACCACCCGCTTGACTTCAAGGGGTGCTTTTTTCGTGTCAATGCCCAGTGCCGCCAGGAGATGCCAGGAAATGGCCTCACCTTCACGGTCGGGGTCTGTCGCGAGCAGCAGGGACGTGGAGCCTTTCAGTTCCTTTTTGATTGCTTGGATATGCTTTTTGCTCTCCGGGAGCACCGCATACTTGGGTTCGAAATCATTTCCCGTGTCGACCGAGCCCTGCTTGCTGGGAAGGGCTCGAATATGGCCATACGACGCAAGGACCTTGTAATTCCTGCCGAGGAACTTTTCAATGGTTCGCGCTTTAGCGGGAGATTCGACAATAACGAGTTTCTGGGACATATGTTCACCATAAAAAGAGCTAGAGGGAATAACGACAAAAATTATCCATAGCAAGAATCTAACACGTAATCCGGATTTTGCAGGGGAGCAGGCACAAAAAAAGCCGTACCCGTTCAAATCGACATCGTTCTCGACTGTCCGATAGCCGTCTGCCTGATGGTTTCCGTGTTAAGGGTTATGAAATTTCGCCCGTGGTTTTTAGCCACAAGCAAGATATTTATCGGTACTGGAAGGATTATGCAAGCAGAAATTGTTTTCCGGGGAGTTGCGAAATGACGCCATTCAGCTCCAGGCGCAATAAAATAGCCGAAACTTCAGCCACTGTCAACGCGCTTCTTGTCGAGATTTCATCGATATGGAGCGGGGTCGTGGACAACAGGGAAAAAACCACGGCTTCGTGGGGAGAAAAAACTGTTCCGGAAAAACCGGAAGCCGGCGCCGCGCCGCTCGTTCGCGGAAAAAGGTCTTCCAGGATGTCCTCCACTGATTCCACGAGCTTTGCTCCCTGCTTGATAAGCCGGTTCGTCCCTCGGCTATTCACCGAGTGAATGGCGCCGGGGACGGCATAGACGTCGCGCCCCTGTTCCAGGGCGCATTGGGCGGTGATCAGTGAACCGCTTCCTTCGGCCGCCTCGACAACGAGAACACCATGGGAAAGGCCGCTGATGATGCGGTTGCGTCGCGGGAAATTTTCGGCAAGTGGCGAAGTCCCGATTGGAAACTCGGAAACGAGCGTTCCCCTGGCCGCCATTTCACTGAAAATCTGGCGATTTTCTCGTGGATAGACGATATCGATGCCGCAACCCAGGACGCCGATAGTCGGGCACTTTTCCCGCAAGGCGCTTTTGTGTGCCGCGGCGTCCACGCCCCGGGCCATTCCGGAAACCACGGTAATGCCGTGTGCCGCCAGTTCGCGGACGAATTTCTGCGTTGCCGCCAGGCCGTAAGCCGAAGCATGCCGGGATCCGACGATGGCTATTGCGGTGTCCGACTTCGGCACTATGCCCTTGACGTAGAGAAGCGGGGGAGGGTCCGACAGGGTACGGAGGAGTTCCGGGTAATCGGGTGCATGGAGCGTAAGGATCCTTGCGCCCGTTTTCCCTATGCGTTCCCATTCCTTTTGAGCCCACGCGATGCCGTCATGCCGAAGCAGGGACGCCACGACGCCGGGCAGTATCCCTTTAACCTGCGCCAGTTCCTGTTCTGACGCCGCCAGCACCTTTTCGGGCGTGCCGAAATGCTCGAGCAGTCGACGGAATGTCACATTTCCGACCTGTGGAACGTTTTTCAATGCCAGCCAGTAAATTTCATCCATGTCGGAAAAAATAAAAAAGGAACCGGCATTTTGGCCGGTTCCTTCGAATATTGTGCTTCAGTTCTTGATGAGCTTAACTTTGTCTCCTATGTAGATGGTTTCAGCGGTTTTAACCATCAGTGCGGTCGAGGTATTGTCCGAGAGTTCGACAACCACCGCGGCTCCCAGAACTTCCTGCGGCAGGGCTCCTACGTCCCTTGTCAGGTAGGTTTTGTCAACGGGGACGTCCCGAACCACATAGAGCATGTTGCCCAGTTCCAGTCCCTGGTTTTTGCCGAGGTCCAGATAAACGGCGTCCTCTTCGCCGATACTGATGTTGCCCATTTTGGAATCGATGATGTAACCGTCCAGGTTTTTGTTCGCGGCTTTCAGGGGGATTTCAAGGCGTTTGCTCTGGTAGGGAACAAGCCAGGAGCCGGGGCCTATTTCAAGGTATGAATTGATAATTAGCGCACGGGAGCTTTTGGCTTCCATGTCCACGAGTTCCAGGCTTCCGAGGGGGATAAATTTATATCCCATGAAGTTGCCCGTTTCGGGGTGATAGACTTTTTTCACTTTCTTGATGATAGAGAACCTGTCACCCGATACGGCGCCCATTTCCGTTCCGATATCGGTATAGACCAGGTCTTCCTGGCCGACTATCAGGCGGCCATGGTTGGTCTGGATGATGTGTCCCGTCGGTTCAATGGCGGTCTCGAGCAGGTAGCCTTCCGACCCGGTGGCGGTAAATATCCGCTCCTGGACAACCTCCTCGGGAGCGGCCGGTGCGGGGGAAGCCGGTTCTTCTTCAACGATCTCGATTCTGTCCGGATAGACGCGGAGCCGTTGGCCGGGAAAGATCAGGTGAGGATTGGTGATGGCCTGATTTCGCGCCCACAGGTTGGGCCAGTAGAACGGGTCGGAAAGAAACCGGTCTGAAAGGCCCCACAGGGTGTCGCCCTTCTTGACGACATAAATGGTCGGTTCGTCGGATTGTGCACCGGCAACAAAGGGTACGAGCAGGGTGGAAAGGGACATGAATACCGCGATAGCAATTTTTTTCATAGACACCTCATTGCGAGCGAAGTTGTGGCACACATCCGGCATGCTCTTGAAATTGCTTTTTGGAAAGCCGTGCGGCGCGATGCTCCGCGCACCCGGTAATCCGTAGAATCAATGGTTCAACAGCGTGCCTGTCTTCACGGGTTGTTTCGGGTCGTCTGCGATGTTGCCTGGATTGGGCGGGGACCTCTCCCCGCACTGACTGTCCTGGTATCTGGCCGTTTACGAATCAGAGCCCGTCCGCTAAGGCGGGATCCTTCAGCGCAGGAGCAGCTTGTCCTTTGCCTTGACGGCTGCCGGACTGTCCGGATACTTCGAGATCAGCGATTCAAGCACCTCTGCTCCCTTCTCCGTCTGTTTCATGGCGAAAAGCGTATACCCCACTTTCAGCATGGCGTCGGGAACCTTGTTGCCCCGGGGGTAGTCGGTGATCACCCGGTTGAAGGCATCAAGCGCCTTGGGAAGGTTCGAGCGGGAATAAAAACACTCACCGATCCAATACTGGGCATTGGCGGCGTATTCCGAGTCCGGGTATGCCTTGATGAAAGCGGTGAAGGCTTCTATCGCCTCTTCGTATTTGTCGGTGCTGTACAGGCCGAAAGCCTTCATGTAGGCTTCCGAACGAACGTCTGTTGCTTGCGACGACACGCCTGCTTCATCTTTGTTGATGAGCTCGATTTTCTGTGGGCCGTCCGCCGTTTGAGGGTATGATTTTCTGGCGATCAGATCTCGCGTGAGAGCCTTGAGATTAATGACTGAATCGCGCAACTCGCGGAGCGAGGCCGTTTCCGCCTTGCGCTGGTCCTGCAGGTCCCGTACTTCGTTGGTCAGTACGGTCAGTTTCTGACTGGTCGTGTTGTTTGCCAGGGCGAGTGATTCGAGTCGGGACTCGAGTTCGGCCTGTTTCCGGAGGACGGCATCCTGAGTGGCGCAACCAGAGAGTGTCAGAATGAAAAACGCGGCGAGAAAAACCCTGATCAGACCCATTGCTTCCTCCCTTAAAAATATTTCTATGTGTAAAGCCAAATGGGCTTTTTGTCAAGGAAGAATGCAGGCTTTTGGGTTTTCTTGAGGCTGCCGATATGGTACTGTTTGATGCGTTTGAATATCACGGCAAACCTGAAAGGCGTTTTCAACGTGAACATTCCTGAACTGCTGGCGCCGGCCGGCAATTTCGAAAAACTGAAGATGGCGGTTCATTATGGGGCGGACGCCGTGTACCTCGGCGGTGAGGAGTTCAGCCTCAGGAACCTTGCCGATAATTTTACCATCGAGGGCCTGGCCGAGGCGGTTTCCTATGCCCATGCACGGGGCGTCAAGGTATATCTCGCTACCAACATCTTTCCCGGCAACGACGATCTCGAGGGAATGATGCGCTATCTGAGAGAGATTCGCGACGTGCCGTTTGACGCCTGTATCGTTGCCGATCCGGGTGTTCTGGATATGCTCAGGGAGGTGTCTCCCGATCGTGTGATCCATCTTTCGACCCAGGCGAATACCACCAACTGGCGCAGCGCCCGCTTCTGGCAACGGCAGGGCGTCGCGCGGATCAACCTGGCGCGGGAGATGACGCTGGCGGATATCCGTGAACTGAAACGGCGCGTACCCGTGGAGGTGGAGGTCTTCGTCCATGGCGCAATGTGTATTTCCTATTCGGGGCGGTGCCTGCTTTCCAGCGTCATGACGGGTAGGGACGCCAACCGGGGCGAGTGCGCCCATCCCTGCCGGTGGGGCTACTCCCTCGTGGAGGAACAGCGTCCCGGCGAGTATTTTCCCGTATTGGAAAACGATAGCGGCACTTTCATTTTCAACTCCAAGGATCTCTGTCTGCTTGAATACCTGCCGGACCTGGTCCGCGCGGGTGTCGACTCACTGAAAATCGAGGGACGGATGAAAGGGGTGCATTACGTTGCATCGGTAGTCAGGGTATATCGCGAAGCCTTGGACCGCTGCCGCGATGACCCGGAAAGGTTCGTGGTGAAGAGCGAGTGGCTCGACGAACTGGGGAAGATCAGCCACCGGGGATATACGACCGGGTTCCTGCTCGGCCCGCCCGGCCGGGAGGATCACGAGTACCGGACCGGCTACCTGCGCAGCCACGAGTTCGTAGGCGTGGTCACCGAGGTTGCCGCGGACGGCGCCGTAATCATCGAGGTGCGCAACAGGGTTGCCGCGGACGACGAGGTGGAGTTCATCGGCCGGGGCATGTCATCCCATCGCATTTCCCTGGCGAACATGACGTCCGTGGTCGATGACGCGCCACTGGCCGTTGCCCATCCGAATCACATGATCCGCCTGCGGGTTCCTTTCCGGGTTGAACCCTTCGATCTGATTCGCCGGGAAAAATGTCGTGACAATTGACGGGATATAATAAATCCTGTATCGTGACGAAAACCGCCGCGAAAATATAAAGCGGCGGTTTTCCGTTTTGAATCTGTAACGTTATGACCATAAGGATTTCAGTGCCCATGCATGCAGTAACCGCTTTTCTCAGCCGGAAACAGGGCCGCGCGGTCGGGGACCTGGCCGTTATCACCATTGTGTTCGGCCTGTTCTTTCTTGTTTTACTCGGCAACCTTCCCCTGCTCGAGCCGGATGAAGGACGCTATGCGGAAATACCACGCGAGATGCTGGAACGAGCCGATTTTGTTTCCCCCTATCTCAATTACGTCAAGTATTTTGAGAAACCTCCCCTGCATTACTGGGTGAATGCCGCTTCTCTTGCCGTTTTCGGCCCTACGGAGTTCGCGGTCCGATTCCCTTCGGCACTGCTGGGGCTGTCCGGCGTGCTGTTGACCTATTGCCTCGGGCGACGGGTTTTTGGCCGGCGGGAAGGCCTCTACGGAGCCCTGGTCCTGGCGTCGTCACTCGGCTACCTGGCCCTGGGGCGGGTGAACAGCATCGACATGACCCTGACCTTCTGCATGACGGCTACCCTCGGGTTCTTTTTTTTGGCATCCCGTGACGCTGAGCGGAGGAAAGGGTTGTTTTACCACCTGTTTTACGTTTTTGCCGCCCTGACTGTCCTTGCCAAGGGACTCATCGGGATCGTGCTGCCGGGCGGGGTTGTTTTCGTTTATCTGATGTTCACCAGGCGGTGGCGATTGCTGCGGGAGATGCGGCTCCTGACCGGGGTTCCCCTGTTCCTGGCTGTTTGCGCGCCCTGGTTCGTGCTCGTTTCCCTGAAAAACCCCGAGTTTCCCCGGTTCTTTTTCATACACGAGCATTTCGAGCGTTTTCTGACCAAGGTGCACAAGCGCTACGAACCGCCCTGGTTCTTCATTCCGGTAATCCTGCTGGGACTGGTGCCCTGGACCTTTTTCCTGCCGGAAGCCGTTCGGAACCTCTGGCGGACTCGTGACGAGCGCAAGCTGTACCTGGTCCTTTGGGCCGGCGTGATCTTCACCTTTTTCTCCGCGTCCAGTTCCAAGCTCATACCCTACATGCTGCCGGTTTTCCCGGCGCTGGCCCTGCTGGTGGGCGCAACCGTTTCCGAGGCATTTGACCGGGATGGGCGCTCGTTGCGCGGTTGCTCCCTGGTTGCCGCCGCATTTCTCTCAATCACGGGGGTGGGTGTTACACTCTATCCATACCTGGTTGCCAGGCCGAAAATTGCCGGCGGCGGGGCGCTGGCGACCGGCTGCGTACTCATGGTCGGCGGCATCCTGGCCCTGGTTTTCCAATTGAAGCAACGTCGGGAATCTTTTCTCGCGGCCCTGTGTCTTACCGTTTGTCTCTGCGGGGTTATTGCTCCGCCGGTGATTTTCGCCCGATCGCTGGAGAAGAAATCGACCCGCGAACTGGCGAAGATCGTCCGGGAGCGCTATCCGGATGCTCCGCTGATCAGTTATGGCTACTACCGTCAGGACCTGCCTTTCTATACGGGGCGACGGGTCATCGTGGCGGGATCGAGCGGAGAGCTGGAGTTCGGGCGCCGGCGCGAAAACGAGCCGGGATGGTTCATCGGTCCTGCCGAGTTTTTCGACCTGTGGGATTCCTCGCGGCAGGTGGTCACCCTGATCGGCCGTTCCGATTACCTTCTGTTTCGTCGGGTGGCGAAAAGTCCGGCGCGAGTAGTGGGTGAGTGGGGGGAAACGTTGCTCATTACCAACAGATAGGGTGTGTTCAAAATTGCTAAGTTCAATTGGCCTCAAGTAATGGATATGCAAATTTTTAATAATTCCCTGCCTTTATATGGGTTTCGGAGTAGGGGCAACCCCCTGTGGTTGCCCTTTGATTCGGGCAGGCACGGGGGCCTGCCCCTACGCCATCCTTTTGCCAGTCCCTTCCCGGATATGTGCTGGTGTATTTCTGCGCATAGGCCTGTCTTGGAAGGGTGAGTAATGGTGCAAGATTTTAATCGGAATATTTTGCTTTTCAGGAGGTTTTCGTGCGCAAGGAATTTTTGCCGTTTTCCATACCGACCATCGAGGAAGAAGAGATCCGCGAGGTGGTTGACTCGCTGCAATCGGGCTGGATCACCACCGGGCCGAAGGTCAAGAGGTTTGAGGAGGAGTTCAAGGCCTATGTGGGGGCGCCCTATGCCGTGCCGCTCAGTTCTGCCACCGCGGGCCTGCATCTGGCGCTGCTCGCCATGGGAGTCGGCCCCGGCGACGAGGTGATCACCACGCCCATGACCTTTGCCGCAACGGTCAACGTCATTCTCCATGCCGGCGCCACGCCGGTGCTCGCGGATATCGAGCCGGGCACCCTCAATATCGATGTGCAGGCCGTACGCCGGAAGGTAACCGAACGCACGAAGGTGATCGTTCCGGTCCATTTCGCCGGGCTTCCCTGCGATATGGACCCGCTCTTTGCCCTCGCTGACGAGTTCGGCATCAAGGTCATGGAGGATGCCGCCCATGCGGTCGGCACCGAGTACAAGGGAACGCGGATCGGATCGTTCGATACCGTGTCGGTATTCTCGTTCCATCCCATCAAGAACATTACCACCGGCGAGGGCGGCATGGTCTGCACCCGTGACGAGAAACTGGCGGAAGAGGTTTCCCTGCTCAAGTTTCACGGTATGAGCCGCGAGGCATGGAAACGCTACTCTTCACAGGGGACGCCCAACTACGACATCGTGCTGCCGGGGTTCAAGTTCAACATGATGGATATCCAGGCGTCGCTCGGCATCCACCAGTTGCGCAAACTGGACCGCTTTATCGAAAAGCGCACGGAAATCGCCGAGTACTATAATGCCGCCTTTGCCGAGGTGGACGAGATTGTCACCCCCGCCGCCGCGCCCTATGTCTATCGGCATGCCTGGCATCTCTATACGCCGCTTGTCAGGATCGAACGGTTGACCATCGATCGCGATGCGTTCATGGCCGAACTGAAGAAAGAGAACATCGGCACCGGCCTGCACTTCAAGGCGGTGCATCACCATCCCTATTACCGGGAGAACCTGCCGGTTCCCGTCGGTGAACTCCCGCATGCGGACTATGCATCCGACCGGATCCTCTCGCTGCCGCTGTTTCCGAAAATGACCATGGAGGATGCGCAGGATGTTGTCGAAGCGGTGAAAAACGTTATTGCCCGAACCGGGAAGTAGGAGACGTATCAGATGGAAGATCATCCATACCTGTCGATCGTTGTGCCGGTGTACAACGAGGAAAAGAATATTGAGGCACTGCTGGACCGCTTGTACCCGGTTATGACGGAGTTGGGCAAACCGTTCGAAATCATCTTCACCGATGACGGCAGCAAGGACTCGACCCTGCGCATACTGAAACGCAAGGCCCGTGAACTGGCGGGCATCCGGATTATCGAGTTCAATGGCAACTTCGGCCAGCACATGGCGATCCTGGCGGCTTTCGATCTGTGTCGGGGCGAGATCGTCATTACGCTCGATGCCGATCTTCAAAACCCGCCGGAGGAGATCCCCCGGCTGGTCGGGGAAGTCGAGGCCGGGCACGACGTGGTCGGGACGATCAGGGAAAAACGGCAGGACACGTTTTTCCGGCGGATTGCCTCGCGGGCCGTAAATATTACCACCAACCGCATGACCGGCATGCGGATGAGCGACTACGGCTGCATGCTGCGGGCCTATCATCGGAACGTCATCGAAAATATCAACCGCTGCAGGGAAACCACCACCTTTATTCCCGCGCTGGCCCAGACCTTTTCGGCGAACCCGACGGAAATCACGGTTTCCCATGCGGAGCGGGCCGAAGGCGAAAGCAAGTATTCCCTTTACCGCCTGGTGAGACTCAACTTCGACCTGATGACCGGCTTTTCCGTGGTACCGCTGCAACTCTTCGCCCTGTTCGGGGTGGTCACTGCGCTCCTGTCGTTGGCATTCGCCCTGTTCCTGATGATCAGGCGGTTCATCGTCGGCGCCGAGGTTGAAGGGGTGTTCACCCTGTTCGCCATCCTGTTTTTCTTCCTCGGTGTGGTGATTTTCGGCATCGGCATAGTAGGCGAGTATGTAGGCCGGATCTACCAGGAGGTGCGCCGTCGTCCTCGTTACGTGATTCGCAACCTGTACGGATTCGACGAATAATCGGCAATAGACCGTTTCAGTATAATGCAGCTAAAAATTGTATGGGCCGTTCCTTCCGGGAATGGCCCGTTTTTGATTTTTCGAGGAGATTTTTCCGATATTTGGTTTCATTGAAAGGGAGAACATGGTAAATAATTAAAATTCTCCGTTGCCAGTGGAGTGCATGGGTGTTCCGCTGGTTTCAATGAGAAGAGGTGAACGGTTCCCGGACCGATTAATTTTTTCGGAGTCGTGGTAAGAACGGATATGGCACAGGCGAAACTTACCTGCTGTGCAGGTGAAAACGGAACGTTGCTCATCTCCCTGTCGGGGGATTGGCTGCTGGCAAGCGATATTCCCGCGTCCACCAAGGTTTTTGACCAGTGCGGACCGGCGCCTGAAATCCATCGGGTTGCGTTTGATTCCGGACAGCTGGGCGCCTGGGACAGCGCACTGCTTACATTTCTCCTGGGTGTGCTTGATGAATGCGCCCACCGCGACCTTGCCGTAGATCGTTCGGGACTTCCCACCGGTGTATATCGCCTGCTTGCCCTCGCAACTGCCGTGCCCGAGCGGAAAGGAGTGCGTCGGGATGCCGGTACCGAACCACTCCTCGCCCGCATTGGTGGCGCGGCGATCGACTTTTATCGTTCGCTCCTTTCATTGTTCGATTTCATCGGCGAGACCGTCATGGCCTTCCAGCGTCTCTGTACCGGCACAGCACGCTTTCGCCGCTCGGAACTGCTGACCGTCATTCAGGAGTGCAGTGCCGATGCGCTTCCCATCGTTTCTCTTATCAGCCTGCTGGTAGGCCTCATCCTCGCCTATGTGGGTGCCATTCAGCTTCGCATGTTCGGCGCGCAGATCTACGTCGCCGACCTGGTGGGGATCGGCATGGTCAGAGCCATGGGCGCCATCATGACCGGGGTGATCATGGCGGGGCGCACCGGTGCGGCCTTTGCGGCCCGGATCGGTACCATGCAGGTAAACGAAGAGGTTGATGCCCTGCGAACGACGGGGGTTTCGCCGGTGGAATTCCTGGTTCTGCCCCGGGTTCTGGCCTTGGGGTTGATGATGCCGTTCCTGTGCCTCTATGCCGACCTGATGGGCATCCTCGGCGGACTTGTCGTCGGCGTTCTCGTGCTCGACCTGAACGTATCAGAGTATTACACGGAGACGGTTCGCGCGGTGGGGCTCGTCAACGTCTGGATCGGTCTTTTTTCCGGGTTCGTCTACGGAATCCTGGTGGCGCTGGCCGGCTGCCTGCGGGGAATGCAGTGCGGCCGGAGCGCGTCAGCCGTCGGTGACGCCACTACGTCGGCGGTCGTTGCCGGCATTGTCAGTATCGTCGTGGCAACGGCTATTATAACCGTTCTCTGCGACATTATCGGTATTTGACCATGAATGGAGCCGCACCTCACATCAAGGTTGAAAATCTCTGCATGGCCTATGGGGATCATGTGTTGCAGCGCGACCTTTGCTTTACCGTGAACCGCGGGGATATCTTTATTATCATGGGCGGGAGCGGCTGCGGCAAAAGCACCCTGATGCGTCATCTGGTCGGGTTGAAGGAACCGGCGGACGGACAGGTGTGGTATGGCGAACTGAACTTTTGGGGGGCCGACCCGGTTGAGCGGGAGGCAATGATGCGCCGTTTCGGTGTCATGTACCAGGGCGGAGCTCTGTGGAGCTCGCTGACCCTGGCGGAGAATATATCGTTGCCGATCGAGCTGTACACCGGCCTGGCGCGTGCGCGCATTCGCGAACTGGCGTCCCTGAAACTTGCGCTTGTTGGTCTTGCCGGGTTCGAGGACTATTACCCGTCTGAGATCAGCGGCGGAATGAAGAAGCGTGCGGGAATCGCCCGGGCAATGGCGCTCGATCCCGAGGTCCTGTTTTTCGATGAGCCGTCGGCGGGGCTCGATCCCATTAGTGCCCGGCTTCTCGACAACCTGATCCTGGAGCTGCGCGCCAGTCTCGGCACCACGATCGTAGTGGTTACTCACGAACTGGCAAGCATTTTCGCCATCGGCACCAATTCGGTGTTTCTCGACGCTGACGCGCAGACCATGATCGCTTCCGGTGATCCCAAGCGTCTCCTGGCCGAATGCCGACATCCGACGGTACGGAACTTTCTTACCCGTGGAGACGCCGGCGCGGAACCGTCATCGGGAGATCCGCCGGAACCGTGTTTCCTGGCATGATGGCCCGGCAACGCGTGATAATGGAAGTGGACTTTTCACAGGGGAGAACAGGCAATGGCTAAAGCGGCAAGCAAGACCCGTATCGGCCTCTTTGTAGTGGGGGCCGTGTTCCTGGCGGTGACCGCGGTCGTCGTGTTCGGTTCGAGCGGCTTTTTCACCGAAAAGAAATACTTCGTAATGTTCTTCGATGGGTCCGTCAAGGGGTTGAATGTCGGGTCTCCCGTCATGTTCCAGGGGGTCAGGATCGGCTCGGTTACGGACATTTCCCTGCTGTTCAACGCGACGAACCTGACCATAAAGGCGCCGGTAGTCGTCGCGTTCGAACCGGACAAGGTCAAGCATATCGGTGGGCCGGATGACGATGACACGGAAGAATTCTTCGAAAAGCTCATTGAAAAGGGGTTGCGCGCCCAGCTTCAGCTGCAGAGCTTCGTCACCGGACAACTCATGATCGCGATCGATTTCTTTCCGGGTACCCCGGTCCGGTACGTCGGGCTGGTGAAAAAATACCCTGAGATTCCGACTACGCCGTCGAGCATGGAACAACTTACCAGAACGCTGGAAAACCTGCCGATACAGGAATTCGTCAAGAAGTTGACAAGCACCGTCGACGGCCTTAATAAGCTGGTAAATTCGCCGGAAGCCAAGGCCAGCCTGAAGTCCGTTCGCGCGGGGCTGCATGAAACGGCTGAGATTCTGAAGAAGGTCAACTCGCAGATCGAGCCGATCATTGACAATCTGCGCGACACCTCGGAATCCCTCAAATCCGCTACCGGCAAGGTCGATGCGGCTCTTTCCGGCAAGGAAGGCATTCCCGAACAGATAACGCAAACCCTTTCCTCCGCCCGTGATACGCTCGAGTCGGCTCGCCAGACCCTCGCTTCCATGCAGAACGCGACGTCGGAGAATTCCGTCCTGATGAACGACGTGGGAACGACCCTCGAGGAGCTTTCACGTGCTGCCCGCTCCATCCGGGTTCTGAGTGATTACCTGGAACAGCATCCGGATTCGATAATCTGGGGAAAATAGATTGCCCAAGGAGAGATGAATGAAACTGATCCGATATACAGGGATTGCAGGCCCTGTCATGGTCATGCTGACTTTCTTTCTCACAGCCTGTGGAACATCGGCGCCGTACCGTTATTATACTCTTGCGCCGGTCGCCGGCGGCGATGACGGGAGCAGTATTGTCGCCGGGGTGGATTCGGTTGTCTTTGGTGTCGGCCCGGTGACGATTCCCGATTACCTCGACAGGCCGCAGGTCGTGACCCGGACAACCGATAATGAGATGAAGTTCAGTGAATACGACCGGTGGGCCGGATCTCTTGCCGCCGACACGTCACGAGTGCTTGAGGAACGCCTGGACAAGATGCTCTCCGATGACGGTATTGCCGTTGTGTCCTGGCAACGGGGAGTGCCGAACGACTATCGTGTTGCCGTGCAGATTACCCGGTTTGAGGTTGCGGACGGTAAAGACGTTATACTCAAGGCGCAATGGGTGATCTACGCGGGGAACGGGAAACGCGTTATCCTGTTGCGAGAGTCGGATATCAGGGAACGGGTGAGTAACCTCGGTACCGACTCCGCCGTGGAGTCGATGGGCAGGGCGTTGTCCGCCTTAAGCCGGGACATCGTTCAAGGTTTCAGGTTCGTGAGGTTCGCCGAGGTTGAACAGAGGCGCGTTGAGGAACTGGATGTTCTCATCGAGGAGGCCGGGCCCATACACTGAGCCGGTGGCGGATGAGCGGCGGGAAAACTTTAAGGAACAAAAAAAGCCCCGGGAAACCGGGGCTTTTTTGTTCATGTCTTGTATGTTTATCCTCTGGTTACGTTGGCTGCCTGAAGCCCCTTGGGACCGTCAACCACTTCAAACATAACCGCTTCGCCTTCAGTCAAGGATTTGAAACCGTTTCCGTTGATGGCGGAGAAATGTACGAAAACATCACCACCATTTTCCTGCTCGATGAAACCAAAACCCTTGCTGTCATTAAACCACTTTACCGTACCTTTAACCATGTACTTTCTTTCTCCTGTTACTGCTTAGAAATATGTTCGGGTAAATCGCGAACTAGATAACCCTACCAGTTTTGTCGGACATGTGTCAAGGCAATTAAAGTTCCCGGGTGAAAATTTCCACGATATTTCTCCAAATCGCCTTAAAGAAAGACAGGGTTGAGGGGCCGAATGTAATTTTCGCCTTTAAAAAAGAGGTTGGCTGTGGGAAGCGCCAGCCGTCGAAATTTTTAAAAAGCGCCTTGCAGATAACTTGAGGTTGTAGCGTTGGAGCGGTATTTTTTCCCGTTTGTTTCCGTATGACCGCTTGTCATTGTCTGGAAGGCTTGTTTGCCGATCGTTTCCTGCAGTGATTCCGGCTCTATTCAAGATATTAATGAAAAGAAGGAGCTTTTGCTATGGTAAGTTCTCAAGAAAAGCTGAATTTTGCCGATGATAAAAAGGAGAGAATAGTGTATAGTGGGGCAAAAGGGGGTAGATGACCATCTTGATTGGTAGTTGATAATTATGTGAGGTTAATTAGCTATGAAAAAAATAATTCTGGCATGCATGGTTTTTCTCGTTTTTTTCGGTGTCTTCCGCATGCCGGCAATAGCGGCCGATTTAAAGGAAATAAAAGAACGGGGCGTGCTGCGGCATCTCGGTATACCCTATGCCGGATTTGTAACCGGGACCGGTGATGGACTTGATGTCGAGTTGACGAAACTTTTCGCGCGGTACCTGGGAGTTCGCTACCAATACGTCAAGGCCGACTGGGGAACGGTTGTTCAGGATCTCGTGGGAAAAAAAATCGAGGTACGGGGAACGGACGTTGAAGTGCTCGAAGATGCCCCCGTACGTGGAGACATGATAGCGAACGGCTTCACGGTTCTGCCATGGCGAAAGAAGCTCGTCAGTTATTCCAAACCCACCTTTCCCAGCCAGATCTGGCTGCTTGCACGGGCGGATTCGAAGGTCAGACCGATCCGGCCGACGGGAAATATCCAAAAGGACATTGCGTTCACCAAGACGCTCATGAAGGGGAAGTCCGTACTTTCCGTTGAAAGGACATGTCTCGACCCTGATCTTTACAATCTTTCATCAACCGGCGCCACGGTTATTCGTTTTGCCGGCAGTGTCAATGAGCTTGCCCCCGCTGTCCTGAACCATGATGCGGAGATGACGATTCTTGATGTCCCGGATGCCCTGATAGCCTTGGAAAAGTGGCCCGGGAAACTGAAAATTCTGGGTCCCGTTTCTGAACGACAGCTCATGGCTGCCGCGTTTTCGAAAGACGCTCCGCGACTCCTCACCACCTACAATGAGTTTTTGAATAAGGTGAAAAAAGACGGTACCTATCTGAAACTGGTACGGAAATACTATCCATCGGCAACCTATTTCTTCCCCGATTTTTTTCCTAAGCAGTAATTCCTGGAGAGTGAAATGGCACGACCATCGCGTTTGACCCAGTTGAGCAGCGTTGCTCTTCTGTGCTTCGTTTTCGCATCGGCGGGCTACATGATGTACCTCGTGTACTCCCAGTACCGGGTACAGCAAAAACTGCAAAAATCTTTTCTGCAGCGGACTCTGCAGGAGAGCGAGAAAAAGGCGCTCTCCGTCGGTTATTTTCTCTCCGAACGGATGTACGACCTTTCGACTATAACGGAAAATCGGTTGCTTTCGCTCTATTATGAGAATCGGGCGCTCGGCATGTCCCTTGAGTATGGTCTTGGGGCCAGTATAAACGGTGCTAGAGACATGCTGGACCGTTTTCGGCGGAGTAGAGTGATAGATGGAGAATCGGTTTTTTCGCAAATAATTTACGCCGAGGAATCCGGAAAGGTGCTTTTCGCCAGTCGCGACTCCAAGGCTTTTCCGAAAAAGCAGGGCAGCGTATCGCAAAACCTTTCCCGGCGGACGGATGAAGCCCGTTTTTCATACGAAAGCGTCAACAGAAACGATTACCTGGTAATATCGTATCCCTTCATGTTCAAGGGCCGGTATACCGGACGGGTGATTGGATGGATTCCGGTGAGCCTTGTTTGCCGGCATTTTGTTGAAACAGTTAACGACAGCGATTCATGGCGCAGCATCATTGTTCTCAATGACCGCTATATTTTCTGTAAGGACACTACCGAGTCTTATCTGTCTGCCGACTCGCTTCCTGATCCCAAAACTGTCGAGCCGGGCATGATCCATACTGTGTCACTTCCATCGTCCGGCAATGTTCCACTCTCTGTCCAGATGTTCGCGACTCCTGTGGCAAATACCCCCCTTTCCCTGGTTTCTTTCCACCGTATCGATACGAATGGCGTCGGGAAGCCGCCCCAAGCGCTCTTTTTCATCCTCGGAGGCATCGGTCTGGCATTGCTGGTGGGTGGTGTCGCGTTCTATCGGGCCAGTATGCGATCCGCGGTGCTCGAGGCGCGCCTCGAAGAGACACGTATCCGCGAGAAAATCGTCGAGGAAAAGAACCGCAGCCTGCGCAAACTCCTTACGGCGTTGGAACAAAGTTGCTATTCGGTCATGATCACCGACGTCAACGGTGTGATTGAATATGTCAATCCTCACTTTACCAAGGTTACCGGTTACAGTCCGGATGAGGTGCTGGGCAAGAATCCTCGTTTCCTGAAAAGCGGACAGGAACCGCGTGAGAAATACCGGGAAATGTGGGAAACGGTAATGAGCGGAAAAAACTGGTTTGGAGAGTTCCTGAACCGGAAAAAGAACGGCGAGTTTTTCTGGGAACAGGAAAATATCGCACCGGCCTTTGACGAACACGGGACAATTTCCAGCCTTATCGCCATCAAGGAGGACACCACCGAACGTAAACGCGCCGAACAGGAACTGCGCGAAGCCAAGGAAGCCGCGGAAGCGGCGAGCCGGGCAAAAAGCTCGTTTCTTGCCAACGTGAGCCACGAGATCCGCACTCCCTTGAACGGCGTCATGGGCATGACCGAACTCTGCCTTGCCACCAGGCTGGATGAGAAACAGCGATTCTATCTTGTCACGGCGCGGGAGTCGGCACGGAATCTCCTCGAAATCATAAACGATATTCTTGATTTTTCCAAGATCGAAGCAGGAAAGACCGAAATCGAGCGTTCGGCGTTTCCGTTGCGGACGCTTGTCGGCCAGACGCTGCGACCACTGGCGGCCAAGGCGGCCGAAAAGGGGCTCGAGATATTGTTCGCCCCGACAGCCGAAACGCCTGATGCCCTGGTCGGAGACCCTGGTAAATTGAAGCAGGTGCTAGTGAATCTGGTGGGCAATGCCATTAAATTTACCGAAAAAGGGCGCATAATCGTTGCCGTTTCAGTGGAACGCGTCGATGTCGAAGGATGCCGGCTTTCATTCTCCGTTCAGGATACGGGGATCGGCATATCGCCGGAATGCAGAGATAAGATTTTTGATTCCTTTGAACAGGGAGACGTGAGTACCACGAAGATGTATGAAGGAACCGGGCTCGGTCTTGCCATCTCGAAAAAACTCGTCGCGCTCATGGATGGTTTCATAACCGTGAGAAGCGAGGTAGGCGTCGGCAGCACTTTTACCTTTACGGCACGGTTTGCTCTGGGAAATCCCTCCTTGCGGCCCGAGACTCCCGCAATTCTGGAAGGGCGGAAAGCGCTGGTTCTCGATCCCACGGAAATAAGACGCCGCGTTCTTTCCGACTATCTCGAGCAGATGGGCGTTCTGACCTGTCAGGCCGAAAACGCGGCACGGGCGCACGAGATTTTGCGGCAATCCGCGAAGGATTCGAGCCGGCCGGATTTTCTCCTGGTCGACGAGCGAATTCCCGATGCCGAGGCTATTGCGTTTATCAGAGAAATCCGCAATAATCCGGACTTCAAATCGATCTACTGTATCCTCATGTCGGCTGTCAACGCGCTCAATTCCGCCGGTGAACATTCGGAAAAAAGCATCGACGGCTATCTTCCGAAGCCGGTTGTCGATTCCGAGCTTTGTGAGCTGCTGTGCGCCATTGCTTCCGATGATTCCCGGAAGCAGGCCGAAGAGGCTCCCGTTATGCGGGGTCCGGTTCCCGAAAAAAAGGGCCGGCTGTCGATCCTCGTAGCGGAAGATGTGCCGATTAACCAGGAACTGATGGAAACGATTCTGGACGGTTACGGCCACGAAGTAACGCTGGTCGATACCGGGGAAAAGGCGGTCGAGTGCTGGTGTAGTGAAAAATGCGTTTTCGATCTTATCCTCATGGATGTTCAGATGCCGGAGATGGACGGATTGGCGGCTACCCGTATCATCCGCGAGCTGGAAAAGGAACGATGCACGCATGTACCCATTGTGGCGATGACCGCCTATGCCATGCAGAGCGACAAGGACATGTGCCTGTCCGCGGGAATGGATGGCTATATCAGCAAGCCGTTCCGGTTGGATGAAATCGGCGCGCTCCTCGATCGTTACTCCCATTTGAGCGGAACCGCATAATCACCTTTCACCGGCAATCCATCGGTATTTTCTTTTTTAGCCCGCCGTCGATGTCGCGGGGGTGCTGCCTGTCCCGTCAGTTTGTCGTTGTGTGCTGCTCCCGTCTTACCGGTTTATCCCTTTCTTGTCGAATCGACTGCCGAGTTTTTTCTGCATCGCGTCCATATAGTAATAAACCACCGGCGTAAGATACAGGGTAAGGAGTTGCGACACAATCAGCCCCCCAACGACCGCCAATCCCAGCGGGCGGCGCGCATCAGCGCCGGCGCCGAAGCCGATGGCAATGGGCAGGGTTCCCATCAGGGCGGCCATGGTGGTCATCATGATCGGCCGAAAGCGGATCAGCGCCCCCTGATAAATTGCCTCCAGCGGCTCCCTGCCCTCCTTGCGCTCTGCTTCCAGAGCGAAGTCGATCATCATGATGGCGTTTTTCTTGACGATGCCGATGAGCAGGATAACGCCGACGAAGGCATAGACATTCAGCTCCCTGTGGAACAGCATCAGGGTTACAAGCGCGCCGAAGCCCGCCGCGGGCAGACCGGAGAGAATGGTCAGGGGATGGATGAAACTTTCATAGAGGATGCCGAGCACGATGTAAATGACCAGGATCGACATAACGAGCAGCAGCCAGAGTCCTTTCATCGACGACTGGAATGCCTGGGCCGTGCCCTGGAAGCTGGTGCTGATGGAGGAGGGCAGGGTTTCTTTTGCCAGCTTTTCCACCACCGGTATGGCATCGCCGAGGGCGATGCCCGGCCTGGTGTTGAACGAGATGGTTACGGCGGGCAACTGCCCCAGGTGGTTGACGGTCAAGGGCCCCAGTGAAGTGCTCAGGGTGGCGACCGTGTTGAGCGGCACCAGTTGACCGCCGCTCGAGTTGAGGTAGAGCATGGCCAGGGAGGACGGTTCCGCCTGGTAGCGTTTTTCCAATTCCAGGATGACCCGGTACTGGTTGTCGGGCGCATAGATGGTGGAAACCTGGCGTGATCCATAGGCATAGTACAGCGCCTCCTCCACCTGCTGCGCCGAGAGGCCGAGAGCCGCGGCCTTGTCCCGGTGGATCGCCACGTCGACCTGCGGGTTGCTGATTTGCAGATCGCTGTTCACATCCTGCAGTTGGGGAAGATCGAGCATTTTCGATTCCAGTTCGAGGGCATACCGGTAGAGGGTATCCTTGTCGGGGCTTTGCAGGGTGAACTGGTACTGGCTTTTCGTCAACTGGCCGCCGATACGGACCGCGGGAGGATTCTGCAGGAACATCCGGATGCCCGGCACCTGTGAGACTTTCGGCCGCAATTCCTGGATTATCTCGTCAGCCGAGAGGTCCCGTTCGTCCCGTGGTTTGAGTCGCATGAAAAAGCGGCCGCCATTGCCGGCAACGTTCGATCCGCTGGCTCCGACGGACGACATGAAGGCGTCAATGTTCGGGTCCTGCGCGACAATGGCCGCCAGGTGCTGTTGTTTTTTCGTCAGGTCCTCGAATGAAATTCCCTGGGCGGCTTCGGTAAAGGCAAAAATCTGGCCGATATCCTCGCTGGGCAGAAAACCCTTGGAAATATTGCCGAACAGCCAGACGGTAACTACCGTGAGGATGATAATGAGGGCCATGGTGGCGCGGCGGTATTCCAGCACCTTCCGCAGGCTACGTTCATAAGCTTGCAGCATCTTATCAAAGAATTGTTCCAAGACCAGGTAGAGACGGCCGTGACGCTCATTGACCCGCGGCCTCAGGAAACGGCTGCAGAGCATCGGCGTCAGTGTCAGGGAAACGAATCCGGAAATCAGGATTGCAACGCTGATGGTGACGGCGAACTCGTGCAGCAGGCGCCCCATGATGCCGCCCATGAACAGTACCGGTATGAAAACCGCCACCAGCGACAAGGTCATGGAGAGGATGGTGAAGCCTATCTCCCGCGATCCTTTCAATGCCGCTTCCATGACGCCTTCACCCCGCTCCACGTGGCGAACGATATTTTCCAGCATGACGATGGCGTCATCCACGACAAAGCCGACCGAAAGCGTCAATGCCAGAAGGGAGATGGTGTCGATGCTGAAGTCCAGCAGGTACATGGCGGCAAAGGTGCCGATGATGGAGAAGGGCAGTGCCAGGCTCGGAATCAACGTGGCGGGAAGGTTCCTGAGGAACAGGAAAATCACCAGCACCACCAGGCAGATGGTCAGACCGAGGGTGAACTTGACGTCCGCCACCGATTCACGGATTGAAATGGAGCGATCGTAGAGGATATCCAGGTTAACCGACGCGGGTATCTGCTCGCGGAATACCGGCAACAGCTCCTTGATGTTGTCAACCACTTCGATGGTGTTGGTCCCGGGCTGGCGCTGGATGGCGAGGACCACGGCGCGGGTGTTGTTGAACCAGCCGGCTACCTTATCGTCCTCCACGCTGTCGATGACCCGCCCCAGTTCCTGGAGGCGTACCGGTGAACCGTTGCGGTAGGCGACGATCAGCGGGCGATAGGCAGCCGCATCGAAAAGCCGGCCTGAAGCCTGGATGGTGAAAGCCTGCTTGCTGCCCTCGATCATCCCGGTGGGCAGGTTGACGTTGCCCTGGGACAGGGCCTGCGCGACCTGGTCGATGCCGATGCCGCGACCGGCCAGGGCCTTCGGGTCGAGCTGGGCCCGCACCGCGTACTTTTGCGAGCCGTACACCTGGACCTGGGCCACGCCGCTGACCATGGAGATGCGCTGGGCGACGAAGGTGTCGGCGTACTCGTTGACCTTGTTGAGGGGCAGGGTCGGCGAGCTCAGCGCCAGGTACAGGATGGACTGGTCGGCCGGGTTGACCTTTCTGAAAAAGGGGGGCGAAGGCATGTCCTGGGGCAGCTGGCGGGAAGCCTGGGAGATTGCCGACTGCACGTCCTGGGCCGCGGCGTCGAGATTGCGGTCAAGGGCGAACTGGATGGTAATCCTGGTGATGCCGGTGCCGTTGGTGGAGGTCATGGAGTCGATGCCGGCAATTGTCGAGAACTGGCGCTCCAGCGGCGTGGCCACCGCGGAAGCCATGGTGTCCGGATTGGCGCCCGGTAGCCTGGCGGTAACCTGGATAGTCGGGAAATCGACGTTCGGCAGGTTGCTGACCGGGATGAGGCGGTAGGCGAACAGCCCGAAAATGAGAATCGAGGCCATCACCAGGGTGGTCATGATCGGCCGCTTGATGAACAGCGCCGCGATGTTCATGGCCGCGGTACCGCAGATGCCGCTTTTCCGGTTTTTATCCGTACCGGTGCCCCCTGGCCCAGTTGCAGTTGGCCGTCGGTAACCACGGTTTCTCCTGCCCGCAGTCCCTTCACGATTACCACTTCACTGTTAGCGATTTCGCCGGTAACCACGGTTCTGGCTTCAACGGTTTGATCGGTTTTCACTACATAGCAGTAGTGTCCCGACTGACCGGTCTGGACCGCCGGAACGGGCACAACCAGCGCATCGGGAAGAATGGTCAGGGTTACTGTAACGTTGACGAATTGTCCCGGCCAGAGCCGTCGTTCACGGTTGGCGAAGGTCCCCTTGATTTTAATAGTACCGGTCGCCGTATCAACCGTGTTGTCGACAAAACTTACCACGCCCGCTTCCGCCGTGCCGTCGGGAAGGGCGGCCTCGACTTGCAGGGCACCTTTTGCCAGATATTTCCTGAGCTCCATCAAGGTGGCTTCCGGCACGGAAAACGTGACATAAATCGGGTTGACCTGGTTGACGGTTACCAGTACCGGCGTGTCGTTGGCTTTCACCAGGTTACCCTGTTGAACGAGAAGGTTGCCGGTGCGGCCGTTAATGGGGGAACGGATGGAACAGTACCCCGCCTGGATCTCGGCGTTATCCACGAGCGCGCGGTCGGCCCGGACCGTTTCGCCGAGCGCATCGGCGGTTGCCCGCAATTGGTCATACTGGTCCTGGGTAACGATGCCGTCTTTGAGCAATTCTCCATAGCGCCGGGCCTGTTCGCGGGCGAACCGTTCCTGGGCCAGGTCACGGGCCAGGGCGGCGCGGGCCTGTCGCAGGGCGGCGACAAAGGGGCGGGAATCGATGGAAAAGAGCAGTTGCCCCTTCGTGACGTCCTGCCCTTCGCGAAAATGCACCTTTTCGATCATGCCGTTGACCTGGGACTTTATGGAGACGGTGGAATACGCTTCGACGTTGCCGATCGTCCGAACCTGCACCGGAACGGTTTCTTGTTTGACGGTTGCCGCGGTGACCGGGACGGGAGGTTTCGGCTTCGGCCTGTCTTTATCCGATGAGCACGCCGGAAAGAGGAGAGCAATCGCGATGATGGCGGACCAGGAGAATGTTCCTTTGAGGAGCTTCTTGATGCGCCGGGATAACGCTGGTTTTCGTTGCATGGTGTTACTCCGATGGAAGCATGACGGAATCAGTTTTTGTCCGGAGCTGTCGACACGGTCCGGGGGATAATGCTTGAGGGTTCCTAAGAGGCGTGAACTACTCCATCCCTACGCACAAGAGAACCATGATCGAAAAAGGGGGAGCTGGCGGGACGACGCGGAAATCAGGCTTGGCATCCCGCCTATTTCACCGAGCGGCATATTACCCGTTTTCCCACTTCGCTTCAAGAATAAGTATGTTGCCGCGGAGTATATTCGATGTACCCTTAAAAGAGATTCTTGCCGTTCAGAGACTTGCGGACAGGTGAGTCGCCGACAAGGTGAGCGAACGGGAGGTGCCGCCATGATGGGAGAGGGTTTGATGTACGGTTACCACTACGGGATGGGATGGATGCTGCTCGGTCTCGTGTTCTGGATTGCCATCATAACCGGCGTGGTCCTGCTGGTGCTGTGGATTGTCGGGAAAAGCGGGAAACTCCGCCACGAGCACAAAGAGGAATCGGCCCTCGAGATCCTGAACAGGAGATACGCCCGGGGCGAGATCAGCAAAGAACAGTTCGAAGAGATGAAGAAGGATATTTCCGACACATAGGTTTTTCCGCCGATTTCCTAAATCCGGTCCCGGTGCAGGTGGAAGCTGACGCGCGAATATGTTGTCGAGCTGATGCCGGTGTAGGCGATGAGGCCGGACCAGGTCGCGAGCAGGATCAGCAGGATGCCCGGCGACCAGAGGGTTAGGATGCCTTGCAGCAGGTCAACGGAAGGAATCGTGCTCCCGCCGAAAAAGAAGAAACTGATGCCAAGCGCATAGACGATGGAAAACGCGGACATGTACTGGTAGGCGGAGATCCTTCCTTTTCCCCGGTAATCGTTCCGGAAAAGTTCCGAAACGATTCTCCAAACGCCGGCGAATGCCGTGGCCGCAAGATAGGCCGCAAGGGTTTTGCCTTCGGCATAGAGCGCCAGGGTAGTGACGCCTGCCGCCGATGAAGCGAGCATGGTGATCAACTGGATCGGCACGATCTTGCGGCCCGCCAGTCCGGAGGCATAGGCGATTTTTTTGTTCTTTCCTTCGAACACCACCGCGGAACGCTCGAAAATCCACCGAAAGACTCCACGGTATTCATCAACCGGCTTGCCGTAGCAGCACCCGTAACTGAGACAGGCCAGGCGTCCCATCCCTTCACCGAAGAGAAAAGACACCGCGCACGCGGCCAGGGCCTGTTCCAGGGGGATTTCCGCACCGAACAGGGGCGCGGCGAAGCGGTTCAGCAGATGAACGAGAAACGGCGCCATAATGCCGCCGACAAAGGCGGCCCCGCCGATAGTCAGGGTGGCGGGCTTTTTTTCAACGATGCGTGCGACAAGGCCCGCGGCCGGTAAGCAGACGGCAAGCAGCAATCCCATGAGTGAGAGGCTTGCGGCAACGGGCACTCCCGCGGCGCCGAGCATGATCAGGTAGATGGCGACGGCGAAAATGGTTGCGGTCGAAAGGATGAGGCCGTACCAGGTGATGTTCGCGGCGTTCCAGTGTTCTTTATCTTCTTTTTTCATGGGTATTGACGCGAAAAACTGCCACTGTTCTTTCGGGAGAGCATTTCTTCCCCATACGATCGCCGCAGCGCAGACCAGACCGATGCAGCCTGTTACCAGATAATTGTTAAGCACGGTAGATTTTCCTCCCGATCGTGGAGCGGACGTTTACCTCCGTTTCAACGACAGGCCGTTCAAGCCAGGATGAGAAACGGCTCGGCACGTCATGGCGTACCTGGTTTTCCAGCAGGTCACGGGAAAAGCGGACGCGGTCTTTCTCGAAGAATAGAACGACCGAACTGCTTCCCGGGCGAAAAATGGCTTTCGGTGCTCCTTTCTTCATGAACAGCCCGGGAGCAACAGGCGACGGATCGTCATAGCGTTCATGACTGTAGCACTGCCGGATGTCTCCGATCATCAGTGCCACTACCTCCACCATGGCCACCGTCCCGACTCCCGAGCCGTGCTCCACATCGGTATCGATGACGGTCACGACCCTTCGGTTCTTGGAGAGCGGGTCGGCAAGGGCGATGGCCGAACTTGGGTTGCATGAGTGAAAGCTGCCGTCGACCCCGTAGAAATCCTTGACGACACCCGAAACCGGGGCATGGGTATAGTGATACTTGTCCGGCGTCAGGCGGAAGACGGCATAGTCTCCACCATTAAAACGACGGTGAATGCCATGCTTCTCATCGCCGAGCAGTTCACGGTAATCAAAGAATTTTCCTTTCAGGAACAAGGTCGAGGAACTATCCAGGGAGCCTACCAGCATCCGGGAATCAGCCGGGGAAACGATGACGCCCTCGGCTTCATCCATGGGACGACAGCGCCAGTACGAGATTTTACGCTCGAATATTTTTCTGGGGGTATCCATTTCATCCGCGGGCAGCAGACATTCACCAGTGTTGACGCCGATTTTGCGCATGAACCGGGAGGGCCCGGAAAAACGTGAATTCAAGGCAAGGTCGAAATTTACGAAGCCGAGGAGGCTGGTGACGTAACGGCCGGTCAGGGCGTTGAAGAACCAGGGTGTCTTTTCCCGGACGGCGCCGTAAATGAACCTGATGACCGAATCGGCAAGCAGTTCCTCGGTGAGTACCAGTCCCGATTCGCGCTGAATATAGCTATGAATGCTCTGCATGGTGTGCTCCACTTTCCATGGTGTCGTGGTGAATAGAGAGAATGACGAGACCGATGAGGATGTCCAGATTCGCCGGGGATACCATGTCGGTCAGAATTTTTTCCCTGCATTCCCGGAGGAACGATATCGGATCAGCTCCTCCCAGTTCCATGGTTATTATGGTTTTTTCGCCTTCCTTCCAGGTAGCTGATCGTTCGAAATCTTCCTCGAGAAACGAAAAGGCTTCGCTCATGTGCGCTCGACAGAGTTCTTCCCGGTAATACCGTTCCGCGGCGGTGTTGAATTCTTCCGCCTTTACCGAAACCGGGTTGCGTGTTCCCAGTTTGTCGAGGATGCCCCGGGTAAGTTTCCCGGCCGCGGTGCGGCTGGAGTCTTCGATTCTCGACCGCAGGTCAAGCACTGTTTCTTCGCAGCCGAGCAGATCCATCAGCTCGCCTGATTCTGCAAGAAGGGTTTTCAGCAGGGCTTGACGGTAGTCGATGCTTTTGACTTTCAGATAGTCGGGGTACCGGTTGCTCGGCCTGGTAGATGAAGTGTTTTTCAGAATCCGTCTCAGGAAACGGTTTCCGGTGTTTTTGCGGACATAGAAGGAAGAAAGGCCGATTGCCTCTCCGAAGAAAACCTGGCGACGCTCGCTTTCGCAATGCGGCGTGTCGGGGATGTCTCCATGGGTAACTTTTCGTTCCGCTATCATCCTGAAGGCGCAGGCATGCACCAGGTTCTGGAGATTAACCGCATGGGTCATATCTTCGCGCAGATTTTCGAACAGGCTGTACTGGCGTGATTCAAAGCCGGAAAAGCCCATGTGTGAAAATTCACGGAGCTTGATGGGGAGGTACAGGGACATTTCCGGGTCGAAGACGCCCAGTTCGGCAAGGTCATCCTTGAGGCGTTCGTTGTTGCCGAGAGAACCGTTGAGCGAAGGGCTCCGTTCGGTGCTGAGGAGGCAGACCAGGTAGTCCAGCAGCCGGAAGTCATGGACGAAATCTCCCTTAAGGGCAAAAAACCGGCTGATGAGCCTGTCCAGCCACTCGGGACCGAAAGGGGTCACCGGCGTGCCGAGTATCCTGATTTTCGCCTTGGCTTTCCATTTGCGCCACAGAATGCGCAGGTGCGAGTAATCAAGTTCGTGAGCCAGAAAGCCAAGTGCCTTTTCCGGATGAAATCCGCGGTAGTCGAGCCGATAGGGGGCGGCGCTGTATGTGCCGACGAACAGAGGGAGAAAGTGTTCGGCTATCTTGATGACGAGGTCGCCGATATACTTTTCCTCCCTGACGCCCAACCCGGTGACTCCCGCTGCCATGGCCGCCGTAATCCGCCTGCTGCCGAGGCTGATGTGCGTTCCGTTGTTTGCCAGGCTTACGTTTGAAGTATTGGGGAGCACGACAAGATTGTTGAGGATTATTCCCGCGTGTTTCAGTTTCGAGACGGCGTTCAGCTGGCTTCTGCTCAATACCTTGTGGCAGAGCCGCATATAGCGGTATTTGTCTTCGCCCCGGTCCCAGCCGGAAAGGCAGGGGCTCATGAACAGGTCGCGGTAGAAGGAATCGGAAATAAGCTCATTCAGGGCCTTCTGGCGCAAGGGCGGATGAGGCGCAAGCCAAATGGCGGCATCCTGGCCGCTTTGTCGGAGCCCTAAGCTCCTGTTTGCATACATGACGAGCAACTGGGTGAGAAATGTCCGTTTCGATGTTTCGCGGGCCACGGCACGGCCCATCCCCGTAGTGTGCCGCAGAGGTATTACGTGGAACGAGAAAGTCTCGGGAGAGGTGTTGTCGTTGAGGTAATGTCCCATCAGCCGCTCACCGGTGGCGCGCAGCAGGAACGGCAGACCGGGCCGGGAGCCGATGTACTGGGCCATGGCAAGCTTTATCAGGTAGCTTACGGGTATCCGCACCATGGGGTGACCGTTGCCGCCGGTGAACAGGAACCGGTTGGCATCTGATCGTTTGACCCCGTCGAGTAATGCTTTGTCAGCTCGCAGGTCATTTTCGAGTACCTGCTGCGCATAATCGCACAGGCTTCTTCTTTCAAAACGAACCCAACTGTTTTCCCATATTTCTTCGTCGTTTTCGTTAAGAAATTTCTCCACGTCGGTGACCAGTTTACGGGGAAGGTCGCCGGTGGCCGCGCGACGGATGACATTGGCGAAGTAGTTGGATGATTCGATCGTGAGCGGCAGGTCTACATCCCGGCGGGAACCGTGAACCGCAACCTGCAGTTCCGTTTCCGTGCCGACGGTCGTGTCGTTTCTGGAAAAGGGAAGCTTGCCGAGATTGACCCGGCCGGATGAATCGAAGAGTTCGAGAGCATCGAGGGCATCGTGCAGTGATTTCGCGGTGGTTCTCTGCTGCAGAAAATCCGCACGATGAGCTTTTCCGTGTATTCGTGACATGGAATCGGAGTCTGTGCTCCTTTCATCCTAGATTTAATATTGTGTTACATCATTCATTGCATAACCGTATAGAGATTGCGTTACAGAAGGCAAAAAGATAGGTGAACATGAGTTGTTTCGAAAAAGACGGGTTCTGCCGCCGCTCTCATATCGATACTGCCGGCTACAATCTTCAGCCGTTCCGAGGTATTCCCCTTTAAACCTTCGGATCATTTCCAATGTTTCCAAAGGTGAGGTCGTTATTTCCCGTCCCGGGCGCGTACTTCAGCAACTGAAGGCATTACGGTAAGTTTCCTCGAATTAACTTTACTGCAACAAGAATGTAAAATGACGTGGGTAGTATTCCTCAACCACGCTGCATGCTCATCATTCCGGCTCATTTGGATGCCTCCCCGTATTTTCCAGTCCGGTACGGGGAGGCTTTTTTTGAGCCGGGCATTGGGCTTAAGGTAAACCCGGATCGAATTTTTTCATCCTTTTCCTCAAATCGCCAAGCCGTTGTCAAACGACTTTCGTAAACTGATTAGCAAATCATCAAGGAGTCGTTCCCAGAGGACGACGCGAGGAGGATGAACATGCTGGTGGAATACAGGTGCATATGCGGTTTTAAAACAATCTTGCCGCTCAAATATTTCAGGCATTCGCAAACGTGCGAGGTTTTCAAGCAGGAAGAGAAGAGGGGAGCTTTGTCTCGCTCAAGAAAATCGGGAACCCGTGTGGACGCGGAGTAGCATATCCCACGGTCCGTTCAGTTGTCGGAGGACTTTATGTCGTACCGGGTCTACAAGTCTTTTACCTGTGAGTGTGGCGAACGTCATACCTATCCGTCGTATGTCTTTTCCTACTGGGTGAATGAGTCGGAGCGCAGATGTTCTTGTGGGAAAATATATCGGATACTGATCGATTGCGACAGTGTCCTGGTCTGTGGATGATACCGGGAAATGGGCAAGAAATTGGCATGCTTACGGTTTGTTATACGGCTGCCGGTACGAGTTTTGTGCAGGCAGCCGGACAAGTCCGGGTCAGAAAAAGAGACTCTCCAACCCGAGAATCCCGCGAAAATCCTTTTTATCTCACCGGACATGCGTTCAGCAATCCGTTCCATACGTGCGGCATAATAATCCAGCTCGACAATAACCTCCCGCAACGCAGCTTGATCCGTTGGTGTGGCATTGCCGAAGAATCGTCCATAGGTGACTTCGGGCTCCGGCTGGAATGATTTCCGCAACGGACGGGGAAGTTACGAAAAGGGGGGAGCGGCGGAAGGGGGTATTCCGTCGCACATAACACAGGGCGCCGGTGATGGTGTTGTGATCGGTGATGGTGACGAAGTCCATTCCCTGTTTGCGCGCCGCGTGGTAGATGAACTGCGGCGAGGAGTAGCTCTCCGGACAGTTGAACTTGCGCAGCGCCCAGTAGTTCGGCTTGTTGGAATGGCTCGAATGTATGTGCAGGTCGGCTCTCGTCATCGATTGTTTTTGTACCATCCCGCTTTTACTGGATCATGGGAAATATGCAACAATCAGGTGAAATCAGCTTTCACGCGGCGGCAACGAGCGGTTGCTCGCAAGATTGCTCGTACCAGCGGTTCCTGAGCAGCGCCAGGCTTGGTGAAGTCGGGACCAGCATGTTGTCCTCCGATTCGTCCAGCAGGGTGAGAGCCGGTCCGCTGAAGACCGGTCTTGCAAGATCGGGTTCGGGAAACCTGTTCAGGGCCACGATCCGTTCGAATGCGCCCCTTGTGGTGGTCGTTTCCAGGACCGCCATGATCTTGCGTCGGATCGAGAGGTGGCGGCTCGTCAATGTCCGGTTACCGGCGCCGAAAAAGAAGAGCGGCCGGGGGGCGCCGGCCGCTCTGGGGAACAAGGGGAGCGGGGAGGGTACTACTTGAGTTCGGTGATGCTCTTGTCGGCCATTTTCGCGGTGAGCGGCAGGAAACCGTCCTTGATCACGATTTCCTGGCCGTCCTTGGAAAGGACGAACTTGAGGAATTCTTCCTGCAGCTTGGGAAGAGGCTTGCCAGGTTCCTTGACCACGTAGACGTAGAGGAAGCGGCTCAGGGGATAGCTGCCGTTGAGGGCGTTCTCATAGGTCGCCGCCACCAGGGGCTGTCCCGTTTTCTCGGAAAGCGCCAGAACCTTTACCCCGGAGGTCTTGTAGCCGATGCCGGAGTAGCCGATGCCGTTGAGGTCCTTGGTGATGCCCTGTACCACGGAGGCGGAGCCGGGCTGCTCCTTGACGGTCTCCTTGTAGTCACCCTTGGCCAGGGCGTGCTCCTTGAAGAAACCGTAGGTGCCGGATGCGGAGTTGCGGCCATAGAGGCTGATGGGCTGTGCCGCCATCCTGCCGGTCACGCCGAGCTGGCCCCAGGTGGTGATGTCCGTTGTGTGGCCGCGCTTGCGGTTCTTCGAGAAAACGGCGTCGACCTGCTCGAGGGAAAGGCCCTTCAGCGGGTTGTCCTTGTTGACGAATACGGCGATGGTGTCGATGGCAACGGCGATCTTGGTGGGTTTGAAACCGTACTTCTTCACGAAGGCGTCGACCTCGCTGCTCTTCATCTCGCGGGACATGGGGCCGAACTGGGCGGTGCCCGCCACCAGGGCCGGCGGAGCGGTGCTGGAGCCCTTGCCTTCAATCTGGACATTGACGTTGGGATACTTCTTGCGGAATCCTTCCGCCCACATGGTCATCAGGTTGTTGAGCGTGTCGGAGCCGATACTGTTGATGTTGCCGGATACGCCGCCGACCGCCCGGTACTTTTTCAGCGCCTTGTCTGCTTTGAGAGCTCCGGCCGATGCAACACCAGTGGTTGCTACCGCCAGAACGGCCGTGATGCACAATACTTTCCTGAACATTGCTGCCTCCCATTTTTTTGTGTGAGATTCGTGACAAATCGTTGATAGTCATGATACCCGGGGCTTGTTACAATGAAGTCACGATCTGGCTAAAATCTTATGGCGATTCGCCTGGGAAGGAGGCTGCGGCGGGTATTGCGTCTTGCAAGGTAGTGCTTGTCCGTCAGTTGCTTGTTTGTGGTGAGGCTCTTGCCTAGCCTCCCACTTTCGACATATCGAACGGTTTGCGGTGTGAATTCGGGTCGCAGATAGCACCTCTTTCCGGTTTCCTGGCGACGATTTCGCGCAGGGCCGTTTCGAGGGCGGACCGGTTGCCGCTTCTCAGTATCGGTTTTAGGTCATATTCGGCATTGTCGAACAGGCACCCCTTTGCCGTGCCCGACGAGGTCACCCTGATCCGGTTGCATTCGCTGCAAAAGTGACTTGAAACGGCGGTGATGATGCCGATTGTGCCGTTTGCGCCGTCGATGCGGAAATTGCGGGAAGGGCCTGAAAGGCTGTCTTCCCTGGGGAACGGTCGAATCCGATACGCTTCGGATATTCGTCTCATTACTTCGTCGCCGGAAAAGACTCGTGACCGCCAGTCCGGTTCTTTCATTGACGGCATGTATTCTATAAAGCGCACGGTATAGGGTTTCTCCATGGTGAGTCCGGCAAAATCCAGTATCTCGCCGTCGTTGATTCCGCGCATGACCACCATGTTCAGCTTGATGGGGAATCCGATTGATTCCGCGGTTCTGATGCCGGTGAGAACCTGGTCCAGGTTTCCGCGCCGGGTGATGCGGGCGAAGATTTCCGGTTTCAAAGAGTCGAGGCTGATGTTGATGCGGTGGACACCGGCGGCCCTGAGGCCTTCCGCCATTTCCGAAAGGAGCATCCCGTTGGTCGTCAGTACCAGTTGCCGGAGTCCGGGGATTTTGGAAAGTCCGGCCAGGAAATCGACGATTCCTTTTCTGACCAGCGGTTCGCCGCCGGTGATGCGAATTTTTTCGATGCCGATCCTTACGGCGGTTTCGGCCAGGAGCTGCAGTTCCTCGTAGTTGAGTATTTCCTCGTGTTTCAGTTTCATGACGCCTTCGGCCGGCATACAGTAAATACACCTCAAGTTGCAGCGGTCGGTTACGGAAAGACGAAGATAATTGATTTTCCTGCCGAAGGGATCGAACAGCGCCATAGTGCGATTTCCTTTCATAGTCTGGTGATGGGACTTGTTGTGATTCGGGATGCCGTGACTACCCCCGGCCCCCTCCTCGGAAAGGAGGAGGAAGGTGAACCGGAATAAAAAATGCGGGCGCCCTGAGGGAGCGGCGCCCGCAACCGGAGAACGGGATCGGTTGGCATGGAAAGCTGGAATCAGAATTCCCAGAATTTGTCGAGTTCCTCGTCGCTCATATCCCATACGGCGTTGTGAGGAGGAATCGGCTCTTCGAAGAATTCCGGCAGCCGGTCGTCCTTGTTGGTGAAACCCGCGGCAAGGTTGAATTCGTGTTCGGTCTTGAGGATCTGTTTGCCGAGGGCGACCACGTCATCCGCGGTCAGGTTCAGTCCGTATCGTGCATTGATCATCTCGTAGATGGCGGTGAAGCACTCGGGGATGTCAAGCGCGGGAAACGCCACGAAGATGCAGAGACCGGTGCTGTCAACGGCCGCGGTGGCTATCTGCAGGTTCCTTGACAGTTCCACCTGTCCTTCGTTCGACAGCGGGTCGACGAAGCCGCCTACCTTGAGGATGTTGGTGGCGATGGTATAGCCCGATGTATGGTCGGCGCCCATGGTGGAGGTGGCATAGGTTACCCCGATTCCCTTGACCGCCCGCGGGTCATAGGCGGGAATACCCTGGTTTTTGACGACCGGGATCCTGGTAAGGCCATAAGTCCTGCCGACGGAGCCGGCGCCGTTGCCGAGAATTCGGCCCAGCGGCGTTCCGGTGCGGATATCTTCGTCAATGAGCCGGAACGCTTCCTTGCCGTCACCCCATTCCAGAATTCCCGCTTCCATGGCAACGCTCATCAGGACCGCCCCTTCGATGGAATCGATTCCCACGTCGTCCATGGCATTGTCGCAGCGGGCGATGTCGTCAAGATCGCTGATGTTGCAGGCGCAGCCCAAGCCCCAGATGGTCTCGTACTCGAAGCCCGAGGTAACGTATTCACCCTTTTCGTTTACGAAAATCTGCGAACACTTGATGATGCACCCGGCATGGCAGCCGTGGCTCGGGTTGCCGCCGCGCGCCACGATTACATCATGCATCGTTTCGCCGCAGATCTTCTCGGGATGATCCACCCGACCGTAGCGGAAGTTCTTGGTCGGCAGGCCGCCGGCTTCGTTGAGAATATTGATCAGGACGTTGGTGCCGTACGTCGGCAGTCCCTGGCCGCTGACCGGGTGGTCGAGGAGCGCCTTGGCGAAGATTCTCGCCTGCTGCTTGAATTTTTCCGGGTCCGCGTAGGTAATGCCCGGACCCCCGGTATCGTCGACGGTGATGTACTTGATTTTCTTGGCGCCCATGACCGCGCCGCCGCCACCCCGACCATGACTGCGGATATTGCAGTCGGGATCCTTCACCGAGATGTTGGCCGCCGCCATGCGAAACTCGCCGGCCGGACCGATGCTTATCACGCCGATCTTCTTGCCGAGCCGTTCGCTCAGGGTCTGAACGACTTCATAGTTCCCCTTGCCGATCATTTCGGTTTCTTCCGAGATGCCGGCGCCGTCCTTGTTGATATGGATCGAGTACCACTTGTCTTCCTTGGGGGCTCCCTCGATGATGACCGCCTTGACGCCCAGCCTTTCCAGGTTCTGCGAGGCGGTGCCGCCGGCATTCGACTCCTTGATGCCGCCGGTCAGGGGGCTCTTGAAGCCGGCCGAGAGGCGACCCGAGTTGGAGGCCGTCGTGGCGGTCAGCAGTCCCGGTGCGAAAACCAGCTTGTTGTACCTGCCCAGGGGTTCGCACATGGGAGGGACCTCCTTGGCTACAATCGTAGACGTCAGTCCCCTGCCGCCAAGGCCCTTCCAGTCATCAGGAACCGCTTCGATGCTCGTGGTAAGAGTCTCCATGTTGATACGAATGATCTTATCTCCCATCGCTTTCTCCTTTCCCATGCTGATATAATTTCAGGCATGTTGTCATACAGATAATTATATAGCGAATTCCGAAAATATCTTCTATGTCGGCAGAAATTATGGAAAATACTCATGGTTGCTCGGAGGAAATAATCGGCTGATTCCCGAGTCTGAGACTGAAAAGGGTTTGCCACTGTCCGGTGTCGCGCCATCCCTCTTGCCGGTTGCGGGGGGAGACGATCTTGATTTCGTCGAAAAAGATTTCAGCCCGGCCCGGGATTACCCGTCCGGCCGCGGCCTGTTTGCGGTGCAATGACATGTTGCCGTAAAGCAGGCTCAGGTGAGGAACGAAATTGCCTGTTGATTCGATACCGGTCCCTGTCAGGATACGTTCTCTCAATAGATGCAGTTCAGAGTTTTCTTCGAATTCGAAATACAGAGCTCTGAAAAAGGATTCACCACGGGCAACCCGGCGTATGCGGAGAGAGAAAGGCGCTGTTTCGGATGCCGCTCCGGAAACCACCCTCTTGAGTCGGTCCGGATCGGCAAGGTCACCGGAATGCACCGTGAGATGAGGCTCAAAGGGTTCTCCCCCATACTTTGCGCACAGTTCACGGATGATGCCGGCGGTATGATCGAAGTCATTCCGGGCGGGAGTAAGGAAGACGGAATATCGTTCCATGGCAAGGTCCTCGAATGAGTTGGCGGCCAATGCTTGTTCATGGATCCCTGACCGTTTCAGACGGGGCCGTTTTCCCGTTCCTTGCCGTCCTCGTAGGGTGCTATCCGTTTCCGGTAGAGTTCCAGCTTGCAGCATTCAAGCGCGCCGATCATATCGTTGAAACGCTGGTAATTTGGCGCCGGATAGAGGGTCTTGAGGAGTTTGCTGATAACGTAATTCAGGTTCCCGGCGAAATTTTCGTCGTCGTTCAGGGCTTTGAACGCCGTAGTGAGATTACTGATCGCCGGATCGAGAGCATTCCGCTTTTCCTTGATTATGTAGGGCATGAAAATCCTCCTGGAAGGAATTATTTTTCAACAATCCGCTGATCGACGGCCAATCGCCAAAGATCACGCGGCGTGGGGAATCTGGCACGGACTGCCGTGAGGGCGTGGAGAAAATCGCCATGGTTCCAGGGGGGGGCTGCTTGACCGGCGTCACGAGCCTCCGCGAAGAACTCATTGAGCGTGTTCATCACGACAAAGATCCGTTCCGGTCTGCCGTTGTCGCCGTGGAAATGAAAGGAGAGGAATTCCTGTTCGGCCAGAAGCCGAAATGCCTCGCTGTTGCTTTGCCGGTAAAAATCCAACCAGACTTCGTATTCCCGGTCAAGGTGCTGGCCGACCCTGAACACAACCATAACGAGCACTATATTGCCGACCGTGAATCGTGCGGCCCTTACATCGACGGTTGTGTTGCCGAGATACTTTATTATCGCGCTCCGTTCGCGAACCAGGCAGGTTACCTGGGGCGTCTTCGTGCCGGTCAGCGAAAACACCGCTTCGCCCGATTTCATGGCTTTTACGATGCATTTGCTATCGACTGTCATGGCCGTTGTCCCCTCGGATAGTTATCAAAGAATAATACCGGGATTGTCTGCTTGAATAGATCGTACAATCTCAGTATACCACTTCCGATGACGTTCGTTTCGCGAAGGATATTCGTGAAACTTTCACGTCAAGTACGCACATGCATTTTTCATGAATTACGGATAGTCAGGTGCTCTGCTCAAATAGCGTTGCGCCGATCAAGAAACATAAATATTGCTTGTTTTGTGTGAAACAACGTATGAGCCAGGCAAAAACCGTATTTATGATCTGGTGCCTTGTTTGTTGTTATAACGTTTCAGTATGAGTGATGAATATCGATCGTTATGAAACATGATACATAACGACAGCTCGTTTTCTTGTGCAGACAGACTATTTTCTCTGTATCAATGAGAATTGAATCAAAAAGCACGGCTATTCAAATAGTAAAATTTATATTTGTCCTTGATACAAAGGGTAGTAAACTTAGTAATAAAGTTATTTCATGTGATAAGAACGCAATGCCGCGGCACACGGAGAGAAAAACCGGGCTTCTCCGTTTGCCGGATTACCATGGCGTGGCAACAGGAGGTGGAAAGGGGAGGATATCACCATGAGACATTACGTAACCGTCAAGATCTGGGAACCCATTACCCAGTCCGCCCGTACGATGAGGTACGAGGTTCCCCTGGCCGGGGTGCTGTATTCGCAACACCTGGGTGAAATCACCGGCGTGGATGCCGTCATGACGAGGGAACTGGAAATCGAGCACGTGGAATACCAGATGGTACTGGCCGATCTCGACAAGGCCGTGGAAACGGTGAGGATCGTTTTGGAAGACGCAGGTGCGCCGAGCGGCTCCGAGATCCTGTTCAGACGCGATGAAACCGTCGAGAGAATACCGTTCGGCAGGAACGAATGCCTGGCGATTTATATGGACGGCATCAATCTGCCCGACAAGGTATACGATACGTGTTCGTGTCAGGATCTCGCAAACCTGATATTTGAACCGCTCAAGTCGCTGGGGGGAGAGATCAGGGGTTCATGGGTCGGTCGTAACGAGACATCGATCTATCTGTTCGGTCCGGATGCCGAGGCCATGTATTCGCTGCTCAAACCGATCTTCGCTACCTATCCCCTCTGCCAGAACGCCCGTATCGTGATTCGGCTTGGGAATCCCGACCTTCATCCCCGCACGGTACGCCTGCCGCTTCATGAGAATCCGGAAGCGGTGAAGCAGGTATACTGGACAAAAAAACAGGGTACCGGTTAACCGGCCGGAACCCGGGTTCATGTCGAGGAAGGTGAGAGGTATGCGCGGGACAAAGCATGAGCTGGAAGAGCCGGCGCCGGCCGATGCCGGCGAGGCATGTCTCGAGGTAAGTTTCTGGCACGGGTATCAACGGGGGCTGAACAAGCGCCGGTTTGGAAAAATATTCGCGGCAACCGATGATACCGTTTCTCCGGATGCGGTCGGCGCTGCTCCGGATGATGATTCGCTCCTGGAAAAGGCGGCCCGAAGAACGGGATACCTCCACGGTGTTGAAGGTCTTCCCTTCGCGGCCGCGGCCGAGCGTTTCAAGGAATTCCTGCGGAAGATTCACCGTGTAGAAGATTGACGAAGAACCGCTAAAGAGGGCCGATTTCCGCGGTGCGTGCGGCAGGCGACCCTCTTTGTAAATAATCAAAGCGGTGATCCTTGTGCGTGGTCAACAGGGAGCATCGGAAAGACGTGAAGAAAGGGTATGCCCTGAGATGCTTTCTCCGGAAGGATGGTCGGATTCCGGGATGGCGGGGAGATCAGGTATTCCCGGTTCCTGAAGCAGGAGGAAAAGAGCATCTCAGGGCAAGCTGGGCAGCGGTAAAAAGTATATGATTCCCCCTCCGCCGGAGCGTATATAGAGCGGAAGGGGAGGGGAGGTCCTGTTATTGTCTCGCTGTTCAGCGGTTCTTATTACAGCGGGGGAGTTACGACGGCCGCTCAGTAGTGCCGCCGGTGTTATGCTTCTCAAAAGCGCCGTTTGCTATATTTAGTTAAACTAAAGAAATATGTCAACCGGAAATAATGGAACGCAACCTTGACAGTCTGGATTCAGATGTCTGAAATTATTGGTTAACAACTTGAAGTTGCGCAAGAAAACAGCGGTTTGGAATGGCGGGAAAAAATTTCACTTAAACTAAAATGTGCGCTTCGTTTTACGGTACGGCAAGACAATCATCCCGGTATTATGAAGGCCGGAAAATACTAGCTGAAAAAAAGACGTCGGCAACGTATTGATAAATAACAACTCCATGCAATGGTCAGCTTGTCGCTCAGAAAAGAGAACGGCGTTTTGAGGCAACCCTTCAGCATCAGTGTGAAATGCATGCATCTTGGGGTCAGCGATTTTGTTGCCGAGTTCTTTGGGGGTACAGTAATAAAAATACGGTAACCAGTGTCTTTCAAAGCAGGGTAAGTAAATACTTTGGCGGGACTGATTGGCCGGTCGCTGCGTGTCGTTGGCGGGTAGTGCTGATGATGCGTGATGTTGATTTTGCATCGTGTGCTTTCCGGCATGTCATCAAGACCGCTTGATTGCCGGGTTGTTTTGAAAAGAAATCCGGAACTCGGTGCCGTTGTCCCGGAAAACAGTGACCTTCCCGTGGAGTTGGTCCGCCAGCATGTAAACCAGCTGCAATCCCAGGGTTTCCGTCCCGCCCGGTTCCAGCGCAGCAGGCAGGCCAATCCCGTTGTCCGCTACCGAAATGCTGACCGAGGTTTCAGTCGATGCCCGGGCATTTACCCGGATAATGCCGTTGCGGCCGTTCGGGAAGGCATGTTTCAGCGAGTTGGAAACAAGTTCATTGATGATCAGGCCGCACGGTATGGCCATGTCGATATCAAGGAGTATCGTGTCGGCCGAGATCTCCAAGGCAACCTTGTTCTTGTCCGGCGCATAGGATTCAAACAGGGAGTTGACCAGTCCCGTTACATAGCCGGAGAAGTCGAAGGATGCAAAGTCCTTGGTGCGGTACAGTTCCTCGTGGACGAGCGCCATTGCCTTGATGCGGTCCTGGCACTCCTGCAGCAATTCGAGGGACCGCTTGTCGCTGATATGGTCGGACTGCAGAAGGATCAGAGATGAGATTACCTGCAGGTTGTTCTTGACCCGGTGGTGAATTTCATGCAGCAGTATTTCTTTTTCTTTCAGGGACAACAGCAGTTTTTTCTCCGCTCTGGTACGGTCCGTTATGTCCAATGCCGTAAACGTAATCCCTTTCCCAAGGTCCTTCCAGTCAAGTGGCGTCGAACTGAGAATGATGTTGATCAGCGATCCGTCTTTTCGAAGCCAGCGGGTTTCTACCGTCCCGGTTCCTTTCTGTTTGAGCTGCCGATACTTTTCCGTGCCGACATACTCGAATTCTTCGTCGCTCGGATAGAGGATCCGGGAAGACTTGCCGACCAGTTCGTTCCAGGAGTATCCCGTCATTTTGCAAAGCGTGTAGTTCACATCGGCCAGGTGGCGGTTTTGTGCGAGGCCGATGCCGACCGGCGCGGCATGTAAGATGCTTTTGAGCCTGCTTCTCTGTTCCTTCAGCGCTTCTTCGGCCTTCTTGCGCTCGATGATTTCCTTTTCCAGTTTCTTGTTCGCCGCGAGAAAATCATTGGTCCGTTCCTCGGCATAGACCCGCGAGCGATGCAGGACCTCGATCAGGATGCTGACCAGTACGCCATTGGTCATGAGCATTATCAATTGACTCAGGTTCAGTCGTTCTTCTATGGCAAAGCTGTTGGTCGGCGGGATGATGTAGAAGGTGAGGTAGGCCGCGGACATGAGCGTGGAAATAAGCCCCGGCCCGATTCCGCCAAGGTAGGCGCTGATGATGATCGGCAAGACGAACAATATTGCCGACAGCCGTCCTTCGATTGCCACGCCAAAAGCATAATAGATTATCAGTGTCACCAGTGTCACGAGTATGGCGATTGCGTAAGCGGCAGCCCAGTCGCCGGGATTCCCGGTTTTCCGGACTCTCGACAGTGACAGCAGGTAGCGGAAAAGCGCATTCATTGAATCTGGGCTATTACCACTTTCTTTATTCATAATGCGTGCTCCGGTTCGCTGGTTTGACCAGTTGCCGGCTCCTCCGGGGAAAAGTGCTCGTTTAGTTTGTACTGTTCCTCGGAAAGTATGAAGCAATTGTTGGTCGGTATGCCTTGTGCCGTTACATAAAAAAAGAATATCATAAATATATGAAATTACTATGTTACAATGAGTTGATCGTGGTTTGCATTGCCGTGGCACTTTTTTCGTGTGTCCATGGCTATTTATCAGAGGGGGGCGAATCAGGCATAGGCGCTATATATCCGTTCTGTCTTAAATGGATAAAAATTAGATTGTGTTGCTCTTGGCATTCTGCTAAAAAAATATGCACAGGTTCGATGATTACTCTTGCTTTCGAGAAATCGGGCCGTGACGTACCGGTTGATAAAGCCGGTCCGGGTCTTTTGAGCGGCATTTATGCTCTGGCTGTTCTGATCCCAGGCATAGCCGTTTCGGTCCGTCGCCTCCATGACACCAGCCGCGGCAGGTGGTGGCTTCTTATCGCGCTCGTTCCGTTTATTGGCGCATTTGTTTTGCTGGTTTTCATGGTACAGGACAGCAAGCCGGGTCAAAATCACTATGGGACAAATCCGAAAGAGTCGGCTGTTTAATGTGAGTATACAGTTCGGGTAGCGACGAATCCTGGTTTGTCCGTCCAGTGTGTTGGAATCTGCATGAAAGGAGGAGCTTGATGGTGATTGCGTCGGTTAGAACAATGGTTTTGCTGGTTGGGGTAGTGATCTTCCTGGTGCCTGCGAGTGTCCTCCATGCTAATGAATATATGATCAGCCTGAAAGATGGAAGCGTCTTCACTACTGATTATTGTTATGAAAAGGGCGATACCTTTTATATTCAAAAGTATGGCGGTTACATAGGATTTCCCAAAAAGGACATTAAGAAAATTGAGGCGGTGGACGCAGATGATAGTACATTGATTTATTCGCCGAACGAACCGCAGGCTTCGAACCGCTCGTCAAAACGCTCTTCTTCCAGGCGGAGGACTGTTCAGAATAAAAATTCCGCCGTCAAAGACGAACGGGAAGAAAAGATTAAAAAGATGGAGAAAATACTGACTCTTACGCGCAACAGTATGCGCATTGAGTGCGGAAAGATGGCAGCTCCCCCTGAGCGCAATAGCGGTCCCATCACGGGAGAACGTGCTGGGGCTATGATCTCTTCCCGCTTCAAATCATCACAGGCATGCGACTATTACAAGCACCTGGTTCCTGAGCTGGAAAAACAACTTGAGGAAGCGAAACGTCGGTAACACCGCAAAAGGATGTGATTTTCATCCGATTTGACTTTTTGGCGGCTGTTTTCAGAAACGATTAAGCATGCTATAAACCTGCCGATGAGGCATCGCTGGAGCTGTGTGTTTGCACGACCGGCAAGCGACAGAAACTCAACTTTTTTAATCTGCTTCGCGCTCTTTGGTGTCGATTACTTTGTTGATTCCTTATTGAAAAGGAGATGTAATGAATCTCAAAACGCATCTGGCAATAAACAAATCGCTTTGCGGAGAGGTCATCTCAATTGCTGAAGGCAAGACTACCGTTAAACTCACTACCACACTGGAAATGGTCGCGGACGATCACAACCTGGTGCATGGCGGATTTATCTTCGGGGCGGCCGATTTCGCGGCGATGGCGGCGGTGAACGACCCGAATGTCGTGCTTGGCTCCGCCGAAGTCAAATTCCTGAAACCATCGAGATCGGGTGATTCCATTACTCTTGCAGCAGTGGTGACTGCGTCTGACGGCAAGCGCCGACGCGTGGAGGTCGAAGGCGTCGATGAAGCCGGGACAAAAGTATTCTCCGGCGTTTTTACTTGCTTCGTACTGGAAAAGCATGTCCTTGACTAGTTTTCCGTGCCATGCGGAACATAAAGGATCTGGCCTGCGCGATTGACATCTGGAGCAATGGTGTTAACAGGAAAAGAGTGTTTCCATTCCACTGCCTCGAATTCATGACGCGACAGGAGCGCACCATGCAAGAGATAAAGGTTGGCCTGCTTGGCTTGGGGACTGTCGGAACCGGTGTGGTTCGGTTGCTCCAGGAGAATTTCTCGATTATCAGGGTAAAGCTTGGTGCGCAACTGACACTGAAAAAAATTGCCGTGCGCGACATCGGGAAGGATCGCGGCATTGACCTGGAACCTGGAGTAATCACCGACGATTTCGAGTCTGTTCTCGCTGATCCCGAGATAGCCATTATTGTCGAACTCATCGGCGGTTACCGCCCGGCCCTGGAATATGTCCTGCGGGCGATAGAGAACGGCAAACACGTCGTGACGGCCAACAAAGCGTTGCTTGCCTTCCATGGTGAGGAAATATATGCCGCCGCGGCCCGCAAAAGGGTGGAAGTCCGTTATGAGGCGGCTGTCGGCGGCGGGATCCCGGTGCTTTCGGCCATTAAGGGAAACATGGCCGCCAACAGGTTCCACACGGTGCTCGGCATCCTCAATGGGACCTGCAACTACATTCTTACGAGAATGGCCCGGGAAGGGGCCGATTTCGCCGCGGTTCTGAAAACCGCCCAGGAACTGGGTTATGCCGAGGCCGACCCGACCTTCGATATCGAAGGGATAGACAGCGCGCACAAGCTTTCGCTTCTGATCACCCTCTGCTTCGGCACCAGGGTCGAGTTCAAGGATATCTATACCGAAGGAATCAGTTCCCTATCCGCACTGGATTTCGAGTATGCGGAAAGATTCGGCTACCGGATCAAGTTGCTTGCGATCGGCAAGCGTGACGGTGAGCGGATAGAGGCACGGGTCCAGCCGACCATGGTTCCGGTTGATGATCCTCTGGCCGGTATTGACGGTTCTTTTAATGCCATCCGGGTCACCGGCGATCATGTGGGCACGGTAATGTTTTCCGGCCGGGGCGCAGGCATGGAAGCCACCGCGAGTGCCGTGGTCGGCGATATCATGGCGATTGCCCGAAATATCCTGGTCGGTGTCGGCAGGAGAAGCGCTCCGCTCGGGTTTCTTGACGAGGAGATTGTCAGTCTTCCGATAAAGCCGGTCGGTGAAACAGTGAGCACCTACTATCTCCGCTTCAGCGTCATGGACAAGCCGGGCATCCTGGCGAAAATTGCCGGTGCCCTGGGCGAAAACGGCGTCAGCATCAGGTCCGTAATCCAGACCGCGAAAAAGCAAGGAGTGGCGGTGCCGGTGGTCATCATAACCCATGAGGCCCGGGAAATGGCCGTGAGGAAGGCGCTGGAGATGGTAGAAGCGCTTCGGATCACTTCCGAGCAGGTCAGGGTGCTGCGCATCGAAGATGACCTGTTATGATCAGCAATACCTGTGTACCGATGAGATCTTTTTATAAACCTTGGCAGTTGTCATTCCCGCACTATTCGGCTTAACCGGTTCACACTCCTCAGGCGAAGGTGTACATGTAACCCGTTCACATATCATATACACCTCCTTTTCTGCTTCCTGTCCTGCAGCACCACCCGCTCCAATACTGCTCGCTTTCCATCTCTTGGCACCGGTACAAAGCGCAACGCCTCCAAGCGCTTTTGAACGAAATCCGGACAAGAAGCTTAGGGATATTTAAGCCCGGTTTTTGTCGGTACTTTCCTGATGGGCACGAATTTGTAATGAATTGGTGTAATAAGAGAGAATGAGGATCTGATTCGATCAGCAGACCCGCTCGCCATCGGCCGACAGGGAAGTCCTTGAATCCCGCGTGCTCCAGAACGAGGCCAGCAGGGGACCGGTTATGTTGTGCCACACGCTGAATATTGCGCCGGGCAGCGCGGCAATGGGGTCGAAATGCTCTTTCGCCAGGCCGGTAGCCAGGCCGGAGTTCTGCATGCCGATCTCGATGGTTAACGCCCGCAGTTGTGCCGGGGGCATTTTCATGAGCCGTGCCATGCCGTAACCGGAGAGCAGTCCCAGGCCGTTATGGATGATGACTGCCAGAAAGACGAGACCGGCCGAAGAGAGTATGGTGGCCTTGCTGGCCCCGACCACCGCCGCCACGATCAGGACGATGACCGCCACGGAGACCAGGGGGAAGGCGGCATTGAGCCTTTCCGCCTGCCGCTTGAACACCTGCCTGATGATCACCCCCGAAACAACCGGGACCAGCACGATCTGGAGGATTGAAACGAACAGGCCCCAGGTATTCACGGGTACGCGGCTTCCTGCCAGCCAGTGGGTCAGCAAAGGGGTGAATGCCGGAGCAAGCAGGGTGGAAACCGTTGTCATGGATACGGACAGGGCCACATCTCCACGCGCCAGGTAGGTAATCACATTTGATGCCGTCCCCCCGGGACAGGTACCCACCAGCACCACGCCCACGGCCAGCAGGGGCGGCAGGTCCAGCAGTACCGTGGTCAGCCATGCCAGTGCGCTCATGAAGACATACTGGCAGGCCACGCCCGCGAACACATAGCGGGGATTTTCCAGCACGCGCCGGAAATCTTCGACCCGCAAGGTCATTCCCATGCCCAGCATGACAATGCCCAACAGGATTTTTATCAGCGACAGAACCCAGGCAAAAGCACCGGGAGCCATAAATCCGATCACCGCTCCCGTGATTACCAACGCGGCAAAATAACGTGTCGAGACCGATGTGGCTTTTTCGAAAATGGGAATCATATTTTCTTTCCGTAGCTGCGCCGTTTTTTTATCCGGTCATACTCTTCATGCTTCAAACCGACACTATAGAATTACTTATGTTGTACAGGCAACAGTATAGTTCCCGCTGTTCCCACTTTGCCGTCACTATATGACACAGCCAGTCACTGCGTGGTGCTGAAGTTTCATCGTAAACCGGCATCCTGCGTCAGGGAGATTTTGTTGTGGTGACTTGCCTGGAGATCGGTTCGGCTATATGCTTAATGCTGTTGCGGAAAGTCCCCAATTTTTTTACGTCGGCTGCATTTCTCGGGAAGATTAGGCGGTGATCAATGGAAACGCTGCCCCCTTTGCCTGATAGTCTGACTGTTCCGGAAGCGTGGCCGGCACTTGCCCCGGGTACGTTGAGCGATACCGTCCTGCTTGTCGGCACAACGGATACCGGAAAGAGCACCCTGGCCCGCTGGCTGCTGGAAAATGCATGCCGTAGCGGGCGGACCGCGGCCTGGCTGGATGCAGACCTGGGCCAGTCGAGTCTGGGTATTCCCGGTACGCTGAACCTCGTCATGGTAAAAGGAAAGTCTTCAGCGATAGTGGAACGGGTGTCATTTTTCGTCGGCAGCACATCTCCGCGCGGGCATATGCTCCAGATCCTGACCGGGTTGCGAAGGTTGCTCGATCGTGCCCGGTCCAGGGGCGCTGATCCGGTCTTTATCGATACCACGGGGCTTGTTGCGGAAGAAGCCGGAGGCGGGGCCTTGAAGGAATGGGAGGTTGAGCTTCTGCAGCCGGCTGTGATTGTAGCGTTGCCGCTGGCGCGCGAGCTTGAGCATCTGCTGGCGCCCTTGCGGCATGATCCGCGTTTGCGGTTGCACCTGCTCCCCGTTGCGGCCGGGGTGAGGCGACGGTCGCCCGAAGAGCGGGCCGGGCGGCGGCAGATGCTCTTTGGTCGCTATTTCGATGCGGCGGGCTCTCTTCGTTTCTACAAGGGGAGCAAGCCGATATACGGATTGCGGAATGCCGAACCCGGATGCCTGGCGGGGCTGATTGATCGGGAGGGATTTCTCCTTGGGGCCGCCGTAGTGAGGGAGGTTTTGCCGGACGGGCTGCACGTGGTCAGTCCATGGAATTCGTCTGAGCAGGTGGTTGCCGTTCGTGTGGGAAAGCTGCGCATCGACCCCCTGACCGGAATGGAGTTGCATCACGTGGCGAGATCCAATACATGCCCCAATACTTTGGACCGGATTTCGTAAAAACAGATCATCAGGAAGGTGATATCTTTCCTGTTACTTAACGGTATAACCGATTATGGTTTGATCTTCGCACGAATAACTGATTTCCTTCATTACCATTTTGGATATCTTGCCGGTGGCGGTATTGATTCTCCTGACGAATAGTACAACTTTATTGTTGTTGGCGTAATTGTAAGTCCCGGCAATAATATCAGGCTGTGAATACGTATCATTTTTAATCTCGCTTGCCTTGCGCGTAAGGGCAACCAAGCCGTTTTCCGAGAGCTTGAAGTATTTGGCGAACTCCGCCTGGATAATTTCATAACAGCAAACCTTGTTCAGACTGGCTCTCATTAGCTCGCCCATAAGGAGACCCGACTGATTCGGCAGAAACGATTGAATGTCAGCAAAATCGGTAACCAGAATGGTTGATCGTGCGGTGTTGTAATCCTGTTCGCATGATTTGGGAAAATTGCTGTTGTCCGGGCAGTCGATGCAGCTTTCGGTGCAAAGATCGAGAGCAATTTCATAAAAAAGGGATTTCAGGTCGGTTGCATCCAGAAGTGAAGGGAGCGTTTTGTTGGCACACCCGTCATCCGTAGTATTAGCACCCGCAACCGAAAAGCTCGCGGCTGAACAGCTTGTCAGTAAGGTCATTATCATGATTAAGGATAGTATGCGGATCATCAGTATTCGACACCTTCAATGTTGTTTTTCTTTGACGGGCTTCCGTTCCAGCATAAAGAATTGTCTCTGCAACTGTAAGGTGTGTCACCAACGATTTTTACGGCTTTCAGAGAGTTCTCGTTGAACAGTAAGGAATCCGTAAATCGGTTGCCGGGGAAAAAAGCCTGTCCTGACGAGGCCACGAGGCCGGTATTGATATCCATAACTCTGGCATTGACTATTACGTGGTTGTTAGCTTTGGAGTAGGTTCCGGTAACAATACCTCCTGCTTTGTAGAGCTCCTTTATTTTCTTGATATCACGGCTCAGGGAAAATTCCCCGGTTTCATTGATTATTACATCGTTAGTCAGTCTTACCTCGTAGACCTTCCATTTGCGCACCTGCAATTCGTGAATCAGGTTTTCAGCTACCAACCTTCCGAAAGGCGTTGTTTCGGAGAGCTTGTTCAAATCGGTGAAGCTTGTAACTATGAACGTATTGTTCAAGTTCTTTCTGTCAGCGTTCCTCTCGATCTGATCCGCCATGAAAATGATTTGCGCATTAAACCGACCGATGGGTGTCAGGCTCTTTTGAACAGCCAGGGGTTCATCGACCAAATAGTGCTGATTTGCTTCGAGCTGAGTTCGTTGATAGTAATTCGACGGCACTTCCGTATGCCGGTAGATCGCTGTATTGGCGCAACCCGGGATCGTAACCAAAAGTAAGGCAAACGCCGGATATATCAATGGATTGGAAATCACCTTGCACCTCCGCAACTGATGGCTCCAGGTTGTTCGGTTTTCGGAGTCAAAAGGTATTCAGTGTGATTTGATTCATAATCTGAATGTTTTGATCGGTACGATACCGGGAAATTTCTGCATGAATTCGGGCACCAGTTGTCCCAGGCAATATTGTAGGTATCGCGAAAACAGAATATTTCGTTTTCACACGGAATAAAAACCTTGCTATGTGCGCCATTGTCGATCAGAAGCGGCGTGGTGCAGCCGGAGATGATGCTTGAGACGAGAGCGATGCGTACCAGCCGAATCATGAAATCCTCCATTGTAATCAAGGTTTTCACCTGAAAATTTAGTATGATTAAATTGATCGGCAAAACCAATGAAATCTTTAGGAAAATTATTTGGCAGAACCAAATGATGGTTTGTGTTCAAAACAGTTTTCGTTGTGTTGCCGGTGAACCTCGAAATTTACCGGTTTGCCAATAGCTATTTTTCAAGGGTTTGGAGCTGTCGTGACGCTGGGGACGGATCAACACTTTTTTGCGATTTTTCCGCGGATGCTTGCTGGAGTATCGGTCCCGATATATCCTTGTAAGTAGATGCGGAAGTATGAGCCGCAAGGTGTGGGCCATGCTGTTATGGCTCCGCGGAGAGGAACGGGCAAATGTCGCGAAAAATACATTACAGGGTCGACGGTCTGGACTGCGCTGAAGAGGTGAGTATCCTGCGAAGGGAAGTGGGAGGAAAACCCGGGATAATCGACCTTGAGTTCGACGTTGTCAACGCCAGGATGGCGGTGGAGTTCGACCCCGATGCGATTTCCGCCGAAGAGATCGTTTCAGTGGTGAATGCAACGGGCATGAAGGCGACGCCCTGGGAACTGCGTCACGTGGAAGAGGAAATTTCTCTCTGGCGGCGGCATGGCAGGCTGATCATGACCACCACGAGCGGGATGCTCGTGGTGGCTGCATTCGTCTCGCATTGGGTGCTGCACGGAAGCCTGCTCGGCGCATTGGCCGGTGGCTACCAGGGAGCCCATGTCTTGCCGTTGCCCGTTATAGTGCTGTACCTTTCCGCCGTCGTGTGCGGCGGCTGGTACGTGGTTCCCAAGGCGTTGCTGGCTGCCCGCCGCATGATGCCGGACATGAACCTCCTGATGGTGGTCGCCGTTACCGGCGCGATACTCATCGGGGAGTTGTTCGAGGCGGCAACGGTCTCGTTCCTGTTTGCGCTTTCATTGTTGCTCGAGCACTGGAGTGTGGAGCGGGCGCGCAATGCCATATCAGCGCTTCTCGATGTGACACCCGCTACGGCTCGCTACTATTGTTCCCACCATGGCGATGTTCATGAAAAGCCTGTGGGGGCGGTCCCGGTCGGTGCTGTCGTTCTGGTGCGCCCCGGGGAAAAGATTCCCCTGGATGGCGAGGTGGTCAAGGGGCAGTCATCGGTGAACCAGGCGCCGATAACCGGTGAATCCATGCCGGTGGCGAAGCAGCCCGGTGACGAAGTGTTTGCCGGTACCATCAACCAGGACGGTGCCTTGGAGATTCGTACCACCAGAATCGCCGGCGATACGACACTGGCACGCATTATTCACATGGTTGAGAACGCCCAGTCACGAAGAGCCCGCAGCCAGCAGTGGGTGGATCGATTTTCCGTCCGGTATACTCCCGCCATGATGTTCCTGGCTTTTGCCGTTGCCGTCCTGTTGCCCGCGCTGTCGTTGACCTCGTGGCCGGAGGGCATTTATCGCGGCCTGGTCATCCTGGTGATCGCCTGCCCCTGCGCACTCGTAATCTCCACGCCGGTGAGCATCGTTTCCGCGCTTACCGCGTCGGCACGCAACGGGGTGTTGATCAAGGGCGGCGTCTACCTGGAAGCGGCCGGACGGATCAAGGTCCTTGCCGTCGACAAGACAGGAACCTTGACGGAGGGCCGTGCCGAGGTGCAATGCCTTGTTCCTTTCAATGGCTACGGTGAACGGGAACTGCTGGAGTGTGCCGCGGCCCTGGAGGCAGGCAGCGAGCATCCCCTGGCCAGGGCGATCCTGAGAAAGGCGCGCGAGTCAGAAATCAAAGTTGTCCCGGTTGAGAACTTCCGGGCCATTCGGGGCAAGGGGGCGGAGGGGGAACTTGCCGGGAAACCGTTCTGGATCGGCAGTCACCGCATGCTGCACGAGCGGGGTCTGGAAACTCCCGAGATCCATGAACGGGCGCTGAAACTGGAAGATGCCGGTCACACCGTTGTCGCTGTCGGCAATGATGAGCAGGTCTGCGGCATTATCAGCATAGCCGACAGCATGCGGGATATCGTTCCCCACGTTATTGACAGGATTAAAGAGGCGGGTGTGTCGCGCATCGTAATGCTCACCGGGGACAACGAGGGTACCGCCCGGGCCGTTGCCGCGGCGGCCGGCATTGACGAGTACCGCTGCGAACTTCTGCCCGAGGATAAGGTCGAAGTCGTCGGCTGCCTTGTGCGGGAGCATAAGGAAGTGGCCATGGTGGGAGATGGGATAAATGATGCCCCGGCAATGGCGGCCGCCACGTTCGGTGTCGTCATGGGGGCAATGGGCTCGGATGCGGCCCTCGAAACGGCGGATGTAGCCCTGATGTCGGATGACCTGACGAAACTGCCGTGGCTGATTCACCATTCCCGCCGCACGTTGCGAAACATCAAGCAGAACATCTTTTTCGCTCTCGGTCTCAAGCTGGTTTTCATCATCCTGACCCTGTTCGGATACGCGTCACTCTGGATGGCGATAGCCGCCGACACGGGAGCCACGCTGCTGGTGACTTTCAACGGCCTGCGGTTGCTGAACAGATCCCGGATGATATGAGGGGGAGGGAGCGAGCGGGTTCCGTCAGATTGGGGTCCGGCTACCGGTTCAGGTTGTCAATCTCCTTCCGCAGTGTCGCGATCCTGGCTTCGTCGCTCTTGATCTCGTTCAGTTTTTCGTAATAGGCCTTGCGGTAGATTCCCGGTGAGCTGAGGGGATTCTTGTTTACATAGGGATTATCTTCAAAGCTGACCGCTCCCTCGGCCTTCTTTTCTTCGAACTTCTGGAGTTCCTCCTGGGAGGGCATTCTTCCTTTTACGGCAATCCATTTCCTGCGGAGCCTTGTCAGTTCCTTCTTTTTAACAGCCAGCCCGTTGAGTAGTGTCTGCAGTTCTCCGGACAACTTCTCATATTCCGCCTGCTGTATGCTCGTCGTTCCTTGCGTTGTCATGCTCTGGGCGGCCGCGGTTGCGGATTGTGACGAAGACGAGGTTGCCTGGGCGATCGAGGCAATGGAAAGTGCAAGCGCCATGATAATAAATGTGATTATTTGTCTTTTCATTATGCCTCCCGTTGGAGATTGTTTGCGAGTCTTGTCGTGGTACCGTAGTCCGTAGACGCAGGTGAATGGGCTTACTGAAAAGTATTACATTACAACAATGAGGCTTGTCAAAACATATTGCGGGTAGTCGACGAGTCCCGCGTAATCCCCGCGAACTAGAAGCGGGGTCCCCGGTACTTTTCGTCGCGCATTCGCGTTACCTCTGCATCCTCCAGGTACTCGTCGAAAGCCATGGTCCGGTCGATGCTGCCGTTCGGGGTTATTTCCACGATCCGGTTCGCAACGGTGGAGACGAACTCGTGGTCATGGGAGGCGAACAGCACTACTTCCGTGAAGGAGACGAGCCCGTTGTTCAGGGCGGTGATCGATTCCAGGTCCAGGTGATTGGTCGGCTCGTCCAGTATCAGGGCATTGGCGCCGGACAGCATCATCCGGGACAGCATGCAGCGGACCCGCTCCCCTCCCGACAGGACACTGGTCTTCTTCAGTGCCTCTTCCCCTGAAAAGAGCATCCGTCCCAGGAAACCACGGGCAAACGATTCTCCCTCGGTGGGCGGCGAGAACTGGCCGAGCCATTCGATCAGGTTCATGTCGCTGGCGAAGTAGTCACCGTGATCTTTCGGGAAATAGGCGGGCGTTATGGTCACTCCCCAGCGAAAGCCGCCTTCATCCGGTTCCAGTTCACCGGCGAGGATTCTGAACAGGGTTGTTTTCGCCAGGCTGTCGTCGCCGACAAAGGCGATCTTGTCTCCCTTGCGCACGGTGATGGTCAGGTCTTTCAGGACCTGGATGCCGTCGACCGCTTTGGAAAGGCCGGTAATCTCCAGGATCACTTCACCACAGGGGCGTTCAGGCTTGAAAACGATGTAGGGATACTTGCGGGATGATACCGGCATATCCTCGAGGGTAAGCTTTTCCAGCAGCTTTTTCCTGGAGGTGGCCTGCTTCGCCTTGGAAGCATTGGAGCTGAAGCGCTGGATGAACTCT
>JAXGWF010000022.1:0-61246 GCA_040773465.1 Geobacteraceae bacterium | reverse complement strand
TCTGATTCGGAAAGCGGGGATTTTTTGTCCTGGCAAGGAAATCAAGGGGGTGCGCGGAGGCATACTCAGGTATGTCGCACAAGCAAGCCCGATGATTGACACCGCCAGGGCGAAAAAGCACCCTTTCCGGACAGAAACTAACTAGTTTTTACCAGTTAGTGTTATTTATATGCCAGAAACTCTTCTTATCACAAGGAGCAAGACTTTCTGTATCAGATAAAGCGCACCAGTGCATCTTTCAGGTATTTTCGCTCCAGTGTCCTGGCAATTCGCTTGATGAGATTACGACGTATTTCCAGGTCCATCGGATGGGTCGGGTCCTGATGGGCTTCGTTGATCTTCGTCCCCACCAGGAACATGATGCTGTCACTCTCGATCAAGCGCTCCAGCAGCATGGTTGCGGCGTTTCTGCGCGATGGACGCTCTCCCTTTTCCAGAAGCTGGGCAACCTTGGTAAGGGTAAGGAGTCCTTCCGTTACCAGGTCCGCACCTTCAAATGTCGCAATAGGAGGAATATCACCGTCGGTTGTCTCCAAATGGTCAACGATCGTGCGCTTCAACTCGCGGGCTACAATATTGGCCGTCGTTCCGCCGCAGATAACCTTCTTGCCCTTGAACGTGTCGAATATATTCGCAAAATAAGCGTCACGATTCTGGTGGAACGGCGGTCCCGTCAAAACCAGCATGCGGCGCGGTTTCCGGAAGTAAAACACCGCAACGGTCATATCGTCATAGGCGTTTCCCCCAACCTCGAGCTTCTGCGCTTCCGTGATTATCTTGCTGGCCAGGGAGCGTGCCGAAATCTGCGGATCACGACATACCTGGTCAAGAACAAACCGCTTGCACCCTTCCACCCGCCAGCCAAGCTTGTACTGTTCAGTCCCGATCCCCGACTGTGATATACCGTCCGACATGATTACCAGGCGGTCCTCCGGCAGTGCTTTCAGGGTATAGGTTTTCATCTTCCGTCCTTCAAGGGAAGGTGACTCTACCTCTTTGAACGGTACCGTCAGCGCCTCACCGTCGCGAATCAGGAGAAACGGCGGATTGTCCATTTCAACGATACTGATATCTGTCTGCATCCTGATATCGACAATCGTATACGTTGCATAGCTGATATTCCTGATCCGACAGACGGGAAGCGCATTCATGATGGTTTCCGCGGAGCAGATGAGATCAACGTCACTGGCGGTAAATTTCAACGCCATGGTCGCCGTCATGGTTGACAGGATATTTGCTTTCAAGCCGTGCCCAAGCCCGTCGGACAGAACGGAAATCACCCGGTCTTCCTCGGGAAACTTGTGCGTCATGAACGAATCACCACAGATATCCTGGCCGTACTTGTTCTGTTGACAGCACTCGATCTCGATAAAGAGATCGTCATAATACTCGCTTTCAACGACCTCCTTTTGCTCAGGCGGAATGCAGCTTCTAGGAAGCATCGGCTTCTTCCTCCAAATTTTCCTGGAGATTGATATCCTTGGACGAGAATCCGTAAGCAAGCGATCGGAGCAGAATTTCCGTATCGGCCATATTTTCTCCCAACCGGAAGGCAATCTCCTGAACCGTTTCCAGGTTCTTTCGTATTACCTGCTTGGCCCGCTGGGCTATCTGTTCACGATGCATTTCCGTATCGGTAACATCGAGGATAACGCCGCCAACCACCTGGTTGGTCTCAATGGTAAAAATGGTGACATTGTAAATTTTGTTTTCGATATGCAGGGCATCGCGCTGAATATCCTGCCCCGTGAGGAGAACGGCATGGAACAAATCGGGAAAAGGTACCAACTTCTCGAGGCACGCGCCCTCAAGGCCGGGCTGGATTTGATTGACAAACAGTGCTTCGGCATCAAACATCTCGATAAAGTTTTCGTTGCACTCGATGATCTTCATGTCGGCGCCAACGATAACGACACTCATTGGAATGCAGCGAAGCAGGGCATTTGCTTTTTTCTGGGCCAGTTTACGGAGATGGGACAGACACATTGAGGGTTCCGCCCGCCCCGTAAGCAGGGCCGATGCCAGCTCCTGACAGGTATCGTAACCACACCCACCACAGTTCAACTCGTCATCTTCCTTGAAAGATCCAACCTGGCGGAGCGCTTTGCGAATCTGCTCCTCCGAATGATGCTGGACGGGAAGCGACGCCTCCCTATGCAGTCCGTCTATCTCAACCAGAACATTCCGCTCAATTCTACCTGTCGGCACATTGGCGCGATTGTACACCTCCAGCTCATCAAGCAGGTACGGCCTTTGCTTGCTGGTACAGGGCCCATGCACGCAGCTTCCCTGGCAGGCCAGAATTTCGACGAAAACCCGCGTATTGAGTTCTTCTATCTTCAGGCCGGTCAATGCCCTGTTGATACAGTAAACCCCGGCCAGGGTCATGAAACGGACATCACTGAAATCACCGAACAGCCTGATCGTCTCGTTCATACCCCCTTCAATCGGATACAGTGCCCCTTCATTGGCTGCTTCGGGCAGAAACAAATCATCTCCACGAAGGAGCAGTGTCTCAGGGACGATCCCCTCCTCCCCGAACCAGCGGTGCAAGTCCTTGAAAGTGAGCGCAACATCGAGAAGATCGGGGTGGCGATCGGCTTCTCGTTTCTTGGCGGCGCAAGGGCCGATGAAAACAATGCCGATATCATCGCCGTATATTTTACGAAGGAGTCTGCAGTGGGAGAGAACGGGAGACAAAATGGGTGTGATACAGTCAGCCTGGTCAGGAAGGTATTTCTGGACGAAATCAACCGCGGCCGGACAAGCGGAGGAAATGGTCAGCTTGGCATCGCCCTGCTGCAGTTGTTCCGCAACCCTCGCCGATACTTGCTGGGCGCCAAGCGCGGTTTCGCTCACCCCCTCGAATCCGAGCCTCTTCAGGGCGGCTATCAGGTACGGAGTTTCAAGATCGGCAAACTCTCCCACATACGATGGCGACAGAGAAACGTAGACGTGCCGTTTTCTTGTCAGGAGGTCCTTGGCCCGGTACAGATCGTCGCGGACTTTTTTGGCTTTCGTTGGACAGACGTCAACGCAGTGGCCGCAGTAGATGCAGAGATCGGAAGCAATGGAAGCTCGTCCCTCCTCGATTTCGATCGCCTTGACGGGACACTTGCGGATACATTTGAAACAGTCCTGGCATTCCGTTTTTTCCGTGTAAACAGGCTTTCTCGAATCCATGCTATTCTCCCGACAGCTTACCGACCAAACCCTGCAGCAGCTCCGCCAGCATCTCCTGGTTTACCCCGTGAAACATTTGACCGTTTATTTCGATATTCGGTCCCTTGCGGCAATTCTCTTCGCATCTACTGCCTACCAGCTCAACGTCGGCCGTACAGTCATGCTCTTCGAGATATGTCTCAATAAACTCGAGATTTTTCCGGTTCCCCCGCCGGAAACAGGAACTTCCCATACAAATTTTGATTCTCGGTTTCACGGAAAAGCCTCCTCCGATCAGTGATGCGTCGGCCTGTTACGAACCAGTTTCGCGCACAGGACCGCCAACCCTGATGCCAGATCCTCCTTCTGGGTAACGACATGTTCAGGAACAGCAAGGTTTTCCGAGGTGAAGTTCCAAATACCCCTGATTCCGGAAGCAACAAGAATATCCGTAATTTTCTGGGCATCCTCAGACGGGACACATAAAATCGCAATGGTAACGTGGAGCCTCTGCAAGAGCTCTTCCAGGCGATCTATCTCAAAGAAAGGCACTCTATGCGCCAATGTCCTGGCTTTATGTGAATCCTCGTCGAATGCAGCCAAGACCCTGAGCCCGAAGTTCCGCAGTCCGCGGTTGCCGAGCAACGATGCGCCAAACTGGCCAACCCCCACCAGCACGGCATCAAGGTTGTCGCTGCAACCCAGAAATTCTTCGATAGATGTTATGAGTTCTTCAATGGAGTACCCAACACGGGGTGTACCGGCGACCCTGGTTAATTCAAGGTCCTTACGAACCAATATTGGTTCGACAAACATTTTCTCGGCAAGATAACTGGAGGAAACGTACTGCTCGCCTTTGACAAAAAGATCCCGGAGTATGTTGAGGTAGGCCGGTAGACGCCTGATCGTAGGCAGCTTGTCTATTTTTATAGAGCGAAAATTCATTAACAATCACTAAGCCTAGCCCTGTCTTATCTTTCCGCTTTCGATATTTTTTTATCGTATAACACAACATATCAAGAGTGGTCAAGTTATTTGATAAAATTTTATCTATAAAAATATTTCTCAAGCCTGGCGCTGTTTTACAAAGATATTAGCACCTTCTTCATAACACCGGAAGAACTCGGCATGATACCGATGGCAGAGAATTGCATACAAGATATCTTTACGATTTTAAAATGCTGTTTTCCACGGAAAGCGTCTGAGGTTTGAGGGATTAATAAGTAAAAAAAACACTGAAAGGCACTCCCAGGGTTCATCTTATCCGTGGTCGACTGGGGAGTGAACTATCGTAACGGTATATCGAATTGGTGCCGCTGAAACATTACGACAGGAAAAAGTGTGGCGGGAAAAAGACTGTGGAGCATCAAGCTATCGGGGTTTGGCGGCTGAAGGCATTGAATAATGCGATAATGCCTTCAGCCGCAATTTGTGGCTTAGTGCTGCAGAAATTGCCGATATATCTCGAGAGCAGCCGGAAACGGCCGCAACGCCCGGGCAAAAATACCCAACGAGTAGGCAATCGCAAGCCCGTAATTGGTTATGGGCACACCGAGCTGTTGACACAGGATGATGCGGGAAAGTACTTCTCGACGGTTCCACATGCAGGCACCGCAGTGCACCACGAGTTTGTAAGAATCCAAATCGTCGGGAAAATCGTGCCCCTGTATGTGGGTAAACTCCAGCTTTCCGCCGACGTACTGGCGCAGCCAGCGGGGAATTTTTACTCTCCCGATGTCCTCACCAATGGGATGATGGGAACAAGACTCGCAAATCAGGACCTTGTCCCCGGGAACAAGGTCTTCAATAGCAAGCGTACCCCGGACGAATTCCACAAGTTCGCCCTTGAAACGGGCGAAGAGAATGGAAAATGAAGTCATGAGAACATCATCGGGCGTATCCGCCGCAACCTTGAGAAACGCCTGGGAATCTGTTACGACCAAAGCCGGCGGCCGCTTGAGGCGATCGAGGGCGTCGCGCAACTCCCGTTCTTTAACCACCATGCAATAGGCATCGTTATCAAGAATATCACGGATCGACTGTACTTGCGGGAGAATCAAGCGTCCTTTCGGAGCCTCCATATCGATAGGAACAACCAGAACTGCCAATTCTCCGGCCGGAACAAGGTCGCCAATGATCGCCGGTGCATTGATAAACTCTTCCGGAGCAGCCATGATCAAAGCCTCGCGCAGATCAAGCACTCCCTCTCCCTTGGCCGCGGATGTCTCAACACAGGATATTTGCATCTCTTTCAGTCTGGCTTCCTGCGCCCCGTCGACTTTTGCGACATCTGTTTTATTGAATACCACGATAACAGGGATCTTTCTGTTCACGAGCTCTTCCAGAATCGCTTCCTCGAAGTCACCCCAATCACCCGCAACGGAAACAATAATTCCCACGTCCGTTCGATCCAGAACCTGTTTCGTTTTCTGGACCCGCATTTCTCCCAATGCGCCGATGTCATCGATCCCCGCGGTATCGATGAAGAGGACGGGACCGATGGGCAGCAGCTCCATGGGCTTCTCAACCGGATCCGTAGTGGTTCCGGCAATATCGGAAACAATTGAAACGGTCTGCCGTGTCAATGCGTTCAACAGGGAGGATTTGCCCACGTTCCTCCTGCCGAACAATCCTATATGCAACCTGAACCCTTTGGGTGTCTTCATCATGAACGTTTTTTCTCCTTCCTGAGCGGAGATCCCAGTCTCGTTACACTCTCCGCAGATACCAGTTCATCAAAATCTTCCGCGGACAACAAGCCGCGCTCAACCACTATGGTACGGACACCCTTGCCCGAAACCGTGGCCTCCGCAGCGATTTCCTGGGCTGTCTGGTAGCCGATCCTGTCAATCAGCGCGGTGAGCGTCGCCGTCGCACCGTCGACATTTCCGCGACACTTCGCCTCGTCTGCCACCAGACCGGCAACACACAGCCGTCGAAACATTGAACTTGCATTATTCAAGAGATCCAGGCTTCCCAGGAGGGAGTCACTTATGAGCGGAAGGAATGCGTTCAACTCCAGGTTACCCAGTGATGCGGCAAAAGTTATCGTCTGATCATGGGCCATAACGGCCATGGCAGCCTGTGACACTGCTTCGGGAATGACGGGGTTCACTTTTCCCGGCATGATGGATGAGCCGGCCTGACGGTGGGGCAGCCTGATCTCGCCGATACCGGCATCAGGCCCCGAAGACAAGAACCGTAAATCTCCGGCAACCTTCAGCAGGTTGCTGGCGCAGGCCTTTAAAATTCCGCTTACTTCAACAAACACATCATTGTTCTGCGTCGCTTCGATGAGGTTTTCCGCCCGGGCCAGCCCAAGACCGGTAATACTGCGCAGATGTTCGGTAACCCGAAAAATGTATTGCCGTGGCGCCGCAAGCCCGGTGCCTACCGCCGTTCCGCCCAGGTTGAGCACCCGGAGACGTTCCTCGCACTTGTAAATTCGCCATCGGTCCCGAGCGAATGCTTCCGCATAAGCCGACATCTCGCGACCGAGCGTTGTAAGCACCGCATCCTGCAATTGGGTCCTGCCAACCTTGACAATATGGGCAAATTCCTTCTCCTTGTTCTGGAATGCTTCAAGCAAAGCAACAACCTCACGCTCAAGATCGCGAAGGCGGTTGATTGCTGCTACCTTGAGGGCTGTCGGATAGGTATCGTTGGTCGATTGGTGAAGATTGATATCTTCCAGCGGACCGACGGTCTCGTAATCTCCCAGGGGTTTTCCAAGGAGCTGTAAAGCACGATTTGCCAGCACCTCGTTAACATTCATGTTGGTTGACGTACCCGCGCCGCCCTGAAGGGAATCCACAACGACATGCTCATCCAGCCGGCCTTCCATCATCTCGACGCAAGCCGTCTCTATGGCGGCTGCCTTGGCATCATCCCACCATCCCAACTCGTGGTTCGTTTTGGCACAAGCCAATTTGACCGCGCCGTAGGCATGAATCAAGGCAGGGTTAACATGGCGGCGGGAAAGGGTAAAATTCTCCACCCCCCGAACAGTGTGGATTCCGTAGAGGGCATCAGCGGGAACGTGCAGCTCTCCAAGCAGGTCTTTTTCTGTACGGTAATCAGTCATATAGCAATGAACTCCGTTCACAACGGAGAATAAAACGGTGGGGCAGACCCGTGTGTCTCCCCAGGCCTATGCCTCATCAATGAAAGGGCAGACACACGGGGCTGCCCCACCAATCATAACCAGACGTGCAGCAACCATTTTTCCCCGTATCAGAAGTAGAGATCGTGCTCGCCGTTCTCCCGGATACCGACAATTCTCTTGGACAGTGTATCCTTGGTATCACCATCCGGAAGCTTTGCAAGCTCTTCGGCTATAAGCTTTTCACCCACCTCGCGGGTTTCAGGGGTCGCATAATCAACCAGATATTCCTGGAGGGTCAGGAGGGCATTCGGGGTACAGAACTCTTTAATGAACCCGGGAATACTGAACTCCATGAAGTGCTCGCCGGTTCTGCCGACACGATAACAGGAGGTACAGAAACTCGGGACATAACCGTTATGCATCAATTCCCGCATGACCTCGTCAAGAGAGCGGATGTCGCCGAGGGAGAACTGCTCGCGTTCCATAACCTGGGCATCGCCTGCCTCGGTGTAACCGCCCAGCTCAATCCGGCTGCCGGCATCAATCTGCGAAACTCCGAACGCCATGCATTCGCGACGCAGCTCGGCATTCTCGCGGGCAGTCAAGATGAGGCCGGTATAGGGAACCGCAAGCCGAAGCACCGCAATGATTTTCTTGAAGTCACTGTCAGCCACCAGGTATCGCTCATCCAAATCGACGCCTGCCGCGGGCCTGATTCTCGGGAAACTGATGGTATGCGGACCGACGTTATACCGCTCCTGGAGATAGAGGGCGTGGGTAACAAGGCTGAGCACCTCAAACCTCCAGTCATAGAGACCAAACAGGACACCAAGCCCTACATCGTCGCACCCGGCCTCGAAAGCCCGGCTCAGGCCGTCGAGTCGGTACAGGTAATTACCTTTCCTGGTGTTGGCGGGATGGAACTTGGCGTACGTTTCGTGATGATAGGTTTCATGGAAAATCTGATAGGTTCCTATCCCCGCGGCCTTAACGGTTGCATATCCTTCATGGTCCAGGGGAGCGGCATTGATATTTACTCTCCGTATTTCGCCATGCCCCACCTTGGTCTCATAAACGGTACGCACGGATTTTGCTATGAATTCGGCATCATAGGCCTGATGCTCGCCAAAAACGAGAATGAGCCGCTTATGCCCTTTGTTTTCCAGAGCCTCAACCTGCTGGCGGATCTCCGTATCAGTCAGCGTTCGTCTTATTGCAAGGGTATTGCTCCGCTTGAAGGCGCAATAGGCACAGTCATTGACACACTTGTTGCCGATATAGAGAGGGGCGAAGAGAACAATACGGTTGCCGTAAACGTTATTTTTCAGTTGCCGGGCTGTTTCGAAGATTTCCTCGTTGAGCTCGGGAGTATCGGCACGAAGCAGCACCGCGGACTCTTCGACGCTGAGGGCCTGCTTGGCAAGACTCTTGGCGATTATCTCTCTAACGTGCGCGGCATCGGGTTTCTTCCCGTCAAGAAGACCATTGATAAGGTCTTCATCAATAAAGTCGACTGCGCGTTCACTCAATTTCAAAGCTGGCATTCCACTCATTATTCAACTCCTCTCTTTCTCTATGCGGCCTTTTTCTTCCAGTTGGCGGAATCGCCCCGTCCGGTGCCGACGACTCTGCCCATCGCGCGGATCTGATCCTGGATGCGATTGTTGCTTTCGACGGCATTTTCGTCACAGGCCGCCTTGGCCGGGTAAATTTCATAAAGTTCCCGATATTTTCTGGGGGTCAGATTCGGCATCACGACGTTCGCCCCGCGGGAAAGGCCGTGCCCACGACCTTCGGTCCTGTTTATGGTTGCCAGAGCCGTTGTGCTGGGAATATTGATAAGGGGACAAAGGATTCGTGTCAGAGCCACAACTTTGCATGTCATCAATTCCGTCCCCGGCACCTGCTCCCCCGAAGGACACGCCAATCCCTCCGGCGAGATCCCCAGCGGAGTTCCCGGATGAGGGATATAGGGTCCGATACCGATCATGTCGATATCATATTCCCTGAAAAGCAGGATATCGTTTGCCAGATCATCGAACGACTGGCCCGGTATCCCGACCATGATGCCGCTCCCGACCTCGTAGCCTATTTCGTCAAGTCGGCGGAGAATCCGGAATCGGTCTGATGAACGCCCGGGAAGAGACGGATGGATGCTGTTGAAGAGCTCCACGTTTGATGTTTCAAACCTGAGAAGGTACCGGTCGGCGCCGGCATTGCGCCACGCCACAAGCTCATCGTCGAACCTCTCACCGAGACTGAGCGTTATCGCAAGACTCGTCTCGCGCTTGATACGCACCAGAAGGTCACACAGCCACTCCTTGGTAATGCCATAGTCCTCACCGGCCTGGATGACCACTGTTCCATAACCGAAGCCCACCGCCAATCTGACGCATTCCATGATTTCATCGGCAGTCATGCGATAGCGGACAACGTCACTGTTGTCGGCTCGAATTCCGCAATATCCGCAGTTTCTCGCACATATATTGGACACCTCGAGCAATCCGCGAAGATGTACTTCATCGCCAACCGCATTCTTGCGAACCTCGTCCGCACGACGCCATAATTTCTCCAGTAATTCCGGTTCATCCGTTTTCAGCCATTCAAGTATCTCGACTTTATCCATTCACTCTCCAGCTTTCCCGTTGCGTTACAAAAAAGTCGGACAATTGGTAGTCTTCACTTTTTCGCATTTATAACAATCTCATAAGAAAAACGAGAATTCTTTGACCTGGGTCAAATTTCAGAATTTTATTGACTGAAAACCGAGTTTTTCCATTTTGTCTTCTTGACGCATAAACACGGAAATCAGTTTTAATATTTTCCGATCGAAATACTACTTTGAATTCGTTCATCCAAGAAAAAAAGCGGCCGGATGGAAACCATCCGGCCGCTTTTTTTCTTCCTTTGCTCTCGCTCAGAAACATTTACTGTTGCCGGGCAAGAACCTTATACCTGCAAAATTACCCACCAAGCTTGGAGCGCTTGAAGTAATGGGTGTGGAGCAGATGATGAGATTTTTCACTCAACGGTTTACCGAGGTATTTTTCATACAGCTCGATGATGTACGGGTTTTCGTGGGACTTGCGGAATTTCTTGCCCGCGTCCTCCTCGTAGAGAACCTTGGTCCTCTTCTTGAGTATCTCGATATCACCGTGGTGATAGGGTTGACCGCCACCGCCGATGCATCCGCCGGGGCATGCCATGATTTCGATAGCATGGTAAGTGGACTTGCCTTCTCGAACTTCTTCGAGAAGCTTGCGGGCGTTGCCGAGTTCGTGGGCAATACCGATGTTCAAGGTATGCGGGCCGACCTGTACCTTGGCGGAACGGATACCTTCCATGCCGCGGACGGATTCGAAATCGACCTTTTCGAGGGTCTGACCGGTAGCGAGTTCGTACGCGGTCCTCAAGGCAGCCTCGATAACGCCGCCGGTGGCGCCGAAAATCGGGGCCGCACCGGTGGACTCACCAAGAGGCGCATCGAAATCTTCGTCAGGCAGCGACGGGAAGTCGATATTCATGAGCTTGATGAGACGTGCCAGCTCACGGGTGGTTATGGAATAATCGACATCGGGATTTCCGTCGACCTTGAACTCGGGACGCTCGCACTCGTACTTCTTGGCGAGACACGGCATGACGGAAACGACAATCATCTTCTCTCTCGGAATGCCAAGAAGATCGGCATAATAGGACTTGGCAATGGCACCGAACATCTGCTGCGGTGACTTGGCTGAAGAAGGAACATCGAGAAGATCCGGGAACTGATGCTCGAAGAATTTAACCCACGCCGGGCAGCAGGAGGTAAGGATCGGCAGCCTGACGGTCTTGTCGCCGTCAAGATAGCGGGTGAGACGATCAAGGAACTCCGAACCTTCTTCCATGATGGTGAGGTCGGCCGCGAAATCGGTATCGAAGACGTGGTCGAAACCGAGCCTGCGAAGCGCTGCGGCCATTTTGCCGGTTACGGATACGCCTGGTTCGATGCCGAGATCTTCGCCGAGAGCCGCACGAACCGCGGGAGCAGTCTGAACAACCGTGATTTTGTCGGGATCGGCAATTGCATTGACGACTTCCCAGGTGTGGTCGCGCTCGACAAGAGCACCAACCGGGCAAACCGCGGTGCACTGACCGCAGAAGGTACAGACGGACTCTTCCAGGTTCATCTCGAAAGCCGGAGCGACAACGGAGGAGAACCCCCTGTTAACGCCGGTGAGAACACCACAGGTCTGTACTTCGTTGCACATGGTCTCGCAACGACGACACATGATGCACTTATCCATATCACGGATGATGGATGGGGAGATATCCTTGCGATAGGTCGACATTGCACCTTCATATCGTACTTCACGGACACCGAATTTCTCGGCTATGTCCTGTAATTCACACTCTCCGGACTTCTGGCAGGTGAGACAATCCTTCGGGTGGTCGGAAAGGAGCAGCTCGAGAACGGTTCTCCGGGCATTGAGCACTCTCATGGTGTTGGTCTTGACGACCATGCCGTCGGTAACCGGCGTGGCGCAGGCAGGCGCCAGGTTCTTGCGGCCTTCCACTTCGACCACGCAAATGCGGCAGGAAGCAGCCATGTTGTTTACAGCCAGTTCCTCTATGTTCAGGTAGCACAAGGTGGGAACTTCGATGTTCAATTTCTTGGCAGCGTCAAGGATCATGCTGCCCTGCGGTACTTCGGTTTCTTTACCGTCAACGGTAATCTTCAGCATAGACATGTATATGAGCTCCTTTCACTTATTGTTTTACAATTGCGTCAAATTTACACTTGTCGATACAGGCACCGCACTTGATACAGGCGGACTGATCGATCACGTGAGCTTCCTTCACCTTGCCGGAGATACAGTTCACCGGACATACGCGGGCGCAGAGCGTACAGCCTACGCATTTGGCGGGAATAATGAAATACTCAAGCAGGTTCGAACAGACGCCTGCCGGGCATTTTTTGTCGCGTACATGGGCAATGTACTCGTCGGCAAAGGTGTTCATGGTGGAAAGAACCGGGTTGGGCATGGTCTGACCGAGGCCACAAAGAGCGGTATCCTTGATATTTACGGCCAGGCTCTTCATTTTTTCGAAATCGTCTTCGGTTCCATGACCGGAGGTAATCTTGTCAAGGATTTCCCAGAGACGTTTGGAACCGATACGACAGGGAGTGCACTTGCCGCAGGTTTCATCCATGGTGAAGTCGAGGAAGAACTTGGCGATGTCTACCATGCAGTTATCTTCGTCCATGACGATCATACCGCCGGAGCCCATCATGGAGTTTTTGGCGAGCAGGTTGTCGTAATCGATGGGAGTGTCGGCATCTTTATAGGTCAGTGCGCCACCGGAAGGACCACCGGTCTGTACCGCCTTGAATTCCTTCCCGTCGGGGCAACCGCCGCCGATATCGAAAATGACTTCTTTCAGGGTAATACCCATCGGTACTTCGATGAGACCCGTGTTGTTGATCTTGCCGGCAAGGGCGAACACCTTGGTTCCCTTGGACTTTTCGGTGCCGATGGAGGAAAACCAGTCAGAGCCCTTAATGAGGATTGCCGGGATGTTGGCGAAGGTTTCGACGTTGTTGACGATGGTCGGCTTCTGCCAGTAGCCGGCGTTGGCGGGGAAGGGAGGCTTGGTATAAGGTTCACCGCGGTTGCCTTCCATGGAGCGGATCAGGGCGGTTTCCTCACCACAGACGAAGGCGCCGGCGCCCAATTTCAACTCGATGTCGAAGGAGAAGCCGGAACCCATGATGTTCTGGCCGAGAAGGCCGTATTCGCGGGCATCGTCAATAGCCTTCTTGAGACGCTTGATGGCAAGCGGGTATTCCGCGCGGATATAGACAACGCCGTTTGAAGCGCCAATGGCGTAACCACAGACAGCCATAGCTTCAACGACCGTGTGGGGGTCACCTTCGAGGACGGCGCGGTCCATAAATGCACCGGGGTCTCCTTCGTCGGCGTTACAGACAACGTATTTCTCGTCACACTGGTTTGCGGCCGCAAATCCCCATTTGGTACCGGTGGGGAAACCGCCGCCCCCACGACCACGGAGCCCGGATTTCTTTACTTCTTCAATGATCCCCGCCGGCGTGTTGGAGGTAATGGCATTGGCAAGAGCTTCGTAACCACGTACGCCGAGGTATTCCTCTATACTTTCGGGATCAATAAATCCGCAGTTTCTGGTGGCAATTCTCAGCTGTTTTTTCGTTGAATCCATTCTCGAACTCCTCCCCTTATTTATAATTCAACCCTGTTATAGTTAACGGGAATCACGGTACCGGTAACTTCACCGTTCTTCAGATACTTCTTTACCAGTTCCCTGGCGCCGGTCTCATCCAGTTTACCGAAGCATATGGGGTCTTTTCCGGGCAGGGTCACGACAACGGTCGGCTCGGCGTAACAGTACGTCATGCAACCGGACTGCATGAATTCCACGTTGCTGATCCCCTCCTTGGCGGCTTCTTCTTTCATGGCCGCCATTACGGTCTTGCCGCCGGATGCGATGCCGCAGGTGGCAAGGGATACGTTAACTACGATTTTTTCCTTTTTAGCCGCTTGTTTTGCCTTGTAGTCTTCCTGAAACTTCTTCAGATCAGCTACAGATGTGATTTTTGCCATGATATGACTCCTTCAATTCTATGAATTAATATTCAGCAATAATGTCCTTGACTTGATCAGGTGACACATGGGCATAGACCTTCTCGCCGACGGTAAGAATCGGGGCAAGCGCGCATGCGCCGACGCAACGGAGACAATCGATGGAGAACTTGCCGTCAGCGGTAACTTCACCGACCTCGATATTCAGTGCTTCCTTGAAAGCCTCAACGACTTTCTCAGCGCCCTTGACGAAGCAGGCGGTACCCAGGCAGATAGAGATGGGATACTTGCCCTTCGGAACCATGGTGAAGAAGGTATAGAAACTTACAACACCATAAACTTTGGCCAGGGATACGCCCATGTAATCAGCAACGAATTGCTGCACTTCCTTGGGCAGGTAACCGAAAAGGCTCTGGGCCTTGTGAAGAACGGTAACCAGGTGACCTTCTTTGGTGGGAAGCTGAGCAATGAACTCTTCCAGTTCTTTGTAAAGTGTTGCCGGCAGCGTTGCACGATCCGGAAGCCTGCATTCCCCTGTTAACGAACACGTTGATCCTGTTTGCATACTGTTACACCTCTCCTTTCTTTTTTAGCCAAATATTATTTGGCCTGTGTTTTACCCCAACAAAAAACTCCCCAAATACACAGAGTATACTACATTGTGCTCAAGCAAGCAGCACTCGTGGTTCTCCTACACGGAAGTTTCTGATACGGCGGAAATGGCCGCAAAAATTCCGCGAAAAAAATGATGGGTTTTAAAAGAAGCGGATAGAATGAAGTTTGAAACTTCGGGAAATGTCCCGTTATAACCACGCGGTTTCATCGTCTTTAGTGCCACAGGCAGGACGCACCTCTCCATCGAATGACGTCGATTTTTACGCCACGCGGCACTTCAACATAAGTCCACCTATTTGTCAAGCGTATTTTTCCCTCTTCAATTATGACGGTCGATCATATTTATAAAACAATTTTATATCGCCTTAACGGCACGTTAGCGCAAACCGGCGACAGTCGAAACATCATAAAAACAAGCGGGTTCCCGCATGTCGGGCATTCTAAACTACCAGATACAATCTTCGCACAAAAAAAAGCAATCGTAATTCTTTGTTAACGTTTTGCTTCCCCTTCAGCAACCCGGTTATGGATCCGAAGCAACTCCGGCGATAAAAGACAGTTTCCGCTATAACGTATCTCAGGCAATCAAAACCTGCATAGAAAATTGTGAACTTCTGGAAGAGAGGTGAAAATCATAAGGATGGCTGCATGGTGCCAAACCATTTTTACAAAGAGGCCCGGCTGGTTTTTTTGCCGCAAGATTTCAGCATAACTAAAATCTTTTGTCAAGGCAAAAAGTCTGAAAATACGGGTAAGTTAAAGCTACGATATGGAATCGAAGCAATTCTTTCAAGCAAGCAATAAGACTGCAACCATCAATTTTTTACTTCCCCTACAGATTGCGAACCCAACAATTATAGCTGTTCTATGTTTCCAGTTCTGCAATTTTAGGGTACCATATCGAAAGACGATAACGGTCATGTTCCCGGCAAGGCCGGTATCAGGATTGGTTATCCGTTTTTTATTCCCAACTTTATAAATAAATCTGAAAGGATGGTTCCTGGACAGCCGCTCCATTGCCTGTCATCAGAATCCAAATGGTGTCGACATGCGTAACATCATCATCTTCGAAGGAAGTCCCAGAAAAAACGGAAACAGTGCGCTTTTGGCACGCCAGGTCGCGGCAGGGGCCAGAGAATCCGGTGCAAAGGTAGAATCCCTCTATCTTCACGGCATGGATATTAAGCCCTGCTCGGCATGTGATGCCTGCCAGACACATAGAACCACCGATTGCATTATCGATGACGACTTGAAGCCACTCTATCCGCGACTGCGTGCGGCGGACGCTCTCGTTTTCGCCTCGCCGATATACTGGTTTACCATTTCAGCCCAGATCAAGCTTCTTATCGATCGCTGTTATGCGTTGACCTGTCTTGAAGCGAGCCAGGCGGCAACGGATGATGAACCTTCCTGTACACTGAAAACTGATTTGGCCAACAAAAAAGTGGGGATTATCCTCACGTACGGAGACACGGACCCTTTCTCGTCCGGCGCCGTGAATGCCCTGAGAAGCTTTCAGGACATGTTTAGATTCGTCGGGGCCGAGATTGTTGACTTGGTGTATGGAAGCGCCATGACGCCGGGAGAGGTTGCAAAAAATCACGACTTGATGAATCAGGCCTTCAACCTCGGGAAAAAACTTGCAACCGGTTGAGTCGGGACACCGGCGGAAAGCTTTATCAGTAAAACTATTTTCCAATCGACACGGCCAAAACTCGTTCATCCCCATGGGTTGGCGTTGCTTATGAAGGCATCTTCGTGAGGCGCCAACACTTTCGTGTCGTGCGATGTGAAAAAATTTTGTTTTGGCGCCAAGGGGAGGACAGATGCTGAGACTTCTGCAGTACATTTTCGGCTCCGGCAAAGATCAGAGAAAATACCGGAAACCATGGATTAGAGAAGCCATAGAAAGAACCGTAGAGGGAACCGATCCATGGTTGCGAGCCGTAACCGGCTATAAAAGGAAATTGCGTCCGGCCGTAATACGCTCACTTGACCATATCGACGCATTGGTCGGCAGTCTCGCCCCACCGATCGAAGCCCACTTCAATCCCAATGGATCATCCCCGTCGCTGGCAGCTTTTTTCGCTTCCACGGCTGAGATGCTTGATACCTTTCGCAACGATCAAACCCTGCATGCGTACCTGCGCAACCAAGCAAGATCATCAGGTCAGGTTGTAGCCCTCCTCATGATGGAAAAGAACGAAAGGACGATTTTCGGCGCCGAACTTTCAGGAGATGTTGTTGTACGGGATGTGCCACAGCTGGTAGTGAATTTTCTGAGTCACCGCATTCAGGAGCCTTCGGAAAATGAAGAAGAGACCCGTTACCGACTCAAGCGAAAAGCCTTTGATCATCTCATCGGCATTGCTCGCCGCTGCGTATCACGCATGAAATCGAAAAGGAAGGATCTGGAAAGACGCCGGACACTCCTCCATTCCAAGCTTTCCTTGATGCAACGGGGAGAACACGGCTTTACCGATAGAGATTCCGACGACTTTCCCACACGCATGGAACTTGAAGAACAACTCATGAAGCTGGACGAGGAACTTCGGGAAGTGGGTGGTGAAGATCGTATGCTTGAAACGTACCTGAACATCGTCATTGATATCCTCGCCAATCCCGAGGAACACATCTGGGAAACAAAACAGTGCCTGATTCTTGACCTGCAGGGCATCAAGCGTACACACCTCGCAGGTGAAGAGGATTGTGAAATCACACTCCATGAATTTTTCACGTCGGAAGGACGCCGATGGGTTTTATCCCTTATTGCCCTTCCCGTGGACGATTTACAACGCGTAATCAAAGGCTCGCCGCGGCCTCAGGAACTGCAGCATACGGCATTGGGATCATCTCTCCCCTGATCGTCACTGTCGCTGACGCACATCGGCATCCGGCTGCCCTGCTCATTGGCAGAAAACCTGCAAAATCGTCCCACCCGAGCCGTTGTTGGGGCAGAACCTGTGCTCCAGGGAAGCATCGAAATAAGCGCTGTCTCCCTCCTCCAGCACTATCCGTCCATTTTCCAGCACCAGGATAACCGAGCCTTGAATGACGTATAGAAAAGACTCTCCCTCGTGACTGTAGGTGTTGCTGGCATCGATCTTATCGGAAAACGATATAATATACGCTTCCATTTTTCTTGACTGCTTCTTGAAAGCAAACGACTCATATAAATACGCATGAGCCGATCCTACCCGTGATACAATTTTGGAAATGGTTTTGCGTTCATCGCTTCGAATAATTTCGAACGGAACATCTTCATCGTTTTCCGCAAACAACGAACTCATTCGGACGCCATAAAAATTGGCCAGCTTGGCCAGCGTGGGAATGGGAGGCGACACATTATTATGTTCGATTTGTGATATGAGCGCGGGTGAAAAGCCGATTTCTTCAGCAACAAATTGCAGGGTCACCTTCTTCGCCAAACGCAGTTTTTTCAATTTACTTCCTACATTAAACTCATTCATCGGCTTCTCCGGAAATGATGACGGGTAAATTACGGAGATCTATATTCTAATATAATTTTATCCAAAGTCAAAATTTTTATTTTTAATAAATATAAATTGCAAATCATTTCACGCTGTTCAGCTAAGACAGGACGTTTATTTACTGCCGTTATCGAATGGAAATTTGATAAAAATCCGACCCGGTAAAATAAGCAAATGCGGTTGTATTGAAACGGGAATGAAAAAACTTGAGAGAATCGAGAGGGTGGTTGAAAAAAAATTCGGTGAGGAGAGTGAAAAGCTGTTCGAATCCTGCAGACAATCAAGATTCTTATATCGTATCCTTGCTCGGCTGACAGAACAAAGAAAAGGGCCAGCCGGATTTGACTGACCCCCTGTTATCTGGAGGCGGCGACCGGATTTGAACCGGTGAATAAAGGTTTTGCAGACCTCTGCCTTACCACTTGGCTACGCCGCCGATGAAATTTTTATAAAAATTCTTTTGAGAATCAATCTTGAATCTACCGAGACAAGGAAAAAAATTTATACATGTTTTTCCAGTCCCTGTCAACGAAGAAAAATCAGGGTAACCGTTACGGACTTCCGCGAGCTATTGTCGCCAGTCGAAAGGCACCCCGGCACTCGCGGCCTGAAGGTCCAAGGCCTGGAGTTGCTTGGTAAGTGTCTGAATCCTGTCCTCATCACGCTGAATTTCCGCCAACTTTTCCTGATAAGCGACACGGTTGCGCGCAAAAGTATAAATGACCAGTTTACGGCGTAACTGTTCAAGCTCCGCCCGCTTGGCGGGAAGGGTTCCCTGAAGCTGTGCCAGTTCGCCACGTATGCTTCCATACTGGGAGCGCCACCATCGTTCATCGTGCCCCCCATAGAGCCTCTGTTGCGAGGGCTGCGTCGCTGAACCGGCTGAAGAGTCCGGCTGAGCCACCGGGGTTGCCGTATCGGAAGGAATACCCCCCTGGTCGGAATCTTCCGTAGATATAATTTTGACTTTGTTTCGGTATTTTACCGGTATGGTTTCGGGCTTATCGGTAAAGCTCACAACCCCCGAATCATCGATCCACTGATAAATGTCGGCATAGGCAGGCGCACAAAAACTGAGCACAAAAATTGACAGTATTAGCGTATTTTTCATGATGCTATTCCCCCTGAAGGCAAGTATTTTATCGGTTATCAGCACTAGAATTAATTCTGCCTTATATGCCGCAACTGGTCAATAGACCATCGCTGAAATCTACGGGCCATGCAATTTTTTTCACCAACATATCATTGACATGGCACATTCTTTGCGGCACACTGAGGCATTGACATCACCTTTTCTGCTTCCCGGCAAAAACAACCGACATCCCTGAGGAGGAATACCGCGTGGAGCCCTGGATATGGATTGCAGCCGGCATCGTCCTTACCGTCCTGGAGATTGTAATCCCCTCTTTCACCATAATCTGGTTCGGTTTGGCCGCTATCGTGGCAGGCCTTCTATTTTACATTCTGAGAATAGATTCCCTTGCAATACAGCTGGCTTTCTGGGCGGTTCTTTCCGGGTTGTTTACCTATGGCTGGTTCAGGTTTTTTCGCCAGGAGACAAAAACGCTTTCCGGACAAAGCAAAGACTCGATAATCGGCAAGTCGGGCGTTATTGTAAAGGCCAACGACTCAACATTTCCCGGAGGCGTTATCCGCTTTCCCATCGCGGTGCTCGGCTCGGATGAATGGGCTTACATTTCCGATGAAAATCTTCAGATTGGAGACCGGGGAATAATTATCGATATCGCCGGTGACAAGCTCGTGATAAAAAAAGGTTGAATTTGACGACACGGAAAGCACCCAATTTCCAGGAGAGACAATCATGACCGGATTTGTCGTTGTCATTTTCGTTCTAGCCATTGCCGTTGCCGTAACCATCATGATGGGAGTCCGCATTGTTCCCCAGGGATTCGAATACGTTGTCCAGCGCCTCGGCAAATACCATGTAACCCTCAAGCCGGGTCTACGATTCTTAATTCCCTATATTGACAAAGTCGCGTTCCGCATCTCCACCAAGGACATGCCCCTGGAAATCGGTGCGCAAGAGGCAATTACCAAGGACAACGCCGTTATTGTCTGCAATGCAATCGCCTTTATCAAGGTTATTGATCCGGTTCTTGCGGTTTATGGCATTTCCAATTTCGAGTACGCGATCCAAAACCTCATTATGACTACGTTGAGGGCGATCATCGGCGAAATGGAACTGGATGTGGCACTTTCTTCACGCGACACCATCAAGGCCCGGCTGCGCGAAATCATCTCAGGTGACGTTGTCGATTGGGGCATCTCGGTGAAATCGGTGGAAATACAAGACATCAAACCCTCTCCCTCAATGCAGCACGCCATGGAACAGCAGGCCTCGGCCGAACGGACCAAGCGGGCGGCAATTCTCGAAGCGGAAGGGCGCAAAGCAGCCGTCATTCTCGAAGCGGAAGGAAAACTCGAAGCGGCCAGAAAGGAAGCCGAGGCACAGGTAACCCTTGCCGAGGCATCGGCAAAGGCCATCGAAGAAATCGCTCGGGCCGTGGGAGACAAGGAACTGCCGGCCATGTTCCTCCTTGGAGACCGTTACGTGGGAGCCATGCAGAACCTTTCCGCCTCACCGAACACCAAGACCTATGTCCTGCCGGCCGATCTCCTGGAAGCGGTGAAAGGCATTCTTCATCGCTGACCCTGAACGTGGCGACGCCAAGAAAACAAGATCACGATTGGCGGCGTCTTCCTCCCCTTTTCCCGGGCATGGACGCAGTTTTTTTCATTTTGTCATCAGTATATCGGTTTTTCTCCTCTTCCGAACCACGCTGTTTCAGTTCACGACGCTTTTCCGCGGAAATTGTCGAGCTGTTTGATTTTCCACCACAGCCCGGCTCTCGGCGTAAACGTTCCACCTCTTCAGGAGTCAGGAAACGATACGTTCCGGGTTTCAGCCCCTCAAGACCAAGGAAGCCGTACCGAACCCTTTTCAGACGCACCACGGTAAGGTTGACGGCCTCGCACATGCGGCGCACCTGGCGATAGCGCCCCTCGTGGATGGTAATGGATAGCCAGGTGTTATTATCACTTTCGCGGACCGGGCGCACCAGGGCGGCTGCCGTTGGACCGTCTTCCAGGACAACGCCGGCAGCCAAGCGCTCAATCTGTTCCGGCGATACCTTTCCCTGCACCCTGACATGATACTCCTTGTCAACCTCGTGGCGAGGATGGGCCAAGACATTAGCCCAGTCGCCGTCATTCGTCAGGAGCAGCAATCCTTCGGTATTGTAATCGAGACGCCCCACGGGATAGACCCGTTCCCGGATGCCGCCGACAAGATCGGTTACCAGGGGTCTCCCCTGTGGATCCTTGAGGGTAGTCATATAGCCTGCCGGCTTGTAGAGCACGAGATATACCCGCGCCGCATCGACATTGAGTACCCTCCCGTCGACGGTTATGGTATCCTCCGCCGGATCGGCCTTTGCGCCCAGCTCCTGTACGACAACACCATTTACGGCAACACGGCCGGCAACAATCATTTTTTCCGCGGCACGCCGGGAAGAAACGCCGGCTCGGGAAAGAATTTTCTGCAAACGCTCCTGCATACCACCCCCACAAACGGGAAAAGGGGTCTCCAATCCGGACCCCTTTCTCCATGAAAAATACTTTTTTACGCAGCGGGTCTTCGAAAACTACTCGAGAAACCTCGACATTTGCCGGAACTTGTCATACCGTGCCTCCAGCAACTTTTCCACGGAGAGCGCACGCAACTCCGCCAGGTTACGGGCGATGGCCTCGTGCACGTTTTTCGCGGCTCCCTCGTAATCGCGGTGGGCGCCGCCGGCCGGCTCCTTGATGATCTCGTCGATGACATTCAACTCTTTCAGGTCTTTCGCCGTGGGCTTCAACGCCTCGGCGGCGATTTCCCCTTTGGTGCCGTCCGCCCAGAGAATAGCGGCGCACCCTTCCGGGGAAATGACCGAATAAATGGAGTATTCAAGCATCAGGATCCGGTCGCCGACCGCAATCGCGAGAGCGCCGCCCGAGCCTCCCTCGCCCGTTACCACGACGACTATGGGCACCCGCAGCCGAGACATCTCGCAAAGGTTACGGGCAATGGCTTCGGCCTGCCCCCGTTCCTCCGCCCCGATGCCGGGAAAGGCACCGGGCGTATCCACGAAGGTGATGATCGGCAGATTGAACCGCTCCGCCATCTCCATGAGGCGAAGGGCCTTGCGATACCCTTCCGGGTTGGGCATGCCGAAGTTCCGGAACACCTTTTCCTTGGTATCCCGTCCCTTCTGGTGGCCGATAATCATGACCGGATCGCCGTCCAGTCGAGCCAGACCACCAACGATCGCATGATCATCGGAAAACTTGCGGTCACCGTGGAGTTCGATGAAATCGCTAAAAATCAGCCTGATGTAATCCGTGGTAAACGGACGGTTTATGTGCCGTGCAACCTGAACGGTCTGCCAACGGCTCAGGTTAGAAAAAATATCCTCTCTCATCTTCTCGACCTTTTTTTCCAGGCGGGCAACCTCCGTTTTCAAATCAACCGCTTCTGTTGAAAATTCCAGTAATTCCTGGATTTTTTCCTCCAGTTCGGCAATCGGTTTTTCAAAATCGAGATAGTAATGCAACGCCATGGGCATTTGTCTCCTTGGGTTTCCTCTGCGACGTGTCTTCCACCATTACTCGAAAATCGTAACATTATAGCCGAATATCGCCTCCGCTTCCAGTGACAAATCATCACTCGGACGAACGGCATACCCGGCCGGCATCCGGATCGTCACACGACACGAACCGGGAATGACGACGTACAGACAAGCGGGACAATCACCGGGATGGTTGCCGATGAGTTCCTTCAGGGCAACAAGCTGCTCTCTGTTTGTTTTCGAGGCATCCAGTACAAAACCGACTCTGCGGGAGTTGGTTTCCTTCAGGGAGCCAAGGGGAACGACCTCGGTTGCCTTGATTTTGCAACTTTCCTCACCTATTTCCAGGGTCCCGGTAACCAGCAGAGGATCATCGGTCTTTAGAAACGCGGCGCATTCCCCGTAGACATCTGGAAATACCATCACTTCTACCGAACCCATCTGATCTTCGATAAGGGCAAAGGCCATCCGATCGCCCTTCTTGGTGATTTTTTCCGAAAGCGACGCCACAACACCACAGAGCTTCACTTCCGACCTGTCCTTGCATTCCTCCAAGGTGGCAGTCGTAACCGAAGAGAATCTCCTCACATCATCACCATACCGGTCCAGGGGGTGCCCGGAAATAAAAAAGCCGAGCGCTTCTTTTTCAAAGGCCAGCAACTCTTTTTCGCGCCACTCGGGAATGTCGGGCAATGTGAATACCCCGTTTCCGGCCGTAAAAACCACCTCGGCCTCGCCAAACAGAGATGCCTGGTTGCTGGACCGTTCTCTCTGGAGCTTCTGCCCGAGTTCCATGGCACCCTCCAATGCCGCGATCAGCGAAGCTCTGCGGGAGCCGGTGGAATCAAACGCGCCACATTTTACAAGTGATTCGACAACTCGCCGGTTAACCCGCCGCATATCCACCCGGCTGCAGAAATCAAACAGGTCCTTGAATGGTCCCTCCACTCTCGCCTCGAGAATTGCATCCACGGCGCCGACGCCGACATTTTTCACGGCGCCCAACCCGAACCTGATGGAACTTTCCCGAACCGTGAAGGATAGTTCGGAAGCGTTGATATCGGGCGGAAGCACTTGGATCCCCATTTCGCGGCATTCGCTGATATTCTTTGTCACCTTGTCGGACGAATCCATGTCTTCGGTGAGAAGGGCTGCCATGAATTCAACAGGATAGTGAGCTTTCAGGTATGCGGTCTGGTAGGCGATAAGGGCATATGCCGCCGAATGGGACTTATTGAATCCATACTCGGCAAACTTCGCCATCAGGTCAAAAATAGCCTCGGCCTTTTTCGGGTCTATCGAATTATCTTTTGCCCCTGCCAGAAAGATATCCCGCTGTTTCGCCATCTCGCCTGGGTCTTTCTTGCCCATGGCCCGCCGCAGCAGGTCGGCGCCGCCCAGGGAATAGCCGGCCAGGGTCCGGGCAATCTGCATGACCTGCTCCTGGTAGACAATAACCCCGTAGGTGTCCTTCAAGATCGGCTGCAACTGGGGAAGATCGTACACGACCGCTTTTCTTCCGTGCTTGCGGTCGATAAAATCGTCAACCATTCCCGAACCGAGCGGGCCCGGCCGATAGAGGGCGCAAACCGCGATAATGTCCTCGAAGCAGGAGGGCTTCAACTTGACCAGGAGTTCTTTCATGCCGGTGGATTCAAGCTGGAACACACCGGTGGTCGCTCCGGACTGGAGGAGCTTGTAGGTTGTCTCATCGTCGTCCTGGAGTTCGCTGATCTCGAACGCGGGATTCTTGCCGGCCCTGATGATTTTTACCGCATTGTCGATAACCGTGAGGTTCTTGAGGCCGAGAAAATCGAACTTGACCAGACCGATTTTCTCCACGTACTTCATGGAGTACTGGGTGGTAATGGAACTGCTTTTCTGGTCCATGTAGACCGGGCAGAATTCCTCGAGGGTATCGGGAGCCACCACCACACCCGCGGCGTGGGTGGAAGCATGACGGGTCAGCCCTTCGAGGCAGAGAGCGGTATCGAGCAGATTCTTGATCTTGGGATCGCTCGAGGCCATTTCCGTCAGCTTCGGCTCTTTTTTCATGGCGTCGGCCAACTGGATGTTCAGAACGTTGGGAACCAGCTTGGCGATTTTGTCTACTTCGCCGTAAGAGTAGTTGAGCGCCCGTCCCACATCGCGAATTGCACCCTTTGCCGCCATGGTACCGAAGGTAATGATCTGGCAGACCTTGTCGCGTCCGTATTTGTCGGTAACGTACTGGATAACCTCCTCCCGGCGATTCTGACAGAAGTCCACGTCGATATCGGGCATGGAAATACGTTCCGGGTTGAGAAATCGCTCGAAGAGAAGATTATAGGGAATCGGATCGAGGTCGGTAATGCGCAGGGCATAGGCCACCAGTGACCCCGCGGCCGAACCCCTCCCCGGACCGACCGGGATGCCCTGCTGTTTGGCCCAGTTGATGAAGTCTGCAACGATCAGAAAGTAACCGGGGAACCCCATCTTGATGATACATTCAAGTTCAACTGCCAGACGTTTCCGGTATCCCTCCTTATCTTCCTCGGAAAGATCGGGCTTCTTCCGGCGAATCTGTTCCAGGCGGGAGCGAAGCCCCTCTTCGGCCTGTTGGGTCAGTTCATCCTCCAGCGACTTGCCCTCGGGGAGAACGTACCGGGGAAAATGGTAGGTCTTGAAATCAAAGGACAGGTCGCATTGTTCGGCAATGCGAAGCGTATTGGCCAGGGCTTCCGGAACATCGGGAAACGCCGCCGCCATTTCCTCCGGAGACTTGAAATAAAACTCGTCGGCGGAGAAGCACATCCTGTTCGGGTCGTCCATGGTCTTGCCGGTCTGGATGCAGAGAAGAACCTCATGCGGTTTGGCATCCATCCGGTTGAGATAGTGGCAGTCGTTTGTCGCCACGAGCGGCAGCCCAAGTTCCCGTGCAATCTGCAGTAATCCGCGGTTTGCGCGCTCCTGTTCCGGGAGGGTGTTTTCCTGCAGTTCCAGATAGTAGCGTCCCGGAAACATTTCGGCGAATTCCGCCGCAACGGTGCGCGCTTCCTCCATGCGGTCGCCCTGGCACAGCCAGGCCACTTCGCCCTTCAGACAGGCGGACAAGGCAATGAGCCCGGAAGAATACTCTCCAAGCACTTCCTTGTCGATACGCGGCCGGTAATAGAACCCCTCCTTGAAGCCGAGGGAAACGAGGCGGCTCAGGTTTCGATATCCTTCAAGATTCTGACAGAGGAGTATCAAGTGATGGGAAGCATCGCCGATTCCCCTGGATTCCTTGACGAACCGCGATCCGGGCGCGAGATAGACCTCACAGCCGATTATCGGCTTGATGCCCGCGGACTGACACTTCAGGTAGAATTCGATTGCCCCGAACATGTTGCCGTGATCTGTCAGGGCAACGGCAGGCATGCCGAATTCGACGGCTTTTTTCACCAGGTCCCCGATGCGGATTGCGCCATCCAGGAGGGAATACTGGGTATGAACATGCAAGTGGACGAATTTCGAGTGTTCCATAGTACCTGTAAAAACAATGACGGGAGCCGCTTCCGTAATGGCTCCCTGTAAGAAAAGTCTGAAAGTATCGGTTGGAAAGAATGAACGGGCCGCCTCCGGCGCCAGGAAAACGGGTGCATCGTTTCCGGAGACGATCACCATATGCGCGGCCGCATGATGCGAAAAAGTATGTCATGAGTGGTGCTCTACTGTCAAGAAAATGGGAAGGTCACGCAAGAAGCGCCTAAGGGCTGGAGATACGGTTACGTCCCCGCTGCTTTGCCCGGTACAATTCCGCGTCGGCGGCAACAAGGACCTCCCGGGACGATTTGACGCCATCGCTGCTCTCGGCGACACCGATGCTCACGGTCACGGAAAGGTGCCTGACGGCCCTGCCGTCGGCGCGAAGTTTTTTCCCCTGCCGAGATGGGACGGGACGATCCGGGCCGCGTATGGCGAACCGGTAAGCGGCTATGGCATTCCGCAGTTCTTCAAGATGGTCGAGGACGTGCTCGACACCCTTTCCAGGAAAGATGATGGCGAATTCCTCCCCACCGTATCGGTATACGCGCCCTCCGCCCTTCACCATCCGCATTTTCGCGCCGGCCATTCGTAATACCTGGTCGCCCACATCGTGGCCGTAGGCATCATTGACCCGCTTGAAATGGTCGAGATCCACCATTGCAATAGCATAACGGCGACCCAGCCCGGTCAGGGCCTCATTGAGCGCCCTCCGGGACAAGAGGCCGGTCAAGTCATCACGATAGGCCATATTATGGGAATCCTGAAGGATGCTCAGCGAAAGGATTACCCCCGCACCGAAGAGAAAAACCGGCTGAACGTCCCCTACGGGAGCATGGGTGAATATGATTGCAAGTGCCGCCAGAACACCGAGAAAGGCACTATCGATGATCGAATTGCGAACTAATGAGGTACATGCGGCAATAATCCCGCATGCACCGATCACCGGAAGCGCTGACCGTGGAAGATCGCGGGCGTTCCCGATAGCACCGAACGCCCAGGACGTTGCGGCTTCCAGGGTTTCAGCATGCGCGTTTTTCGCGAGGATTGCCAGGACAATGGCCTGAATACAAAGAAATAAGAATCGTTTACGACCGGCGGACGTAAAAAGCCCCTTTTCCCGCATCAGGCAGAACAGGGCAATGTTAACGGGCAGCAGAAAAACGAGGATATCATCCAAACGTTGGAAAGAAGCGGCGCCCTCACCGCCCCGGGAAAGCAGGGTCGAATTCCAGCAGAACGCCAACAACAATAGCGTCACGAAGAAAGCGCGGCTCCGGTTAAAATGAAAACTGAGAAATAGGCCGAGAAAAAGGGCGAGATAAGCGGCATAGGGCACCACTTCCCTCCAGGAAGGTGACAGCATGCCCAGATGCGGCAGGCAAGCATACAGTGCCGCCAGAAACGTGGCGGGAAACAGAAAAAGCGTCAATCTCCGGCGCAAGGTGCCATACACTCTTTCATACTCCTTGCCTTTCAGGAAACGACTCGAAAAGCTTACAACCGCGTCGAGCAAAACGAAACCACCCGCAACGGCAAGCGGTCAATCACCGCGTGCCAAACGAGGCCTTTTTCGGAAAAAGGTCAGGGTCATTAAACGTGGTTTACAGGAATTAGTCAATACCAATTGTGCCTTCACGTCTCAATACGGCTCCGACACCACCATCCTTTCGGAGAGCATTGTTACTTGAGTACACCCCGATATCAGCGGACGATTTCCGGATAAAACAGCCCCTGCTTCGTCCGGGAAACCTCGAATGTGCATAATGTCAATGATTCCATCTTATTACAACCAATTTCACCGCCGGCCTTGACATACTTTACACAGGGCGTATACTGAAAGTGCAAGAAAAAATGATCTTTGAAAATTGCTCTGAAGTGCATGTATGGTACGGCGAAGAAACTGACTACCAATGAAAAAATCAAAAATCAGGGGCCGGAGACAGTGTGTATGCTCTCGAAAGAGAGAAACCTGAAGTCTTTTCCCGATAGATACTGGTAATGCCGGTCAGTCCATCAGAGCTTGCCTACGGCATCACGGAGCAATCGTCCTTGGCGTTGCAGAAATCACGGTGAAGTCGTTTTTCTCATCCGCAAGGCGCGTAACAACCGCTTGAAAAAGGGAACGAAAGACGGCACAACCGGTCATCGGGGTCCGAAAGAGCCCGGTAACCGACGCCGATCCGACGAACACCAACGGATAAGAAGAAAGGATCTTCTGTAACGCCAACGGTCAATAAAAAGGCCGGGAGAACATGTCTCCCGGCCTTTTTTCTTTACTGTTCCATAACAGTCGCCATTTCATCGGAATTGAGCGGGCACTCCCGCCCGGGCAGCCTGGTCGTTCAGCGCGGCAAGCTTTTTCTCCAGGTCTCCACGCCGGAACTTGAGATTTTTTATCGTATTCTGAATGGAAAGATATTCAATACGGGACATTTTGCTCGTATCGTCAAGACGGGAATTCAACTCGGCAACCTGATCATCAATTGCCCCGATTTCCGCCCGCAGTGTGTCGAAATCAATTTTCCAACTCTTACCGCTCTTACCGCCGTACAGCTCTTCCTTTTTCTCGCCTGCAGCCGCCTGTTCTTTCACAGGGCTGCTACCCACGGAAGCAGTATCCCCTGGCGCGGAAGTTTCAGCGGTTTGCTCTACCAGAGGCTGAGGCGTCACGGCAACGCCCATGTCACCGCGAACCCGCACCTTCTTCAGATATTTCTTGGGTACCTGTGAAATATCCTCGGTAAAATGAATAGTCCCATTGCTGTCTTCCCAGGAATAGGTCTCGGCACACGCCGTTCCAGCCACTATGCCCAGCAGCATCACGATACATGCAAATACTTTTTGCTTCATTGGAATTCCTCCACACGAGAAATATGCCGGGAGCACGCCCCTGCAAGGCGACTACCCCGGCGGCCAGTGAAACTCCCTTCCCGCCAGTAAATGAAAATGGATATGAAAGACCGACTGTCCGGCACCGGCATTATTGTTATTCACGATTCTGAAACCCTGATCGGCCACGCCCAGATCACGCGCCAGTTTCGACGCAACCTGGAAGACATGCCCTATCAGGGAATTGTCATCCGGTTGCAGATCAAGGGAATTCACGGAATGTTTCCTCGGAATCAATAATACGTGGACCGGCGCAACCGGCGCAATATCTTCGATGGCCACCAGGTGCTCATCTTCATAAACCTTCTTTGCCGGTATCTTACCGGCTATGATCTTGCAAAACAGGCAGTCTTCCATCTCGTTCTCCCAGGCGACACAGGATCCCGACCCCAACTATCTGCTCAGCCATCCACACGGTCGCTGTGCAGCAGTCGGCTTTCGGGTGGAGACCCTTTCTTTTTCAGATAAATGAGAAACTCCCGGTTTCCTTTCGGTCCCAGCAGTGGCGATTCGACAACCCCCTGTACCGCGAGTCCCAGGGTTTCAACCATGGAACAGATCGATTCAACGACTTCCCGGTGCTTCCGCTCGTCCCGCACCACGCCGCCCTTTCCCACCTGCCCCCGCCCTACTTCGAACTGCGGCTTGATAAGAGCAACGATCTCTCCACGCTCTTTCACCAGGCGAATGGTGTTCGGCAGCACTTTTTCCAGCGATATGAACGACGCATCGATAACCGCCAGGTCCGGTACCTCCGAAAGTGAATCCGGTTCGAGGAAGCGAATGTTCGTCCGTTCGAGACAGACAACCCGCTCGTCTTTGCGCAGCTTCCATGCCAACTGGCCATAGCCGACATCCACGGCAAAAACCTTGCGGGCTCCCCGCTGGAGCAGGCAGTCGGTGAATCCTCCCGTGGATGCCCCGACATCAAGGGCGCAGAGTCCGGTGACATCGATACAGAAATCTTCGAGGGCCTTTTCCAGCTTCAACCCTCCCCGACTGACATAGGGAATCCCGGTACCTTTCAGGCGGACATCGGCATCGAGACTGACAAGCTGTCCCGCCTTATCGACGGCATGATCGTTCACCACCACGTCACCGGCCAGGATCAATGCGCGGGCACGTTCACGCGACTCGGCCAATCCACGCTCGACGAGAAGTCTATCCAATCGCTCCTTTTCCCGGGACTTCTTCAGGGCGCTCTCTCCAGATGATCTGCTGCCACCAGCCGTTGAGGACAAGACCTCTTTCTGCCAGCAAAGCTCACGAAGACTTCCGTGACACGACCGGAGCTTCGGGGGCAATAATACGCGCGAGCAGGATTAAAATCAACCTATATTGGGAATGATCCGGCGTAGCGTCAACCCGGCGTCCTTCCCACACTCTTTCACCACCTCTGTCAAATCAAAAAAGAAAATCATTTTGTGTTGCATTCCGAAAACGATGGTGCTATAAGTAGTCTTCTCAAATGCCGAAGTGGCGGAATTGGTAGACGCGCAAGATTCAGGATCTTGTGAGCAATATGCTCGTGCTGGTTCGATTCCAGTCTTCGGCACCATTTAACAATCCAAGGTAGTACAATGAAGTATAAAGAGCCCTGAGAAATCAGGGCTTTTTGTTTTTCTGTTGTCCAATAGTGTACCGTAAAGTACCTTGACATCCAGCCTTTTCAGGGGTAGATTTGAAAACATCTACCCCATCTCACCAAAATTTCTACCCCCAGAACCCTTCAAATCCCTCTTAAGCGAGGTGATCATATGGCACTCACAGACGTGAAAGTCCGTAATGCAAAGGCTGGAGAAAAGCAAATCAAGTTATTCGACGGCGACGGCCTGTTCCTGCTCATTATGCCTCCCGGCAAGAAAACCCCGAACGGAAGCAAGTGCTGGAGGTTCAAGTATCGCTTCGACGGCAAGGAAAAGCTGCTGGCGCTCGGCACCTATCCCGAAGTTTCCCTGTCTGATGCGCGGGACAGACGCACGGAAGCCAGGAGACAGGTTGCCGCCGGTATCGACCCAGGCGATGCAAAAAAAGCCCGGAAAGCGGCAACGATCGAGGCCGCCTCGAATACTTTTGAATCAATTGCTCGGGAGTGGCATACCAATTCAAAGCCGAACTGGTCAAAGAATCATGCCGAGCGGTTGCTGAAGCGGCTCGAGCAGGATGTTTTCCCGTTTATCGGCGGCCGACCGATTTCCAGCATTAAAACACCTGAACTCGTGGAAATACTGAAAAGGGTGGCCGTCCGCACCCTGGAAACCGCCCACCGGATCAAGACCGCCTTCTATCATATCTTTCACTACGCGAAGTTACACGGAAAGATCGAGAACAATCCCGCCGCCGATCTTCGTAAAATCCTCCCGACCGTTAAATACAACCATATGGCGGCCCCCACGGACCCGAAACAGGTTGCGCCCCTTCTGCGCGCAATAGACGAATACACGGGCTCGTTTATCGTCAAATGCGCCCTGCAGCTCGCTCCGATTCTTTTTGTCCGACCTGGCGAACTCAGGCACGCGGAATGGTCGGAGATCGACCTCGAAGCAGCTACCTGGAATATACCGGCGGAAAAAATGAAGATGCGGCAAGCTCACCTCGTGCCACTCTCCTGCCAGGCGTTAGCGATCCTGAAAGAACTCAAACCGTTAACCGGTCACAGCAAATATGTTTTCCCAAGTCACCGTTCACCCCTTCGCTGCATGTCGGAAAACGCCGTTAATGCCGCCCTCCGTCGAATGGGATTCGAGAAAAGCGAGATCACGGGACACGGCTTCCGCGCCATGGCCCGAACCATGCTTCACGAGATCCTGCAATTTACTCCGGATGCGATCGAGGCTCAACTCGCCCATGCGGTACCGGATCGCCTGGGCCGGGCGTACAACCGCACGCAACACGTTTCGGAACGCAAAGTAATGATGCAGACCTGGGCCGATTACCTGGACGGTTTGAAGGCCGGCGCGAAGGTATTGCCGCTTATAAAACCGGACGGGAGTAGACCATAAGTTTAATCGTTGAAGTGACCCGGATTAATTTTCAGGCCGGTGAACCCTGAACATTATAGAGCTAGGAAACATACATCACTATCGATCCTCAATTATTAAAATCCTAATTTTCGATATCGCCCAATTCTTCACTTTAAAATCTATAGAAGCCCAACCGGCAGCAAATTCAACAATAATTAAAAAAGTTGTTTAAACTTTAATACCATGATAATTTTCTGAAAAATCACAAATGAGAGTACCAAAAAAGTATCATTATGATACTTTTCCGTATTGACAATCCGTTATTGATCAATTAACTTAAAAATACATTTTCCCTTAATAATATGAAAAAGAAAACCCCTACCTATGATCTTGAAGAGCTAAAAGAGCTTCTTTCGGAGCAAGATACCTTGCATGTAACGCGTCGAGCAAGAAAAGACGCGGTGTCTTTAGGTTATCCGGATGAAGACTCAATGGTTGCCCGCATTTTAAAGTTGAAGCGGTCTGAGTTTGCCGAATCAGTTGAATCCAAAGAACATTTTGAAGATGAATGGCAGGATGTTTATAAAACCTTCGACAACAAGAAGGGTATTTATATAAAATTGAAAATGAGCTTTAATGGCAAAGGTGTTGTTGTTTCATTTCACGATCTCCATTAAAACAGCATTACATAGGAGTAAACATGTCAACTATTGGTGAATGTCCAATTTGCGGCTATGACAAACTACAGAAGAAAGTCATTACTGAAGTATTTGAGTATAAAGGTGAGACCCTTGAAGTCCCTGATTACACTATATGGGAATGTACTAAATGCGGAGAAGAAATCGTTGACAAGAAGACAATGAAAGAGTCTTCTAAATTGATAAAAGATTTTTATAGAAAAGTTGACGGCCTTTTGACTGCATCAGATATTAAACGGATAAGAAAGTTTAAATTATGCTTGACCCAGGAAAAGGCCTCATCGCTATTAGGTGGTGGTGCAAAAAGCTTTGCAAGATATGAAACCAGTGAAGTGATCCAGAGTGAGAGCATGGATAATTTGCTGCGCATTCTAGATAAATATCCCTACACTATAAGTGCACTCGAAGAAAAATATGCTATTTCCAAACCCGTTGAAATGACTTTCAAGAGTATTCTTAAACCAGAGGAAAAACAAATTAAAGTGGTGAATTGGTGATAATATGTCACATAAAAGTTACTCCTTCGAATTTATAGATTTCAAGCTGCTGGAAGTTGATTTTAAAATTAATAAAGAACTTGATTTAAACAAAGAAATTGAAATTAACACTACTCTTTCAATTAGGCATGAATGGATAGACAAAAAAAAGCTTCTCAAGGCTTTTGTAAGGCTTGGCTTTGGTGGAACAGACTCTCCCTTTATCCTTTCAATTGAAGGCGGTGGTTTATTTGAGTTCAACAATTCTGTTGATCCTGAACAGATAGAAAAGATAGCTTCTGTAAATTGTGCAGCAATTGTCTTTCCTTACATAAGAGAAACTGTCTCTGATTTTATAAGAAGAGCTGGATTTCCGCCAATATATTTACCTCCATTCAACTTTGTTGAAGCTTACAAACAAAAAGTTTCTTCCTCAATAAAAAAATAATTTTCTCACTGTGGTATAGACGCCTCAGGCGGCTTTAAATTACCCATGGCCGCCTGGTGGCAAAATCTCGTATCGACACCCAGCCAACGCTGATTTTCTATAACTAGTGTCCGGATTGCTCTGGGCCTCTCACTAAGCGCAATATTGCGCTTAGTTTCCTGCCAGACTTCCTTTCAAAGTGTTCAACATTATTTTTAACACCTGCCCCCTTTCCGGCCTGTAAAATATTTCCCTCGGCTCATTGGGAAAAAGCTTTGTATTAAATCTGTCACATGTTATATCTCAGGCATGGGATACGAAGTAAAACCGTATAAGCGCGGCGGATGGGTAATTGCAGAGATCGAGAGCGGCAGGGAAGTTATTCTGTACAACCGCAAAGATCAGGCAGAAGAGGCATGCCGGTTCCTTAACCAGGAAGAAAACCTTGATGCGGAGAATCCCTGATAAATCTGAATCGCAACCTGGAGCGGATAACTTTCTACCCCTGCACTCGGGGGTAGTTTTTCGCAAATGCACTAATATCAATGTCGGCCAGGTGTTCAATATAATTATTAACATCCTCGGCAGAAGACTCCTTCCCCCTTCCCCTTTCCGCAGTCCTCGACTAGCGCCCGGTAATTGCTTACCCCCTCCCGGTATCCGCATTGTTAGCACAATACAACGTTTTCCGCATATCCAAATAACTGTATATTGCTGAAATAAAATGATTTTTTTGGATTGCTGCCAATAACTGCTATTTTTCATATATTCAGATTATTATATTTGCAAATCACTAACAAAACCTAACATTTCAGCCCCTGAAAACAAACGTGTGAGAAGGATCGAGACCGATCACCCCGCTTTGATGAGAAATGTTGTTTTTATTCATAAATCTATATATTCGCTTTAACAAGGTTCCCTAAAAGATCCCAAAAAGTACCTGGTTTTTCGAATATTCAGGACATATCAGGACGTAATACTGGCAAACTATTCTAGTATTCTAATATTCAGACTCTTGCATGCAAACCCCCAAGAAAACCTAAGTTATAATGGGTGGTTTTGAAAAATGAGGGAAGAAACAAGTCTCCCGCAACAAATAAGTTCTTGCAAATTAAAGCGGGGTTTGTTACGGATAGCGGTATCCAAACTCAGGGGAGCCGCTACCTTACAGCGGATATTCTATTTCCAGGGGAGAAATCCTGGAAATAACCGGCTACAATTAAACCGGAAACCATGAAATACCGAGCATTGCTGCATCCAGCGCGCCGGTAGAGATGCGCCCTAACCGTGAGGCGGGCGGCGGCCCTGAGTCGTGGATAGTCTCTATCGGCGCGCTTTTTTTGCGCCGAAAATCCAAACTCAGGGGGTAGCACCATGAACAGACAGTTGGAAATTGAACGAACTGGTAAAGAAGTTGTATTTGAAACCGTCGACAAAGAAGTTCGTCCCGACACTGGCGCCGGGATAGGTTCGCGCATAAGTGATTATCGACGCGTGAACGTCGAGCCGGCACAGGATCAACTTTTCCGCATTGCGGCGAAGCTTGCCTTCGTGAGGGAATCTGCCCCGGTGATACACACTACTTGTGAATTCAGTCGTCTTGGTCTGGACGGCATGTCGTTCATCCTGGAATCGGTATTGGACGACATTCAGGAAGCGGGAGAGTTCCTTGACAGGATGTCCTCGAACCAGCCTGGCACAGAGGCCACAGGAGGCGATCATGCTTAAAATTTCGAAGGCTGAGGGCGGCTATCGGTGCACTGGAGGGGAAACCATTAATTTCTTGCAAACCGTCCCTGAAGCGGTAGACCAGGTCCTCTGGGCTATCGATGAAGCGGAGGATGTCGCCGGAGGATTGGATGTTCTTCAACGCGCGATAGAGGGCATCCAGGAGAAGAACAACGGCGAACTGGACGAGGGTTTCGTCTCGGGGCTGCGCGTCGTGTTGCGCGGTTTTGAGAGGATTTTGAGTCGAAACAGATTAAGCATACAGACCGAACTGGAAGTTCTTCGCCGGTACGTGGAGGATAATGAGAAAGTGTAGCGTCAACAGACTCCGGGGATAGCGGGACGCCGTGACAAGCCGGTCATCTCCACCGGCTTCCCCGGACTTACTTGGAGACCGCAAGGAGAGGCGGGTATGGATCCAGATAACCATTCCAAATACGATTTGGCAACCTTTCGAAAAGCAATAAGTGATATTCGTTTTGGCTTGAATCGTGGAGATACTGCGGATTTCGTGCTTCGATTTCTCTATTTGTGCAATATCTGCGAACCTACCGTCTTTAAGAAAGCCTATAAAATAGGTTTGCCAGCCAGAAAGATTTTGTTTCAGGCAATCCGTGAAAAGTATCCAAAAGAAAACCGAGAGAATCAAAAAAAAGAGTCTGTTATCGTCATTCAAAAGCAGCGATTACCCGAAGCTGAAAACATCAAACACAGAAAACGCAACCCGTTAGAAATAAAAGAAACTCCAATTGTTTCAAGTAAAAACTGGCGAAAAACCTTTGATGATCCTGCTGTTGTTTTTACAAATCTGGGATCAAGAGGGGATACAGGGTTATGCGATATGGCAGACCAGGAGGCAAGGAGAAAATATAACGCCAGCGGCAACATGCTCTATGTCTTAGAATCGTTTTTCCGTAGAGTTGATATGCTTTGCGGTGGGTTATCAGAAGACCAAATCAGGGAGGCAAAGCCATGGAAAGAGCCTTTCGAAATGCATGACGGTGGAGGACTCTTCTTACTTGTTGAGCCTGACGGATCGAAAAAATGGTATATCGGGGACGATTATATAGGAGATTATCCTCATTATTCACTTTCTTATGCGCGCTGCTATTATTACGCACGGCAGGATATCTTTACGAAAGGGGAAAGCTTTGACGACCCCAAAGAGTTGAAACGAGAAATAGAGCTCCGAATTGACTGCTTCTATGATGACGAGCCCGATGTGCCTATACCAGCATGGATGGCCCAGGCTCTCGCGGATGGGTTTAAACAGTATTATTCAAGGAAATTTCTCCATGGAAAGGACATCACACTTGATGGAGTCTTTGGAATAACCGGAGATAAGCGTCAGCGCCAGTTCGATATGTTCACCATTGACACAAGCAAACTAGTTGAAAAAACCAGGGAGGTTCAATGGTATTGTAATCTCACCTTTAGTGCAGCCATTAAACATGCATTGCGGATATTCAAAAAAGAGCCAGAAGCATGTGGTGACAACATAGAATATAAGTTTATTCATGCCGACATCGAAACTGTTCGGGCGGATGAATCACGCGGAAGATATGGCAACTATGGTGAATGGTGCAAAGCTAATGACAGGACACCATTTATGTTTCATCCAAATCGAGAAGAATATATGGATTTAATGGAGGCAATTGACCCAAAATTAAGAATGTCCATTGAAAAGGACATGCTTAATCCCCGCAGGAGACTGCTAAACAACCTTAACCTTGACATAGAGTTGTTTAATAAAACCCGTGAAATTCAATGGCATTGCAACCTTACCTTTTCAATTGCCAGCGAACACGCCTTACGATTACTGGAGATGAAGTTATCTAAGAGTGAAAACATAGACTTCGGTTTAATCCGAAACTTTAGAGAAACTTTTTGTGCCAATGAATCTCTTGGCTACTATTCTTACAAGGAATGGTGTCAAGGGAAACTTCGAGACTTACTCGCAAATTCGTCTGAGAGAGAAAGCTTTTTGGATTCCATCCAAGGAATTGACTCAGATTTAAGAAAACAAATCGAAGAGGACATGAAAGACGATCATAACCAGATGTTTCCTGCCTAAGTGTAAAACCTGCCCCCCAATTTCCACAACTATTTCAAAAAAACTTCAAAAAACGATAATGCCCCTAAAAACGCAATCTAGGGGGCATTATGTCAATATTAGAATCAATCATTCCTGAGGGAGCCGTCTACCTACGACTCCCCCAGGTTCAGCGAATTTTTGGCGGCATCTCAAAGTCCAAGATCTACGGCGATATCCGACGCGGCACATTTCCGCCGCCGCTGAAACTAGGACCGCGTATATCGGTGTGGTCCACTGACACCATCCGGGCGTATATCGCAGATCTGGAGGGGGATGTGTCATGAGTACCACCGCAGAAAAAAACGAAGAATTTCTCTCTCGGATTTCCGGTATCGTCCGTGCTCTCGCACGGGAGAAGGATGTAAACCGCGTCCTAGCACTGCAAGACGCAAAAAGAGAGTTTGAAACCATCACTATTCGGATAGATCCCGTCGATCTCGAAGTTCTTAAAATTCTGGCTTCTCGCTGCGGGATCGAACCTGATGGCTTGGCTGGTAGTTTGTTTCGGCAGGCACTCCGCAGATCGGAAAACGCATATTGCCGAATCGTAGGTTGGCCGTGAAAGAGCCTGATTCCACCATATCCGGCGGCTACATCCTTCTCGCGCGAAAACTTCTGGAGTCCGAGTTAATGGAGAAGCCTTCCCATTACCTGAAATTGTGGGTCTGGATGTTGGCAAAAGCGAACTGGAAGAACCGGGAAAAGCTCCGTCGAGGGCAGTTTCGCACGACAATCTCCGAAATGCAGGAAGCCGGCGGCTATAGAATAGGATACCGTTTTCGCCGGTTAACGCGAGGCGAGGTACGAAGCGCGTACGAAGCACTAACGAAGGCCTCAATGATTACCACAACGAAGAGCACGCGTGGAATGATAATAACTATCTGTAATTATGAACGTTATCAAAACCCCGAGAACTATGAAGCACATAACGCACAGCACGACGAAAACACAACGAACAACCAAGTCACAGCACAGGATACAGAAGAAGGGGAAAAAGGAATAATAAAGAAATTATCTTCCTCTAAAGAGGAAGATCGTCGACTCAACGAATCCACACCTGACCCGAGAGCCCTCTTTGACCTCTGGAACGAAACCGTCAAAGGTTCGTCTCTCCCCCAGGCCAAAACCTTTTCGGTGACGCGTGCGGGGAAATGTAAAGCCCGGCTCAAGGAGAGAAGTCTTGCCGGGTGGGCCGAAATCTTCCGGAAATGCATATCGTCTCAGTTTCTTTCCGGCGCGAGTGGCCGGGGATGGCGAGCTGATTTCGACTGGATAATTAGAAATTCGGACAACGGCCTCAAAGTTCTCGAAGGCAGTTACGACGATTCACGAAAGCGGCCCGGCCAGGATGACGACCGCTATAGCATGTGTAGGGGGCTCTGATGGAAATTACAGAATTGATAAATCGGCTTAACGACCATGCGGCGGAAGTCGTGGCTCACCTCCTGCCGGAAGGTAAGAGGGAAGGCCGCGAGTGGGTTGTCGGCAGCGTCAACGGTGAGCCCGGCCGTTCAACCCGTATCTGCCTCGAAGGGCTAAAACGAGGCCGATGGGCGGACTTCGCCGACGGTGGCTGTTCGGGTGACCTTCTTGACCTCTGGTGCGCGGTGAAGCGTATTACCCTCGCCGAAGCCATATTGGAAGTGAAGAACTACCTGGGTATCCGTGACCCCCATTTCGAGAAAATCGCCCCCAGGACCTTCCGCAAACCGTCTACCCCAAAGACCGCCACCAAGGCGCAGGACGGTTCCCCGGTCATGAAATACCTGACCGAAGAGCGCAAGCTGACCGCCGATGCCGTAAAGGCTTACCGCATAGGCGAAGCTTCCGAAATCGGTCCTTGGAATGGATGGAAGGAAAATAAACCGGCAAATGGCCCCTGGATTATCTTCCCATCGTTCCATGGAGAAAACGACCTCGTTTCAGTCAAGTACCTGCACCTGCGCCGCAGGGACGGGAAAAAATTCACCCTCGTGGAAGCCGGCTGCGCTCCCTGCCTCTTCGGATGGCAGGCCATATCCCCGAACACCCGCCAAATAGCGATTACCGAAGGCGAGATAGACGCCGTTTCCCTCTATCAACTGGGATTCCCTGCCCTGTCCGTTCCCTTTGGCGGCGGAAGCGGCAATAAGCAGCAATGGATTGACCATGAATATCCCCACCTGGAGCGGTTCGAGGTCATTTACCTGTGTCTTGACCAGGATGAAGAAGGCGGGAAGGCTGTGGCGGAAATCATCAGCCGCCTGGGCGCGCATAGATGCCGCGTTGTCAAGCTTCCTCTTAATGACATGAACGAATGTCTGCAAAAGGGTGTGTCTTCGGTGGAAATTTGCAAATGCTTTGAAGCCGCAGAATTCCAGGACCCCGGAGAACTGAAAGCGCCGTCTTCGTACATGCCGGCCGTGGTTGAGGAATTCTATCCTCCGGACGGGCAGCTCCCCGGGTTTACGCTCCCCTGGAAAATGTGGGGCAGCACGGTCCGCTTTCTCCGCGGTGAGGTTACCGTTTGGACGGGTATGAACGGCCACGGGAAAAGTCTGGTCCTTTCCCTGGTAATGCTTCATGCCATGCGCCAGGGTGAGCGAGCCTGTATCGCCTCATTCGAGATGCACCCCCGCAAGACCCTTTTCCGCATGGTGCGCCAGGCTCTGGGGCTAGAAAAACCCGAGCGCCGGGAAATCCACGAGGCCCTTTGCTGGCTGGACGGAAAACTCTGGATGTTTGACCTTCTCGGAACTGCAAAGGTGGACAGGATTCTGGAGGTTTTTCAATACGCCCATCAACGTTACGGGGTCCGGCAGTTCGTCATAGACTCGCTCCTGAAGTGCGGGATTGCCTCCGACGACTACAAGGGGCAGAAGGCTTTCCTAGACGCGCTGAACGATTTCGTGAACAGCACAAACAGTCACGTTCACCTGGTAGCCCATTCGCGGAAGGATGACAACGAGTTTACCCCGGTTGGAAAAATGGATGTCAAAGGTTCCGGCGATATCACCGACCTTGCCAGCAACGTCTGGAGCGTCTGGAGGAATCGGGTGAAGGAAGCTGATGTGGCAAAACTCGAAGCTGGTGAACAGGTCCAATTTACCAGGGCGGAGATAGAGAAGAAGCCGGACGCGCTGCTCATGTGCGTCAAGGCGAGGGACGACCGGAACGACGAAGGGAAGATAGGGCTCTTCTTCCACAAGCCTTCCCTTCAGTACCTCACGAGCAGTCACAAGGAAGCTGAACGGCTCATCGTTGCCGAACCTGATGGTGAAGACGAAGATTTTTCCGGTGTGGAGGTAATTTCCGATGCTTGTTGAAGTCTCAAAATCGTTCAAACTGCGGGGGCAAACGTTGAAAGTAGGTACGGTCCTCGACGTTCCTGAAGAATCCCTTGATCGCCTTGGAGCCAAGGTCGCGCCCATCGGCATTGCCGTTGCTGAACGCGAATATTTCCGCGCTTTGTCCCGCTGGTGGGAGATTGATGAAGATCCCACGATCACCGATGATGAGGCCCGGCGGCTATTGGCGCGCCTTGATGAACTTTATCAGATGCTTCACCAGCAGGGGCGGAAGGTCCCGGTCCGGTTGCCGCTGGAGAGGACTAGGGGCGTTGCGGAAGACGTAGCGAGGGGGACGAAATGAAGGATGATCTTTGCCGGTACCGTGAAATCATCGAGGAGCTGCGGGCTTTGGATCCCAAGGACACGAGGGTCCGCGAACTTGTTCGAGAAGCTATTGAGGTCGCACCGGATACCGTTGAGGCGGTTTTACGGGAGGCAGGTGTCTTTCCGCCCGCTGTTTTCGTAAATGATGTCGGCGAAGTCATCTATACCCCGGAACAAGTCTCTGAATGGTTCGGCATTCCGCTTGATGAGATTGTAAAAAAGTGTAGTTATTTCGGACCTATACACCGGATTCAATGAAAAAGAGAGGTTTTGCCGGTTCCGGCGAAACGAGAAAGGCCCCGGCATCAGGCTGGTGCATTTTTCTGGATATGTGAGGTTTCTGTATGGTCAATCTCTTCAAGGCTATTCAAGTCATTAATTATTGGAATAAACGCAGAAAAACTGTGAGAAAGTGCAAGACCCGGCCAAGCTTCTACACTTCCTTGAATAGGAACTCTGTTAGCAAAGTACGAACTGATAGTCCCCATGACATAAGGACCCTTGTCCTTGAACTTGCAGAACAACGGGCCTCCGCTAACTCCGTGGATGGATACTCCATCGATGGCGTATTGCTGGAGGTCGGGGAAATGGTTGCTTATAGGCCCGGAGAAAAAACTTGGAGTAAGGATGCGTTGGTTGACAACACACGGATACCCAAGCCAGCCAACTTCCGTTCCGATAGGGATTTCACGGCTAAAATCCCACAGGGGGAGACACTTGGTGGGGAAATCAAGTCCTGATTTGTATATTAAAATGGCTGCCGAGTCACCATCTATTTCTTCATTGAGTTTTGGGATTATTCTTCTGTGTTCAGGGTTTAGTCTCAACTCTTTGCCATTTGGTTGATGAAGGTAGATTGGTTGTTCCCATCCTTCAATATTAGCACTTTCAATGACATGATTCGCGGTTGCTATACAACAGAGGTCTTTGTTCTGCCAGAAGATGAGGCCGGTTCCGTAATTTTGTTGGGTTTGGATTCTTACGATAAAAGGGGTGACTTTCTTGACCTCATAGGACCAGTTCATTTAGCACCTCTTTGACTTAAATTACCTTCACCTATCTTCAGTGGATTTCACGGTACTATTATTTGCTTGGCCTGTCAATAAGGACACAATTAACTAATTAAAGGAGACTAACATGACACAAGTAAATGCTTTAAAAAAGGATGATTTGTTAGTTGGAAAGACGAAGAAAATACCTCTTCCCATCAACGCCGTGGGGACTACCGATCCGCTTGCCGATTCTGCTGGAACGGGCAAGGGTTCGCCTCGGGCCGATTCTTCGGCCGCGGTAAACATTGGAGGAACTGTGAAGCCCGCTCCCATCGAGGCGGAAGCGCCGATGATCGGGGCCGTTGGCTCCGGTAACCTCGGTATTGACGCTCTAGGACCGGACTCAGGAGCGAGAACCGCCGCGAAGCCCGCCGTTCCATCTATCGGCAGCGGCTTCGCCAAGGTCGACGGCAAAAAGATTGATTACCAGGATATCGGTGGGATAGCCGACCCCTTCAAGGTCGGTTATGATGGTTCCGGACGTGTAAAGGGGCAGGCGGAAAACTCGCTGTCCATCGTTGGCAACCTCACGAAAAGTAGAGAATCGGCAATCCCTTCTATCGGAGAACTCTCTCCGGATTCCGGTCTTGACGGCGCTAAAGGAAATACCGTTCCTTCCATCGGCAACACGACTCCCCTTTCCAAGGTTGCCCCCGGAAAGATTTCAGGAATCGGTGCTCCGGTGTCCAACGCCGAATATCGGGACCAGGTTGCGCACGCGATCCGCTTCAACGCGGCGAACGGCTTTGCGCCGACTACGGAGCAACTTAAGACAACAGGTATGGGCAATACCGACCTGGTTAACCTGCTTTCTTCACACAACAAAGGCGGCCGGTATGACAAACAGATTGCCGACCTGCAGGCCCAGCAGGGTCTCGAGTTGGATGAAAAGAAGCTGGCAAATGAAGTCAAAGCCACGGAGGGAGACCTTGCCTTCAAGCGTGAATCCCTTGCTCTCGATACTCCTTTGAAAACAGCGCAGGCCAAAAACTTCCAATCCGAAGCCGAATACCGCGACTGGCTCCGAACCCCTGAAGGCATAGCGCACGGCCGGGATGGGAAAGAGCTTCCCGCCGATGCCCGCATGGTCGAGTACCTTACCAACAACGGCATCGCCGCCGATCCGAAACAGGCCTGGTCGATGCTCAAGACTGCCAAGGTCGACCCGGTTGGTGTCGTGTCCTCCCTGGTTGGCGACATGGAAGCGCGGCAAGAAAAACTCGGCATCCTTCCCACCGATCCCCGCTTCAAGGATCGTGATACCTTGGTTTCAGAGGCTTCCGACCTTATCCGCCGCGTTCAGGGCGCATATGGTGAGGACGGTCCCGTCATTGATGAATCCGCGTCTTCGTCTATCCGGGACGTTGCCCCGCTTCGGGATTTCTTTTCACGAAACTCGAAGCATCCCATCAGCGAACTGCTCGATTCGGCCTTACGGCAAGGCTGGAGTGAATCTGAAATCCGGGAGGCCCGGCGTCCGGCGTCGTCAAGCTCTCGAAACAAGGCGGCCCGGTCGCACACGGAGACGTCGAAAGCTACATTGAATGGCAATGAAGTTGTTTTCGAAGGCGAGAGATATCCGCTGAATGCCGATGGAACCGTTACGATCAATGGTAGAAAGCACCGGGTGCAATTATGACACAAGTCTCCTTAATCCCCATCGAAGGCCGTGAGGTCAACCTCATTCCTCTTGACGACCGGGAGGTGAGCCTGGTCCCCCTGGACGATGAGGGTGGCGGTGTAAAAGACCTTCCGACCGCGAAGTCCGACCAGTGGCTGAGTCCCAACGAATCAGCGTTCCCGGCGGGTGCTCGTGAAAATGTCCTCGGCATCGCAACCCGCCAGGACCGGGAGGCGTCCCGCAAGATTCGGGAATTTTTCGTCGGCGGAACCAGACCGTCCCGGCCGCGTGTTAAGAAAGCCCCGGAACTCAGCACCGCTCCGGAAAAGAACGTGTTCGAGAAAGGCATCGACACCGCCCGGCGGTTTCTCAGTCCTTACGATAATTCCGAAGCCATGGACCCCGGCGATATCGCTTCCGCGCAAATTTCCCTGGATGCCGCGAAACATGCCGTCCCGGCGAAGACCGTAGACCTTCCAGGCGGCGGAGAGTACACCTTTCCGGAACGCTCGATGACGGTCCCCGAGTATGAGAAACATGTTCTTCCCGAAAAGGAAGGCATCCGCCGGGCGGAGCGATTCGGCTCCGGCATGGGAGAAGGCTTCAAGGGCGTCGCAACCGGACTTCTCGGGGCCGCCGAATGGGCCGGGTCTGAAAAGGCAGGGAAAGCGACAATGGCTATTGAGGCGGATGAAATCGGCAATGCACAGGACACCGGCATTTCCGGAGAGATCGGGGCCGGTTTCGGCTCGATGTTAACCTTTCTGATTCCTTCAGTCGGCTTTGGCAAGGCTATGTCACTCGTTGGGAATGTGTCCAAAACTGCTCAAGCGCTTGGATCTGCAGCAACGATGTCGACCTTTGAAGCGTCGACCGAAGCCGGTAGTGTCTATCGTGACATGAAGCGTCGGGGACATAGCGACAAGGCGGCCAGTGATGCGGCGACGAAGGTATTTCTCGCCAACCTTCCCTTGAACTTCGTTACCGACAAGGCAGCTTTCTTTCCCGATCATGCGGCGAACACGGCCTTGAAACGGGGGATCAACTCGGCGGTAACTGAGGGCACACAGGAATCCGCCCAAGAGTATATCTCGGAGCGTTCGCAACCCGATATTGAGGTTGATCCTGAGAATATACTGAAGGCCGGCGCTATCGGTGCGATTACCGGCGGCGTTACCGGGGCCGGGCTGCATGGTGTTGAGCGCATGGCCTCTTCCGGTATTTCCGGAGAACAGGCCCCGCCTTCCGAGGAAAAACCGACTCCACCGGGACCGCTCTCCCGCGCTACGAATATCGTCACTGATGAAGCATACAACTGGGCTGAGGATCGCATAAAGGCTGGAAACACCACCCTGCTCCGCCAGGCAGGAGAACCGCTCCGGGCGCATGAACAAAGACTTAATGCAGAATACACCAAATGGCAGGCCGCGCCGTCTCCGGAACCGGCGGCGGGCAAACCGGTAACGCTTACGCCGGTGTCTGAAGACATGATGTCGGACCAGTCGGCAGAAACCCTGAAACCGGCGCAACAGGAGTTTATTCGAGATAGGGTGAAGGAGCTGGGCAGCATGGAAGCCGTGCGACAAGCTCACGCCACGGACAGCACCCTGGATCGTCAAGCCCGGACGGTAGCGAAGGAGATGTTTTCGGGGCAATCCGAAGAAGCGCCCGCGCCCCTGAACGAAGAAGCTTCGAAAGCTTTGGATGCTTCTGAACACGCGCCGTTAACCGGCGGCATATTGCCCGAACCCGATTTCGCGGCGATTCTCGGCACCTTGGAGGGGAAGACCTTTTCGCGCACGGGCAAGTCCGAAGGCGGAGGATTCTTCACCGACAGCGATTTCCAGACCTGGTTGAAGGAAAACTATCCCTCCAGCGCCGGCAAGGAGCGGAGCGAGATTATCGCGGCCCTGGAGATAGCGGCCGGGAAAAGCAACAAGACTCTCACGCCGTACCGTAAGCAGATACTCGAAGACTTCCGTCACGATCACGAAGGAAACCTGCTCAAGAGTCAACAGGATATTCAGACGCTCGACCTGACCCCTGGTGATACCGTGGTAAAGGCCCGCGAAAAAGACGGCCGGATCGATACTTTCACCGTGGAGCGGGCCGACGGTGAGAAGGTTGTCCTTAAGGACGGCGTTACCGAGGAACACCCGGCCGATTTCGGGAATACCATTAAGGCGGTGGAAGTCATTCCGGCACACGGAGAAAACGCCCCGCTTCCCGAAACCGGAACAGACGAATCGGAGGAAGTTCCCGACCACATAGAGCGGGCAGTGGCGGAGCCGCGCGAGGTGCCCATCCAAGTGTCTCTTGCGACAAAAATCCAAACGAAAGAAACCCTCAACGAAAAATTTTCCGCTGGTGAGTTGACGCCCGACTCTCCTATTCGTTTGACCACGGTGGAAGAGCTTCACGACATCCTGACAACCGGCAAACTCCGCGAAGGGAAGGACTTTGAGGGACGCTCAGGCATATCCGCTCAGATGGTGGATGGCAAAAAGCCGGTGGTGGCCTACGGCCCAAACGACCGGATCAGCGCGGCGATTATCTTTCCGTCGGAAGCGAACATCGGTCGGGGTGAACAGCCGAACGAAGTCAAAGTTGATTCCCGCACTGATGTTTCGAAACTCCGCTTCGTGATCGATGGTCACAAGGACGTTCTTTCCTTCGATCAACTCCGGGAAGCAATTCAGGATAAAACCGGGATGGAGGAAGCACCATTACCTGAAGCCCTGGATACCCAGAAGGACGCTGGAGCCCTTTTTGAGACGGAGGGAATGGCAGAGGAGGCCCCCCTTCCGGAAAAGGCTCCAGAGCTTGCAGCTTCCTTTGATAAGGAGAGGGGCCGTGTCGAGCTTCGGTTCGAGAATTCACCGAACAGAGAGACGGTGAAGAAGCTTGCAAACATGAGGTTCGTTCCCGATGAATCGGGGAAACGCTGGGCCGCAAAGGATACACCGCTCCGGCGGCAGTTTGTAAAGCGGCTGGAAGCGAGGTCCGTCGATCAGAAGGCCCATGAAGCCGCCACGTCTCCCTCGAACGATCTTCAGGAGCCGACTCCGGCGCAGGCTGAAGCGGGAAACTACAAGAAGGGACATGTCCGCCTGCATGGATTTGACATCTCCATCGAAAATCCGAAAGGATCAACCCGCAAAGGTGTGGACGAAAACGGTAAGGACTGGGAAACCAGGCTTGCCCACCACTATGGCTACATCAAGGGGACGGTGGGCAAGGATAAGGACCACGTGGACGTATTCATCGGTCCCAAGCCTGAATCGACACGGATATTCGTGGTCGACCAGGTAGAGCCCAATTCCGGGACCTTCGATGAACACAAAGTGCTGCTCGGGTTCCCGAATCCGTTAAACGCGCGCCTCGGTTACCTGGCGAATTACGACAAGAGCGGGAAAAGCCGGATAGGCGCCATTACCGAAACCACGCCGGGAGAATTGAAGTCGTGGTTTGCAAGCGGAAACCAGAAAAAGCCTTTTGGGGCAGAAACAGCGACGTCCTCTGAAACATTGGAAGAAGCACCTTTACCCGCCGCCCTGAACATCCAGGCAGGTACTGAAGCCGTTGCGGATACCAAGGACACAGGAGAGGAAGCCCCTATCCCTGAAAAGTTCCAAAGAAATGCATCCACTACCGAGGATGTGGGAGAAAACCTTTGGTACAACCGCAGGAACCGAACGGGAAAAGGAATCGCCTGGAATGATGTCAAAGACCTGAATGACACGCTGCGAGTCAAGGAGGTCACCAAGTCCAAAGTTTGGCCGCGTCCCGATTACGATCATCTGATAACCGACGGCATGCACCCGTTTTTCGCGCGTATCGTCAAGATGGCGTATGACGGTATTGCTTTGAATCCGGCCGGTAAAACCGATAAAGACCTGCAACGCTACATCGATGTCGTCAACAAGGTTCACGAAGCCGTTTTTCAGTGGGCGAAGGATTCCAGTGCCAACAAAAAATTCATGGACAAGGTGGTTGCTTCCTTCAAGGCCCATGTGCCTGGTCAACAAACGTCCCTTACTTCGATGATGGACGGCGGTATGAACTTTGCCGATTCTTTGTTGATGCGGATTTGGCCGGAAGAAATGGAGAAATCTCACTATGCCCGGTTTGGGCGCAGTAGCGAGGCGCTGAAGGAAGTTCGGATTATCGGCGGCAATCGCGCCTTGAAGGCGCTGCAACCCGGCAACAAGGATATCAAGAAAGTCATTGATGATCTCGAAAAGGGATGGCCGGCGAAACAAGAGGCATGGCAAAGACAGGGCTATGCTGTTCACAATTCGGAAACCTTCCCGATCCAGCAGGTCTACCGCTATACAGATGAAGGTAAGATCTGGAACTATCGCGGCGGTTCGTTCTATCCTTCAAAGGAAGAAGCGCGAAAATCCCTGACGGAACGCGGCGCATATTTGCTTACCGAAAAGTCGGGCCGGATCATCGATGGATTCGCCACACGCGAAGAAGCCGAAAACGAAGCGCGCTCCAGGGCAAAACGATCGCCCGGTGGCGGTCGTGAAATGCGCGGCATGAACATAGCCGAGGCTGAGCGTACCGGCCCGGCCCGGCGCGGCACAGATGAGAATATTTCCTCTCGACGGCTTCAGGATGCCTTCGGTTTCCGAGGGGTAAACTTCGGCCGCAAAGGGTACATCAACGATGCGGAACGGCAAGCCTACCTTAACCACGCCTACGATGCACTTCAGGATCTGGCCGAAATTCTCGGGGTACCGGCCAAGGCCCTTTCCCTGAACGGTGAATTGGGCATCGCCTTCGGAGCACAGGGACGGGGAGGCAGGGCCGCCGCTCACTTCGTACCGGGAGTGAACGAGATCAATCTGACCAAGACCATGGGAGCCGGTACCCTGGCGCACGAATGGGCGCACGCCCTCGACCATTATTTCGGTGTACAGGCGGGCCTGGCCAAGATGGAACACCCTTACCTCTCCGAGGAGATTGATAAGTCCAAGGCTTTCGGAGAGGGCATCAGGTCGGAGATTGTTGAGGCGTATCAGGCGGTAATCCAGGCGATGTCCAAACGGCCCATGACCGTGGCGGAATGGAATCTCCGTCAGCAGGGGGCAAAGGAGAAATCACGTAAAAACGCCCAAGGGTGGCTGGACCATGCCAGGAAAATGCTGGAATCCGGAGTAAAAACGGATAAGGAAGCACGATTGGCCGAGTTCGACGCGCTGGCCGAGCGGATTCTGAGCGGCGATGTTGGAGAGGGGTACGTGGAATCCGGCAAAGGGCTGGTGTTCAAGCCGACCGTGGCGGCACTCCGCAACCTCTTCAAGGACGCAACCGGCAGGATCCTCGACAAGGAGACATCAACCGGGATCCAGTCGTGGGCGCACGGTCTCGGCGTTGCAATGGAATCAAAGGAAGCCGTTGTAGGGCACCTGCCCCAGGTGAACACCGACTTCAGGAGCGCGTCCCTGGCAGCGGACCGGAAGAAGAAGGGAAAGCCCTACTGGTCCACGCGGCGGGAGATGTTCGCCCGAGCTTTCGAGTTGTTCATCAATGACCGGCTTGCAGAGCAGAATTTTCTTAATACCTTTCTTACCGATGCCAACCTGAGAAACACGCAACCCTACCCAAAAAACGCGGAGCGAAATAGCATCAATGCGGCCTTCCAGACCCTGGTCCACACAGTACGGACCAGGGAAACCAGTAAAGGGGTGGAACTCTACGACATTACCTCGGCGGTGCCCCTGGCCCTGCGGGAACTGCGGAAGCTTGCCGCCTCCGGCAAGGAGGCCCTACCCCACCTTGTGACAATCGGGAAATCCTTCTACACCCGGGGAATGAAATACGCAGAATTCGCCAAGCGGATGAAGACGACCCTGGGGGACATGTGGAGCCGCTTCAAAGGCTTGATGCTGAAGGTATGGAACGAACTGCGGTCGAAGGCTGCCGAGGACCGGGGAAGCTTTTCTATCAGGCCGGGCGAGGAACAGGCCGCCGGTTTCACCTTTTCCGTTTCCGAGGTAGAGGAAGGAATTCAGCGCAACCGAAAGGGCATCAGGGGGCAAAGCATTGTCTCCCAGCTTACCGAGGCCGCGAAGGATTTCGCCCACGGCTTTACCCGGCAGTTCAAGACCCTTCCACGCGATACCTTCTTCGCCGAAGGGAACAAGATATTTTCCGACCTGGAAGCCTCGAAGAGTGTGGCATCCCGTGAAACGCAACGGAAAATCATCTCCGTCATGGGCAAGATGAATGAGGCCGAAGCGGACCTGTTCACCAAAGCCCTGGTCATCAACGACGCTCTGGAAACACGGGAGATCGTCAGGGAGCGGGGAAAGGATTTCCGCTATCCGTTCGGGATATCAGAAGAGAATATCGAAACCTTGCAGGCGGAAATCAACCGGGCTTTTGAAGCGGCGCCGAAGGTGAAAGAAGCCGTGGAACGGTATTACGCCACGACGAAAGAACTGAATGAACGGTTTGCCGAGGCGTCGAAGGCCTTGGGAGTGCATGGAACGGAGAATCGATTCAAGCGTGACAAGTATTTTCATCATATGGTCATGCGGCACGCGGGTAAGGCAAAAGGCGGAGCGAAGGGCGCTGAACTGAAGACCGAGATCTTCCGCAGCTTCTTCAAGAAGCGGTACGGCGGACTGGGGGACATCAACACCAACGTGGTTCAGGCCACCTTTAAGGTGTGGGCGCAGATGGAAGCCGACATCCGGCGAATGGAACTTTACAGGGAGCTGAAAGACCGTTACGACCTGATGCCGGAATTGCGGAAGCGTATGCGGGTGATGCGGCATAACATCATGCGGGGCCTGTCCGCCCGGGTGGGCTTCATGGACGAGACCCTTCCCGACAAGGTGAAGCGCCTCTGGGGGATCGGCCGGGAAAAGGTCGAAGCCTTCAAGTCGCCCGAGTTCAGGGAATCCGCCATTATCAAGTTGGACAACGAATTCCGGGAAGTCGCCGGGGAGATTCAGAGAACGATTGATGCCTACCGGGAAAAGCTTCTGGATCCGGATTTCTACGTGCAGGAGTACACTCGCTTCAAGGAAGAGTGGGAGAAAGACGAACCATTCCCCGAGGACGTGGGAGACGAGCTTTTTGCCATCAACGTCCGCCGACTTACCGGGTTTCAGCTTTCCGTGCTGAACGGCGACGTTAAGCCCTTCATCAAACCCCTGCTCCAAAAGGCGGCGAGGGGCCGTGAATACCGGCTTGCCACGGTACGGGATCATTTTTACCGGACGAAGACTGTCGGTGAAGACCTGATTGACGAATTGTTCCTGGACCTGGCGGAAAAGACCGTGGGGAAAGAGGATCTGAAAGAGGTCCTGGTAAAGGCCGATCCGGATGCATGGATGCTGCCGGCGGAGATCGTTGACACCTTCGACCACATCAGAAACCAGGCGATAGCGGCAAGCGGCAAGGGAAAACGCCTTATCCACGTGCTCGGAAGCGGAATGAAAAAGTGGTGGCTGTTCGCGCCGCACAACGTCCTCCGCTACGTTTCTAACAACACCGTAGGTGACACCTCCTTTTTGTTCGGCGTGGCCCCGAAAGCGGCGGTAGGGCCGTATTTGAAAGAATCGTTCGATATTCTCTGGAAGATGAAGGATCTCGAAGAGCTGGACACCACCGAACAGCGCCGGGCGGACATCGGCTATTTCTTCCACAAAGGCGGTGAGGCGGTGGGGATCACCGTCCGGGAAATCCCACGGGCGCAGATGCACAAAGCCTTGCGGGCGTTTCAGCGCCGGGGCTTGCTGGAAAGGATAGCGGACCTTCCCGCCGATTACCTGGATACGGTGTACGGGATGAACACGTTTACGGAGACCTCCCGCCGTCTGGCAGCATATCTCTATTTTCTGGACAAGTGGCGGGCCGGTGAAAAGGCATACGGCGCGTCGAGGCGAGAGCTGATAGACGGTCTTGTGAGGATCGAGGACAAGGCCTACCAGGTGGCAAATGATGCCTTGGTAAACTACGTCCAGACGTCCGAGTCGGGCCGTAATCTCGGGGATTGGTTCCTGTTCTGGAGCTTCCGGGAAGGGAATTTCAAGCGGTGGTATCACCTCTTCCGGAATATCCCGGTGGACGAAAGCCGCGCCAAGGCCATTTTGAAGAACTCCGGGATGCTGTTCGGCAGATCGGCGGCAAAGCTCCCGGCAACGGCCATGATCCGCGGCGCTCAGATCGTGGTAATGCTCGGACTGCTGCAAGCGATCACCACGGCGTACAACTGGCTTTTCTGGCCGGATGAGGAAGACGAGCTATCCGAAGAAGTGCGGAGCAAGCCTCACCTGATTCTAGGCCGGGGTGATGACGGGGACGTGCTCTACTGGCAGACCTACGACGCAATGACCGAAATCATGTCGTGGGTTGGTATGGACAACTGGGTGAAGCACTTCAAGTCCATCGATGACGGGAACGTGAAAGACGTGGCCTGGGACGTGATGATGGCGCCGGTAAACCAGGTGTATGACCTCTGGAACCCTCTTCTCGGTAAGTATGCCCTGGAATCGATGCTCGGGAAAACCGGCTGGCCGAAGATCCAGGAGCCCCGCCCGATCCGCAACCGGGTTGAATACTTCGTCAACATCTTCGGTCTTCTGCCGGAATACCGCCTGGCGACAGGCAAACCGTCGGAAGGATACCTCAAGGACCGGGGGAAAAGCCTCCTGATCAAGCGGGCGGACACCGGACAGACGGCTTTCTACAAGACCTCGGAAATGGTGGAAGACTTTCTGGACAAGCACAATCGCGGCAGGACCTATGCCGAACCCCAGGGAGCGAGCGCGAAGAGAAAGCGGGCCGCCCTGTACAACCTGAAACGGGCTATTCTGTATCACGACGATGAAGCGGCAATGAAGTTCACCCGGCTGTACCGGGAGCACGGGGGGACGTTCCAGGGCCTGCGGCAGTCGGTCCGGATGACTCACCCTTTGTCGGCGATTCCTGATTACCTGAAAGGAGAATTCATGAACGAGTTGAACGCCGGACAAAGGAAGACCGTGGATAGGGCCGTTGATTGGTACCGAAGGGTGTATGGTGGGAATGTGTCGTCAATCGGTTTTGCGGACTAAAAGGGCAACATGTAAGGGTAGAGATTGCTTGAGCGAGAAAGACGTGCAATTCGCCCCCAGACAAGCAATTCTCTACCCTCCCTTCACGACACATGACTCTTGGATAACTGTTGCACTGAGTGATTAAACTGATATCCTCCATTAAAGAGGCTCCGTTGACGCAGAGATCGGCTCCGGTTTGGCCTGGTGTCCTTTGTCTGAGATGCGGAGCCTCTTCTTTTCATTATCACTTCACCTTGTCATTTGCAGTACGCAAAGGGCACAGAGAGGACGTTGCCATGACGTTGACGCAAAAAGAGATAAGGGCCATAGCCATCGAAGTTGTACAGTTACTGAAACCTATGCTGGAACAGATGCTGTCGGGCAAGACTGCGGAATCGTCCGAGCCTGCTGAGCGCAACGGGCTTGATAACCTGGACCCCGCCCGATGCGATTACGAGCGAGCGCAGTTGTTGCAGGCCGAGAGAACCATGGAGCGTCCGGATTATCTTGAGTTTCATGCCAAAATTATGGCCGGGCGGTTGGAGTCGGTTGGTAATTTTGCTGAAGCGGCCAAAGTTCTTAAGCGAGCGTCATCGAGGGCGAACAAACTTCGTAGGCAGGCGGAAGAAGCGGTTGAAATGGACAGGCAACCGACACAGAAATCTGAACAGGCTAAATCAGGCAGAAAAAAGTGAAGGTAAGACGGAGAAAAAAATAATTGGTAAAAAAAGGGTCTCACGATGAAGTATTTGGGGTAGATTTTGGGGTACACGCAAAACACATTTTACATAATGTATTATTTTTTTAGATAGTTATATGTGCTGTTAGGTTCCAGTCTTCGCACCATGAAATCAAGGGGTTACGGCAACAAGCCGTAACCCCTTTTGATTTACATGGGCAGCTTATTCCGACCGAAAATACAACGAATGACCTTCCGGACAGCAACCGTCCGGAACGGCTTTTTCTTTTCTCCCGAACCGTGGTATTCTCTCCTTGGCAGACGGGAAAAACCCTCCGAAATCAGGGTGGTTTTCACCTTATGCCCAGGGGCTGTGCATAACTCTAGTGAAAATCATTTTCAACAAAAACCCTACGCCCCTAACTTGCCGATATTCCTGCGATTTTATTATGTAGTTGATTTTACTACACATTTATTGTTGGATACGAATTAGGCAATACGCGAGAGCCTTTTGAAAAAACGATAGTTTGACCAAGTCTCAACATACTTATCAACAGGTAATCAACAACTTCTGTTGAAAGCAATGGGTAAAATCCGGGCACAATCCAGAAGAGCATGGACGGTATCGCCGAATACTGCTCAATACCATTTCATCAATCCGCTGCTCCTAGGAAAATTCACCCTTTTTCCGCTCCATGCTCGATACGCCTGAATTGAAACCTGCCATCCGTTTAACACCCGGCAAGGTCGGCAATGGGATCGTCGAAATATTCCAGGCAGACCGAAAGGCAAACATAAAAGTTTAGTCTCTTCCCTGTTCCTTCTCGGCACTGACGAAATCGGCAATCTCCCGCCACCACGCATGGTCAATCCGAATCAACCAGTCATTGTGGCCGGCCTGCTTCACCACCCACATCCTTCGAGCGGGGGTCGGAAGCGAATTGAAGAGAGTGCAGGCATGGCGGATAGGTATGATACCGTCCTTTTCGGCCCCCACAACGGCTATTCTTCCCTTGAATGTGGCGAGGTTGGTCACATTGTCGTAGGAATCCTTCAAAAACAGCCCGACCGGCACGAAACGAAAATGGTGCTGGGCAACGGACCGCAACGTATCCCACGGTGTTATCAGCACGATGCCGTCAACCGGCGCCGGCCCGGCGGCAACAACCGCCGAAACGACACCGCAACCGAGCGACTCCCCCAAGAGCATGATCGGAGCGCCATACATGGCGAATGCAAGCCGCACCGTCTCAATGGCATCATTGACGAAAGCAGCCTCTCCCAGCTCTCCGGTCCGCCCGCCGTACTGTGGATACTCGGCAAGGAGAACCCGGTAACCGAGGCTCCCGAAGGCTTTCAGGTAGTAGTCCCGGTCAAAGGCCGTACCGCCGTTGCCGTGAAAAACGATAATGGTTCCCTTCGGTCTCCCGGATTTCGGACCGCCGACAAAACCGCGAAACCCTTCGCCGCCGGGCCATATCTCCATTTCCCTGGCATCAATCGATTCCTGCGATGGTTGCGCCGGGTCGGGATAATAGAGCATGCGGTATTGGAAATTGCACCCGGCCAGGAACATGACCAGGAACAGCACCGCACTTGCCGCAGACCAGGCAAACCAATCCATGAAGTCACCTTTCACGGTCAGCGCGTCCCCTCCATTCTTCATAGGCACGCAGATCCTTTTCAACGAGCGAAAAGCAGACAAATGCAACCAGTGCGTCATCCACCAGGCCGATAACAGGAAGAACATCGGGTATGAAATCGAGAGGGCTGAAAATGTACAAGAGTGCGAGGGTGATCGCCAGAAGCGAGTTGGCCGGCACGGCCCGGTACGATCCGCGCCAGTAATCCCGGATAAGGGAAATTGCCAACCCCACATTCCGAATGATCCGCAGCAAAAACCCCACGCCGTAGGATTGCCCGTTCATCTCTGATTTTCCTCTTTCCACCCGCAAAACATCCTCCAGACTTGCTGTTGTCAGACCATTTTCCGCCATTTTTCGGCAGGAACAATCAGAGCGCCGGTGTATGTTGAAACCTCGGGCAAGAACAGGCTGAAGTCCGACAAGAAAACTTCCCCCTTCTCCGCGAGTTCCGCCCCTCCCTCGGCCAGACGTCCCGGCTTCCGCAGTCTCTCCGACATCCGCCTGAGTGCCGTTTCGATCCCCACCACTTCCCGGTAGGCGAGAAGCCAATGCCGGGAAAACATTCTGGGTAGAACCTGGAGCAGGCGGGGCGGCAGATGAGTCTCGTAGCAAAGCAGCGTCCGGTGGGCATCACGCACGAATTCTTCAAGCGAGACGGCTGAATAGACATCCCAGTACCGGGCCAGGAAATGATCGTAGAACAAATCCACCATGACCGCACGGAAATGGCCGAAGCTTGGATCGATTCGCCGTTTGCTCCGCAGGAAGAACTCGTTTCCCGCGGCAAAGGAATCGATCTTCCGGTGAATCTCGATACCCCGCCGGATACCGGGTGGAAAACGGTCGTCGAGTCGCCCCTTGACGAAATCCCCCATGAGATTGCCGACCAGAACTTCCGGATCGCAACCCGATAGATACAGATGCATAAGATAGTTCATGACAGGAAAATCTTACCTCGTACCGTCCGGAAAATTCAACGGATAACTTTCAGCCATCTCGGGCTTTCATGCCGAGATGCAGTATTATTCCGGAACTTCCCTGCAATTATCGTAGGCTGTCCGCCACTCGCCATTCTGATCGCGCATCTCCGCAAAGGCGGTTTCACCTTTTGTCCACCATACCATTTCCCGGTCATCGGAATAACGGGCTCCTGAGCCGGAAACGACCTGCGGCAGGGTATATTCCGTGCCGTCGGCGAGACGCACCTTGACAAAACCGAGGCTTTTATCGGACAGCAAATAATAACGTACGACAATTCGTTCGCCATTCCCGCACCGATAGACAACGGGATCGCCTCCCCGGATCGCGAGGTTGTTTACCTTCACCACGGCACACCCCCCCGCGAAGACGAAAACGATTACGGAACAGAGTACTCCCAAGATCCGTTTTCTCATATTCCTTGCTCCTCTCACACGCCCAGATCGGGTATCGACTGCATGAAACACGGTTGCGTCACGGCACGGTAATTTCCCCTCGTCCATGTCCTTACCCATGCAGAGGCTCCGAACCGGGATCATTGGAATCACCGGACTCTCTCCTGCTTACCTGTATGCCGAAGAACAGGTAGGCCATTGCCGCCAGGAAGTACCACAACCCGTCAAAGGGAAGGGTCACATCGAAAATCCCCAGCAGGGTTGCGACAACAATACAGGGAGTTACCGCTACCACGGCAAGGCGTACCAGCGACTGGTACAACAGCTTTCTTTTACACAGGGCAGCCATCAGCATTCCCAGCAGTGCATAGACCAGCGCCTGGACCACCCGATACAAAAACGAACCGGCCACCGCGAACGGAAAAAGGGTGGGGATTGCATACCTGCGGGCGGTTTCCAGCCAGCCGCTGATTCTCTGCGCATTGATCGAGAAATGTTCCACATTCTTGAACGTGAATGTTCTCGTTTCGTATTGACTTTTCATTATAATCGCTTCGGTTCCGGTCAGCAGGCCGTAGGCCTCAGTTCCCCTCAGGCTGGTAAACCTGCCGGTCGTATCGATGATGAAAATTTTCGCGTTCGTTTCGGGATCCACGATGAAGTATGGCTGGGAAGCATCGACGAAAGCCGTGCCATCCACGATGGTAATGGGGGGAACCTGGGAGATCACCTTGGGAGCGTCGTTGTGGACGAAATCGTTGAAGCTCAGCTGCAGACGGACCATGTCCGGTATCCAGCATATCGCCAGGAGCAGCAGCAAATAGGGAAAACAGGTCCCCTTCCATACGAGGGCAACCTCGCGATACAAGTTCTGTGAGAAAAACGAGAAAACCGGAATGTGAACAATCGAGAATTTTTTCATCCTGTCTGCATCCCTCCCTTACGGGCATTAAAAATACTTCAAGCTGATCTTTTTCGAAAAATACCATACCATAACCCGACATCAATTAATATGGTTCAATGTTATCCGTAGGGGCAGACCCATGTGTCTGCCCAAGGGCGCACACGCGGGTACGCCCCTTGGTTCATATGACGAAAAAAATATCTTTCTTCAGCCTTAAGCCTTTTTCCTTCAGTCTTGTTTTACTGCTCGTACTTGTAGGCAGCGGCACAACTCCCCTCCGATGAAACCATGCAAACGCCGACCGGCTGTTCAGGTGTGCAGCCGGTATGATAATGACATATCATCCTCGACCGTCAACCATAACCCATCGTTTTTCCGCAACAAGTCAAAACAGGGTATCTTCTCTCAGAAAAACTTGCTAGCATACCCCCTGCAGCTACCCTGAAACACCAAACCATGGAGGTCAGATTTTGAAGCAGCGTGCAATTATGTTCCTGGTTATCATCCTCGTCGGCGCGGCCGCCGGCTACCTATTCATGCGGGACGGTAAAGCCCCGCAGCTTATGTTCCTACCCGCCGGCGGATCGGTTTCGGCCAAGACGCCGCCGACCCTGACCCTCGAAGATAACGACACCGGGCTGAAGGACCTGGTGGTTACCGTTACCCAGGGTGACAAGTCTTTGACAGTGGTCAATGTCACGTTTCCTCAAGGCACGAGCCGCAAGACGGTGCAACTGCCGCTCGACAAGCTCGGCCTGACGGACGGGACCCTGGTCATGGACATCAAGGCGAGGGACAATGCCATGCTCGCGAACAGCGCGAAGCAGCAGTTAACGCTGACACTGGACAATCGACCGCCAAACATTTCCGTCCTGACCACCGCCCATAACATCAACCAGGGAGGCGCCGGCCTGGCAATGTTCCGTGTCTCCGAAAAGGTGCAGCGAGCGGGAATACAGGCAGCCGATCGCTTTTTCCCGGCCTTTCCCCAGCAGGGTGGCGTTTATGCCTGCCTGTTCGCCTTTCCCCATGACATGAAACCGGGCGATTTTCTGCCGCGAGTGGTTGCCGTGGACCTGGCCGGCAACGAGCGCATCAGCGGCATTTACTACCACACCAGGCTCAAACCCGCGAAGTCCGACCGGATAACCATCAGCCAGGGCTTCCTCGACGAAAAAATGCCGGAATTCCAGCACTACTTCCCGGACACCCGGGACCCGCTGCAGCTGTTCCTGCGTGTCAACGGCGAGCTCCGCGCCGCCAATATCGCCAAGCTTAAGGAGTTCCCCGCAAAGACCGCCGGCACGCCGCTCTGGCAGAGCGCCTTTCTGCGCCTGCCCAATGCAGCGCCCCGTGCCGGATTCAACGACCAGCGCGACTACTATTTCAATGACAAGAAGGTCGATCACCAGACCCATCTCGGCCTCGACCTGGCATCGCTTGCCGCCTCGCCGATACCGGCCGCCAACAGCGGCACGGTGGTTTTTGCCAATGAACTGGGCATCTACGGCCAATGCGTCATCATCGACCACGGTCTCGGCCTGCAGAGCCTCTACTCGCACCTGAGCAGCATCGACGTAACCGAGGGAACGCAGGTGAAAAAGGGACAGACCATCGGCCGCACCGGCAAGACCGGCATGGCCGGCGGCGACCACCTGCATTTCGGCATCCTGGTAAACGGTATCGAAGTCGAGCCCCTGGAATGGCTGGACCAGCACTGGATTACCGACAATTTCACCAACAAGTGGAATCGTGCCATGGCCACGGCCAAGTAACGTGACGCAGTGAAACCCTGACCGCGCAAAGTTCAGATTCCAATCAAAAGGGGCGCCCTCCATGAATCTTTTCTTTCATGAAGAGTGCCCCTTTTCCATTTCTCAACCACAAAATGAAGACCGCGCCGCGTCTTTACGGAATAGCGAGCACCGTATTTTCCTCCATCATCGAGTTGCCACATACCGTTGAAATGGCCGGCAAAGCAGTCAGCGGCGCCGTTTTCTCCTCTCACCGTGACGACGGAAATCGATGAAACCGTTCTCGACATCGGTGGAAAATTTTTTGTCAGCTGTCATTCGGCGTTAGAAGCCGGTAAAAAGAAAGTCAAGCGCTGCAATAATTTCGCAACGATATTCCTTGAGGGAGCACACTTTGTCACCCAGGATCTGCACATTTACGCCGGCCAGTTCAGCTGTTGACATAATCAAAGTGGTTCTCTTTATCTTGAATTGGGGATTGAGATATTTGGCTGCTTTTCCCATGGCAGCAACTGTGAAAAGCGGGACGACTACCCGTGTGCCGAGGTCGCCAAGCAAATCTGCCTGCAGATCAAGCAAATAGGGAATTGAATCTTTCGTTTCCGGGTTTCTATTTTCATAGACATCAAACTGTGCCATCAGAAACGCCTCAATCCATCACTGAACGTGCCGTGAGCCTGGACACGACGGTTATACTCATCTATAGCCTCTTGATTTTCTTCTTTCCATCTGCGGCTGTTTTCCTCCCGTAGCAACTCGGCAAGATGCATTTCCAGTGCCTTCGAAATATTGATTTTGCGCTCTTTGGCCTGGCGAAGCAGATCACTGTTAATGCTCAGGTTTGTAGATTTCTTCGGGGCATTCGGATCAAAGAACTTTGTTTGCATGCAAGACTCCTATGCGCACTATTTATGCGCATAATATACCATCATTCAGGCCGAATTACAAAAATCATTTCGATCTTTTTCCAAGTGATTTTCTGGGGATCAGACCATGACAACATACCGTATTCCTTGAGAATACATACAATAAATCAACTGTCACCTGAGCCTAAAGGTCTCTTTATCATGGTCAAAAACTGTTCTTTAAACACCACAACTGCCCCGGAATATGAATCTCGATTTGCCCCTGAAATAATAAAAGTCCATTTTTGTTGGTGAAATTGCGGTTTTAAAGCCATAAATAGGCCTGTTTCTGCCTGCAAAGAAATGCATATCAATACGTTAGCCTGGTCCGACGCCTGTATGCCTGGAAGCTTAACTCAACCTACACATCTGAGTCTTTCGCAAAGACATATGAAAAAGGTATTGCTATCAGGTCTCCAATGATATAGCTGACGAATATCACGACAGGCAGTATTGCATAGGTCGGGAACTTGCCCACAATCAGAAGAGGAAGAATGACGCAGATTAACCAGACCACCTTATAGCTCAACTGCAGCAACAAAACAGGCACGAATTTCAGAGGAGAGTGTAGACCAAATATGGATAGAAGTGCGAACGACAAATAGACACTGCCACTCACTCCCAAGACAATTGGGTCTTGATTGGGCCACCCAAAAAGTTTCATACCTTACCAGCGTCCCCAGGGGTTCTGTCTTTCAGCATGGCCAAGCCCTTGTTTACCAGGGATTTCCCGATACCCTTTCCCTGGAATTCCGGCAACACCGAGACAGGGCCGAGCCCAAACCAGCCGGAACTGCCGTCGGAAATCGTCACCGGCGAAAAGGCGATATGACCCACCACCCTGCCTTCGACCTCAGCGACCAGCGAAATGCCAAGGGCATTGGCTTCACGCAATGCATTTATTATGAATTGTTCCGTGCGATTACTGAATGGATGATCCCGAAAGGCGGCTATCGTGACTGCTGCTAGTGGTTCACGATCCGAAGCCGTTTCATTCCTGATGATCATAGCGAACTCCGTTCAGCAGCATGGCAACCATGCCCGGCATCCGGTATCGGAAAAAGAATCTCGCACAGGCTAGTGTCCCGTGCGGTTAATTCATTCCTTTTACTTCCGGTTCTTTTGACCCCTGGCTGCGTTGTGTCTCCTCGACAGAGCCCTGCTATGCCTGCGTCGCCACGCCTTGCCAGGAGCCAAAACTCCTCGGAATTCATGCG
>JAXGWF010000021.1:0-62572 GCA_040773465.1 Geobacteraceae bacterium | reverse complement strand
GGCCAGGCGAGCAATTTCAGCAACAAAGGCTATGACCCTGATTTTGCCCCTAAAAATCGGCCTATAGGTAGTTTTTGAGGGCCCGTTTTTTAAGAAATTTAACAAGATTTCAATAGGTTCACTTGGTCCGACCCCGATGCCGACACTACATGGTTGGGCGTCATTTATCGGCGAATGAGAGTTCTGCCGCTAGGCCAACAAAGGCCGCTGCGAAGCTGCGGCGAAGCCACGTTTGGATTCGCGGCGAATCGACGACGGTTTTACGGAAAGCATGAGCAAGAAAACCATAGCCCACGAACACAACAAACGTCATGGCCATAAAAACCGTGCTCAGCAGGATAAGCTGGAAGATCGGTTCCGTCGAACCCGGTTGAACAAATTGAGGGAGAAAAGCTAAGAAGAAGATAGTCAGTTTCGGGTTGAGAATGTTTAGCAGAAAAGCCTTCAAGATAAGACCAGTGGCTGTGCTTGCAGAGGACTTTTCTTCAATGGCCAAAGTTGATTTGTCTCGCCAAGTGGCGAATGCAATATAGAACAAATAGGCAATGCCTGCGTACTTCAGGGTCTGAAAAGCTAGTGCGCTGGTGTGCATGAGCGCAGCCAGACCCAGCACTGTAGCCATTAGATGGGGGAGAATGCCCGACGTGCAACCAAGTGCCGCGAACACTGCAGCCTTTCGGCCCTGGGTAAGGCCAGTGGATATGGTGAAAATTACCCCAGTGCCAGGGATAAGTACCACTACAAATGAGGTGATGAGAAATTCAAGGTTCAACATTCAACGAATCTCCTACGAATTGTCAGTAGTGGGGCTACAAGGCCCAACGTGCTGATCAGCGACGGCTGTAAGCCGTCCGCTGGATTTATTTGTTATGAGCAGTACTCCATTAGGAGTTCAACACGCTCTGTATGTTCATCGATTTTTTCCTTGATGATTACGAATCCGCATTTCCGATAAAAATCAATACTTCTGGAATTCTCTTTATATACAGTGAGCTTCAATTTATTCCTTAAGGATTTTGCTTTACCCATTAATCGCTGTCCAATACCGTTGCCCTGAAAATCCGGAGATACGAATATGGCCGCCAGTGTGTCACCATGAAGCGAGAAGAAACCCTTGATGATCTCACTGTCTATGAAAACATACGTATCAGAGGCTGGGATATATGTTTTTCGCATGTCATCAATTTTAGACTCCCAAAACTCCCTACCAACAAAGCTGTGTGCCTCAACTGAGGCCTTTAGCCAAATATCCAAGACATCATTCATGTCTGATGGTTCAAAGGCACGTATCATGTTAGTCCTCAGGCTCATAACGGGCCGGGCCATGACCCGCCCGCCTAGCCTAATCGGGCGGTCGGCGTCCATGGGCCTTGTTGGGACATTTGCTGTTTGTTCACATTTTGAAATTTGTAGATCCCTCAGCTTTTCCTTCAAAGCAGTAAGACTCCCTTGTAATACTCTCTAACAATCCCTATAAACCGGGTCCCCGTTTCTGACACGATAATCCCGTCCCCATCTTTGCAAGAAAGTATTCTTTTCCCCGACCGCTTTGAATACTGAATGATTTTCTCTTCGGTTATCAGTGAATTGATATGCGGGAAGAATTCCCAATCTACAAGGTTCAGGGCTCGAGTATCTATTCCCTTTATGAATGGATCACCATAGACTAATGATGCTTCAATATGCGGTGTCATCAACAATGCACCCGCGCTGACACCAATAAGGGTACCTCCGTTTGCCGCATACTTTTGAAGGACAGTCAGAAAACTTCTTCTCTGCAGATTTTGGAGAAAATGGAAAGTTGAGCCTCCACTTAAATGAACAGCACCCGCTTGAAATAATTCATCAATTCTTTTTGCATCGTATTCATTTTCTAGGTCGAAGTAATCCAATACACGGACTCCGAACCTCGAATAATACGAAACGGCCATTGAATAAAAGAACCTTTCTTTATCGGCTTGAGAGGGGATGTAAAATATAGAGTGATTATTCCGTTCCTCAAGCAAGGACATAATCGCGTAATCAGTCTCGTCATTATCACGAGTCAATTGGTCGCTCAGAAAAACCAAACTCATACTTTTATCTACCCTGAGAGAGCAAACCGTCAGGTCTGCATTCGGTCGCACTGCCAACACTCTAAAGTTTGTGCGGCGCGGGACCGCCGCATAAACTGAAGTTGCACTAAGCCGCGGAGTTCCGACGCCCTTGGACATTTATCCCTGATTGTCGCTTTGGAATGGTGGGATAGTAGCGCTATCGTGAAGTATTTTCAATGGATATGTATGAAGGGTTCAGTCTGTTCATCGGGTATCCACCCATCTTCTGGTTTGGTGGCGACCATTTCTATTCATTTGCCGACCTATGTTCTACAGCTACGGACGCTCGTCGAGGGTGGCGCCGGCAGCCTGGCTCTGCCGCGCCTCAAGGATAAAACATAGCCTTTTTCTTTACCATTCTCCCAGCGGCGGACTTCTAGACCGTCTCGGCAGCCAGGCAACCACTACCATCGTGCCTTTCGTGCAGTGCGGGCAGAGCTTTTCGATTCGGGTCCTGGCCTCGATTTCCCGCTCCCTCGCTGCCGTACGGTTCTGGTCCCTCTTCCATAGCACCAGTTGCAGCTTCCTCAGTGTCCCCTTGTTGGTCGGGTGCAGGAAGCCGAAGTAGCGTACCTTATGAAAGCCATCGGTCAGAAAATGCTGGAGAAAGCGGCGCAGGAACTCCGTTGCCGAACTCCAGGAACACCGAAAATGCCGAGCTACCTGGAGCCACGGCAACGACTTTGCCCACGTAGCGAGTGCCACCGCAAAGGGCTTTGTCAGTCGCTTCTTCCCTGCTGCCCACGGCATGCTTTCCACATGGACAGACTTGCACTCAGGGCACGTAACGCGGCAGGGAGCATAGACCAAAGTCACCGGTATCGCCCACAGAGGCACATGGCGAAATCGTCTTTCAGAGAGCGTATCCCGGTAATCGCCGGGACTGTTGCACACCCCGCAGCGGGGATGGTATCGAAGGTCTGGAGCTAGAGTGACTACCAGTTCGGAACACGCCTTTTTGACGGATTCGATGCGAAACCCTTACATCTCAAGAGTCTCGCGGATAAGCTGTTCAACAAGCATGGGTTCCTCCTGCAGATAGGTATGGTTGGTCGCGCTTCCATAACTACCTGATGGAACTCATGCTTTCAATTTTTTACCCCTGTGCGCTATGCACAGATTTAAGAGACGAACCACTTTTCGAATCAAAATGAGCTAGTTTTTCAACAACCTGCTAAACTAATTTTATTTTTTACCGATACTAAATAAAGGGAAGCTCCTATTCCAAAGAGACCTGCATAAGACAGGGGACAGTATTTTCTGACCGGAGGATGTCCAATAACCGCCAGGATGCAACGCACTGAAACTCCCCGAGAGGTTTCCTTCCCCATGAAGTACCTAAATCGGCAGAGAATAAGGAGGGAGCATGAAGAAAAGTCTGAGAAAAGTCATCGATGTGAACAGGGATAAGTGTGTCAACTGCCATGCGTGCATTACGGCCTGTCCCGTCAAGTTCTGCAATGATGGCAGCCAGGACGCTGTAGAGATCAACCCGGACCTGTGCATAGCGTGCGGATCCTGTCTGAAGGCATGCTCCCATGGGGCGAGGCTGCCTATAGACGATTGTGACGAATTCATTCGCGATCTGAATGGGGGGGCGAAAATTGTCGCCGTGGTGGCCCCCGCCGTTGCGGCCAATTTTCCCGGTCGCTATCTGAACCTGAACGGGTGGTTGAAACGAATCGGTGTAAAGGCGGTTTTTGACGTGAGCTTCGGAGCCGAGCTTACCGTCAAATCGTATCTCGAACACATCAAGAATAACAGCCCCAAAACCGTAATTGCCCAACCCTGCCCGGCAATCGTCACTTTCATCGAGGTATACAAGCCGGAACTGCTGAAATACCTGGCGCCGGCAGACAGCCCCATGCTGCACACGATTAAAATGATAAAGCGCTTCTATCCTGAATATCGCGATCATCGCGTGGCGGTCATATCTCCCTGTCTTGCGAAGAAGAGAGAGTTCGATGAGACGGGGCTCGGCGACTACAACGTGACGTATCAGACTATCAGTGACTACCTGGCGAAACAGAAAGTATCGCTGTCGGATTTCCCTTCAGTCGATTACGACAATCCACCGGCCGAGAGAGCCGTACTGTTTTCCACACCCGGAGGACTTCTGCGCACGGCGGCGCGGGAAGTCCCCGACATGTACGACCATACCCGCAAGATAGAGGGGGTGCAAACCATCTACCATTATTTGCAGAAACTTCCGGAAAACATCGCCAATGGAACGGCGTCTCTCCTGATTGACTGCCTGAACTGTGAAATGGGATGCAATGGCGGCCCCGCTACCCTCAATACGGACAAATCCCCCGACGAAATTGAGTCCCTCATTGAACAGCGTAACAGGGAGATGCAAGAGAGACACCGAAAAAGAGGCCCATTCGCCAAACAGAGGGCGCGGGGGCAGCTGCGGCGGAGCCTGGAGAAATACTGGGAAAATGGCCTTTATTCGAGAACCTACCTCGATCTGTCCGACAATAACGACATCCGCAAGCCTAACGCCAAGGAACTGAACGATGTGTACAAGCTGATGCACAAATATTCCGATGAAGATATCTACAATTGCAGCGCCTGCGGCTATGGAAGCTGCGAGAGCATGGCCACCGCCATTTTCAACAATCTGAACAAGTTCGACAACTGTCACCATTACAAGCAGGTACTGATCGCAAAGGAAAACCAGGAAATAGAAGAACTCAAGGCAGCAATGGAATTGCGGTTCGAAGATGAAAGGGGCATTGCCAGGAATGTGTCCTCCGCCCTGGCCCAGATGGAAGAGACCAACGCTTCCATAGCCGAAATGGCAAAGGCCCTGCTGGAAATGTTCCGGACCCAGAAGGATGAGTTTGAACACCTGGTTGGTGAAGTACAGGATTCCTATGGAATAACGGAGCAATTCGTCCCCATCGCCCACGCCATCGACGATATTGCCGATAAAACCAATTTGTTGGCCCTGAATGCGTCCATTGAAGCCGCTCGGGCCGGTGAGGTGGGGCGGGGGTTCGCGGTAGTGGCGGATGAAGTGAAAGATCTTGCCGCCACCTCCAAGCAGGAAGCGGCAAAGATAAAACCCTATTCGGAGGAACTGAGAACTGTTTTCGGCAAAATACGGTCGAAAACGGAAAAAGCTTCCGACGACTTCGCCAATACAGCCGAACTGATGATGAAGGTGACACATTCCACCGAACAGATGTCGCAGGTCACTTCTGAAATAACCATGGAGGCTGCGAAGCTGGCATCTGCCGTCTAATCATCCACCCGGCAGTTGTCGGGGAGCGTGCGGCACCCGGCTAGATCATCGCATTCGCAGTTTCGGGGATTGATATGAGACAGCGAAAGAACATCAGGGGTCAGGTCTAAAAGAACATCAGAAGAACATCAGGGGTCAGGTCTACATTCTACATTTTGTGTAAAGAGAATGGGTCTTGTAAATAATTTTGTGTAAATGGCTTTTCGGTTTTTATAGATCAGGCATTCTTCCTTCAAAAATTATTGAGAATTGGTTCAATGCCGATTTCCAGTGTTTGATAGGCATCGTCCATTTTTTCGCTATGTTCTTCAATGCCAGGTAAAGCAGCTTGAACATGGAGTCGTCATTCGGGAAAGAGCCTCGGTTTTTCGTTACTTTCCTGAGAGACATGTTAAGCGACTCAATGGCATTGGTCGTATAAATCGCCTTTCGAATATCGGGCGGATAGGAAAACAACGGGATAATCCTCTCCCAGTTATTCCGCCAGGATTTGGCAATCGTGGGATGGGTAGCATCCCATTTGGCTGCGAACGCTTCAAGGTTCGTTTCCGCCAAATCCAGGGTCGGTGCCTGGTAGATTGCTTTCAGGTCTTCAGCCACCTCCTTGCGCTGTTTCCAGGAGACATAGTTCAGGCTGTGGCGCACCATGTGAACAATGCAAAGTTGGACCTGGGTTTTTGGGAAAACGGCCTCTATGGCCTCCGGAAAGCCCTTGAGACCATCAACACAGGCTATGAAGATGTCCTTAACGCCACGGTTCTTCAGTTCCGTGACAACCTAAAGCCAGAACTTGGCTCCTTCTGTCTCGGCGGTCCACATCCCGAGAACTTCCTTGAGCCCGTTCATGGTAACGCCAATGGCAAGGTAGACGGCTTTGTTGATTACGCGGCCATCGTGGCGCACCTTGACGCGAATGGCATCCAGGTACATGATGGGATAAACCTCGTCCAAAGGCCGGTTCTGCCAGAGTTTTATCTCTTCGGTTACCGCATCGGTAACCTGTGAAACCAGGGTGGGAGATACATCCACTCCGTAAATCTCCTCCAGATGCGCCTGGATGTCCCGTGTGGTCATGCCGCGCGCGTACATGGAGATGATCTTGTCGTCAAAGCCGGTAAAACGACTCTCTCCCTTAGGGAGAATGATTGGTTCGAATGACGAGTTTCGATCCCGTGGAACGGCAACATCAAGGGTGCCGAACTCGCCTTTTATGTTCTTTTTATAACTGCCGTTGCGGTAATTACCGCTGTTTTTGCCTGTCGGGGCGTTTTTCTCGTAGCCCAGATGGTCCGTCATCTCGGCCCGCATCGCCCGCTCCAGAAGCCTCTTGGTAAGCTGTTTCAGAAGCCCATTCTCTCCGATCAGGTCTTCGGGCTTCTTGTAGTCTTTCATCAATGCATCAAGCAGTTCGTCGGTTGTGGCCATCGGTTCCTCCAGTGGTGTGAGTTTGTAACCGATTTTGGCCATTTACACAAACGATTTTACAGGCTCCGAAAGGGGGGTTTGGGGGAATTTGTTCAGGCGCCGCACCCATCTCCTGGCGCACGCTCAAAAAAGGGGCTCCGAATTTTCGGAGCCCCAGTGTAACGGTCGTATCATGACGTCATGCTATTTTTTCATCATCAGTTCCACCATCCGGAACCCCTCTTCCAGGAAGAGCCCGGTCTTGCCGGCGGAATCCTCGTCGTAGCCGGCAACCTCGGGATCGGCATGTTCCTCCCCCCCGTAAATAATGAAAGGGACGGGATCGCTGGTGTGGGTCATGAGCCGGATCGGCGTGGGATGATCCGGTGTGCAGAGAATCCGGTACTCGCCGAATTTTTGGATGCCCTCCATGATGGGAGCGACGATCCGGGCGTCAAAATCCTCGATGGCTCTGATCTTGTTCTCGACGCTGCCGGTATGTGACGTCTCGTCCGGCGCCTCGACATGCAGGTAGACGAAATCGTGACGCTCCAGCGCATCCAGCGCCGCCTCGGCTTTGCCCTGGTAGTTGGTATCCAGGTAGCCGGTCGCGCCGGGCACCTTGATGACTTCCAAGCCGGCATAGACTCCGATGCCGCGTACCAGATCGACCGCGGAGATGACCGCGCCGGTGAGACCGAACTTTTCCCGGTAGGTCTCCATTTTCGGCGCCGTTCCATGCCCCCAGAGCCAGATGGAGTTGGCAGGCGTCTTGCCGGCGTCAAGGCGTTGATTGTACAGCGGGTGATCGGCCAGTATCGACTGCGACTCGTTCATGAGCCGCATAAGCACATCGGCCCCCTCCCCTTTGGGCAGGTACGGGTCGATGCATTTGCCGGTTATATCATGAGGAGGGGTAAGGTCCAGCCGCGACTTGCCGTTTCGCCAGACCATAAGATGCCGATAGCTCACCCCCGGATGGAATTCGAATTCGCAATCCCCCAGTTCGCGGGCCAGGGCGATGATCAGCTCCCGCCCCTCTTCTGTGCTGATATGCCCGGAGGAGTAATCGCCCATGTAAACGGTTTCGTCCTCATGCCGCAGGTTCACCAGATTCAGGCGGAACGCGATATCGTCCGGCCCCAGGTCGACCCCCATGCTGGCAGCCTCCAAAGGAGACCTGCCGGAGTAGCAGGTCCGCGGGTCATAACCGAAAACCGAGAGATTCGCGACATCACTCCCCGGCGGAAATCCGGGCGGAATGGTTCTCGCCAGGCCGAGCCGGCCGCGTTGCGCCATGAAATCCATGGCGGGAATATCGGCATACTGCAGGGGTGTTTTCCCTCCCAGGGACGCTATACCCTCGTCGGACATGCCGTCACCGAGTAAAACAATATATTTCATGCAGTGATCCTTTCTGGCTAGTACAGTACACGATCTCGAGCAACCTGCCAAGAGGCTTCAGGCCCGGGGATGAAATTCTTCGTGGATCTTTTTCAGGCGCTCCCGGGTTATATGGGTGTATATCTGGGTCGTCGACAGATCGGCATGGCCGAGCAAGATCTGGACGCTTCGCAGGTCCGCGCCGTTCTCGAGAAGATGCGTCGCAAACGAATGCCGCAGGGTATGCGGTGAAATGTTCTTGGCAATTCCCGCCTGCAACGCTCTCTTTTTTATGATGTTCCAAAATGCCTGGCGCGTCATGGGCCCGCCGAGCCTTGAAAGAAAAAGATATTCATTTACGCCTGTTTTGTCCAGTCCCGATCGCACCTTGCCAAGATAGTCTTCCAAAGACGAAGCCGCGGCTTCACCGAGCGGCACCAGCCGTTCCTTGCCCCCTTTGCCGCGGGTGAGTAGAAACCCGGCGGTCCTGTTCACCTCTCTGATCTTCAACCGCACCAGCTCGGAGACCCTGAGCCCCGTCGCGTACAGGAGATCCAGCATGGCCCGGTCACGCACATCCTCGGCCGTCCTCCCGGCCGGGGCGGCAAGCAGTCGCTCAACCTCACGGAAACTCAGGACGTTCGGCAGTTTGGCAACCGTCCTGGGCGCATCGATCAGCGAAGCCGGGTTGCCGTCATAGTAATTCTCGATCTCAAGAAACCGGTGGAACATCCGGATGCTCGACAATGCACGGGCCCTGCTGCGTGGTGCGAGCCCCGCCTCCTTAAGCCGGGCAAGGAACGAAGCGACATCGAGCGGTCGGACCCCGTTCGGCTCCGAGATTTTCCGCTGACCGAGAAACATGAGATACCGTTCCACATCCCGGTGGTAGGCTTCCAGGGTATTCTCGGAAAGCCCCTTTTCCACGACCAGATAGGAAAGAAAAAGATCGAGATATTCCCTCATGACAACCTATGCCTCTTCAATGGCCGTTAACAGGTGCCGCCTGATTTCCTCCAGTTTTTTCTCCGAAGTCAGCTTGTGGCCGAAGATATCCTTGACGTAGAAAACATCCGCGACCTGGTCGATCTTGGTGGAAATCTTGGCAATACCGATATAGAGTCCCAGCCTGGTCAAGGTGCTGGTAATGCAATAGAGAAGCCCCACCTTGTCGTGGGTATAGATGTCGATTACGGTATAATCGTCCGATACCTCGTTGTCGATTTCGATGACCGTCGGAAAACGGGGCTTTACCTTTTCGATCAGCAACGATGGACTCCGCCGCTTCTCCACCAGCGTCTGCACCTGGATTTCACCCCGGATTACCCGGTCGAGGTCATGCTCCATCCGCTCCCAACGGGACGGTTCGTCAATGATAAAGCCCTGCGGGGCATTGACCTGCAGAACATCCAGGACCTTGCCGTTGCTGCTGGTATGGATCTGCGCACCGAGAATGTTCATGCCGTTGGCGGCCATTACCCCGGTAATCATGGAAAAAAGCCCGGGGATATCCTGGGTGCAGATACTCACGTTCGAATAGGAACCGTCCGCCGAATGCTGCACCCGGCACAGGATCGACGAGTCGCCGAGGTCGAGCAGCATCCTGACTTCCTCGGCAATCACCATGACCGAATTGGAAAGGAGGTTCCTGATGCTGAGCGCTTTCAACTCCTCTTTTATCACAGCCGCGGGGTATTCGTTATCCAGCAGTGTCAGGACCTGCTTTCTGACCTTCATCACCCGGTCGCTGCGTCTCTCGAGCTTGAAATCACCCCGTTCCAGGACGGAGAAGCTCTTTTCGTACAGCTCTTCCATCAGCATCGCCTTCCAGTCGGTCCAGACATCGGGCCCCACTGCCTTGAGGTCCGCATAGGTGAGGAGGTAGAGCATCTTGAGGTTTTCGCTGGTTCCCATCTGCCGGGCAAACTGGATAATCATTTTTTCATCATGGAGGTCACGGCGCTGGGCGATATGAGCGAACAGCAGGTGGTATCGGACCAGAAACTCAAGCCGTTCACTGTCCTCCTTGGTGAGGCCGAGTCGCCGGGCGATGGTGGGCATCATCTCGGCGCCCTTTTCCGAATGATTTCCGCCTTCTCCCTTGCCGATGTCGTGCAGCAGCGCCGCCAGAAGCAGCAACTCGCGTTTCGCGACCTCTCCGACGAGCCTGGTCAGGAGAGGAAGAGATTCCTGGTGCTCACCGTTCGCAAGGCGTACCACCTCTTCAATGGCAAACAGCGAATGCACATCCACGGTGTAGATATGGTACAGGTCGTGCTGGGCCTTGCAATATATGCGCTCGAACTCGGGAATGAAGCGGATGAGGAACCCCAGGTGGTGCATTTTCTTGAGGGTATCCCCCACATTCTTGCGGGACCGCAGAATGGCAAAAAAGGACTGATTCACCTCACGGTTCCGCCGGAATTTGTCATTCACGAGATGGAGGTTCCGACGCACGACATTTTTCGCCTGCATGCTGATCGTGATATCATGCTTCTGCGCATACTCGAACAGTTTCATCAGCCGGGCCGGATTTTCAACAATGGTCTTCTCTTCAGGGACCACCAGCTCGCCCCTGATACTGTAGAAACCTTCGCCGATCGGCCTGCGACCGAGATAGCCGAGAATCTTGCGGGAAGCGTCTTCGTGGTGCATGCACTTGGACAGCATCAGTGACCAGAATTGCTCCACGCGGGTGGCATGCAGGTAGTAATCGCGCAAAAAATCCTCCACGCCGAGTTCATCCCCCCGATCTTCATACCCGAGGAATGAAGCGACCCTTCTCTGGTCGCCGAACGTCAACTGGTCATTCTTACGGCCGGCAAGGTAATGAAGTTCGTTACGGATCCGCCAGAGATAGGAAAGCAAGCCCCAATACGCCTCCAGTTCCTGCTCCGTGAGAACCCCTTTCATCACCAGCTCCCGCGGATACGAGACCTTGAACCTTATTTTGGCGATCCAGAGTGCCGTTTGCAGGTCCCGCAGCCCCCCTTCCCCTTCCTTGATGTTCGGTTCAAGGAGATACACCGAGGAACCGTATTTCTCCCGGCGCGACTCCAGGTCGGCGATTTTCTGCCTGATGAAGGCATCGGTTCCCTTGGTTATTATCTGGGCAAGCACCGTTTTCTGCAATTCCTTGAACAGCAAGCGTCCGCCGCAGATCAGACGGGTATCCAACAGCGCTGTCCTCACCGTAACATCAGTACCGGCCATTTCGACGCAGTCTTCGATGGTGCGGACCGAATACCCCACATCGAGCTTCAGATCCCAAAGGAAGTAGAGTATCTTCTGGGCTATGTCCTCAACGCGGCGCCCGTCCTTGCCGCTGTAAAGAAACATGATGTCGACGTCGGAGTAGGGATTCAGTTCGCCGCGTCCATAACCGCCGATGGCAACCAGGGAGATTTGTTCCCATCCCCCGCTCTGAAGGCGGACATCACCGGTTATGCAACGGAACAGTTTCCTGATGAGGGTATCGACCATTTCGGAAAGGGTCCGCACCACCCAGCATCCCTCGGCTCCCCCCTTGTGGCGGGTGCGGATATCCTCACCGTACTGCTTCATGAAATGCCTGGCGCCGGAAAGGTACAACGGGCGCTTCTCCTCGAAGGAAGCCAGCCCGGAGTCGCCGTACGCCTGATTTTCGTCTGGAAAATACCTATCGATATCGAAGTCCATAGTCCTTATCCCGAATGGGGTGTTGAAGACTGCTTGTTATATAATATTGCCGTGAGCATACACCATGACGCCGTAGTAACGGTCTGCCGAACCAAGCCACAATTCCGATTTTTCCAGGCAGTGTCCTGCAAGAGATGTGCACCCATGCCACGTCCCCTCTCCCGGCCACTCCTTCGCCAAGGCTCCGGCGCGCAAGCTTGCCACCCTCCCAAGATTGCGCGCCGTTGTGCTTCAGCGCGCAGGAACGTATGAGGAGAAGGCTTTGAAAAGCCCCTCTCTCTTTAAGGGAAGCTGATTTGGGGGAGGGTGCGAAAACTTTGGTCGACATCCGACAAAGTCATCCTAATGCAACGAATCGATATAGTTGCGCACGCCTTCCATGATGCCGGCGGCCACGTGGTCCTGGTAAGCATCTTCTCTGAGAAGCCGTGACTCGTGTTCATTGCTGATAAAAGCGGTTTCAACCAGGATACTCGGCATGGTGGCGCCCACCAGGACATAGAACGGACCCTGTTTCACCCCGAGGTTCTTGATACCCTGGTACTTATTCGAAATCCTGCCGTGCAGGGCCTTCTGCACTTCATCGGCCAGCCGGGCCGAATCGTTGATCTTGTAATTGGCCATCAGGTCGAAAAGAATAGTCTGCAGCAGCCCCACCTTTTCCAGGGAAGTGTTGTTTTCCCTCGCGGCGACCCGGACGGCCTTGTCCGTCTTGGCCAGGTTGAGATAGTAGGTTTCGATACCCGATGCGGACCGGTTCAGGGAGGCGTTGGCATGAATGGAAAGGAAAAGGTCCGCATTTACCTTGTTGGCTATGGCCGTCCGCTCTTCAAGAGGAATAAAGACATCGGTCGACCTGGTCATGACCACGTCGAGACCCATTTTTTCCTTCAACAACCGGGACAGTTTCAGCCCGAGGGACAGCACGACATCCTTCTCCTTGAGACCGTCGGCGCCGACCGCTCCGGGATCGTGTCCGCCATGACCGGGGTCCACGACGATTCTCCGGATTTTTGCCGGCTTGAACCTGCTGCCGGTTGCCGTCCCCCGTTCTTTGCCGGCAGAGGCTTTCACCGGTACGGAATCAGTCCGCGGAGCCTGTATGCTTTCGTCGATGCGGGATATCTCCGTGCGACGTTCTCCTTTTACGTCAATAATGATACGGAAGGGATCCGAAAGGGGAAATATCTTGTAATCACGGACATTCTCGATATCAAGCACAACCCTGACGACATCGGGCTGGTACTGGCCGACCCGTGCCGTCTTCAAAAGTCCGTCGCCGATGGGTACGTCCTTTACCCCCGGTGCAATCCTGGCGCCGTTGAAATCGATATAGATCCGTTCCGGCAGGGATACGCTATGATCACGGCGGAGCTTGTGGGAGGTGAACGTAACGTCCCGGTCCAGTACGATGACAACCCTGGTATAATCAGGATTCGACCAGTGCCGGAGATCGGTAACAAGCGCCGGAGGCTCATTGGAAGAAGCTGCCTCCCTGCCGTCGCCGTTAGTTTGCCGGTAGTCGTTTTTTTCACCCCGCATTCCCTGCGAAACGGAACCGGTTCGGGACTGATCTTTCACATTGACCTTGCAGACCTCCATGGGACCATTAGAAAGTTCATTCGTCATGGTGACGGCCGCGCCGGCCAACCCTTGCGCCCCTGCATCAAGCGACAGGAAAAAACAGAGCAGCGGAAGTATCATCATGAGGAATCCGTTTCTGATCATCACTTCACACCATCCTTTTCAGTTGATCCAGTATGTTTAATGCCTCGAGGGGCGTGAGAGAGGGTATCGACAATTCTCTCAGCCGTTTTCTCAGCGGATCGTCACTTTCGTCGAAAAGCGCCAACTGGGGAGAAGCCGGCAGCTTCGATTGGCGTTTTCCCCGGGAAATACGGGGAACGCCCCCCTCTCCGTACTCTCCCTTTTCCAGGTTCGCCAGGATTTCCCTGGCCCGCTCGATAACAGCGATGGGAAGACCGGCAAGACGGGCGACCTGTATGCCGTAGGAATGCGAAGCCCCCCCTTCCACGATCTTGCGGAGGAATATGATCTGGTCGTTCCACTCCCGGACCGCGATATTGTAATTCTTGATCCGGTTCCGGGTGACGGCAAGCTCGGTAAGTTCATGGTAATGGGTGGCAAACAGGGTTTTTGCCGTGCATGACTCGGTGTCATGGAGGTATTCGGCAACCGCCCAGGCAATGGAAACGCCGTCGAACGTAGAGGTCCCGCGACCGATCTCGTCAAGAATGATGAGGCTTCGGGATGTTGCGTTGCGCAGGATATGGGCGGCCTCCATCATCTCCACCATGAAGGTCGACTGCCCGCGTGCCAGATTGTCGGAGGCGCCGACCCGGGTAAAAATCCGGTCGACGATACCGATCATCGCCTCCGCGGCCGGAACGAAACTTCCCACCTGGGCCATCAGCGTAATCAGGGCGACCTGGCGCATGAAAGTGGACTTGCCGGCCATGTTGGGACCGGTGATTATGAGGAGTTGATTCTCCGTTGTGTCCAGCAGGACATCATTGGGAACGAATCGCTCGGAAAGGCTCGACGCCTCGACCACCGGATGACGCCCCTCGATGATCGAGATACGGTCCTCCTCGTTGACATCCGGCCTGCAGTAGCCCTGCTCATGGGCCAGGTCGGCGAGTCCGGCCAGCACATCGATCGTGGCCAGGTTGTCCGCCGTTCGCGCAATCCGCTCTCCCTGCGCGGCAACCCGTTCCCGGATATCCTGGAACAGCGAATACTCGAGATCGGCGATCCGTTCCTCCGCATTCAGGACCTTGTCCTCGTACTCCTTCAGCTCCTCGGTAATGAACCGCTCGGCATTGGCCAGGGTCTGTTTCCTGATGTAGTGCTCCGGTATGCCGGAAAGGTTGGCTTTGGTCACCTCGATGTAGTAGCCGAACACCTTGTTGTAGCGGATCTTCAGGGAATTGATGCCGGTCCGTGATTTTTCCTGGGCTTCCAGTCGGGCAATGAACCCTTTCCCTTCCCTGCTGACCGCGCGCAACTCGTCCAGCTCTGCATGATAACCGTCGGCGATAATCCCGCCGTCGCGGAGCAGAAACGGCGGATTCTCCACGATTCCACGCGCAATGAGATCGGCGACATCGTCAAGGGGGTCCGTTTCCCCGTGGATTCGCCGCAGCAGTGCCGATTCGCTCCCACCGAGCGCAACCAGCAGCGCGGGAAGGCGCAGCAACGATTCTCTCATCGCCACCAGGTCCTTCGCACCGCCGCTGGCCAGACTGATCCTGCCGTTCAGGCGCTCCAGATCATGGACGCCGGCCAGCAGCGTGAGGATTTCACGACGGCGCGCCGGGTCATTCAGCAACTCCTCGACCCCATTGAGTCGTTCCCTTATTTTTTCAACGGATACCAATGGATAGTTAACCCATTGCTTAATCTTTCTCCCGCCCATTGCCGTGACCGTACGGTCAAGCAGGCCGAGCAAAGACCCCTTTTTTCGGTTCTCTGCCAGGGTGGCCGTCAATTCAAGGTTCCGACGTGTCGACTCGTCAAGTACCAGGAATTCCGCAGTGGTATACGGGGTAATCCCGGTAATGTGTCCCACGACACTCTTCTGGGTTTCCTTGAGATAGTGAAGCACGGCACTAGCAGCGAGCAGACCTTCCCTAAGGGCTCCGCACCCAAGAGAATCGGGAGAATGGACACCGAATTGACCGGTGAAAAGGCGTGTTGCGTAATCCGTGTCATAAATCCAATCGTCAAGCCAGGAGATGGCCAACCCGTCCAGCACCGTCTTAAGGCAGGCCAGCAGGGGGCTTTCCCGCAGTTCCCCGGGGAGCAGGATCTCACGGGGAGCTATGCAGACGATTTCGGCCAGGAGGGATTCCTTGGCATGCACCTCGGTTACGCGGAACTCGCCGGTGGAAATGTCGAGTTTGGCAAGCCCCCAGGAGTCACCTGCCCGGGAAAAGAGGGACAGAAGGTAATTGTTTTCCTTCGGCGACAGGTTTTCCGCATCCAGGACAAGACCGGGGGTAACGACCCTGACAACCTCCCGCTTAACGATACCCTTGACTGTTTTCGGGTCTTCGACCTGCTCGCAAATGGCAACCTTGCGGCCTGCCTCGACGAGCCTGGCGAGATAGGGATTCGCCGAATGATAGGGAACGCCGCACATGGGAATATCGGTCCCGTCGGCATTCCTATTGCGTGATGTCAGGGTAATATCAAGTATTTTCGATGCATCAACGGCGTCCTCCAGGAACATCTCGTAAAAATCACCGAGGCGGAAAAAGAGGATCGTGTCGGGATACTCCGCCTTGATTTCGAGATATTGGCGCATCATGGGAGTGACGTCAGACATGGTAATCCTTCAACATGATTCGTTAGCACTCTACGTTACCGGTTCAGCAACATGTTCTCGAATCCCCTCGCCCCCCTTTCCTGAAGGGAGGGTATTCGCGGCAAAACTTACCTTCCCCCTTTAAGAAAGGGGGATCGAGGGGGATTTACAGCCATCGTATAAAAAACTTCCAGACATCATCAATCCGCCTGGTGGAAATGAAGCGGACGATAAATGTGTTCCTTCTTCGGCTCGATCCTTTCCCGGTAAATCGAAAGGTAGAGCTCGCGGCTCGGAATGCTCCCCAGCAGACTGACCACCGCGGCAAGTTCCGCGGACCCGAGGAAGACACGGGCGTCGTTCCCCATCCGGTTGTCGAAATTGCGGGTGGAGGTGGAAAAGACCGTTACGCCGTCGGGAACCCGTGCCTGGTTGCCCATACAGAGCGAACAGCCGGGTATCTCGATATGACCGCCTACCGCGCCGAACAGGGCAAAAAGGCCCTCTTCGCGCAGGCGGGCGTTATCCATCCGGGTCGGCGGGCAGAGCCAGGTGCGCACCCGGGGATTGAAGGAGCCCCCCCGCCAGATTTCCGCGGCTGCCCGGAAATGGCCGATGCTGGTCATGCACGAGCCGATGAAAACGTCATCCACCGGCGTCCCCGCCACCTCGGACATGATTTTGACATCGTCGGGATCATTGGGACAGGCCAGAATCGGCTCGGTTATGGTCGCCAGGTCGATCTCCAGGACGGCCGCATACTCGGCCCCCTCGTCCGGAGCGAGCAACGTCGGTTTTTCCAGCCACTCCTCGACCGCGGCGATGCGGCTGCGCAAGGCATCGGGATCGCGGTACCCTTCCTCGATCATCCGCTGCATCAGGGCGGCATTGGAACGGAGATGAGCGGCCACGCTCTCCTTCGACAGGTGAATACAGGCTGCCGCGGCGCTCCGCTCCGCCGCCGAATTCGTCAGCTCGAAGGCCTCTTCCACGGGGAGATCGGGCAATCCTTCTATTTCCATGATTCTGCCGTTGAAGATGTTTTTCTTGTTTTTCTTCGGCACCGTGAGCAGCCCCTGGCGGATTGCCTCGAGCGGAATGGCGTTCACGAGGTCGCGGAGGGTAATACCCTGGTTCATGGTACCCTTGAAACGGACCAGGACGCTCTCCGGCATGTCGAGCGGCATGAAGCCGAGCGCCCCGGCAAAGGCAACCAGGCCCGAGCCGGCGGGGAAGGAAATCCCGATCGGAAACCGGGTATGCGAGTCACCGCCGGTGCCGACCGTATCCGGCAGGATCAGACGGTTCAGCCAATTATGGATGACGCCGTCACCGGGACGGAGCGCGACACCTCCCCGTTCGGCGATGAAGTCGGGCAACGTCTTGTGCATCGCGACGTCGGAAGGCTTCGGGTAGGCGGCCGTATGGCAGAAAGACTGCATGAACATCGGAGCCTGGAAGCGGAGACAGGCCAGCTCCTTCAGTTCGTCGGCGGTCATCGGACCGGTGGTGTCCTGGGAACCGACCGTGGTCATCCGCGGCTCGCAGGCGGTTCCAGGCAGAACGCCGGGAACGCCGCAGGCCCGCCCCACGATCTTCTGGGCAAGGGTATACTCCTGACCGGGGGCCGGTTCCGGATTCTTGGCCCTGACGAAAATCGAACCTTGATCCAGGCCCAGGACCTCGCGTGCCCTCGCCGTCAAAGAACGGCCGATAATCAGGGGAATCCGTCCGCCGGCGCGATACTCGTCGCCGATGGTTTCCGGAGCGAGGGAAAAGGTCGCGAGCGTTTCTCCCTGCTCGGAGAGGATGCGGCCCTTGCCGGTTTCGATGGTCACCAGTTCGCCGTTCTTCAGTCGGGATACATCACAGCGTATCGGCAAAGCCCCGGAGTCCTGGGCGGTATTGAAAAAAATCGGAGCGATCGCCCCTCCCAGGATCACACCGCCCCTGCGCTTGTTGGGAACATGCGGAATGTCTTCGCCGATGTGCCACAGCAGGCTGTTGCAGGCGGACTTCCGTGATGAGCCGGTACCGACCACGTCGCCGACAAAGGCAACGGCATCTCCGGCAGACCGGTACGAGGCGATATTCTTGATTTCCCCGGGAAAACGCGTTTTGCCCATGGAAAGGGCATGGAGTGGAATATCCGGACGACTCCAGGCATCGCCGGCAGGCGAAAAATCATCGGTATTAATTTCACCATCAACCCGGAAAATACGCACCGTGATGCTGTCCGGCAGAGCAGGCCGGGAAGTGAACCATTCGGCATGCGCCCAGGACTCGAGAACCGTGCGGGCGGCCGGAAGCGATTTCGCGAGATTCGCTACTTCGTCGAAGGCATCATAGACCAAAATCGTCCGAGAAAGCGCCGCTGCCGCTTCATCGGCATATTCAGGCATGGCAAGAGCGGCAATCAGCGGCTTTATATTGTATCCACCCAGCATGGTGCCCAGGATTCGGACCGCGTCGAGCGGGGAAACGAGTGGAGATGTCAGGCTACCGTCGAGGATTGCCGCCAGAAACTCGGCCTTTACCCGGGCAGACGGATCGACACCGGGCGATACCCGTTCCTTGATAAGATACAGCAGAAGCTCCTCATGCCCCGCTGGTGGTTCCCGAAGTAGTTCGCACAGGCTTTGCGTCTGTTCCGGGTCAAGTGGCAGCGGCGGAATCCCCTGTTCGCGCCGTTGTGCTTCGTGCTGCAGATACGCTTCTATCATGACTTAAATACTCCCTGTATTTTCAATGTACAATGGAACTGCAGCCGGTGAAGGACCGTGTTCCGGAACCGACAGACCTGGGTCTGAGTTTTTAGTTTTTGGTTATCGATTTTTACTTTTTACTTCATACTTCCATTTATGTTCCGCTCACATCCAGCGCGGAAATCCTCAGAGATGGCGATCCGACACTGCCGTAAAAACGCAGATCAGTCCCGATCATTTCCACGGAGGCGAACAGATCGAGGATGTTCCCCGCCAGGGCGATCTCCTTGACCGGGAACGCAATGGCGCCATTATCCACGAAGAACCCCGACGCGCCGACGGAAAAGTCGCCGGAAATGGGATTAGCGGTATGAATACCCATCACGTCGGTAATCATCACTCCCTTGCCTATACCCTTGAGAAGTTCCGTAGCTGCCAATGTGCCGTTTTCTATATAAAAGTTCGTTACCCCGAGATGCGGGGGACTCTTGATGCCGCCGCGTGTCGAATTCCCCGTTGACTGGACGCCTTCTCTGCGGGCCCAGAAGCCGTCATAGAGATAGGAAGCCAGTTGTCCGTTTTCAACCAGCAGCGTATCCTGGTGCGGAACCCCTTCGGCATCGAACGGGGCCGTTGCCATCCCGCCGGGAAGAATACCGTTGTCGCGGATTTTCAGCACCGGAGAGAAAATCGCGGTCCCCAGCTTGCCGGCAAGCATCGATTTTCCCTTCAGGACGTTCTCCGCCAGGAACGATGAGGAAAGAACCTCGAGAATGTCCGCGGCTACCTGGTTGTCGAGCACGACCGGGCAGCGCATGGTTGCGATCTTCCGGGCACCGAGGAGGCCGACGGACCGGGAAACCGCGGTCTTGGCGATCCGCTCCACGTCGAGATCGTCGAAAGACGTCCCGAACCCGAAATCCCATCCAATCTGCGAGTCGTCGCCCTCTTCGGCAATGGCGGAAACACTCGCGGATACGGACGTGCCCATCATGCTTCCCTCCACCCCACGTGAGTTCCTGATATAGATTTTATACTCCGATTCACCATAGGACGCCTTGCGGACCTTTTTGATCCGGGAGTCCGCGGCCAATGTCAACCGCTCCAGTTCCATGGCGCAGCGAATCTTCCGTTCCTCTTCGATACGGGCCAGACCATCGTCGTATAATCCTTCCACCTTGGGAAAGGGCCGAGGCTCCGGAAATCCGTTGCAGGAGTCAGGCGTCTGGTTCTCGGCGGAGACAACGGCATCGGAAACCATCCGTTGCAAGTCGCTTTCCGCCATGCTGGTCGAGTAGGAAAAACCCAGACCTTCGGATTTAAGCACCCGTATGCTTACCCCGGTAGGAGCTGAGCACTTGAAGGTATCTATCTTCTGTTCCTTAACTTCTATTGTAAGGTTGCGCGAAGCACCGACGGAAATCTCGTACCCGTCAACCGGCCGCGCGCGCAACAGCTTTTCAATAACATCGGCAATTTCAAATTGATTCATTCATTGTTCCTGTTTTTCATAGAGTAGTAAAATCGGACTCAGATCTCCAGTATCATGGCTATTTCGTCGCAGTCCGGGAACTTGACGCAATTAAGGCAATCCCGCCACACCTTGTGGGGAAGCTCTGACTTGTCCACCACCTTGAATCCGAACCGTCCAAAGAAGTTCGGTTTATAGGTCAGGCAGAAAACCTTCTTCAGTCCCAGCTGCCGGGCCTCGTCGAGACATGCGGTCACCAGGCGGGTACCGATGCCGTGACGCCCCACATCCTCTCTGACTGCGGTCGACCGGATCTCCGCCAAGTCCTCCCACATGACGTGCAGCGCACAGACGCCGAGCAGTTTCCCCCCCTCCTCGACAACGTAGAAATCCCTGACACATTCATAGAGTTCCGAGAGAGAACGGGAAAGCATCTCTCCCCTGTTCGCATAAAAAGTCAATAATTTCTGGACTTCCTTCATATCCCTGATTTCTGCTTTCCGAAGCATAATCGTTCCTTTCCCCGCCTGGTATGAACACCTGTTGTCCGCCGCTTCAATTGTCAATGATTCTACCGGACTCCGTGTCCGGCGGCATCTTCCATCATCTCCCTGGCATGTTCAAGAGTCTTTTCGGTAATTTTCGCCCCGCCGAGCATCCGCGCCACTTCCTGTACCCGCTCCGGTCCGACCAGCAGCTCCACCGACGTCCTGGTGCGACCCGTATCGGTTGTTTTCCTGACCGTGAAATGATGGTCGGCATAGGCCGCCACCTGCGGATGATGGGTAATGCAGAGAACCTGCTGGTTGCGCGATACGCGCTTGAGCTTTTTTCCCACCATGGCGGATACCGCGCCACCGATACCGGTATCCACTTCATCGAAAATGAGCGTGGGCACATCGCTCTCCGGGTGGATCTGTTTCATGGCAAGCATCAGCCGCGAAAGTTCTCCCCCGGAAGCTATCCTGGCAAGCGGCTTCGGCGCCTCGCCGGGATTCGGCGAAAAGAGAAACTCGATCCGCTCCATCCCCGTTGCGCGCGGCTCATCGAACGGAAAGAACGCGACTTCGAACCGGGCATTTTTCATTGCCAGTTCATGCAGCTCCTTTTCCATGGCCCCCTGCAGCCGTCTCGCGGCCTCGCGACGCAGGCGGCCGAGTTCGCCCCCCCCTTCCCGCACTGACTGTTCAAGGCGCCGCAATTCCTCTTCCAGTTTACCATGACGCTCCTCACGGTGGGCCAGGGAATCAAGCTCGGCGTCCACCCGCTCCTTGAAAGCGAGGATCTCCTCAATAGTCGGCGCATACTTCTTCTTCAGCCGATGAATGAGGTCAAGCCGGTCATCAACCTCCCCGAGACGGGCGGGGTCGAGCTCCAGCCGCGACCCGTAATCGCGCAGTGACAGGGCGGCATCTTCCAGGGAAAGGTACGCCTCGTTCAATCGTTCGGAATGCTCAACAAGCGACTCGTCCACCAGGGCCGCATCATCGATTTCGGCAATGATCGACCGGAGGATCCCCAGCAGCGCCCCGTCGCCGTCATAGAGGGCATCGTAAGCACCGCGGCTGGCATGGATCAGTTTCTCGCCGTGAAGCAGGCGCTCATGCTCATGCCCCAATTCCACATCTTCACCGGGGAGAAGGGCGGCACCGGCAATCTCGTCTGACTGAAACGAAAGAAGATCGATGCGCCGTATCGCATCACGCTCCCCCTCTACGAGCACCCGGAGTTCTTCCCGAGCTTTCCTGAACTCGTCGAAGAGGTCGGCAAAACGGGCCCGAAGCGGAACAAGGCCGGCGAACCCGTCCAGCAGGTACAGGTGGTTCTCCGGACGAAGCAACAACTGGGACTCGTGCTGACCGTATATATTGACAAGGAGGGGTGCAATGGTACCCAACTGGGACGTGGTCGCCATGCCACCGTTCATGAAGACCCGGTTTCGACCGGAACGGGACACCACCCTCTTGATGAGCAGTTCCGCTTCCGTCTCAATCCCCGATGCTTCAAGTATGGAACGCACATCATCATGACCGGCCAGGTCGAAGAGACACTCGACCACCGCCTCCTCTTCGCCGGTGCGGATCATGTCCGAAGAAGCCCTGCCGCCGAGAATAAGATTGACGGCATCGATGATAATCGACTTGCCCGCGCCGGTCTCCCCGGTAAGCATATTCAGACCGGGCAGGAAGGAAACATGCAGGGTGTCGATTATGGCAAAATTCCTGATATGCAGATCGGTAAGCATGACGTATCACTCCGGCGTGGCGGCACACCTGGGTTCCCTCTGGCAAAACCGGCTCACCACCCCTTTGACTGCCCCCTCTTGACTATCGTTCCCCCCATTTCAACTTGCTCCTCAGGACGTTGAAATAATCCGTATCCTCGGATAGAACCAGCCGCGTACGATGTCGCGACCTGCCGATGCGTATCTCGTCGCCGTATTCGAGGGGAATTCCCACCTGCCCGTCAAGGGTGAGCATCACGTTTTCCACCTGAGAATGCAGCACAATCGTCACTACGATATCCGCGCTTACGACAATGGGGCGATTGGTAAGCGTATGGGAACAGATCGGCGTAATTATGATGCAATCGATGGTCGGATCGACAATCGGGCCGTTTGCGGACAGGGAGTACCCCGTGGAACCGGTGGGGCTGGCAAGGATAAGGCCGTCCGCTTTAAAGGTGGCGAGAAAAGACCCGTCGACCGAGGCGTCAAGGGTGATGATCTTCGCCGGTGCTCCCTTGTTGATCACCGCATCGTTGAGGGCATGGTAACTACCGATTTCTTTTCCGTCACGGACCAGGGAAATGTTCAGCATCATGCGGTGTGAAACCCTGCACCCCCCACTCAGGCACGACTCGAGAGCTTCGTAAATACCGCTGACCGGGATTTCGGTCAGGAACCCGAGGCTGCCGAGGTTGATACCGAGGATCGGCACTTCGCTCCCGCCAACCAGCCGCGCAACGGAAATCAAGGTTCCGTCGCCGCCAAGGACAACGACGAGATCCGCCATCGCCGGAATATCCTCCCTGCGGATGCCGTCATTGCGGCCGAGATGCAGGGCAAGGCATTCCTCAAGGAGCGGCGAAAAACCGCGACCCACCAGCCAGCGCAATAATTCGCCGGCGACCTCGCGACAGCGGGGATCCTGGACCTTGGCAAAGACTCCGATCTTTTTCATGGATGAAGCTAGTTCATATCGAGTACGAGAGGGCACGGCACCGGCTCCTGGGGCGGACTGCCTGCCGCCCGGACTGATCAGTATAAATGTTTCATTACTAACATGAAAACCCCGAGATGTCCAATGGTAACGCCCGGTTGCGTTCAGAGTGCATTATCGATATACTTCCCAGACCGGACCGAACCGTTCCGATGTGGAAAGGAGCTGGCCATGCCGAATCACAATCACTATTATCTCCTTGAAAACAGGACGCGAGAGGCCCTCACGCCATCCAATTTCCGCCGCCTTTTTCTGAAGCACCTTGAGTATACCCTGGGCAAGGATAATTACTCCATCACCAGGAACGACCTCTACCTGGCCCTGGCGCACACTGCACGTGATCTCCTGGTCGAGCGGTGGCGCGATACCCAGCAGACCTACTATGACCAGGATGCCAAGCGGGTTTACTACATCTCCATGGAATTCATGATGGGGCGTTTCCTGGGAAACAGTCTGATAAACCTCGAGTTGGTGGAAGAATGGAAAGAAATGCTCATGGAGTTGGACCTGAACCTGGAGTGCCTGGAAGATCTGGAATGGGAAGCCGGCCTCGGAAACGGCGGTCTCGGCAGACTGGCCGCATGCTTTCTCGACTCCCTCGCAACCCTCTCGATTCCGGCCTACGGCTACGGAATCCGCTACGAGTATGGGATCTTCATGCAGAAGATCGTCGACGGATCACAGGTGGAGGTTCCCGACAACTGGCTGCGTTATGACAATCCCTGGGAGTTCAGCCGCAATGAGCACCTGCACCCGATAAAGTTCTACGGCAAAATGGTAACAAGACATGATGCAAACGGCAAGGAGCTCAAGTGCTGGATAGACACGGAAGATGTCATGGCCATGGCCTACGACGTACCGATTCCCGGTTACGGCAACGACGTGGTCAACACCATGCGCCTCTGGAGCGCGAAATCCACCCGTGAATTCGATCTGCATTTCTTCATTGAAGGGAAATACCTGGAAGCCCTGGAAAAAAAGATGCTCACGGAGAATATCTCCAAGGTTCTCTACCCGCCCGACCAGGTTAAAGAAGGCAAGGAACTCCGCGTAAAACAAGAATACTTTCTTTCTTCGGCAACCATACAGGACATCCTCTACCGGTTCAAGAAAAAGTACGATGACCTGCGGCTACTCCCTGGAAAGGTCGCGATCCAGCTGAACGACACCCACCCCGCCCTGGCAATCCCCGAAATGATGCGGCTGCTTACCTGTCATGAGCGGCTCGACTGGGATACCGCCTGGGACATAACCGTACGAACCTTTGCCTACACCAACCATACCGTCCTGCCTGAAGCCCTGGAAAAATGGCCGGTCTGGCTCATCGGCAAGATCCTTCCCTGCCATCTGGAAATTATCTACCTGATCAACGAAAAGTTTCTTGATAAAGTCCGGACCCGTTTCCCCGATGACCTGCAACGGGTCAGGCGCATGTCACTCATCGAAGAAGGACCGGAAAAGAAAGTGAGAATGGCGAACCTCGCCATCGTGGGCTGTCATGCGATAAACGGCGTATCCCGCCTCCATACGGAAATTCTGAAAGAGGACGTATTCCGTGATTTTTACGAGATGTACCCGGAGAAATTCAGCAACAAGACCAATGGCATAACCCAACGCCGTTGGCTGAAAAAGGCAAACCCAAGCCTTGCATCACTCATCAGCGAGCACATAGGCAGCGGTTGGATTACCAACCTGACGGAACTCGAAAAGCTTCGCCCACTGGCTGAAGATCCCGATTTCACCGCACAATGGCAGGCAATGAAACGAAAAAACAAGGAAAACCTGGCCCATTACATTGAGGAAAAAATCAACCTGGTGGTTTCTGCCGACGCATTGTTCGACTGCCACATAAAAAGGTTCCACGAGTATAAGCGGCAGATCCTGAACATCCTGCACATTGTTACCCTTTATAACAGGATCAAATCCGCCGCCGATCGCGAATTCACCCCGAGGACGTTCATCTTCAGCGGAAAGGCCGCTCCTTCCTACCAGGTTGCCAAGCTCACCATAACCCTGGCAAACGCCGTGGCGGAAACGATCAACAACGATCAGGAAATACGGGACGGCATCAAGGTGGTATTTCTCGCCAATTACGGCGTCACCATGGCCGAACGGATCATCCCCGCGGCCGACCTTTCCGAGCAGATATCAACGGCCGGCACCGAAGCGTCGGGAACCGGCAACATGAAATTCGCCCTGAACGGCGCGCTCACCATCGGTACCCTTGACGGGGCGAACATCGAAATCATGGAAGAAATCGGCGTGGAAAACTTCTTCCTGTTCGGACTCAAGGCCGACGAGGTTGCGGCGTTGAAAGCACGTGGCTACAATCCGCGCGAATTGTACAACCGGAACCGGGAGCTGAAGCAGGTGCTCGACATGATTGCCCATGGATATTTCACCCCCGACACCCCCGACATCTTCAAACCGTTGATCGACTCCCTGCTCAACCAGGGAGACCCGTACCTGGTGCTTGCCGACTATGAAGACTACGTACGCTGCCAGGAAGAGGTGGCTCGAACCTATCGAAACCGGGAGGAATGGACACGCCGTTCGATCCTGTCAACAGCAGGGATGGGCAAATTCTCCAGCGACAGGTCAATTGCAGAATATGCAAGCGATATCTGGAACGTTTCACCGGTCACCATCGAACGCAAGGAAAGGAAGACCAACGGCAACCACCGTCCCCCTGTCTGCAAAACGTAACGGGAGAGGCCTGCCTGATAAAGCAGCGCAAGGGCAAACCCATTTCCCGCTAAATACAGAGCACTCGGAAAATAAAGGACAATTGATGACCATTGAAAAGGAACAGGCGCCGTTGGCCGAACGGATGCGCCCGAGAAGTCTTGACGAATTCAAAGGCCAGGAGCACCTGCTCGGCGCCGGCAAATTGCTGCGTCGACTGATAGAGACAGACCGGATTTCATCCCTGATCCTCTGGGGGCCACCGGGATCGGGCAAGACAACCTTGGCGCGAATCGTTGCCAATGCCACGCGCTCCCATTTCATCTTCTTCTCGGCGATTCTTTCAGGCGTCAAGGATCTGCGGCAGATAGTCAAGGATGCCGAAGAAGAACTCAAGACCAGCGGCAGGAGGACCATTCTGTTCGTGGATGAAATCCACCGGTTCAACAAGGCCCAGCAGGATGCCTTTCTTCCTTATGTTGAAAAGGGGCTCCTGACCATTATCGGCGCCACCACGGAAAATCCCTCCTTTGAAGTGATCACCCCATTGCTTTCCCGGTGCAAGGTACTGGTACTCAATCCGTTGGATAAAGAAGATATCGAGGACATTATCGGGACCGCCCTGGTTGACAAGGAGCGGGGACTGGGTGAAACCGGTTTGTCGTTGGACGATGAAGCGCTCTCGTTCATCGCCGACCAGGCAGAGGGGGATGCCCGGATCGCCCTGAACACCCTGGAAACGGCCGCCAGGCTGGCCGGCACCGAAACCATCGACCTCGCTGCCGCACGGGAAGCAGTGCAAAAAAAGCCGCTCTTATACGACAAGGGAGGCGAAGAACACTATAATGTAATTTCCGCATTCATCAAATCCATGCGAGGAAGCGACCCGGACGGCGCTCTCTACTGGCTCGCCCGCATGCTGGAAGCCGGCGAGGATCCTCTGTTCATCCTGCGACGCATGGTCATTCTCGCCTCGGAAGACATCGGCAACGCCGACCCCCGTGCCCTCCAGGTGGCGACGGCCGCACTCCAGGGGTTCCAGTTCGTGGGCATGCCGGAAGGAAGGATTATCCTCGGACAGGCGGCCACCTACCTGGCAACCGCCCCAAAATCGAACGCATCGTATATCGGTATCGACGAAGCGCTCGCGGAAGTCCGGAAAAGCGGTGCACTGCCCGTCCCCCTCCATGTACGCAACGCCCCCACCCGGTTGATGAAGGAGTTGGGGTATCACAAGGGATACAAGTACGCACACGATTACAAGGAAGGATATGTGGAACAGGAATACCTGCCGGACCGCCTGAAAGGCAAAAAGTTCTATCGACCGGCAGGTCACGGCTATGAAAAATATATACTCGAACGGATGGAATACCTGCGAAAGAAAAAATCAAGGGATTGAACGAAACCGGCATGCCGCTTCTTCCATTCCAAAACGACATCAGGCCCCCGACGAAATCGGGGGCCTGATTACGCTACCCTGATATTTCCAAAATGCTCATCCTGCCTCCGAAAAAATTATGTTCAGGCAGGATGCCGTATACCTACTCCGCCGGAGGAAGCGACTTGCGGTGCTTCTCCATCTCTTCCTCCATCCTTTTTTGCATCTCTTCAGCTGCCTTCTGCATTTCATCGGCGGCATTCTTCCAGGACTCCGTGGCCTGTTCCATGTTCCTGGCGAACCGACGCGCCGTAATCTGCGCACTAACGCTGAAAACTATGAAGATCGCCGCGAGGATACCGAACACCAGCCACCCCTTTTGCGACGGAATTCCATGGGTCTGCACACTGGCTGTTACAAGGTAATACGTTCCGATAATCAGGGCAAGCGCCCCGCCCAGGTAGGGAATAACGTTTAGCACGGCAGCGATGGGAGCAAGAGCCGAAAGGCAGGCAGTACAACGATACGCGGTCTCGTATGACTCACGTGACCCCATGAGTTTCCAAATCACGAACAGTATGGCCGCCATAACGAAACCGAAGATGGCAAAAACGACTGCGTACATGATCGGCATTATAATAAGGGCGCTCAAACCTAACTGGCTGCCGAAAAACAGGTTGAGACCCAAGATGTGGGAAATTGCCTGAAGAAGTCCGACGAGCACACCGCTTGCCGCCCCCATGATCACCATGAACACCAACGGCTCGATATAACCGCCGGTTTTCGGTATATCCCTGAAAAATTGTGCCGGGTCAGTCACTACCTTGACAGCCGTCTGGGGAATGGCGGCACAGTTGATACGCTTCGTATCCATATCTTCCATCCTTCCCTGCATCACGGTAAAAAGGGCCTGTCACATCACAGACAAAACGCCGGATTGTCCCTGACTATCCGCCGAACCTTCCGTAACGTATGATATCGATAATCTCGGCAAGCTCCTCGAGAATTGTCCGTAAAAATACAAAGAGCAGGAGCGGTGCGACAACGAGCACCAAGCTATTGAACTGGAGAGCCGCAAGGTAGTCGCCATGCCCCAGGGCGGAGAGTGCCCGCGTCATGCCGCACCCCGGGCACTCGACCCCGAACAGGTTCTGAAACAGGCAAAGCGAGTGACCATCTTGAAAAAACGCCGTGGGTACGACAAAGAAAACAACAGCAGCGAAGATCAAAACAACCGGCCGAAGAAATCGCATTCCTTTCCTCCCTTATAACTTTCTGGCGAGCGGGTTTCCGGATGCGTCCTTGAAAGATCCGACAACGATGAGGATCAGGTCGATAATGTACCAGATGCCGCACCCGCCAAACGTCAGCAGTTGGATTATGCCGATTACCGTATGCCCGGTATAGAACCGGTGGATACCAAGACCGCCCAGAAAGATGCACAGCAGAAGCGTTGTCAGCCAATCCTTACCCTCAACATCACCTTTGGCGAGCCTGACTCCGCACTTCGTACAAACTTCCGCGGCAGGCAGGGTTTCAGCACCGCAGTTCTGGCAGTAACTATTACCCTTTTTTGGCGGCACGCCACACGACACACACATTACCGCCTGATCAGCCACTTCCTTGCCGCAATTTCTGCAATACATTGTTCGAGCCTCCCTGATAACCGCACGATAGAATTTCGAAGCATCAAAACCTTTCGACTTCTGAAAGCTCCCGGCTCAAGAGAAATCGGTAAAAATTCCGTTGCATTAAAAATGCATATGCTATCGATCGTTTTTAAACGAATCAGGAGTGATTTTCAAGAAAAAAAGGGGACGATGATTTCATCGCCCCCTTTCCTAATCTCCCGACGCAGGCCATCAGGCCAGGCGGTGCGCATAGAGAGGGAATTTTTTCATAAGGGTATTGACCTCTCCCTTGATGCGCTGCAATTCACTTTCGTTTCCGGTATTCTTCAAAGCATCGGCAATGAATCCGGCCACTTGCACCATTTCAGCCTCTTTGAGACCATGGGTTGTCGCCGCCGGCGTACCTATGCGGATCCCCGAGGTGACAAAGGGAGAGCGGGTCTCGTTGGGAATGGTATTCTTGTTAACGGTGATGCCTGCCCTATCAAGGGCCTCTTCCGCGATCTTGCCGGTCAGGCCAGTGGCGGTAAGATCGACCAGCATCAGGTGATTATCGGTACCTCCTGAAACGAGGCGGAAACCCTGGGCCATCAGGGCATCGGCCAGCGCCTTGGCATTCTTGACAATCTGCTGCTGGTAGGTTTTGAATTCCGGCTCCAGCGCCTCCTTAAAAGCTACCGCCTTGGCCGCAATCACATGCATGAGCGGTCCACCCTGGATGCCGGGGAAAATATTGGAATTGAGAACCTTGGCATACTCTTCACGGCAGAGAATCATCCCGCCCCGGGGACCGCGCAGGGTTTTGTGAGTAGTCGTGGTTACGAATTCCGCATGGGGCACCGGGCTGGGATGAAGTCCCACCGCAATGAGGCCCGCGATATGCGCCATATCCACCATGATGACGGCGCCGACTTCATCGGCGATTTTCCTGAATTGGGCAAAATCGATAATGCGCGGGTAGGCGCTTGCGCCGACCACGATCATCTTCGGACGGCTCTCCCGTGCCAAACGTGCAACTTCGTCATAGTCGATCACTTCCGTGTCCGATGAAACACCATAGAAAACAACATTAAAAAGTTTGCCCGAAAAATTGGCCGGACTGCCATGGGTCAGGTGGCCACCGTGGGAAAGATTCATGCCGAGGATGGTATCACCAGGCTTGAGCACGGAGAAATATACCGCCATATTCGCCTGAGAACCCGAGTGCGGCTGCACATTGACATGATCCGCGCCGAACAGTTCCTTGGCGCGCTCGATTGCCAGGTTTTCCACCACATCAACCTGGCTGCAACCTCCATAGTAGCGCTTTCCGGGATATCCTTCCGCGTACTTGTTGGTCATTACGGATCCCTGTGCCGCCATGACCGCTTCAGACACGAAGTTTTCCGAGGCAATCAGCTCCAGGTTGTATTCTTCCCGTTCCGTTTCCAGGCGTATTGCCCGTGCAACTTGCGGATCAAACGTTTCGAGTATGGACATCGCTATCTCCTTCACTGTAGTGCAAAAGCAAACGGGACCTTGCAAAGTCCCGTAGGTGATCTTGACTCAGTTGCGTAATATAGACATCAGTATCGGCACGATAATAACAGCTACCGGTACAATTCCTTTTCAAGCGCGGTAATCTTGTCCAGACGTGCCTGATGACGTCCACCCTCAAAATCGGAGTCAAGCCAGGTTTCGACCATTTCACGGGCCTCGTTTTCATCAATGACACGACCGCCGAGAACAAGGATGTTTGCATTATTATGCTGTTTGGCCATTTTTGCCGTATAGGTGTCCGCGACCAGTGCAGCCCGAACCCCCGGAAACTTGTTGGCAACTATCGACATACCGATGCCGGTTCCACACACGAGGACACCTTTTTCGGCTTCCCCCCTTGAAACCTTGCGGGCAACACGCTCACCAAAATCGGGATAATCAACCGAATTTCCATTATCGGTGCCCAGGTCCTCAACGGTTATGGAGCGCTCTATCAGAAGCGCCTTTACCGCCTCCTTGAGCTCGAAGCCACCGTGATCACTACCAAGTACTATCATACTTTCTGCCTCAAATCTTCTTGAAAAGGAGCGTTGCGTTGGTTCCGCCAAAGCCGAAGGAATTGGACAAGGCACAGGTAACCGTAGCCTCCCGGGCGATATTCGGGACGAAATCAAGATCGCAGTCAGGGTCGGGTTCCTGATAATTGATCGTAGGGGTGACAACCCCTTTTTCCATGGTCATGAGGGTTAAAGCAGCCTCAACCCCCCCTGCGGCACCGAGAAGATGGCCGGTCATGGATTTGGATGACGTCACCATGAGCTTTTTCGCATGCTCGCCGAATACCGACTTAATCGCTAGGGTCTCGTAGTAATCATTGAAATACGTCGATGTTCCGTGGGCATTGATCAGTTCAACCTGATCCGGGTTGATGCCGGCATTGTCGAGCGCCATCTTCATGCACCGGGCGGCGCCCTCACCATCCGGGGCGGGAGCCGTAAGATGATACGCATCACCAGTCATGCCGTAACCGAGAATCTCCGCATAAATTTTTGCGCCCCGTTTTTTGGCAGCTTCGTATTCTTCAAGAACGAGAATGCCCGATCCTTCGGCAAGAATAAATCCGTCACGGTTTTTTTCAAAAGGACGGGAAGCACCGGCAGGGTCGTCATTCCGGGTCGAGAGGGCTTTCATCACGGTAAAACCGCCGATAGCCAGCGGAGTAACCGTAGATTCGGTTCCCCCGGCAATCATCGCGTCGGCGTCGCCGCGTCGGATGATTTGATAGGCGTCACCGATTGAATGGGTGCCGGTGGCGCAAGCCGAAACGGAAGAAACATTCGGCCCCTTGGCGCCGTATCTGATCGAAATGTGACCGGGAGCCAGATTCGTTATGAGCATGGGAATAAAAAACGGGGATATTTTCCGGTAACCGCCTTCCTGGAGAGCAAGGTGGTATTTTTCAATGGTCGGCAACCCTCCCAATCCGGCTCCAACCAGAACACCTACCCGAGTCGCGTTTTCTTCGGTAATCTGTAAGCCCGAATCCTGCATTGCGTAGTGGGCCGCACCCAGTGCGTACTGGATGAAAAGATCCATCTTCTTGATTTCTTTTTTTTCGATGAAATCCTCTGGATTGAAATCCTTTACCTCGCCGGCAATCTGCACGGGAAATTCGGATGCGTCAAACCGTGTGATTTTATTGACACCGGATTTGCCGGCGACGAGCGCATCCCAGTTTTTCTGATTCCCTGTACCCAGGGGCGATACGATACCAACTCCCGTTACGACGACTCTTCTCATAAAAACAGGCTCCTCACTACTTACGTACTCCCCCTCGGGAGCTGACAAGAAGTAGTAACGGAAAGAAAGGGGGATACGCTCCCCCTTCTTTCCACCATCCGATATGTAACTGTCCGATACCATCGTTCATCAGTAAAGGTAGAGCCTGCCGCACCACCAAGACTCCAGTAACCCGGGCGCATTTCGACCTTCCGCGGATACTGCCCAACGACGGTGAAATCTATCCGTTAGGTATGATCCGCAATATAGTCGATTGCATCCTGAACGGTTACAATCTTCTCAGCGTCCTCATCCGAAATTTCGATATCGAATTCCTCTTCAAGGGCCATGACGAGTTCCACCGTGTCAAGGGAATCGGCGCCGAGATCATCCATGAAAGAAGCCTCACCGGTAACCTGAGCTTCATCTACTCCAAGTTGTTCGGCAACAATCTCTTTAACCCTTTTGTCAATAGACGACATGTACTGTACCTCCATTTGAGTAATTGGCATTTTTCGGTTTTACAAACCTTATACTTGTTCTGCTTATTAACATGAAATTTAAAAATTGCAAAAGGTATTTTTGAATGTAAACAAAATTCATTCATACCCTGTTGTGGCGCCGATCATGAGAAAATTTCGGTGACCGGGCAAAAAATCAGACTTTACCGTAACTTCGGCATTTTTATGTTACTACATGTACATGCCGCCGTTAACCGATATAACCTGCCCGGTAACATAACTTCCCATCTCGGAAACGAGATAATAGACCGCATGGGCAATATCTTCCGGTGCGCCGAACCGGTTTACCGGTATCTGTTTCAACAACTCATCCCTTACGGATTCTGAAAGAACGCCGGTCATATCGGTCTCTATGAAGCCAGGCGCCACCGCATTCACCGTAATATTCCGCTTGGCGTATTCTCTGGCTACCGCCTTGGTGAAGCCGATGATACCGGCCTTGCTCGCACAATAATTGGCCTGACCCACGTTACCCATTTCTCCGACGACCGAGGCGACATTCACGATTCGACCGCTTTTAGCCTTGGCCATCAACTTGACGGCTTCACGCGTACAGAGAAAAGTCCCCTTGAGGTTAATATCGAGAACACTGTCCCACTCCTCGTCTTTCATCCGCATCAGCAAGCCGTCACGGGTTATCCCGGCATTATTAACGAGGATATCGAGGGATCCGAACTCTTCGACAACAACCTTGAACAGGGCTTCGACATCAGACGGAATTCCGACATCGACTTTCACCGGAACGGCCTTCCCGCCAAGCGCTGCAATAGCGTCCGCGGTCTTTTGCGCCCGCTCAAGTGAGGTCGCGGTAACGATCACCTCGGCTCCCTCGGCGGCCAGTTTCATGGCAACTGCCTTGCCGATGCCCCTGGAAGCCCCCGTTACGAGAGCTTTCTTACCTTTCAGGCTCATGTGACCTCCCCGATAATTTTTTTGAACCCGTCAAGCGTATCAAAATGATTCAACGTGAGATTCCTGTCTATTTTCTTTACAAGACCTGAAAGAACCTTGCCCGGCCCGACCTCGACGACGCTGGTCACGCCCTGTGCCGCCATTTCCTTAACCGACGACTCCCAAAGCACGGGAGAGCTGATCTGCGCTACGAGCAGTTCTTTAACCCGTTCAGCCTCGCTGTAGGGTCTCGCCTCGACGTTGCTGACCACGGGAACCTGCAGCTGCTTGACACTGACGGTATCGATTACAGCGGCAAGTTTCTCGCCGGCGGATGTCATCAAGCTGCAATGAGAAGGAACACTGACCGGCAGGGGCAGGACCTTTCTGATGCCACGTTCCTTGGCAATCTCAACAGCGCGGTTCACGGCCGTGGCGTGACCGGAGATGACAATCTGCCCCGGGCAGTTGAAGTTCGCCGGAACTACAATCTCACCCTGAGCAGCTTCCCGGCATATTTCTGCGACAATCTCGGCCTCGACTCCAAGAACGGCGGCCATGGCTCCGGTCCCGACCGGCACGGCCTCCTGCATGAAACAACCGCGAGATCGAACGGTTCGCAGTGCTTCAGAGAAATCCAGAGATCCGGCGGCGACAAGCGCGGAGTATTCTCCAAGAGAATGACCGGCGAGGAAAACCGGTTTCAAGCCGGTCTCGGCGGAAAGCAGGCGCAAAAACGCTATACTTGTGGCAAGTAATGCCGGTTGTGTGTTTTCAGTGAGGAGGAGATCACTCTCGGGTCCCTCGAAACAAATACGCGAAAGTTTGGTCGACAGAGCATCGTCCGCTTCTTCGAAAGTCTGTCGAACAACAGCGAAATTCTCTGCCAATTCCTTGCCCATGCCGGGATACTGGGATCCCTGGCCGGGAAACAGGAATGCAAACACCTCCATGCAAATCCTCCTATACAATTACCAGCGCATTATTACTGATGCCCAGGTAAGCCCCCCGCCGAAAGAGTCGAGCAGAACCAGGTCGCCGTTCTTTACCCTACCCGCCCTATTGGCCTCGTCGAGGGCGATAGGTATTGATGCGGCCGAGGTATTGCCGTACCGTTCCAGGTTAATAAAAACCTGCTCCTTAGTAAGGTTCAGCCTTTTGGCAATGGCATCGATGATGCGACGGTTTGCCTGGTGAGAAATAAACAGGTCGATATCCTCATTGGAAATACTGTTTGCCGATAGTGCTTCATTCGCGGCATCTTCCATTGCCCGTACCGCAAGCTTGAACACCTCGTTCCCCTGCATTTTTATAAAGGTAAGTCGCTCGTCGATAACCCGGTGATCCGCGGGATTTCGGCTCCCACAGGCCGGCTGATGAAGCAGTTCCCAATAGGAACCGTCAGAATGTATGTGCGTCGACAGAACGCCCCCTTCTTTATCGGAGGCCTCCAGGATAACGGCGCCGGCACCGTCACCGAACAAGACACAGGAGTTTCTGTCCGTCCAATCGGTAATGCGGGTCAGCGTCTCGGCGCCGACAACCAAGGCTTTCGCAACGGCTCCGGTCTTGATGAACTTTTCAACCACTGAAATGGCATAGAGAAAACCTGAACAGGCAGCGGAAATATCAAACGCCGCGGCTTTTGTCGCTTTCAAATTTTTCTGTACCAGGCATGCTGTTGAAGGGAAAGGAAAATCCGGCGTAACAGTAGCCACTATAATCAGGTCAAGCTCTTCAGCAGACACGCCCGACATCTCAAGGGCCTTTTCGGCGGCAGCAGTTGCAAACGTCGAGGTGCACTCGCCCTCCGCGGCTATGCGCCGCTCCTTGATACCGGTACGTGTCGTAATCCACTCATCCGTCGTATCAACCATCTTTTCCAGGTCAGCATTGGTTAATACCTTTTCCGGAACCGCCGAACCGGTTCCCGTAATGCGAGCATGAGCCATTCTTGCCACCTTCTCAGCCAACAGCCTGGTCGTTCAGAATCTCCCTTTGCTGTTTGCTGTCCGTAATATATTGTTTCAGCTTTTCCGCCATCTTCTGATTTACACCCTTTTGAGCGTAATCATGGGCAAATCGGATGGCATTTTTAATCGCTTTCACGCTGGAGCCACCATGGCAGATCATGCCAACACCATTGATGCCCAGAAGTGGAGCGCCGCCATACTCAGAATAATCAACCTTCTTGCGAAAGTTCTTGAATGCACGTCTAACAAATAAATAACCCAGCATAGAAAGAATGCTCTGCTTGATTTCATCCTTCAGCATTTTTCCCACGGCCTCGGCAAGACCTTCGGAAATCTTCAACACCACGTTACCGACAAAGCCGTCACAGACAACAACATCGACGGTTCCGTTGAAAACATCACGTCCTTCCACATACCCGATGTAGAAGGGTACACCGCGTAAAAAAGCATGGCTTTCACGCGTCAGCTCATTTCCCTTGCTTTCCTCTTCTCCATTGGAAAGAAGGCCAACCTTGGGACTCTGCGTGCCCAGGAAATACTTGGTGTATACCTCTCCCATCACGGCGAACTGGACAAGATGCTGCGGCTTGCAATCTACGTTACCGCCCACATCAAGGACAAGCGTTCTCCCGCGCAAAGTAGGAAAAAAGGTGGCAATGGCGGGACGGTCAATACCTTTCAGCCTGCCGAGCAGGAACATGCCGGCTGCCATGGTGGCGCCGGAATTTCCGGCACTGACGACGGCATCGGCTTTACCCTGTTTCACCAGTTCGAAAGCAACGCGTATGGAAGAATCTTTCTTTCTCCGTATCGCGTCGGAAGCCGAATCATGCATGCCCACGACTTCGCTTGCGTGGGCTACGGAAATATCCAGCCCGCTGCAGTCATGCTTCGCAAGTTCCTGATGCAATAGCTCACTGTTTCCCACCAGTGTGACGGCAATCCCGAATTCACGCGCGGCAGCAACAGCACCCTCTACTTCGCAAACAGGAGCATTATCCCCGCCCATTCCGTCAACGGCAACTCTCATAGATTACCACCCGGTTTGTCCATGCTTGGTATCAGTCGCGCGAGAATCAAAGATCCTCTGCCTTCAAGACTTCCCTGCCCTTATAGGTACCACAGGAAAGACAAACCCGGTGTGGCAGCTTGGGAGCCTTGCATTGGGGGCAGACCGACACGCTGGGGGCAGTAAGAAAATCGTGAGCCCTTCTCATATTTTTACGTGACTTGGATGTCTTTTTCTTTGGAACGGCCATTCTCTGGTTCTCCTTCTATCTTTTTACTTTAAAGTTTTTCAAGGCACTAAAGGCAAATCCGGAACCCGAGCGTTCACAACCGCAATCGCCGGCATTCAGATCGGCTCCGCATTTAGCGCAGAGTCCCTTGCAATCATCATGACAAAGGGGTTTGTAAGGAATTTCCAAAAGCACCTGCTCTTCAATTTCACTGGTGAAATCAATATAGTCACCATCATAAGGGGCCGAAACGAGGTCCTCCTCGGTCAGGGCCACTTCTTCTTCAACCGGCATTTCCGATGATTTAGTATAAAAAACGGTAAACGTACTAACCAGATCCGTATCATAATCGACAAGACAACGGGAACACGCCAGGCGAACCCGTGTGGCAACTCGACCATGTACCCGGATATGCCCGAACCCTTTCTCGACAGTGAAATCAAGCTGCAAGGGTTCCAGAAACGTGCAATCACCGTCTTCCTGCGCTTCCACAAGAGCGGGATAATCGACTATGGGCTCCCGGGCCGACAGCACCAGCGGAGCGTCGGTTAACCCTTCAACCCTGATTCTCATAAACGTTCACCTATTCCAGTATCGAAAGTTTTGGAGTATAAAGACATGGGAATAATTTTGTCAAGCAATAAATCCTCACGAACTCTTGCCCTTTCGGGAGTTTTCAGCTATATGATTTCTCCACATCAATAACCCCGCAGAACGGCAGGCACACGGAAATGATACACTTCAAACCATTCAACATCGTACTGGTCGAACCGGAAATTCCACCGAACACGGGAAATATCGCACGGCTCTGCGGTGCAACCCGCTCGATACTCCACCTTGTCGGAAAGCTGGGTTTTTCAACCGATGACAAAACGCTCAAACGTGCCGGTCTCGACTACTGGAAGGAAGTCGACATACGGTACTGGGCAACTCTCGACGAATTAAAGTCGGCCTTCCCGAAGGGCAGGTATTTCTATACCAGCAAAAAAGCATGCCGGTCTTACGTTGATGTGAAGTTCGAAGAAGGCGACTTCCTCGTCTTTGGCAAAGAAACAGCAGGGTTGCCGGAAGACCTGCTCCGTTGCAACCCCGATACGGCCATCAGGATTCCCATCTTCGGTAAGGTCCGCAGCATCAACCTGGCAACTGCCACCGGAATCGTACTCTACGAAGCCCTGCGCCAGACCGGGCGACTCTCCGGGATACCGCCTGAAGATGTTGATACAACGCCTTCTTAGCTCACGTTCAGCTACTTGACCGTCAGTTTCAGGCCCAATTCCCTGAGTTGTTTCGTTTCGACTGAAGAAGGAGCCTCGGACATGAGGCACGCCCCCTTCTGAGTCTTCGGGAACGCAATTACGTCGCGGATGGAGTCGCTGCCGATCATGAGCATGATTAGGCGATCCATGCCAAACGCTATCCCGCCATGTGGCGGCGTTCCATATTCCAAGGCATCAAGCAGGTAACCGAATTTGGCGCGGGCGTCTTCTTCGTTAATTCCCAGCATGCGGAACATCTTCGACTGTATTTTTTCCTGGTGGATGCGAATACTTCCGCCGCCGATCTCATTGCCGTTCAGAACGAGGTCGTAAGCCTTGGCGCGGCATCTCCCGGGGTCGGACTCGAGGAATTCGAGGTCTTCATCCATCGGTGCGGTAAAGGGATGATGTACCGCAACCCACCGTTTTTCTTCGTCATCCCACTCAAGAAGGGGAAAATCGGTTATCCACACGAAACGGTACGTATCATCATTTATTAGCTTCAGAATCTGCGCCAGACGATTCCGCAACCTTCCCAGGGAATCATTAACTATTTTCGGCTTGTCAGCAACGAAGAGCAGGAGATCGCCTTCCTCAGCGCCGAAAGCGGCATCAATTGTCTTGATTTCATCAGACGTGAAGAACTTCGCGATAGGCGACTGCCACCCTTCGGCCGTCATCTTAACATAAGCCAGCCCCTTGGCCCCATAAATCTTGACGAACTCGGTCAGCTCATCAATTTCCTTTCGCGACAACCCCGAACAGCCCTTGGCATTAATCCCTTTTACGATGCCACCCGAGGCAACGACATCGGCAAATACCTTGAAGCCGGTCTTGGCGACGATGTCGGAAAGCTCGACCAGTTCAAGACCGAAACGGATATCTGGATTATCGACGCCGAAGCGACGAATCGCTTCACTATATCTCATGCGGGACATGGGAAGTTCAACGTCAACCCCCTTTGCCTCTTTGAAAATTTTCGCAATCAGTGCCTCCATGACCCCTATGACATCTTCACGGTCCACGAAAGACATCTCGCAGTCGATCTGGGTGAACTCCGGCTGACGGTCGGCACGAAGGTCTTCATCGCGAAAGCAGCGAACGACCTGGTAATACCGATCGAACCCGGATACCATCAGGATCTGTTTGTAGAGCTGCGGTGACTGGGGCAATGCATAAAACTGTCCCTGGTTGATTCTCGACGGCACCAGGAAATCGCGGGCGCCCTCCGGGGTAGACTTGGAAAGATAAGGCGTTTCAACTTCGACAAAACCGTTTTCCACCAGATACTCACGGGTAATACCGGTCACCTTTGATCTGAGAAGAAGGTTGTCACGCAGTGCGGGACGGCGAAGGTCAAGGTAGCGGTACTTGAGCCTGATGTTTTCGGCAACCTCGACGTGCTCATCGAGGGTAAACGGCAGGGCCTTGGAACGGTTGAGCATTTTGCATTCCGTTACGATAACTTCAATCGCGCCGGTCTTCAATGACGGATTGACGGTTCCTTCAGGTCGGGGCGCAACTTTTCCCTTGACCGCAAGAACATATTCATTGCGAATGCTTTCCGCTTTGCGGTGTGCCTCAACATTCACCTCGGGATCAAACACGATCTGGGCGAGTCCGTCACGGTCGCGCAGATCCACGAAGATAAGACCGCCATGGTCGCGACGTCTCAGTGCCCAACCCATCAGTATAACTTCTTTTCCTATGTCATTCGCGGTCAGCGCACCGCAATAGCAGCTTCTTTTCCAATCACCAAGAAAATCAATCACAGGGAAACCTCCGTTCCAGGGACCAAATTAATACAGAAACTTATTGAGTATACTTAAAATGCTTATCAGCATCAAGGAATATTACGAATATCAGGCATCAGCGGTGATCATCGTCAAAACCGGGAATGCGTGGAGAAATTCCGGAGATGTTCATAGACGGGATGCAAAATCATAAATACTTTTTACAAAGAAAACCCTATAAGAGAAAGAGCCTTGAAATTGGATGGTTTTTCATGAATAGGGAAGAAATTTTTGAACGCGTGAATAGCCCGATTACAATGCCTTACTCACACGGCAGGTTCAGGGAAGGGACATTTTTCAGCAGAGAAAAAATTTCCAGCGCATCCATGTTGCCCTCCAGCAGATAACTTTTCTCGAGCGATTTGATCACGGACGCATAAATTTCGGCATATTCGAGTCGAGCTGATGAAATGAAGCTGTTGTTGGGCTCTTCCGGCAGAAAATCACCGAGATAAAGATCCTGTGCCGCCTCCAGGTATTTTCGCGAAGACGGGATCTCCCCCCGGACCAGGAGCTTGATGCCCTGGGTTGCACTTGTCCTGAATTCACTCGCATCAACCGCGATATCCAGGTAATTCAGGCGAATGGCTTCCCCTTGGGCAAGAACCGGCGTAAGCCCGCGAATAGCTGAAAAAGACTTTCGCAGGCGACTGAGCGTAGTTTTGAAATTCTTTTCTCCCGAGGCAGGCGAACAACCTGGCCATACCGCATCAATTATCTTTTGTCGATGAACCCACTGATTTGATGTAACAAGAAGACAACAGAACAACAGCCGGGCTTTCTGGCTCTCCCAGGAAATCGATACGGGGACTTCGTCATAATAGACATTCAGTCCACCAAAAGTGGAAACAGCGGTCTTACTATTTTTCTTAGAAGCGTCGACAATCGGGTTATTTTTCGAATTAGTCCGCATCTGCAAAACACTCGCAATTCTGAATTTGGCTCAGAAACAGCCAGAGACCACGGTTTCTGAAGCTGCATGACAAGGGCTGGTGATAACAAAGAAACGTTAAGATATCTGATAAATTTAAATATTTTACAATGCTCACTCTATATAAAACAAATCGTATTGCAAGTCAAACAAGATCTTGAAAAAATATTAATTTTTTATCGCGTTCTAAGAATTTACTGATTCTTTACAGGATAACGGGAATCACCGGGATTGAAATGACCGGCAGTCTTGGCTGTTACACATTGAAATTACTTGACAGAACGGCACTCTTGGCAAAAAATCCGGAAAGTATCGGCCTGAACCGGAGTGGTCGTGGAACTATACGATTGGAATTGCTGGCGGCCTCACGCTAGAGTAGCGTGCATTTTTCTCCTCGCAAACGATCAACGGTGTTAGCCAAGAAAACGAACTCTTCCAGCGAAAGGGTTTCTCCGCGCCTCCCCCGCTCAATCCCGGATTGTTCGAAAACACGCTCGAGCATCTCGCCATCCGTCAAAAGCTCAACGGATTTCAGGCAGTTCCACAATGTCTTGCGTCGCTGGGAAAAAGACGCCTTCACCAGGATCCGAAACAGCTTTTCATCATTTACGGCAAACCTGTTTGCCGGAAGAACCCGAAAGCGAAGCACCACCGAATCGACTTTCGGAACAGGCCGGAACGAGGTGGGTTTTACCAGGCACACTTTCTCGATGTCGAACACCATCCGGCTCAGTACCGTCAATATGCCGTAATCCTTGCATGAGGGAGGGGCCAGAAGTCGTTCTCCCACTTCCTTCTGGAGCATCAGGATCAACTCGGAAAAAAACGATCGGTTGTCAATAAACTTGAAGAGTACCTGGGAAGAAATATTGTAGGGAAGATTCGCCACTACCTTCCATAGTTCACTTTCGGCAACCGCAAGCAATTCACCAAAATCAACACGCAGGATATCACCGTGAACCACCTCGAAGGAATCACTGGATCCGATCTTTTCACGCAGCAGCGGTACGAGCTCACGGTCCCATTCCACCGCAACGACACGAGCAGCCTGCTCGCAGAGCCGGGATGTCAGGGCACCCTGCCCCGGCCCCACTTCAAGCACATTTTCGTCAGCACCGATCCGGGCGGCCCGGATTATCGCATCAACAATATTGCCGTCTACGAGGAAATTCTGGCCAAGTCTTTTTTTCGCCCGTATCGCAATCATTTCATCATCACCGTATTCTGCCCGCGAGCGAGTCAAGAGACCAGACGGTTCTGGCATCAAGCCCCAGGCCATCGCAAATACCGTTGCGCACATAGAAGTCAGCCGGAACGCCCAACATGGCAGCATTATCGGTACAAAAAACGGGAGACGGAATATACAGTTCAATGCCGACTTCACGGGCAAAGCTGCTCATCGAAGAGCGCAATCCACTGTTGCAGGCAACGCCACCGGCAACCACCAGTCGTTCGATTCCGGTATCCCGAACCGCTGCCCTGGTTTTTTCCACCAGAACTTCACAGACGGCGGCCTGGAATGAAGCGCAAAGATCATAAAGCGCCTCACTTTCAGCAGGAACGGGATTTTTACGGACGAACTGCATCACGGCTGTTTTGAGACCACTGAAACTGAAGTTATAGCTTCCGTCATGAAGGAGGGGCCGTGGAAATCTTATACTGTCGGGATTGCCGCGGGAAGCCAGCTTATCGATGAGTGCTCCGCCGGGGTACGGCAGGCCGATAATCTTGGCGACCTTGTCAAAGGCCTCGCCCGCCGCGTCATCCCGAGTCTGCCCAAGCGTCGTATATCTCCCGACCCCGTCAACCCGGTACAAGTGGGTGTGACCACCCGAAACCACCAGGGCAATAAAGGGAAACGTTATCCGGTGTTCGAGAAAAGATGCGAAAAGGTGCCCCTCGATATGGTGAATACCGACCAGGGGAAGGTTTCGCGCATAGGCAAGCGCCTTTGCCATGGAAATACCCACCAGCAGTGATCCCGCGAGTCCCGGTCCCTGCGTTACGGCAATCCCTTCAATGGAGTCGAGAGAGACAGCGGCCCTGGAAAGGGCCTCCTCGACAACAGGCAAAACCACTTCCAGGTGCCTTCGGGAAGCAATTTCAGGCACTACGCCACCGTAGACCGAATGAATGGCTTCCTGGGAAGCGATGATATTCGAGAGAACCCGGGTACCGTCTTGCACGACAGCGGCCGAGGTCTCGTCACATGATGATTCAATGGCAAGCAGATTCATCGGAAAACAAGGGGGTACCCGTCAAGCACGTACCCCCTCCTCTCTTAGTATTGTTTTTGATAACCATGGCATGAAACAGCTGTTTTACAACAGGTTGGCTGCCAGTTCGGCAAGGGCTGAACGCTCCCCTTTCATCATGGTGATATGGGCGGAAAGCTCCTGTCCTTTAAACCGTTCCACCAGGTATGTTAATCCATTGCTCGAAGAATCAACGTACGGGTTGTCGATCTGGTACGGATCACCGGTCAGCACGATTTTGGTTCCCTCTCCCGCCCTGGTTACAATGGTTTTTATCTCGTGCGGAGTAAGGTTCTGGGCCTCATCAACAATGAGATACTGGTTCGGTATGGAGCGACCGCGAATATAGGTCAGCGGCTCGATTTCAAGGATCCCCATCGCCATCAGTTCCCGGTAACCTTTGCTATGACGTTTTTCAGCCTCGTATCCGCTCAGCAGAAGTTCGACATTGTCGAATATGGGCTGCATCCACGGCGCCAGTTTCTCCTCTATATCGCCGGGCAAAAAACCGAGGTCCTTGCCCATCGGAAAAACCGGACGGGAGACCAGCAGTCGATTATAGACATTTTCTTCGGCCGTTTTGTGAAGACCCGCGGCAATTGCCAACAGTGTCTTGCCGGTTCCGGCCTTGCCGACAAGCGTAACGATCTTGATGGAATCATCCAGCAAGGCATCCAGAGCACAGGCCTGTTCACGGTTCCGGGGATGAATGCTCCAGACACCCTCTTTTCCCGTTTTGATAACGGGAGAAAGCCGGTTCATGGCCGCTTGATATTTTGCCAGAGCGGTATGAGAGGCATTGCCGGCATCACGCATGACCACGTACTGGTTCGGTTGCAGATTCTCCGGCGCCTCAACCCAACCCTGCCCATAGAATCGATCCACCGCTTCCGATGAGACCTCGATTTCACTCGAACCGGTATAGAGCTCCGTAATATCGACCTTGTCCGACTCGTAGTCTTCCGCGTCGAGGCCTATGGCATCTGCCTTGATGCGAAGATTGGTATCCTTTGTGACCAGGATTACCCGCATCTGGCCGCTTTCCTTCTTTGCCTCCACGGCCACCGCCAGAATACGGTTATCACCTTTCTGTTCGCTCAGTTCGGGCGGGATAAGACGCAGCATTTCACTGTTGGTCAGCGCAACCCGCAGTTGTCCGCCGCTTTCAAGAGTAATGCCCGATGAAAGGGAACCTTTCTCGCGCAATTCATCCAGGATCCTGGAAACGTGGCGGGCATTGCGGCCGGTTTCGTTCATATCTTTCTTGAATCGGTCAATTTCCTCGATAACGGTTATCGGTATCAGGATAGTGTTTTCCTGGAACCGGAACAGGGCAAACGGATCGTGAAGAAGGACATTGGTATCCAGCACAAAGGTTTTCATGAAATCCTTTCAAACACCCGGAAAACGGAATTGATAGTCAGTCGTCATTCAGTAATGTCGCACCGGTGGAGCGGAAAGTTCGGGCTGCGTAAGCACCTGGCCACGGCCCGGGTCGACGGTCACGTCGTAGATCCGCTTTTGCCGGGTGGTCGATGCCCCCCACCAGTTGCCGATTGCACGAAAATCTTCGGTACCGGCATTATAAACATCATGCAGTCCGTTCAGTGAAATGGTATTGCCCCAGGCAGCGGAACCGCCCGTATCGATCATGATTCCCACGCCGGTATTCATATAAATCCGGTTGCCGAAAATCTTCACGCGAGACTGGAAAACCTGAATGCCATATTCACGATTCTCAATTATTCCGCTGGATTCGATACTTCCTTCGGTATCAGTAAAAACAATGCCGACCTTGTTTTTGTCAAATGATGTACCGGAAATCATTACCTGTGCTTTTTGTGCTTCCAGCGCCCGACCGGCATTGCCCGAAAAGGAAGAATCCTTCAGACTCAACGAACCACGAACAAGAGACAACGCCACGTTATTGCCCGTACATGCAATGCCCCTGATATCGCATTCGCTGTCGATCAGGGCATATCCCAGAGCGCAGCCGGACACCCTTCCCTCATAGGCCTGAAACAATGAATTTTGGAGACGAATGCCGGTGCCGCAGGAAACAATTGACGTATTGACCTGGGATACCGTTGAGAAAACGGCATCAATACCAACCGAAGCGCCTTCTATTCGACAATACTCAAACACATTCCGCTTTTCACTGCCAAGGACGATAATTCCCCGCCAGGAACCGGGAACGGTACTCGAAGCAGCAGCCTTGAAAATAATCGGTTTTTCAGCACTTCCCACGGCTGCAATACGTCCCTGCACCAGAAGGACTCCTTCCATCGTCCCATCCTGATCCGGGACAAAAGACACAATGGTACCCGGCCTTATGTTCAGGGTTGCCTGGGAAGCAATGATCAGTCCGCCACGCACCAGCACTTTTCCGCTCCAGGTAACATCTTCAGTGAGGACATCATGCCGATAGGAGCAGTCGTATCCCGATCCCACATCATAACTGATAGGCTTTTTCGCAGGGGGCAACGGCAAAGGTTGTGCGGAAACAGGGGTAGCCTGATCCGAAACTGCCGGAGGGATGGATTCCGGCCCGCCCACGTTGGATGAATAAACACCGTGACCGCAACCAACGGAGAAAAGGACCGCAATAAAAGAAAAAATCCTGATGAAACTACTGCAGGTTATCATGAAGGCATCACATTTCGAGGGCTGAAATTACTTGGACATGCAAGTGTATCTATCAGTAATCAGGTACCATACTTGGTGATATTTGTAAATTGATATTCCTTCCGCCGACTGTTCATTCACCATACTCAGCAAGCCTTGGCAAAAACAGTTTGCCGTCATTTCAAGAAGTTACATCTCTACCGTAAATTTGCTTGACACCCCATATATCTTGTGGTTTATTGCATGAAGACACACAAAATATTGTGTACACTGCTCTTATCGAATAAATGCGCTTGTTATAAGGAGGAATCCGTCGTCATGGTAAAATCAAAAAATTCCGTTCAGCCGCTGAAAATATCGAAAAATGCGCTCACCGTCCTTGAAAAGCGCTATCTGAAACGGGATCGTGATGGCAAAGTCCTCGAAAAACCTGAAAAAATGTTTCAACGGGTCGCTAATGCCATTGCTTCCACTGAACTGAACTTCACGCCCGATGCCGATGTAAGCGCACTCGCCAATAAATTCTACGACATGATGGTCAATTTCGAGTTCCTCCCGAACTCACCCACCCTCATGAACGCGGGCCGGGAACTGGGCCAATTGTCCGCATGCTTTGTCCTGCCCGTCGGCGATTCCATCGAAGATATCTTTGATGCGGTAAAATATACCGCGCTCATCCACAAATCAGGTGGCGGCACCGGCTTTTCCTTTTCACGCCTTCGGCCGGCCCATGACGTGGTGATGTCCACGACCGGTATTTCCAGCGGACCCATCTCCTTCATGCGCGTTTTCGACATCGCAACGGAAACCATCAAGCAGGGCGGAACACGACGCGGCGCCAACATGGGCATACTGCGCGTCGACCACCCCGACATCATGGATTTCATCATGTGCAAGGCCGATCAGGCCCAGCTCAACAATTTCAATATTTCGGTAGGACTCACCGAAGCATTCATGAAGGCGGTGGAACGTGACGAAGAATACGACCTTGTCAACCCAAGAAGCGGTGAAGTCGTTGGAGCACTGAACGCGGCAAAAGTTTTCCATCGCATTGTCAAACAGGCCTGGAGCAATGGTGAACCGGGCATCGTCTTCCTCGATCGACTGAACCGTGACAACCCTACGCCCCAGAACGGTGAAATCGAGTCGACCAATCCATGCGGGGAACAGCCGCTGCTTCCTTATGAATCATGTAATCTCGGCTCCATCAATCTTGGGAAAATGGTCAAGGACGGCGAGATTGACTGGAGCAAGCTTGCCGGTACCGTTCGTCTCGCCGTGCACTTCCTCGACAATGTAATCGAATGCAACAACTACCCGTTGCCGCAGATCAAGGAAATGACACGCGCAAACAGGAAAATCGGTCTCGGCGTCATGGGATGGGCGGATATGCTCATCATGCTGGGCATTCCCTACAGTTCCCATGAAGCCATTGCGCTCGGCGAGAAAGTAATGAAATTCATCAATGACGAAGGTCATGCGGCATCACGGGAGCTGGCAGCCGAACGGGGAGCATTCCCCAATTTCACCGGTTCGATCTACGACAAGCCCGACGCTGCGTCCCTCAGAAACGCTACGGTAACAACAATCGCCCCGACCGGCACGATCTCGATCATCGCCAATGCATCGTCGGGTGTGGAGCCGCTCTTTGCCGTCTCGTTCGTACGTCAGGTACTTGACAACAACATCCTGGTGGATGTCAATCCGATTTTCGAAAAGGTCGCCAAAGAGCGGGGATTCTACTCGCAGGAATTGATGCAGCGCATCGCCGAACACGGCACGGTACAGGATATCGATGAAATCCCCGAAGATGTACGCCGGGTTTTCGTCACGGCCCACGACATCACCCCGGAAACACACATCGAGATGCAGGCCGCTTTTCAGAAGTACACGGACAACGCGGTCAGCAAGACGGTCAACTTCCCGAACAGCGCCACCGTCGACGATGTTGAAAAGGTTTTTATGCTTGCCTACAAGCTCGACTGCAAGGGTGTAACCATTTATCGCGACGGATCGCGCGATATGCAGGTCCTCTCCACCGTAAAAAAAGAGGTGGAAACGGCTGTCGGTGACGACAAGAAAGTAATCAAGCTCATCAAGCGTGAACGGCCGAAGGCCTTGAAGGGCTGGACCTACCAGATGCAGACCGGCTGCGGCCCACTCTATGTCACCATCAATGAAGACAGTTCCGGTCTATTTGAACTTTTCACCACCATGGGCAAGGCAGGCGGTTGCGCCGCTTCCCAGTGTGAAGCCATCGGCCGGATGGTGTCCCTTGCCTGGCGCAGCGGTGTCCAGGCTCGACAGGTAATCAAGCAGCTGCTCGGCATCTCCTGCCATGCACAATCAGGCTTTGGCGAAAACAAGGTCCTTTCCTGCGCCGATGCCGTTGCCAAAGCCATCCAGGCACATACCAAAATGAGCGGAGAAGAAGTCAATCTGGAGGATAAACCCTTTGACCGGGGAGCCTGTCCGGAATGCGGCGGCGTCGTCGAACATGAAGGAGGATGTTTCGTTTGCCGGGTGTGCGGCTACAGCGAATGCGCCTAGCCGGCGCGCGTTCATGAAAAAAGCCCGCTAAACGCGGGCTTTTTTCATATTACCGTCCTCATAGAAACTCTTTGGTAAAAATCACCGCAATCGCCGCTAGAAACATACCGCTATTCATACCGGTCCATTCCCCTGCTTCGATTTTTTATTTTTGAGACGAAGCGCCTCGTCGTAAACCCCGCTCTTTGCTGCTCCGGTTTCCCGTACGACCCTGCACACCGCATCCTTGACCGTATCGCCTTCGAAAAAAAGGTATCGCTCAAGTAACCTTGTAATGGTGTCCTTTCCAATCGTGGCAACCTCCGACTCAGGAGCAACCAGCAAGACTATCTCCCCTTTCAGGTTACGGTCCCGAAATGTCGCGATAATCTCCGACACCTTTCCCCTCACCAGTTCTTCATAGATTTTCGACACCTCTCGTGCGACAACCGCTTCCCGGTCGCCGAATATTTCCAAGATATCCGCTAGTGTTGCCATGAACCGTGTCGGCGCTTCATACAGGACAAGAAGCCGCTTCTCATCCTTGAGCGCCGCGAGCTTGTCACGTCGTTTTCCTCCGCGGTTCGGCAGGAATCCTTCGAAAACAAACGAGTCGGTCGGCAGACCGGAAACCGAAAGTGCCGCGATCGCGGCACAGGCCCCGGGGATGGGAACAACGGCAATCCCGAGTGCAACGGCATCCCGGACCAGCTGATAGCCGGGGTCTGAGATACAGGGTGTGCCGGCATCGGAAACCAGCGCGACGGAAAGCCCTTCCTTCAGCTTTTCCAGGATCACGGCGCCCTTGATGTTCTTGTTGTGATCGAAATAGGAGGTCAGCGGTTTGGCAATGCCGAAATGGGTCAGGAGTTTCCTGGTATGACGGGTATCCTCGGCGGCAATCAGATCGACTTCCCTGAGAATCCTTACGGCGCGAAAGGTCATGTCCTCGAGGTTGCCGATGGGCGTTGCCACAATATACAAAGTACCTGGTTTCATGATCAGTGAGCGGAATCAGGCTCAATAAGCCAATTCAAAAGCATCCTTTATGTGTTCGATCACCGGCTGGTCTTCGCGGAGAAGCAAGGCCAGCACGTCAAAGCGGGCATCCACCCCGGTCAGCCTGTTCCGGCAAAGGTACGTGAGAGCGGCCTTGGATATCTGCCGCTGCTTGAACGGCGTGACCGAAAGCTGGGGCGGTCCGTACGTAGTGCTTCGCCGCGCCTTTACCTCGACGAAGACCAGCACGGAACCATCCCGGGCGATGATATCGATTTCGCCGCACCGGCACCGGTAATTGGTCTCCAGGATCTTGTACTTCCTGCCCTTGAGATAGGAAACGGCCAGGGCCTCACCCCGCCTGCCGAGAGACGTGCCGCGGGTAGCAGTACCGTTATTCATTTCCGATCACCGACATGCTCCCGCACCCCGCGAAAGGTCAAGCGGTGCACCGGGCAGGGGCCAAGGGCGGCAATCGCGTCCATGTGAGCCTTTGAGCCGTACCCCTTATGCATCGGAAAACCGTAATCAGGGTACTTTTCTCCAAGAGACACCATGAACCGGTCACGCGTCACCTTGGCGACAATGGAAGCGGCGGCAATTGAAAAGCTCGTCGAATCCCCTTTTTTGATTGTCCGGGCCGGAATATCGAGAGAGGGACTGGAAATCCCGTCGATAAGAAGAAAATCGGGAGTAAGCGACAGGGAGAGAACCGCTTTCGTCATCGCATGGAGCGTCGCCTGAAGGATATTGATACGATCGATAAGCTTCTCATCACCGCATCCTATTCCCACGGCCAGAGATTGCGCCATGATCTGGTCGTACAGGACGTCACGTTGTTGCGGAGACAGTTTTTTCGAATCGTCGATTCCGCTGAAATCGCCGCGAGAAGGGAGGATCACGGCCGCTGCCACGACCGGACCGGCCAGCGCACCGCGACCCGCCTCATCGATACCCGCGATGGCGGTGTACCCGCGACGCATGGCGCGTTTTTCGAACGCAAACAGATCGCGGGGAGCATCTTCGAATAACGATCCCGTCATGTGCCCTCTGCTGCGGCGGTTCAAGGCATACGCTGCTCCTGCCCGCCACCTCGACTGTCGCTCTACGAGTAACTTCCACGAGGAGCAAGATGGCACGTGCTCCTCACCGGTACCGGAAATGAGAAGGCCCCGGAGAACCGGGGCCCGAAAGCTGTTTTACTGAGCAACGTATTTTTTCTCGCGAATCCTCGCGGCCTTGCCGCGCAGCTTCCGCAGATAGTAGAGCTTCGCCCGGCGAACCTGGCCACGGGTAATGACCTGGATTGCATCGAGAGACGGAGAGTGCAGCGGGAAGCAGCGTTCCACACCGATACCGTTCGAAATCTTCCGTACCGTGAATGACTCGCGAATGCCGCCGTTCTGTCGTTTGATCACGACTCCCTGAAATGCCTGGATCCTGGTCTTGTCGCCTTCCACGATCTTTACCTGAACCCGCACCGTATCGCCCGGTTTGAACGGGGGAATATTTTTCTTCATCTGGTCGAATTCAATCATGTCAATCTTGTTCATTTCTAGTCCTCCCCTATGTTTTACAAGGTATTTATTTATCCAGGTACTAACTGTTATCAGCACGGCGTATAAACGCCCTGTTGTTTCTCGAATTAAAGCCGTTCTCCCAGAAGCCTGTCGATGATGATCGAAGCCGCGGAACGAACCGACAAATGGTTATAGATTCCGCCACCGGTAACGGGAGCCAATACGTAGTCGGAGGCGGAAAGCTGCGCTTCCGTAAGCCCCCAGCCGGTTCCGAGCAGCAGGAGGCAATTCGTTCCATCCTGCTTCAGGAGTTCGGACATTTCCCGATAGCTGACGGCATTTGGAGCACCCTTCGCCCCGGTCGCAATCGTTCGTACCGGTCCGCCGAAGCTTTCTTGCATATCGGAGATCGCGTCCTCGAGCGATCCAACGACCGCCATCAGTTCGAGAGCCGCCTTTCGCTTCGGATTGTAGTCGGCGCCCCACCCCTCGCACCAGTGACGGGAAATCCTCCGCGCCAACTCCTGCTGCTCCGGATACGGCGTCACGACATAATAACGCACCAGTCCGAAGGTTTTCGCCAGACGCGCAATGTCGTGCAAGTCGAAGTTCGTAACGGCAGTGGCTACTATTCGCTGGTTTTTATCATACACGGGATAATGGATCAAGGCTACAGCCAGCCTGGCTCCCGTACCGTTTTCAATCGTCTGTTCCGCCACCGTCGCGAAGCATCCTCACAAATTTTTCATCTTCTTCGGTCAATTCAACCGCATCAAGCAGCTCCGGCCTCACCATCAAGGTTCTGCGAAGCGATTCCCTTCGTCTCCAGCGTTCGATCTCCCGGTGATTGCCTGACAGCAGAACCGGCGGAACCATCTGGCCGCGAAATTCAGGCGGCCGCGTATATTGCGGATATTCGAGGAGCCCGTTGCGAAACGAATCCTCTTCGGCGGACTCCTTGCTGCCGAGGACACCGGGAATGAGCCGTGATACGGCATCAACCAGCACGATAGCAGCCGGCTCGCCACCGGTCAGGACGAAATCGCCGATGGAAACCTCCAGGTCGACGAACATCTCGCTGACCCGCTCATCGATACCTTCATACCGGCCACATATGATAATCAGTCCGTCTTCGTTTGCCAGTTCCCCGGCGAGAGCCTGGGTGAACGGACGACCGCGAGGTGTGGTTAAAACGACTTTCGACGCCGGTCGTTCCGTCCTGACCGACTCGATACAGGCGGTCAGTGGTTCGACCTTCATCACCATGCCGGCGCCGCCACCGTATGGATAATCATCCGTGACCCGATGCCTGTCATTTGCATAGTCGCGGATGTTGTGAAGCGAAATCTCAATCAGTCCCTTATCGACGGCGTTCTTGACTATGCTCTCGGAAAAAGGGCCGGAGAACATGCCGGGGAAAAGGGTCAAAAGATCGAATTTCATAAATCAAGAAGTCCGTCCGGAAGACGAACCGTCATGCTCCGACCATCAAGATCAACAGCAAGTACCACTTCTTCGGTAGCCGGGATCAGTATTTCACGTTCCCCGGACATCACCACATAGACATCGTTGCTTCCCGTTTCGAGTATATTCTTCAGATCTCCCAGGATATCACCTTCTTCGGTCCGCACTTCGAGTCCGATCAAGTCGCACCAGTAGTACTCTCCGTCGGACAATTCGGGAAGCTGGTCGCGATGAATGAAAACCTCGCGCCCCGCCAGGGAGAGCACCTGGTTGATGTCGTCGAGATCCTTCAGTTTGACGAGAGCACGCTTTTTATGCACAACGGCACGCTCTATCACGTATGACTCGTACTGTCCTCCAGGCTTGCCCAGGAAAAACGTACGCAACGATGTAATACTGGCGGGATCACCGGAATACGGTACAATTCGCAGCTGTCCCCTGATACCATGAGTCCCCAAGACCTTACCAATGAGAATCAGTTCCTGTACATCAGGCATTATTCAACAATCTTGAGAATAGCCTTCTTGTTGCTTTTCGTGGAAACCGCGTTGAGGAGAGTACGGATTGCCTTCGCGGTTCTCCCCTCCTTGCCAATTATTCTACCCATGTCTTCCTTGGCAACCGTCAGTTTGATGACGGTTGTATCATTCTCCATTTCTTCGGTTGCGTTCACCATACTTGGATCGTCGACAAGAGCCTTGGCAATGATTTCAACGAGTTCTTTCATGACGGCATCCTCTGTGTGTGGAATATCCGGCTAGCCGGGAAAACGGAACATCATGCAGCCTTGTTTATGAATTTCTGCCAAATACCAGCTTTCTTCAGAATCTGTTTAACGGTATCAGTCGCCTGAGCGCCTTTTGCCAGCCATTCGAGGGTCTTGGCCTCTTCAAAGGTATAAGCGGCAGGTTCCTTGTTCGGATCGTAGCTCCCTACCCTCTCGATGAATCTCCCGTCCCTCTTGTACCGCTCATCGGCAACAACCACCTGGTAGTAGGGTTTCTTCTTTACGCCGGCGCGGGCGAGTCTGATCTTTACAGCCATTGTATCCTCCTGTTTTTATTGCTTCTTTTTATTTTTCGTAATCCTATGGACAAAATGGGAAGCCGCTAAAAGGGAGACATTCCCCTCCGCAGGCCGCCCATACCTTTCAACAATCCCTTGGGGCCCATCTTCTGCAGTTGCTTGACTATCTTCAGTGCCTCGGCAAAGCGTTTGAGAAGCTGGTTGACTTCCTGGACAGTCGTACCGCTTCCCTTTGCAATGCGCAGCCTGCGACTACCGTTTAAGATCGACGGATTCGCGCGCTCTTCGCGCGTCATCGAATCGATAATCGCTTCGACCCGCTTCAAATCCTTCTCGCTCGGCTGCGCGCCCTCGACCTGCTTCATGAGTTTCCCCATGCCCGGCACCAAGCCCATGATCGATTCGAGGGAACCCATCTTTTTCATCTGCTGCAACTGGCTCCTGAAATCCTCGAGGTCGAACTGGTTTTTCTTCAGCTTCTTCTGGAGCTTTTCCGCTTCCCCCTTGTCAAAGGTCGCCTCGGCTTTTTCGATAAGGGTAAGTACGTCACCCATGCCGAGGATGCGGGAAACGAGCCGGTCGGCATGGAAAACTTCAAGCGCGTCGAGCTTCTCGCCGAGACCGACGAATTTGACCGGTTTGCCGGTCACCGCTTTTATGGAAAGGGCGGCGCCGCCTTTCGCGTCGCCGTCCAGCTTGGTCAGAATCACTCCGGTCAGGTCAAGGCGTGAATCGAAACCGGTTGCCACGTTGACCGCTTCCTGGCCGGTCATGGCATCCGCAACGAGCAGTATCTCCTCCGGTTCGACCGTGTCCTTGATCCGGACGAGTTCCTCCATCAGGACTTCATCGATCTGAAGACGGCCGGCGGTGTCGAACAGCACCGTGTCGAATCCGGAGTTCGCGGCGAAACGCAGAGCCTCACGGCATATGTCGACCGGGTCCTGGTCGGCGCGTGAATCATAAACGTCGATGGACAACTGACTACCCAGCGTCTTCAACTGGTCGATCGCAGCCGGACGATATACGTCAGCGGGAACCAGCAACGGCTTGCGGCGCTGCGCCTTGAGATACCGGGCAAGCTTGCCGCAACTGGTGGTTTTACCGGATCCCTGTAACCCGACGAGCATGATGGCCACGGGAGGCTTTACAGCCAGGTTGAGGGAGTTGTCCTCCCCGCCACCCATGAGGGTTACGAGTTCGTCGTTTACTATCTTGATGACCTGCTGACCGGGGGACAGGCTCTGCAGCACCTGGGAACCCACGGCCCGCTCCTTGACCCGGCCGATAAAATCCTTGACGACCTTGAAATTTACATCGGCTTCCAGAAGCACCAGACGCACTTCACGCAGTGCATCCTTGATGTTCTCCTCGGTCATAACCCCCTGACCGCGAAGCTTTTTGAAAATCTGGTCAAGTTTGTCTGAAAGACTGTCAAACATGAAAATATCTCAACCCTGAATCGTACAAGATGTACCTTATACTGGTCATAGATAAATAATTTACCGCCTGTAAAGCGGTTAATCCTAAATGAATGCCGGCTCTTTTGTCAAGCTAAAAATAGCATCCAAAACAGCGCCGATTCAGGCGCGCACCACTTCCACGAGCGGTCTCCCAGCGGACCATGGCGGATGACGCCCTCCGACGCTCATCGGCATCATCTCATCCCTGGCAGGCTATTGCCGGATAACATGGTCGACCGCTTCCCGCACATCCTCAATGAACACGATGTCGAGATCTCCCTTGACTTCATTGGGGATTTCCGACATATCAACCCGATTCCGCGCGGGAACGACTATTTTTTTCACTCCGGCCCTGCGGGCGGCAAGTATCTTTTCCTTGAGCCCCCCTATGGCGAGCACCCTGCCGGACAGGCTTATTTCGCCGGTCATGGCCACATCACGTCGCGCGGGACGATTGGTCAGCAGTGAAATAACGGCCGCCGCCATGGTTATGCCGGCCGAGGGGCCGTCCTTGGGAATGGATCCAGCCGGAACGTGGATATGGATATCCATGCTGCGGAATATCTCGGCAGGGATACCCCATTCGGAACAGTTGGCCCGGACGAACGAAAGTGCGGCCCGGGCCGATTCACGCATCACCTCACCCAAGGACCCGGTCAGGATCAGTTCCCGCCTGCCGGGCATTCGAGTCGCCTCGACGAAAATGATATCGCCACCCGTTTCGGTCCAGGCAAGCCCCGTCACCACGCCGGTGCGGTCCTTTTCCAGCGCCACTTCGTTGTAAAACTTCCTCGGACCGAGAAAAACCTCGATATCCGTGGAAGTTATCAGCTCACGTGGAGGCCTGTTCTGGGTAATTTCCTTGGCCACCTTTCGAAAAATGGATGCGATGCTTCTCTGCAGGTTACGCACCCCGGCCTCGCGGGTATAATCCCTGATTATCCGGTAGACGGCCTCCTCATCGAAAGCGGGAGGGGTGGCTGCCAAACCGTTTTCCTCAAGTTCCTTGGGTATCAGGAAACGAAAGGCGATTTTCTCCTTTTCCTCTTCCGTATAGCCGGAAAGATTCAGGACTTCCATCCGATCACGCAAAGGCGGTGGAATAGTATCGATAACATTTGCCGTGGTAATGAACATGACCCGTGAAAGATCAAACGGCACATCGAGATAATGATCCGCAAAAGAAAAATTCTGCTCCGGATCCAGCACCTCAAGCAGGGCGCTCGCCGGGTCACCCCGGAAATCGGCGCCTATCTTGTCCACCTCGTCCAGCATGAAAACGGGATTGTTCGAACCGCATCGATATATCTCCTGGATAATCCGCCCGGGGAGCGCCCCGATATAGGTACGGCGATGTCCCCGGATTTCGGCCTCGTCCCGCATTCCCCCCAAGGAAATGCGAATGAATTTTCTCCCGAGAGCCCGGGCGATCGACTTGCCGAGGCTGGTCTTGCCGACGCCGGGGGGGCCGACGAAGCAGAGGATCGGACCCTTCATGGATTCTTTGAGCGATCGGACGGCCAGGTACTCGAGAATGCGCTCCTTGACCTTATCGAGGTCATAATGGTCCTCGTTCAATACCAATTCCGCCTGGTTGATATCCTTATTGTCGACTGTCGCTGTTTGCCACGGCATTCCCACCAGGTAATCAAGATAAGTCCGGGAAACCGTATATTCCGGCGAAGCGGGATTGATCTTTTCCAACCGCCGCAGTTCCTTGTCGGCTATCTTCCTGACCTCGCCCGGCATGCCGGCTTCGGCAACCCTCTTGCGCAAAGCCTCGATATCGGCAATACGGGAATCATCCTCGCCAAGTTCTTCCTGAATATGCTTCATCTGCTCACGCAGGAGATATTCCTTCTGCGTCTTACCGACCCGTTTGGTCACTTCGGCCTGGATCTCTCCCTTTACCTGGAGACGCTGGACCTCGTTGGTCAGATAGATATATACCTTCTTCAAACGTTCGATGGGATCGACGGTATCAAGCAGTGTCTGCAGATCGTCCGTGGGCAGGGTGACGTACAGCGCGACAAGATCGGAAAAACGCGCGGGATTGTCGATGTAATCTATCATCTTGAGCACGTCATCGGGCAACGGCCTGCCATAGGAAATGGCAATCTTGAGCAGGGCGTTGAGACTCTGCATCAGTGCCTCGGAAACAATTGATTTTTCGGCAAATTCCCGTACCGTCTCCAATCGGGCCAGGATATAGGGAGTCTCCTGAAGTATCTTTTGCAGCCTTACCCGCGCAATTCCTTCCAGGCTCACCCGGGCGCCGCCTTCCGGTAATTTAATGAACTGGTTGATCTTGCAGACCGTTCCCGTATCGCAAAAAGCGCTGACCTTACCTGCTTCAACTCCCTCGCGACGTCGGAACAGCGCAATATAATTTTGGTACCGGGCAGCCTCCTCATAAGGAAGAGTATCGTCTTCCTTCAGGTACAACGGGAAAATCATGTACGGGAAAGCAACCGTGTCTTCGAGGGGAACAAGGGGCAAAACCTCGGGAATTGATGTAGCAAACGTCTCAGTCATGGTATTACCTCAAGCCGGGAATAAAAGCACCAGTGACAACGCATTATCATCCGGAAAGGCTAACAGCAATCTTTTTCGTGTCAAGCCTGGAGCATTGTGCGGGAAACCACCTGCAATGCCCCGGCACAGGTCTTCAGACGGTTATTTGCAGACCAACAAGGATCTTTGTGAATCCGTCACGCCTGAACGTCAAGGAAAGCGAAATCCGTGGGCAACGTCGCTGACGTCACATTATTCATGCTACGCAGAGGGCTTCGCCGGACGACCACATGCCGAAGCACCGTAAAAAACCGATGCGTTCCGCGCAGGTGAAAGCGTTTAGGCATTACGGATTCAATTTCCGTGGAAACAGGCCGCGGTATCGCCCATTACCCGCTTTCCGCATGCAGCGATTCCCACTCGCCATATAACGATGCAATCCGGGAAGTAAGGTCTTCGTGTTCCCGCACCCCCTCTCGTGATCGTTCGGCGTCACAAAAATAATCCGGTCCGGTCATTTCCTTTTCAAGAACGGCCAGTTCCTTTTCGGACTCTTCTATCAGCTGTTCCAGCTCGGAAAGCCGCCGAAGACGGGAGCGCTCCTCGCGCTGGCGACGTTTTTCCTCCTCCCGCGACAGGAGGCGATCCTGCTTACGGGCAACCTTTTCGTCATTATCGCCGGAAAGCCCCGCGGGCGCATCACCGACAAACGCCCCGGCCTGTCCCTCTGCCTGCAATGCGCTTTTCTCCAGGTAATCTTCGTAATTGCCCGGGCATGAAAGTATCCCGCCATTCCCCACGGCAATGGTCCGCGTCGCTAGGGCATTGATGAAATAGCGGTCATGGGACACGAACACCAGGGTTCCGGAAAAGGATTGCAGGGCATCCAGCAGGACATCCTTGGTGAAGAGATCCAAGTGATTGGTCGGCTCGTCCAGCAAAAGAAGATTCGACGGCCGCAGCAGCATTTTGGCAAGGGCCAGCCGGTTTTTTTCGCCACCGGAAAGAATAGCCACTTTTTTATGGATATCATCGCCGGAAAAGAGAAAAGCGCCCAGCAGGTCGCGCAGCACCGGTACCCGGTCGTAGGGAGCATCCGCCAGGATCTCCTCGTAAACGGTCCGTTCGGGATCAAGGGTAGCCGCCTGGTCCTGGGCGAAAAAGTCCAGAGAAACATTCGTTCCAACCCTTCTTTCCCCGTTTTGAAAGGAATCACCGGCGAGAACGCGCATCAGGGTGGACTTTCCCGCACCGTTGTGACCGACGAGAGAAATTCTCTCGCCTTTTTCAACAGTGAGGTCGATACTATCGAGAACAACAAGGTCGCCATAGGCCTTAGTCACCGTGCTGAGTTCCAGCACGACCCTGCCGCTCCGGGGCGGCTCGGGAAAAGAAAAGCGCACGCGCTTGCGTTCCGGAGGCAAAACGATTCTTTCGATTTTTTCCAACTGCTTCACTCTGGACTGGACAAGAGCAGCCTTGTCGGCCTTGTAGCGAAACCGGTTGATAAAATCCTCCATCCTGGAGATTTCCTCATCCTGGCGCCGTTTCGCATCGCGTAAACGGGCAATGCGTTCATCACGCTCAAGGAGATAGCGGCTGTAAGAGCAGGCATAATCGGTAAGCGTAGAGTTCCACACCTCGCTAATCCGGGAACAGACCTGGTCCATGAAAAAACGGTCATGGGAAACGAGGACCACCGAATACGGATAATCGCACAGGTATCCTTCCAACCAGTTTCGAGCGTCTATGTCGAGATGGTTGGTCGGCTCATCCAGGAGAAGAACGCTCGGCTTCCTGAGCAGGAGTTTTGCCAGCGCGATCCGCATCTGCCACCCCCCCGAAAAAGTGCCGCATTCCCTGTCCCAGTCTTCCGGGGCGAAGCCGAGCCCGCGGAGCACCGTACCGACCATGGCTTCCCAGGTAAAGCCACCCTTGGCGCGAAACTCCTCCTGGAGCGTTCCATAACGTTCGAGAAGCGTGTCGTGTTGTCCGTTGTCCCCTGCCGTCTCGAGTGCCACGGCAATTTCCTGTATTTCCTGCTCGATTTTACGCAATTCCTCGAGGGCCGACATAACTTCGGCGAAAAGCGTTCGACCCGTTACGGCAATCCCCTCCTGCGGAAGGTAGCCGGCCGTAGCCCCCTTTGCCATCTGAATCGAACCGGAAGAAGGCTCGATCAAACCCGCGATGATCTTCAAGAGCGTTGACTTGCCCGTCCCGTTCTCACCGACGAGTCCGATGCGATCTTTTTTGCCGATGCGCCAGGTGACGTTGGAAAAAATGGACCGTGCCGCAAACTCCTTGCTAAGATTCGTTATCTGGACCATGGTCTATTGAAAGTACTCCCCGTTGCCATTTGAATTCAGTATCGATTCTCACATTGTACGGAGACTTCTTCCGTTTTGTCAATTTATGCGAAGGGCGGTGTTGAATGTGCATGACCCGGAACCGCTTGCCATCCGACAGAATCGACCGGTCCTTCAGGCTGTGCGCACCGCAATTAATTTACCCGCACTGCAATGTTTTTTTTGCCTCTGGGATGCAATTTTGTTATAAAGTGATAGGTTTATACCGCGTTGTAATGTTTGGCACTCCCTGCATCTGCTCAAAAAAATTTTTCCCAACGAGTTTCGTTTGAGCGGGTGGAAGGTGTACGTGCCTTTTTGATTGAGAAAGGATGTAATCAATAATGGCAAAAAAGATGCTTATCAATGTGATGCATCCGGAAGAGGCACGGGTTGCCATCGTCACTGACGGACACCTGGCTGAACTGGACATCGAAACGGCCGGCAGAGAACAGACTCGCGGCAACGTTTACAAGGGTGTCGTTGTACGCGTCGAGCCGGGGCTGCAAGCCGCCTTCGTCGATATCGGCATGAAGAAGCTCGGCTTTCTGCAAATCGGCGAGATCCACCCCGACAACTGGCACTGGCGTGACGACATCCCCGAAGACCAGAGAAATCGTCGACCCCGCATCCAGGAAATCCTGCGTCGCGGCATGGAACTCATCGTCCAGGTTGAAAAAGGCGAGCGCGACAACAAGGGGGCGGCCCTTACCACTTACATCTCCCTGCCGGGACGCTATATGGTACTCATGCCCGGAAGCGATTCGAACGGAATTTCCCGGAAGGTGGAAAGCGAATCCGATCGCAAGAAACTCAAGGAAATCGTGGCGGAACTGGGTATTCCGGAAAACTTCGGCTACATTATGAGAACCGAAGCGGTCGGAAAAAGAAAAACCGAACTGGCCAAAGATTTCCAGTACCTCCTGAAGCTCCACGAAAACATCAAGCAGCGATCCACCGAAGTCAACGCACCGGCTCTCATCTACCAGGAATCCGATCTCGTCATCCGAACCATCAGGGACTATTTCACTTCCGATATTGAAGAAGTGCTGGTCGATAGCAAGGATGTCTACAAGCAGGCCCGGGCGTTCTTCAAGGAAGTCATGCCCAAGTTTGAAAAGATCGTAAAACTGCACCAGGAAAAACGCCCGATCTTCGCAAAGTATCAGCTTGAGGAACAGATCGATCTCATTTACGAAAAGAAGGTTCCCCTCAAGTCGGGAGGTTCAATCGTCATCGAACCAACCGAAGCCATGGTCAGTATCGACGTAAACTCAGGAAAATCCACCGGTGAAAAAGGAGTCGAGGAAACCGCCTTCAAAACGAACATGGAAGCGGCGGAAGAAGTTGCTCGACAGCTTCGCCTTCGCGATCTGGGGGGCCTTATCGTCATCGACTTCATCGACATGCGGGACCGCAAGCACAAGGCCGAAGTGGAAAAGACGTTGAAAAGTTCCCTGAAAGCCGACAAGGCGCGGGTAAGCGTCGAAAAAATTTCACAGTTCGGACTCCTGGAAATGTCCCGGCAACGCATCAAGCAGACCATCAACGAGGGAAGCTACCTGGAATGTCCCCACTGCGGCGGACATGGCAGAGTGAAATCGGTTGAAGCAATGGCTCTCTCGTTTCTCCGCAAAGTTCATACCGTCGCCGCTCGCGGCGCAGTGTCCGAAGTTCGCGGCGGGCTCCCCCTGGAAGTCGCCTATTATCTGCTGAACAGAAAAAAACGGGAACTGACCCAGATAGAAAACGATTACGATATCGAAGTAACCGTGAAGGGCAAGCCCTCCTTCATGATGAACCAGCTTGAACTGGAAGTAATCAAAAAAGACAAAACTGCTCATCGTGAAGAGAACAACGAGCATACTCCGGAGACCGGAGCAACCGATACCGAACCGATCGCCGGCAGCGAAGAAACACCGAAACAGGCTGAAGGCGAAGAAACAAAGACCAAGCGCAAGCGCCGCAGAAGCCGCAAGAAGCCTCATCCGCCGGTTGAACCTTCAGCCGTTACGGAAGAACCGACGGAAGAAGCTGCAGCAGTACCCGTGGAAGCTGAACAGCCGCCGCCGGCGCCGGCAGAAGAAGCTGCCATGGCGGAGGAAACCGCGACAATTGATGAGACTACCAAGAAGAAGCGGCGCAGAAGGAAAAAGCCGACCACGAAACCAGCAGCGGAAAAGGAACCGGCAGCGATTGAAACCACGCCATCCGAAGAAAATGAACAGCCGCGTCAGTCAGCCCCCGACATAACAACGCCGGCGGAAAAACAGGCCCCGTCACCTGCTCCAGTTCCGGATGAAGCGGCAACCGCCGAACCATCCGCGGTGCAAGAGGAAGCGCCGAAGAAAAAACCGCGAAAACCGAGAGCCCCGCGTAAGCCAAGGAAAACGTCACCGGAGCCCACAACCGAATCGCCACGGTTAGAAGCGTCGCATACTCCTCCCGCCGCGACCTCCGAGGAACCGGGACAAGTTGAAGAATCGGGCAAATCGGCAACGGCAGCCGCTAGTGAGCCGGTACCGGTAAAACCCACACGAAAACGTACGCCACGCAAGAAAAAGGAACCCGTCCCGGAAGACCCCGATAAGCCCTAGTGTCCCGTGCGGTTAATTCATTCCTTTTACTTCCGGTTCTTTTGACCCCTGGCTGCGTTGTGTCTCCTCGACAGAGCCCTGCTATGCCTGCGTCGCCACGCCTTGCCAGGAGCCAAAACTCCTCGGAATTCATGCG
>JAXGWF010000020.1:0-63399 GCA_040773465.1 Geobacteraceae bacterium | reverse complement strand
CGCATGAATTCCGAGGAGTTTTGGCTTCTGGCAAGGCGTGGCGACGCAGGCATAGCAGGGCTCTGTCGAGGAGACACAACGCAGCCAGGGGTCAAAAGAACCGGAAGTAAAAGGAATGAATTAACCGCACGGGACACTAGGATTCCAGGAGGCTTGTGCCGGTCATTTCCGCCGGCTGGGGAATGCCGAGTATCTCGAGCACCGTGGGAGCCAGGTCCGCGAGCACACCGGAACGCAACCGGCGCCCGGCGCCTGCATCACCGACCAGTACGCAGGGAACCGGGTTGCAGGTATGGGCGGTATGCGGATTGCCGTTCTCATCCACCATGCTTTCGGCATTGCCGTGGTCGGCGGTTACGATGGCGCTGCCCCCCAGGGCAAGAACCGTATCGATCACTTTCCCCACGCACTCGTCTACCGTTTTAATGGCCTTTACGGCAGCGGCCGTGACGCCGGTATGGCCGACCATGTCGGGATTGGCGAAATTCAGCACAATGAAATCGTAGCTATTCTCTTTTAGACGAGCAAGAAGTTCTTCGGCCACCTTGAACGCGCTCATTTCAGGTTTGAGATCATAGGTTGCGACCTCTTTCGGAGAAGGGATCAGAATCCGGTCTTCGCCCGGAAACGGGTTTTCGCTTCCGCCGTTGAAAAAAAACGTCACGTGGGCGTACTTTTCCGTCTCCGCGATTCTCAACTGGCGCAGACCAGCCTTGCTTACCACCTCGCCGAGAATGTTCTTCAGCTCCTCTTGGGCAAAAGCCGCCGGCAACCCGAAGGTCTCGTCATATTCGGTCATGCAGACATAGGAAGCAAATCTGGGCCTCAAGTCAGGGGTAAAGCCGGCAAACGCGGGTTCCGTGAATGCCCGGGTGATCTCACGGGCCCGATCAGACCTGAAATTGAAAAAGATAAAACCGTCACCATCCCGAATCAGACCCACGGGACCGTTCCTGTCACGGATGACGGTCGGCAGGACGAACTCATCGGTAACGCCATCCTCATAACTCTTCCGAATAGCCTGCAGGGCCGAATCAGCCATGACCCCTTCACCACGCACCATGGCGCTATACGCCTTCTCGACTCGCTCCCATCGGTTGTCGCGATCCATGGCATAATAGCGCCCAATAACCGTGGCTATCCTGCCGACCCCGATCTTTTTCATCTCATCCTCAAGGGCGGCGATGTACCCCTCCCCGCTCATGGGCGGGGTATCACGACCGTCCATGAAGCAATGGACGAAGACTTCCCTGATCCCTTGTCGGCGAGCTAAGTCGAGAAGGGCATAGAGATGGGTATTGTGGGAATGAACACCACCATCGGACAGCAGACCGGCAAGATGGATACGGCCATCGGCGGCACGGGTCTTCGCCATGCAGTCGAGCAGTGCGGCATTCTCGAAAAAAGTACCGTCATCGATGGCCTTGGTGATGCGCGTCAGGTCCTGGTACACGATGCGACCGGCACCGATATTCAGGTGTCCCACTTCCGAGTTTCCCATCTGGCCTTCGGGAAGGCCGACGGCCATTCCCGAGGCCTGGAGCTCGGCGAAGGGATAGGTACGGCACAATCGCCCCATGACCGGCGGCTCCGCAAGCGCGATGGCATTGTTTTCTCGTTCGGGACGAATGCCCCATCCGTCAAGTATTATCAGAAGCAGAGGGTTCGACATTGTTCCTCCTGGGAAAAAATCAACTATCAGACAGGCATGACAAATGTTTCAAAAGGTTTGGCCGAATCAAGCGCCGCACAGGCCGGTATCTCGAAAGAATCCCACGTACCGCAGGAAGGACAGAATGACGACCATTCGATCTGTTCATGCCCGCAATTCCGGCACCGGAACGGCATGCGATGGGTTTTCCCGATACCGAGCGCTTTCCGGTATTCCCTGACGGCCTCATCAAGGTCGCCGGTCCGCCGGTAGGCTTCCGCCAGCAGGATGTGCAGGCTGGGAAACTCCACACCGCTTTCAATAATGACCTTCAAATGAACAAGGGCCTCTTCAGCCATGAGCATACGAATGCAGAGCTTGCCGTAAAACAGGCGGATGACCAGATCATGGGAATTGTCGAGAATGCCGCGCTTGTAGAAATTCACCAGCGTCGCGATCTTTCCCGGTTCCTCCTGGGAAAAAAAGAGGTCTTCGAGTTTGATGAGGAAAATAGGATGCCGCAGTTCCTGGAACGCTTTTTTGAGAAGATCCGCGGCCTCCTCGACCTTGCCATCCAATTTGAGGGCTTCGGCAAGGGAAACATGGGCGGGAACGAAACCGGGCTTGTCGCTTATTATTTCCCTGAGCTCCGCAACCGATTTTTCCGTTGATCCCAGGGCCAGAGTCAAGCGTGCACACTCGTAACGCAGAAAAACAAGCCGTTCGATCTCCGGGGCCTGTCGCTCGGGAGGGGTTAGTTTCAGATAGCTTTTTTGAATTTCAAGGGCTTCTCGCCAAGCCCCCTGGCGGCGGTAGAGTTCGCGAAGAGCCATCATGGCACGGCGGTTCGAAGAGTCCAGTGCAAGAACCCGGTCATAGAGATCAACGGCATTCCTGGTATCACCCTTGGCCAGGTATGCGGACGCCATGCGGAAGAGCAACTCAGGATTCCTGTCGTCAAGCTCCCGGGCCTTGACGAGACATGCCAGAACTTCTTCGACATTTTCCTCCTGTTCGGCAAGGTCGGCCAGCGCGTCATAGACGGCGGCGCTGAAAGGATCTTTTTCCCGGGCCTTTTCCAGGAGAAAACGTGCCCGTTTCAGGTCTCCGGCCCGGAGGGTCTTCAGACCCTGGCGAAGATTCTCCTGAGCTTCCCGTATTCCCCGGGTGCGACGACCGCTCCGCCAGAGAACGATCTTGTTCTTCGCAAGCCCCACGAGGTTGGCGCACAACACCAGCAATGCTCCCGCGAAAACCGAAACGAGCATCAGGAATGGAATGGTTGTTTCGTAGACGCCGGTCGGCAGGGAAACCGTTATTGAACCCCTGTTCAGGAATGAGAAATAAAGATAGGCGGCACACAGCAATACGGACAGGAAAAATGTCTTCACGAACATGGAAGCACCTCGCCGGCAAAGTTGGAACGGCTTACTGTTCGAAACGTTTCGGAAAGAAAAACGTCAGTGATGATAGGGCTCCCGGTTCAGGATGGTAAAGCCTCGGTAGATCTGTTCCAGGAGGAAAATCCGCACTATTTGATGGGTAAAGGTCATGCGTGAGAAGGCAATGACCGAATCGGCCCGGGAGCGGAAATCACGGGAAAAACCATACGCGCCGCCGATAGCGAAAACCAGTTCCGGAACGGCGGAATCGCGGCATTTGCCGAGAAATTCGGCGAATTCGGGAGACGTCATGGTTGTCCCCTTTTCGTCGAGCAGAACCAGGCGGCCGTTTTTCGGCAGCATCTTGAGCAGACGCCCGCACTCCCGCTCCCGCATGGCTTCTTCCGCGGCGCCCTTCTCTTCCCGGGCCTCGGAGATTTCCAGAGGAAAGTATCGCCTGATACGGGAGGCGTATTCATCGATTCCCTCCCGTACCCATCCCTGTTGGGTCTTGCCGACCCACAGGACTTTCAGTTTCACTCGGCGGCCTTTTCCCACTGGTATTCAGCGGGAATCTCGACCTGCGGCGCATCGGCCCACAACTCGTCAAGATTGTAGTAACGTCGCAGATCTTCCTTGAAAACATGGAGTATCACGTCGCCATAATCGATAACGACCCAGTTTCCCTCTTTCAAGCCTTCGATATCGAGCGGTTTACCATATTTCTTAAGTCCGTGCCGAACCGACTCGGCTATCGCCTGGGTCTGCTTGTCCGAAAGGCCTGTTGCCAGGACAAGATAGTCGGCAATGGATGATATGCGTTTTATTTCCAGGATCTTGACCTGGTGGGCCTTTTTGTCCAGTGAAAGGGCGGCGCACCGGATCGCCCTCTCCAAGGATGTCAACGTGTTTTTTTGGGGACTACTCATAGAACCTCTGTTGTCTGATATAACGTTCAACCGTTGCCGGCAGAAGGTATTTAATAGACTTTCCCTGTCGAATCAGGGAACGAATGGCGGTGGAAGAAATATCGAGCTGCGTCCCTTCGATACCGAAAACGAAATGCCCGGAATAGTGGAAGAGCCTGTTTTCCGACTCATGATAACAGAACTCATGGGCTATATCAACCGGCAGGACTTCCAGTAAAGAAGAGATGTGGGAGCCCGGCCGTGTGATGGTAACAATGTTGCAGCAGGAAAAAATCGCCGCGTAATCCTTCCACAATCTGAAATCGGCGAAGGAATCGCTTCCCATGATGAAAAACAGTTCGTCGTCGGGATACAGTTCCCTGAAAACCTGCAGGGTATCGATGGAATACGACTTTCCTTCCCGCCGCCCTTCCAGGTCGGACACGGCAAAGCGCGGATTACCCCGCACAGCCATGGAGACCATCTTCAGACGTTCGACAAACGACAGGTCGTCGGCAAGGGGCTTGTGGGGAGGCGTCGCAGCCGGTACGAAAATGACCTTTGCCAGGGCAAACGTTTCCCTGATTTCCTCCGCGATCCGGAGGTGGGCGAAGTGAATCGGGTTGAAAGTGCCGCCGAAAATTCCGATTTTCATGAGCGCTCGGTACGAATAGTTCAAGGTTTGCCGGGCAAAGGTCAGCCGCGAATCTGTCCTTCTCCATATACTATGAATTTCGTCGTGGTCAGGTCTTCGAGCCCCATGGGACCGAAAGAATGGAGCTTGGTCGTTGAAATGCCGATCTCCGCGCCGAGTCCGAGCTGGTTGCCGTCGGAAAAACGGGTCGAGGCATTGACCATCACCACACCGGAATTGATTTCCCTGATGAACCGTTGGGCATTGGCATAGTCGGCAGTGAGAATCGACTCGGTATGAAGGGAACCGTAGGTATTGATATGATCGATCGCCTCGTCGATATCATTCACCACCCGCACCGCCAGAATCAGTTCAAGGAACTCCTCGTACCAGTCCGCTTCGGTTGCCGCTTTCGCTTCAGGCGCGAACCGGCGGACCGTCTCGTCGCCGCGAATCTCGACCCCCATATTGGAGAGAGTCTCGACTATCCTGGGGATGAACACCTCAGCCACATCCTTGTGGACCAGGAGCGTTTCAAGGGCATTGCAAACGCCGGGACGCTGGGTCTTGGCATTGACGATAATGCGCTCGGCATCGTCGAAGTTTGCCGTCGCATCGACAAAGATATGGCAGACTCCCTTGTAATGCTTGATCACCGGAATTTTGGAATGCTCGACGACAAAACGGATGAGCCCTTCACCACCGCGGGGAATGATCAGGTCGATGAATTCTTCCTGCTTGAGCATTTCCAGTACCCCTTCCCTGTCGGTGAAGGGAATGACCGAAAGAGCGGCCGCCGGGATTCCGGCTTTTTCCATGGTTTCACGAAGGATCCGCGAGAGGGCCACATTGGAATTTATCGCCTCGGAACCGCCCCGCAGGATCACGGCATTTCCGGCCTTGAGACACAGGGCCGCGGCATCGACGGTAACATTGGGACGAGCCTCGTAAATGATGCCGATCACGCCGAGGGGAATTCTCATTTTCCCGACCATCAGGCCGTTCGGACGTTTCCACATCCGAGTCACTTCGCCCACCGGATCCGGCAGGCTCGCCACCTCCCGCAGTCCGTCGGCCATGGCCCGGATACGGTCCTCGTCCAGCATCAGTCGGTCAAGCATGGCGGAGGATATGCCTTTTTTCTCCGCCGCGGCAAGGTCCTTGGCATTCTCCGCCACGAGAAAGGCGGCATTTGCCGTAAGCGCGGCGGCCATGTCGTTCAGGAGAGCATTCTTCGTCGTGGAAGAAAGCTTTGCGATAGCGCGTGAGGCATATCGTGCATCGACCGCTATAGTCCGGATCTGTTCGGCTATGGTCATCGTTCCGTTCCTCCTCAACTCGAAATTCAATACATACTGAAAACTTGAAAAAACCGCCTACCGGTTGTTCAAAAACGTCACGAGGGCGGCCGGATGCAAGGCGAACCGAGCGCAGCACCCGAGACATATCACTGGATGCGGGCACCGCGCAACACGGCAGACGGTCGCCGCGGCGGTTTTTCAAGAACCTGCTAGAGGATAACCAGGTTGTCCCGGTGAATCACCTCATCCCCGTACCGGTAACCGAGGATATGTTCTATTTCACTGGTCTTGCGGCCAAGAATTTTCTCTATCTCCTGCCGGGAGTAGTCGACGATTCCCCGGGCGAATTCCGTTCCGTCCAGCCCGCACACCCTGACGCAGGAACCACGCTCGAAATCACCCTCAACCCGTGAGACACCCGAGGGAAGCAGGCTCTTGCCATGGCGTGAGAGCGCCACGAGCGCGCCGGTGTCCACGAAGATCCTGCCACGGGGACGCAGAGTATAGGCAATCCAGTGTTTTCGTCGATTGAGACTCTCTTCGGAGGGAAGAAACAAGGTGCCGACCTCTTCCCCCGCAAGGGCCCGTGCCAGGGTTCCCGGCTTCCTGCCGTTAATGATAAGAGTGGCAACGCCGTAGCGTCCTGCCCGCTTGGCAGCCGCTATTTTCGTGGCCATGCCGCCGGTTCCGACGCTGGACCCGCTGCCGGCCGCCGCCCGTTCCACTCTTCTTGTGACGGCCCGCACCAGGGGAACCAGGCGGGCATCGGGATTGCTCCGGGGATCGCCATCGTAAAAACCGTCGATATCGGTCATGATAATGAGAAGATTGGCTTCCACGAGACTGGTGACCAGGGCCGAGAGATTATCGTTGTCGCCGAACTTGATCTCTTCAACCACTACCGTATCGTTTTCGTTGATAATAGGCACGACGCTGTAGGAAAGAAGCGCATCCAACGTTCCACGAGCGTTCAGGAAACGGCGGCGGTTCGCCAGGTCGTCGCCGGTCAGAAGAACCTGGGCAACCTTCAGATCCCGACGTGAAAAAGACTCCTCGTAAGCCTGCATCAACTTTGACTGGCCCACCGCGGCGGTCGCCTGTTTCTGGGGAATGGTCCGGGGACGCTCCGGCAGGCCCAATTCGCGGATACCCGCGGCAATCGCGCCGGAAGAAACCACTAAAACCTCCACCCCTTTTTCGCGAAGCCGTGCTATTTCGAGGGCCAGGGAATCAAGGAAAGCAGCATCGAGACTACCGTCATCAGCAGTCAGAACCCTGCTGCCGATCTTGATGACTATACGCTTGAATTTTGCCAGTATCTTTTTACGCACTGAAAGAGCCACCTCCAGCGGAATACTATCACGACGGATTAATCAAGGCAAATAATCGGTCTCCCCGGAAGAGTCGCCCCAAAGAAGGGCCGCAATCTGATCGAGAAGCGCGGGGATTCCTTCACCGGTTACCGAAGATACCGGAAAAAGGCGGATACCCTTGCCGGTGAAATAGTCCGCAACCGTTTCGATATTTTCCCGCACGTGGGGAAGATCGATCTTGTTGATCACGACGATCTGCGGCTTTTTCGCAAGTTCCTCGTCAAACAGCAGGAGCTCCCTGTTCAGGGACTCGTAGTCCCGGATGGGATCGCGATCCGGCATGAGAGAAAGATCGAGGATATGAAGGAGCAGCCGGGTTCTCTCCACGTGCCGGAGAAACCGGTGACCAAGTCCTGCGCCCCGGTGTGCGCCTTCGATAAGACCGGGAATATCGGCGACCACGAAGGAGCGGAAATTCTTGTAGGCCACGACCCCGAGATTCGGGGCAAGGGTTGTAAACGGATAGTCGGCGATTTTCGGCCGGGCCGCCGATATTTTCGAGATAAACGACGATTTGCCGACACTGGGAAAACCGAACAGCCCCACATCGGCCAGCAGTTTCAACTCGAGACGAAACGTTCCCTCTTCACCCGGCTCCCCCGGCTGGGCGAACTTGGGAGCCTTGTTGGTAGACGTGGCAAAACGGGCGTTTCCCTGCCCGCCTCGCCCTCCGCGCAAAAGGACCACGCTCTGTCCCGGCTCCGTCAAGTCGGCCAGAACCTCCCCGGTCTCGGCATCCTTGATCACGGTTCCGGCCGGTACCGGAATGCGGAGGTCCTTGCCCTTGGCGCCATGACGGTCTTTCCCCATCCCGTGGGTACCCCGCCCCGCCTTCTGGTGGGGGCGGTGGCGAAGATCGAGTAGGGTGGAGATATTCTCGGAAACTTCGAAGATCACGTCGCCGCCTTTGCCGCCGTCACCGCCGTCAGGCCCACCGCGCGGGATGAACTTCTCGCGTCGGAAGGAAACGCAACCGGCCCCGCCATGACCGGCCAGGGCATGAATTTTCACTTCATCGATAAACTGCATGGCTGCACGTAGGTACCACGCGGCCGGAACATAGCGCCGGCCGCGTTTATTCTGAATCAAAATTCCACAGGAAAGAGCAAAGCCTGAGGCGTTTCCGCCTCAGGCTTTGCGTATTACTTCAGGGAGCGTGTACCAGAAACCACGGAATTCGCGGACGTTACCCGCAAAAACCGATGTGGGAAACCGTTACACAGGGTATACGGAAACCTTCTTCCGATCCCTTCCCATGCGCTCGAACTTCACGATACCGTCAATAAGGGCGAAAAGGGTGTAATCCTTGCCGCACCCCACATTGTTGCCGGGGTGGATGCTGGTTCCGCGCTGACGGTAAATGATGTTTCCGGCTTTTACCAGTTCACCGCCGTATTTCTTGCATCCCAGTCGCTGACCGGCTGAATCGCGACCGTTTCGTGTACTGCCGCCTGCTTTCTTATGAGCCATTGTGTAATCCTCCCGGTTACCAGGGAAAAAACCCTTACGCGTTAATCTTTTCTATCTTTAAAACGGTCCTCAATTGGCGGTGCCCGTTAAGCTTCCTGGAATTTTTTCTCCGCTTCGCTTTGAAGACAAGGATCTTCTTGTCTTTACCCTGCTCGACAATTTTGCCGACCACGGTAGCATTAGGCACTAAAGGTGTTCCGATCGTAACCTTTTCGCCGCCAACCATCAGGACTTCAGTGAGCTCGACGGTATCACCGACCGCGCCCTCGAGTTTTTCGACCTTCAGCAGGTCTCCTTCGGAAACTTTGTATTGCTTCCCTCCGGTCTTGACAACTGCGTACATGCACTTCACCACCTTTATTCTGTATTTGAGATGAGCGTCTAAAATAGATAAAAAATCATGCCGTGTCAAGGTTTTTCTACCCCCCTTGACAACCGGACTCACGGAACATCCGGATGCTCTCGCTATTCAGTGCGCAAGACAACCACATGGGCGGCCTCCTCGGCCCTCCTGCGCGCTTCGTCGGTATCGCGGCCAAGGGAAAGAGCGACCCCCATCCTGCGGCCGGGACGCGTATCGGGCTTACCAAACAACCGGAGTTTCGTTTCCGGAACGGAAAACGCTTCGGACAGTCCGTCAAATGAAACCTGCCGTGATTCCCGATCGGCCAGGATCACGTGTGAAGCGGCGGGCGCGAGGTTCACCACTTCCGGTACCGGCAACCCGAGGATTGCCCGGACATGAAGCTCGAACTCGGAAAGGTTCTGAGAGACCATGGTCACCATACCCGTGTCATGGGGGCGGGGCGAAACCTCGCTGAAATAGACGTTGTTCCCCTTGATAAACAGCTCCACCCCGAAAATCCCGTAGCCGCCCAGGGCATCGGTAATGGCCTTTGCCTGTCGCTGCGCCTCGGCCAGGGCCTCCGCCGTCATCGCCATCGGCTGCCAGGACTCGTGGTAGTCGCCCTTGATCTGGACGTGGCCGATCGGCGGGCAGAAACGGGTCCCGCCGGCATAACGGACCGTCAGCAGGGTTATCTCGTAATCAAAGGTAATGAACTCCTCGATAATGACCTTGTCCGCCGCGCCGCGGGTACCTTTCATGGCATACTGCCAGGATTTTTCCACATCAGCCTCTTCCCTGACAACGCTCTGGCCCTTTCCCGATGAACTCATGATCGGTTTCACCACGCACGGCATGCCGATTTCCTCGATTCCAGCGCGGAACTCTTCCGGGTCGGCGGCAAAGCGGTAGCCGGCCGTGGGCAGCCCCAGCTCTTCCGCCGCCAACCGACGAATACCTTCCCTGTTCATGGTCAGGTTGGTTGCTCGGGCAGTCGGAATGACGGTAAAACCTTCCTTTTCCAGTTCCAGCAGGGTTACGGTATTTATCGCCTCGATTTCGGGAACGATGTAACGGGGACGTTCACGGCGCACCAGTTCCTTGAGCGCCTCGCCGTCAAGCATGTTGATGACGTAGCTCCGGTGAGCCACCTGCATGGCGGGAGCATCGGCATACCGGTCAACGGCAATTACCTCGATACCGAGCCGCTGCGCCTCGATAACCACTTCCTTTCCCAACTCTCCGGACCCCAGGATAAGGAGTCGGTCGGCATTTTCCCTCAATGGCGTTCCTATCATAGATTCCCCCATAGACCAAACATTGTTGAACTATATGCAATTTCTTATTAAACATCCCATCCCGCCAGCAAGGTCAAATAATGTGTAGGGGCTGGCGCCTGTGCCTGCCCAAAGCAAGGGTAACCACAGGGGGTAGCCCCTACAATCGACCATCACCCTACCCCGTGCCGGCAAAAACTAATTTATGGCTATTTCGAACTGCTCCTGGTGAAAACCCGGTTTCGCCCGGACAATTATCCTTTTTTTAAAGGATTTTTCAAGGTCCTCCAGACCCTTCCGCTCTTCGTCATAGAGAAGGTCCGCCACCTGCGGATGGACCGACAGCATGACCTTCGCCCCATGGACATCGAGCATTTCGCGGCGAAGCTCGCGAAAAATTTCATGGCAAACGGAGATCTTCGACTTGATATAGCCGAGCCCTTCGCAATAGGGGCACGGTTCGCACATGAGCCGTCCGACGCTCTCCCTCACCCGCTTCCTGGTCATCTCCACGAGGCCCAGCTCCGACATCTTGAGAATGTTGGTCTTCGACTTGTCGGTTTTCATGGCTTCTTCAAGGGCTGTAAAAACCTTATCGCGGTTCACCTCTTTTTCCATGTCGATAAAATCGATAATGATGATGCCGCCGATATTGCGTAACCGCAACTGGTAGGCGATTTCCTTCACCGCTTCCAGGTTGGTCTTCAGGATCGTGTCCTCCAGGTTGTGCTTCCCGACGTAACGTCCGGTATTCACGTCCACCGCCGTAAGCGCCTCGGTCTGCTCGATAATGATATAGCCGCCCGATTTGAGCCACACCTTGCGCTCGAGGGCCCGGCTGATCTCCACCTCAAGGCCGAAATGGTCGAAAATCGGTTCATTTTCCTCATACAATTCGATGGAATACCTGATCTTCGGCATGAAGGTGGTAATGAACTGCACTACCTTGTCATACTCGGGCTTCGAATCAACCACAATCCGGTCGACGTCTTCACTGAGAATGTCGCGCAGGACTTTCTGGGTTACTTCGAGATCCGAGTGGATCAGGCACGGCGCATGGGCATTTTCGTTCTTCTTGACGATTTCTTCCCACAACGTGGTCAGGTACTGCATATCCGTAACCAGGTCCTCCTCGCTTTTCCCCTCGGACACGGTGCGGACAATGAAACCGCCGGAATTGGGCCGGATCCGCTCGACAATTTCCTTAAGACGCTCGCGCTCTTCCTCGTTCTCGATCCGCCTCGACACCCCCACATGATCAACCGTGGGCATATAGACGAGATGACGGCCCGGCAGGGAAATATGAGCCGTTATCCGCGCTCCCTTGGTCCCTATCGGCTCCTTGGAAACCTGCACCAGGATCTCCTGCCCCTCCTGGAGAAGTTCCTCAATGGGATGCATCGGATTCAGCGGGTGTCCATCATTGTCAGTGCCGTTCTCCTTCTTGTCGTTGCCGTCCATGAAAGTCTCGTAGTCTTCGATCGCCTCGAAAACATCCGCCACATACAGAAAAGCCGCCTTCTCCATGCCGACATCCACGAAAGCCGCCTGCATGCCCGGGAGCACCCGGATGACACGGCCCTTGTAAATGTTCCCGACAATTCCCTTAACCCGGCTCCGCTCGATATACAGTTCGGCAATGGTGCCGTTTTCTATCAAGGCAATACGGGTCTCATGGGAAGTGGTGTTGATCACCAGCTCGTTTGGCATACGCACCTCGGTTTTTTAAAATTATATATAGATAAATCAGAGAAAATAATTCGAGAGCAGCAATGATCTTTTGCAGACGAAAAGCACGGTCGTTTGGTGCTTTTCTTCTCTCACCCGACAAACCAAAGCACAGAAGGCTGCAAGAGGAGAAACAGCGTGGAGCATTAGCCACAAAATTGATCCATGTATATTGACCGGCTTTGTCAGACTTGGCTGCCATCCGGAAACCACGGTCCGGAAATCAAATTTCCCGAGTCGGAACAAGGAAATAATTTGCATGCAGGAAACTTGTGCCGAAAAAAGGCGCCGGCATCGACGGGCTGAAGACCAAAATCCCGTGGCCGAACCAAAAAGCGCCTTTTACGGCGCCAAGAAACAGCTTAACCGGATTTAATTCCCAACGCAAGCTCAGATAGCATTTCCTATGCAAGTTTACTGAAAAGAACTTCCCGCTTTTCAATGCGCACCGGGCGAAGGCTCTCTTCCGACAGCCCCGCAATCGCCGCGGCGAACTCGAGGGGCTTTCCCCTTTTCACCACCATTTCCAGCATATCGGTCGTGGCATGCAGCTCCAGAAGCTCGCTCCGCAGGTCGATTTCGATGTTTTTGCCCTTTTTGACCCGCCGATGAATGAAACACTCCTGCCGGAGAAAGGCTTCCGCCTTAGCCGGAAGATCGGGAACAAGGCCCCCGGCTAGAAAGACCCGGTAACGGACAGCTTCCATGAGCACGCTCAGGGACTCGCTCCGCAGGGGCACCTCGACTGCTTCGAGTATCCTGATCCCTTCCGGCAGTGCCGAATTAAGGGATGCCCGGACACTGTGACAGTCCGGTCCGGCATCGATCTCCATATCGAAATACTCGGCCCATGATTCAACGCCTACCGACAGTGCCGTGGCGAACGAAAACTTGGGATGCGGATGAAAACCGAGTGAATATCGAATGGGTATTCCGGCCCGGCGCACGGCACGGATGAAAAGATGCATCAACTCCAGGTGGCTCAAAAGGCGCATGGCCCCGGTTTTCGTAAACCGCAGGCGTATCCGGGATACGCCGCCGTCATCTTCGCGGCTATCTTCGGCCATCTCCGACAAGGCCGTATCCGCCCGCCCGATTTTCGTCATACAGGGGGAACCATCCATCCCCGGCCGATGGAGCCTCATCCGGACACGGGAAAAATCACACACGCCACATCCCGTGCAGGTCCCGTCGCGGCAATCTCCGGTAAGGATTCCCTGGCAGGCCCGTTCAACTTCCTCGCGCAGGAATGCATCAACGACACCGCAGTCAAGGTGGGACCAGGGGAGCACTTCGTCGAAATCACGCCTGCGTAAATACCACTCGGGGTCGATCCCCACGGATTCAAAAGCCCGCCGCCATTTGCTGAAATCATGGTGCTCGCCCCAGCCGTCGAAACGGCATCCGAGTTCCCTCGCCTTGAGAAACACTTTTCCCAGCCGGCGGTCTCCCCGTGCGATAACCCCTTCGAGAAACGAAAGATTGGCATCATGCCACTTGAAGGAGAGCTTCCGCCTCTTCAGTTCTCCGCGCAGGAATCGCTGTTTTTCCAGGATTTCGTCATATCCGATCTGCGGCTCCCACTGGAACGGCGTATGCGGCTTCGGAACAAAACTGCCGACCGAGACATTCACCTCGCCGCCGTGCCCGGTTCCCTTGCCGGCACGCTTTACCTGCGCGGCCATCTCGGCAATACCGCGGACATCCTCCCAGGTTTCGGTGGGCAAGCCGATCATGAAGTAGAGCTTGATGACCCGCCATCCGGCCTCGAAGGCATTCCGTGAATTGAGAACAAGGTCCTCTTCGGAAATCCCCTTGTTGATGACGTTACGCAAACGCTCGGTTCCCGCTTCAGGGGCAAGGGTAAAGCCGGTCTTCCTCACCTTGACGATTTCGTCGATCAGGTCCCGGGTTAGACTCCCGACCCGGAGGGAAGGAAGCGATACCGCCACGCGCTTCGACTCGTAGGTGTCCATGAGTGCCTTGAGAAGGGGCGAAATGCAACCGTAATCAGCCGAAGAGAGGGAAAGAAGGGATATTTCATCGTAACCGGTATTTTTCAGCACGGTCTCGATCGTTTCGAGAATTTTGTTCGGCGATCTTTCACGGACCGGCCGGTAAAGGTACCCCGCCTGGCAAAATCGACAGCCACGGGTACAGCCGCGGGCTATCTCCATGCTGACCCGGTCATGAACCGTCTTCAAGAACGGCACCACCGGGTTTACCGGATAGGGAAGCGTTTCCAGGTCCGGCGCAATGCGCCGCTTTACCTTTTCATACCCCTCCCTGAGCGGAACGATCCCGGCAACTCTCCCGTCCTGCCGATAGCGCACGGAAAAGAACGACGGAACATAGACACCTTCGATCGCTGCAAGTCGCTGTAGGAGTTCTTCCCTGGTTCCCTGCTCTTTTTTCCACGCACGATAGATCTCGGCTATCTCGACAATCGCTTCCTCACCATCGCCAAAAAGAAACGCGTCAAAGAAATCAGCCAGCGGTTCCGGATTGCCCGCGCAGGGGCCGCCTCCAAGAATCAGCGGAAAACGCTCATCCCGCTCCGACGCCCGAAGCGGAATCCCCCCCAGCTCCATCATGGCAAGGATATTCGTACAGGACAGTTCATATTGGAGCGTAAATCCGAGAATATCCACGTCGGCCAGGGGTGTACCCGTTTCCAGGGTGGCAAGCCGTTCTCCCGAAGCCCGCATGGCATCTTCCCGGTCAGGCCATGGAGCGAACACCCTTTCGGCGGCAACCCACTCGATCCCGTTCAAAACAGAATAGAGGATCTGGATACCCAGGTGGCTCATTCCCACTTCATAGACATCCGGAAAGGCAAGAACAAACCTGACATCAGCATCTTCCTTGATAACCGAGCCGAATTCGTTACCCATATAACGGGCGGGTTTTTCAACGGTTAGAAGCGAATCGTACTGCAAAAGACCTCCTCAAACAAACAGGTGAAACGCCCCCCGGCAATCCTCTTTCGCCGGAGAGGCGGGAACTTTCCGGATGCACCATACCGCAAATGAGGTAATTTCTAGAGGATTTGCGGTTGGCCCGAGTGCGCCGCCAAACGCCAGAGACTAATATTAGGCTTTAAATTCAGCATGTTACAAACTTATCACATCTTGGCATGCACTATGCTGAAAAAGAACAAAACACCAAACAAGGAGGAAGTACAAAAAATGAAAAAAGTCGTTTCCACTATCGTTGCCGCCCTGGTAGCCGTTGCATTCGCTGGTATCGCCCTCGCCGCTGAACCGGCAACCCCGGCAACTCCCGCTGCTCCGGCAGTAGTAAAAGAAGTCAAAAAGCCGGTGAAAAAAATCAAAAAGAAAAAAGTGGCGCCGAAAAAAGAAGTGAAGAAAGAAGAAGCTCCGGCTGCGAACTGATCACGGCCCCGTCGAGCAAAAAAGCCGCATCAAACGATGCGGCTTTTTTTATTTCAGAAACTTCCGCTCGGCATTTTCGGCGATCATCCACCAGTAGTGCAGTCTCCATCCGGAAGCGTCGCAAGATTGCCGTTCCACCGCAGCCCCATTTCGATAATTTCCGGACAGATACAAGTTTTACTTTGTACCATGAAACATCCGGTTTTTTCAAGCATAGTTCAAAAAAACACCCGGCACGGCCAATAGAAAACGGTGCGGATTCCGTCCGCACCGTTTTCTCCCTCTTGCAATTCACGTCATCATGTTTCCGCCCTTACCACTGGAGGTTCCGCCTGATTGCCGTTGCTGCCATCTCTTCCGAGTCTTCATACTATCCGGATTGAAACCGGATTAGTGAGCTTTGCCTGATGAGGCCGGTCAAGGTCGACATCCTTCATTGTTACAGGTAGAGTTGTTCAGCGATGGTTTTTCCGGTCGATGTCAGGAATATCTTTCGTATCAACTCCCGGGTTTTCACGGTATTGCTTGTATCATATTCGTCTCCGAGGTTTACCAGCCAGTCAGCATCCCAGATGATACGAAAATTGTCCGTGTCGACTTCACCGGGAGAATGGTGCGACGAAATAATCTCACAAACCTCGTCAACAACACTCACTTCAAAACCGAGGGAAACCATGATATCACGGGCAACAGGCGGCCCTTCCCGCTCCTGCAGATCACCGGCGGACGAGCCGTACTTTCGTTCCGCTTCCCGGATGCCGATGTCATGGAGGAGGGCCGCGGCAATTACCACTTCACGATCGCCCTTCTCACGAGCGAGTATTTCCTCGGCATAGGCGGTTACCCGGAGCGCGTGATTTATCCTCCGCCGGTCAGGACCGAAATAGGCTCTCATGGCAGTACCGACCTTTTCCAGACGATCCCGCATAACTCCTCCTCGCGCCCTAGTAGTAATTATCGAATTGTACCATCCATGCCCACAGTTACAACCTTTAGCGGAATATTCCTTTCCGCGGCAACCAGCGCCCTTTTAGCGGCAGCCTCGATTCCCCCGCAGCAGGGAACCTCCATCCTCACCAGCGTTACGCTTCTTATCGGGGACTTTTGGAAAATATCGGCCAATTTTTCGGTGTAGTACCGGTTATCATCCAACTTGGGGCAACCGACGACGAGCGCCTTGCCGGCCAGAAAATCCCGGTGAAAATCGGCATAGGCAAACGGGGAGCAATCAGCTGCGATCAAAAGATCGGCATTTTCCAGAAAAGGCGCACCAACGGGAACCAGCCTCAATTGAATCGGCCACTGGGCAAGCCTGCTGTTGCGACTGGCGTATTGCTCTTTCTCATCAGGAACAGCCGCACACTTTCGGGTCATTATTCGCGAATCGGGACAACCGCCGGCTTGATGCACGGCAGGCTGAATACCAACGCCCGATCCAACCGCCATCGCGCCATGGGTCTCCTCCGCCGCATGTTCATCGAATGCTTCCGCTTCGCGTTCGATGATGCGAATGGCATTCCTCGGGCATTCCACCAGGCAGGCGCCAAGGCCATCGCAGAGGTTATCGGCGACAAGTGCGGCCTTACCGTTGACAATTCTAATGGTACCTTCGGCACAAGAAGGAATACAGAGCCCGCAGCCGTTACATTTTTCCCGGTCTATTTCAACGATCTTTCTTTTCATAATCCGTGTCTCCTTTTCCGTGTAAGGACTGAGTCTCTTTGCATCCCTTTCTGCAAACTATTCAACATCGAATGATGCTCGAAGAGTATCCCAAGAAAGCGAAAAGGATTATGACGCATGTCAAAAAGGGAGACATTTTGCCTAAACCGACGAAAAAGAGATAAAACGGTCAACCATGGCGATTATAATGACCTATAATCAATAAGACCTTCCAGGTTTTCAGAAACCTGGAAGGTCTTCGATACAATCATTGTATCGGCAAGCGTGTCGATAACGCAGAAACTTCACCAATGTCCATCCCGAAGGGCAAGCTGGTTTTTTGTATTGGTGACACGCTATTTCGCCACCTTCTTTGGGGGAACGGATCCGAAAGCGAAGGGGGGCGCCGTTTCCGGCGCCCCCCTTCTTTCTACTCGGTTTCAGCCTTAATCATCAGGCTTCTTCCGCGTGTTTCGGGCCTCTTCCCAGTGCGACGAGTTCAGCGCCGACGGTTTCGGCGATCTGTTTCATTTCGCACATGCGGAGATGCTGACCATAGATCTTGAGGTCAAGCCCCGAAATCGCAACCACGATGTACCGCGGCTGCTTCGCACCGTCTACCATCTTGCTTCTCTGCCGATAAAAAATTTTGCCTGCCATGAAGGGTTACCTCCTTCCTCTTTTTCCTCCCTGGGTACTTCGGAGGGCTTATGGTTATATAATACCCCTCCTCCGCAAGGATGTCAAATTGAGGTAGAAGCCCTCAAATCAAAGTTTGACAAGCAATGTCGCAACACAAAAACCATGCTTCTTAATTCTTCAGGTCAATCTCCACCTATGCCCGGATAATAGTCCCCACGTTCTCGCCGTTCAGCGCCCGTTCCAGGGTGCCGCGCTTGTGACCATTGATGATCATGACTTCTCTTATCGTGGCGGCATCCCGCAAAATATAGAGGAGCTTTCTTTCCATGACCATATCTTCCATGTCCATCTCGAGCAGTTCATCAACGGTAATATCCTTGATAAGCTCGGCTTTAGGGTTGACCCGCGGATCTTCGGTAAAGAGGCCGTCCACGTTCTTCACCAGGATGCACCGCTTGGCGCCGAGCACTTCCGCCATGAGCAGGGCGCCGGTGTCGGTCCGGTGGGGCGGGATAAGCCCCATTTCGGGTGGGTATTCGTAAAGACCATAGGGAGGGGTGCCGTGAGTTACCGGCAGCAAACCGAGGTGAAGCATGGTGGGCAGGTCAAGGAGATCCCCGGTTTTGACCCGTGAACCGTTCCATTGCGTAAGGAGCAAGGTGACGATTTCGGCGTTCTGCTCGCTTATTTTTCCCGCAAGTTCCGCCAGCACGCCGGTAGGCATGCCCAGATCGATCCCGATATCGAGGATATGCCTGACCCGAACCCCGCCGCCGGTAACGACCAGCATTTTGTGCTTCCTTGACAGCTCGCCGATCTCCTTCATGAGCGGAATCACTATGTCACGTCCGAAATCCAGGACCCCGTGCCCACCGATTTTTACCACGTTGAGATCGGGCACAATTTTCATACGCGGAATCAATTGATGCCTTTTCATCAGCCCCTTGCGGACCAGCGTCTCCCCCTGGAGTTTGTTGTCGATATCGTATCTACCATGCTTTTTCATTTCCGTTCTCCCAGATGATGTAATAGATTTAACTGGACCAAAGTACCCTGAAGGCCGAAAAAAGCGCCTTCTCCCTTATCTGCATAGTGCACATGCAAAGCGTAAAAAAAATTGCCGATTCTTTCGGCTTCCTGATAATACGTCCGAATGACCGGCAAAAAACTATTCCTAGGCCAACAATACGTAGTATAGTGGAAAAATGTCAGTATTCAACACGATACGCACGACATTACGACTGATTCTCTTTTCACTGGCACCGTTATGCGTTAACAGGTTTTTCCCTTCTGATGAAACGAATACCCTAGTCGCATATTTTGATCCGCATAACGCATCGATTCCAACCGGACAGTTCCAGGTCTATTTCCCTTCAGCCTCGCCGGTGGCCGCCCCGTTTCTCCTCTTCCGCCTGAAACGGACGGGATTTTCCTCCTGCCGGGTTACCGTGACGGACGGGGGATTGCTGTTGACGGCGAGACGATGACGGCCGGTTTATGCTATCCGGTTGCGCAATCGCTGGGATCGCCCTGGATCTTTGCCACGGCATGGGGGACGGCATCCCATATGGCCTCGAGGTTTTCCACCGCGCCTTTCGGGCTGCCCGGAAGGTTGACGATCAGCGTCTGCCCCCTGACACCGGCAACGGCCCGCGAAATTGCGGCGGCAGGCGTCTTGGCAAGGCTCTTGAAGCGCATCAGTTCGCCCAGCCCGGGAATCACCTTTTCCAGGATTTTCAAGGTGGCTTCAGGCGTCACGTCCCGCGGCGAAACACCGGTACCGCCGGTCGTCAGGATGATGTCCAGGTTGCCGCCGTCGGCCCATTCCGCGAGCTTGTCGGCAATTTGCTCCAGATCGTCGGGAATCATCTCGTAGGCGGCGGTTTCAACGCCGCGCGGCCGTAGCCACTCCGTGAGAGCAGGCCCGCTCAGATCGGTCCGTTCACCCCGCGCCCCCTTGTCGCTCAACGTCAGAATACCCGCTTTCACAATGTTTCCTCCCGCTTGTAGACGCCGCTTTTCCCGCCTTCTTTATACAAGAGCGCCACTTCCCCGATACGGATGCTCTTGTCGGCGCCTTTGCACATGTCATAGATCGTGAGGGCGGCAACCGACGCGGCCACCATGGCCTCCATCTCAACGCCGGTTCTTTCATAGGCGCGCACCTTGGCCTCCACTCGCACCGTACCCTTATCCGCATCGGTAGTAAAATCAACGGCCACCGCGTGAAGGGCCAGGGGATGGGAAAGCGGTATCAGGTCGGGGGTCTTCTTGGCGGCGGCGATCCCGGCAAGCCGGGCAACCCCCAGCACGTCCCCTTTGGCCATCGTGCCCTCGATAATCTTCTCCAGGATTTCTTTTTTCAGGAAAACGGTAGCAGTGGCAATAGCGGTTCTCAGCGTCGGGGATTTGGCGCTGATATCCACCATGATTGCCCTGCCCTGGTCGTCAAAATGATTGAAGCTCATGTTTTCTCCCTATGACAATGATTGTGTAATGCTTTGATGTAGATTTTGTTTGGAAAATTTATTTATATCAAATCATTTCCTTCCCCTGATTGAAGGTGGACAGGTTACGCTTCCACCAACCCGCCGTCACCATCCAGCAGATGCACGTCAACCCTGTCCCCGGCCTTGATTCCGTCATGTTCCGCGGGAATTATGGCAATACCGTCCGCGAGCAGCAGCGTTTTCAAAAAACCGGTCTCCTGCCTGCCGGCGCTCCGGACAACGAATTCGCCTTTTTCATGTTCCACGGCCACCCTGATGAAGTTAACCCTTCCCGGCTTCTTGTCGACGCTCCCCTTGAGGGTCGCCTTGACCAATGGCCTCAACACGCGCCGATGCCCCATCATCTTGAGCAGCGCCGGACGGACGAATTCCTCGAAGGTAAGGAGGCTCGATACCGGGTTTCCCGGCAGGGAGAAAACAGGCTTGCCGTCCCGCAGGGCGAATGCGGTGGGGCGACCCGGCTTGATATTTACCTTCCAGAAGACCTGGTTGACCATCAATTCTTCAAGGACGTCCCTGACGAAGTCACGATCACCCGCCGAAACGCCGGCGGACGTTATCAGGACATCGGCCCGCAGTCCCTCGGCCAGTTTCTCGCGCAGGCTCTCCCGGTTGTCCCGGGCAATACCGAGCATGATGGGAACGGCGCCGGCCTGCTTGACCGCGGCGGCAAGGGCAAGAGAATTGCTGTTGATGATTTTGCCGGGCGCCAGCGCCTCGCCGGGCTCCACCAGTTCGTCTCCCGTGGAAAGGACGGCAACCCGCACCTTGCGATGAACGGGAACGAACAGTTTGCCGAACGACGCCAGCATGCTGATTTCCGAAGGCCGCAGGACCGTCCCTGAAGGTAAAACCGTTTCACCGGTTTTCACGTCCTCACCTTTGAAGCGGATGTGATCGCCTGCTTTTACCGCCTTTTTGACAAAGACCCGGCCGTCCTTTTCTTCCGCTTCCTCGAAGGGAATGACCGCGTCCGCTCCCGGCGGTATGGGCGCGCCGGTGAGAATCTTCACGGCGATTCCCCGCGCCACTTTTTCGGTCATGTGCCCCCCGGCCGGGAGAAACCCTTCAAGCTTCAGAACGGCGTCTTCGGGGCAATCGTCGGCATGCACCGCATAGCCGTCCATGGCGGTATTATCCCACAGGGGCATATCCCAGGGAGCGGCAACGTCTTCGGCAAGAACCCTGCCGACGGCGGAAAGTATTTCCACTTTTTCCACTCCCAGGGGAACGACATTGTCGAGTATAATTTTACGTGCTTCTTCAAAGGTAGGCATGATTAAAACTCCGGAATGATTTTATTTATCAAAATTGCCGAAAAAGCGAACAATCTAATTTTTTACCAGATTAGGGCACTTCGCGTCAAGACACGAACGGGAAAACCTGTTACCGGACATTCCTCACCACAAACCGGACACGTAATTTCAATTTCAGGTTTCGGACGCAAAAAAAGGAGCCGTTTTCTTTTCGACTCCTCTCAGAAGTATCCATCTGTCATCATTTTATACTTCGACCTCCTCTTCTTCCTGGTGCTTCGGACCTCTCGGCAACTGCAGCAATTCGGCGCCGACCTGTTCCGCGATGAACTTCAGTTCGCTCATCCGGAGGTGCTTGCCGTAGATCTTGAGGTCGACACCGGAAATGCCGGCCAGCAGGTAGCGCGGCTGTTTCGAGGTGTCAACGACTTTTTCCCGTTCCCTGTAGAAGATTTTGCCTGCCATTCCTCATACCTCCCTTTGCAAATTTCTCCCTATATTCAGGAGAGTTACCTAAAGTATAGCATAAGGGCGCTGTAAAACAATTTATACAGAGAAAACTAATTCGACAACAGGTCACCACCGGCAGGGAATAACATGAACCGCCGTTGCCTTGAAGGAAGGAAAGACTTGTTTCCCTTCCTTGAGATCAAGCATAGCGAATGCTTCCCGGGTTACATAGGAAACAAGGGTGAAACCGCAATCCAGGGTGAGTTTCAGGAAGGGCCCCAACGAAGAAATCTCCATGATCTCCGCGGAGAAAACATTCCTGGCGCTTGTCAGGTCATCGGGATGAACAAGCTCAATTATGACATTTTCCGGTCGTATGCAGCAAAAGACCTTTCCACCCCGGGGGCAATCGCCCATAGCATCTATTTCCATTCCGGAAACGGAAACGGTCAGAACTCCCTCTGAAGATTTCGCAACGACACCCTCGAGGATGGTCTCCATCCCCACGAAACTCGCCACGAACTCGTTGGAAGGGTTATGCATTACTTCCAGGGGGGTCCCTTCCTGCACGATCGTGCCGCTGTTCATGACCACGATGCGGTTTGACATGCGCAGCGCTTCCGATTGGTCATGGGTTACCATGACCGCGGTAATATCGGTTTCGCGGAGAATCTTGGCCAGATCCTCGGTAATGGCGTTGCGGGTCGGGGGATCAAGGGCGGAGAAGGGTTCGTCGAGAAAAATGATTTCCGGCTCGATGGCGAATGCCCGGGCCAGGCTGGCTCGCTGTGCCTCGCCGCCGGAAAGCTTGCGCGCGGAACGGTCCGCGAGATGCTCGATATTGAACCACTTAAGATAACGCATCACCCGTTCGCGGATAACGCCACTGCTCTTGCCCCTGATTTTCAAACCCGAAGCAACGTTTTTATACACGGTAGTGTCGAAAAGCAGCGGCTCCTGGAAGACCATGGAAACCTTGCGGCGGAAGTCGAATGTCGCATCGCGGGAGTCAACGACTTTGCCGCGATAGACAATTCGTCCCCCCACCCGAGACACGAGGCAGTTAACGGCCAGCAACAGCGTGGACTTGCCGCTGCCGTTCGGGCCGATCAGGGAAACGAACTCCTTTTCGCAAATAAAAAAGGAAGGGATGTCCAGGATGGACACCCCCCCAAGCTCCACCTTGAGATTGTCTACCGAAAGAATAGTCTCCTTGAAGGTCACCGTGGTCTCTCTCTTTGCTGGATTAAGGTAAACAGATAGTTGACTAAAAATACCAGAAACAACAGGATAATGGAAAGGGCGAATGCAACATCGAAGTTGCCCTTGCCGGTTTCCATGACCGTTGCGGTCGTCAGCACCCTTGAATATCCCTTGATGTTACCACCCACCATGATGGAGGCCCCGACTTCGGAAATAACCCCGCCGAAACCGGCCATGACCGCGGCCATCAGGGGGAGGCGCGCCTCTCGAACGAGAATCCGGACCATCTGCATCCGGGTAGCACCGAGCGAGAGGATCTGAAGGCGCATTTTGGCAGGCAGGTTCTGCAAAGCGGCAATGGATATTCCCATGACGATAGGAGTCGCAATGACCGCCTGGGCAATAATGATTGCCGTCGGCGTGTAGAGGAGATCGAGAAACCCCAACGGGCCGTTCCGCCAGATGAAGACCGTCACGAACAGACCGACGACAACAGGCGGCAGTCCCATCCCGGTGTTGACGATACTTACCAGCAGCTTCTTGCCGGGGAACCTGGTAAGGGCGACGATCATCCCGCAACTGATACCGATCACTACGCTGATGAGCGTCGCCATGCCGGAAACCTTGAGCGAAAGCCAGGTAATTCCCAGCACTTCCGGATCCAGCGACGTGATGAGCTGGAACGCCTTGATCAATCCCTCAAGAATCAGGTTCATAAATTACAATCCCAGGCTTTTCGGGTCCTTGCCGGCATCCGGGAAAAACAGCGGCGAACCGAACTTTTCGATCCCGTAGGTCTTGATGATACCCTGGGCCTTTTTGGAAACCATGAACTTCGCGAACGCCTTGGCGCCGGCATTGTTAACCTTCGTCCATTTGGCCGGATTGACTTCCATCACATGGTATACGTTGAGCAGCAGCGCATCTCCCTCGACCAGAATATCGAGGCCGAGATTTTTCTTCAGGGCAAGGTAAGTGCCGCGGTCGGTCAGCGTATAGCCGTTTTTCTCGGCCGCGACATTCAGGGTCGCGCCCATACCGAGACCGGTTTCCTGGTACCATTTCTGTCCGGACGGGCTGATTCCGGCGGCTTTCCAGATTTTCTTCTCTTTGGCATGGGTTCCGGAGTTGTCGGCGCGTGACAGGAACAGGGCATCGGCGTCGGCAATCTTGGTGAATGCTTCGGCAACGGACTTGGACCCCTTGATCTTGGCCGGGTCGGACGGCGGGCCGACGATTACGAAGTCGTTATGCATGACCAGCATTCTATTCACGCCATAGCCTTCGTCGATAAACTTCTTTTCGGCATCGGGTGAATGCACGAGCAAAACATCGGCTTCGCCCTTTTCTCCCATCTTCATTGCCTGGCCGGAACCGACGGAAATGGTCTTGACGAAATAGCCGGTCTGTTTTTCGAATACCGGAATCAGCACGTCAAGCAACCCTGAGTCCTGGGTACTGGTGGTCGTTGCCAGGATAATGGTTCTGACTTTCGGCGCCGCTGTCGCCGGTGACGGAGAAAAGGCGGAAAAAGCGCCAATGGCCAGCGCCACGAATGATACGGCTAATGTTTTGAAAAATTTCATATCGAAACTCCTTTCAATTGTTGGTGATATCGGTTACTCGGCAACCTGCAGTGTCTGCCACTGGGGAGAATTGGGAAAGAACAGCGGGCTGCCGTACTTGTCCATGCCGAAATCAACTATGAGCTTCTGCCCTTTGTCCGGGTCGGTCAGCCAGGAGATGAATTTCATGGCTTCCTTGTAGTTCGCCTTGGGAAATTTCTTCGGATCGACCGGAATTATCGAAATGTAATTCAACAAAGCCTGGTCCTTTTCGACCAGAATGGGGAGCTTGACCTTATCCTGGAGAGAAAGCCAGGTCGCCCGGTCGATAAAGGTATAGGCGCCTTCGGAATCAGCATAGAGCAGTGTCGCTACATTTCCTTCTTTGCCTTTTGCATATACTTCGTACCAGCTTCCGGACGGCTGCATACCGGCCTGTTTCCAGATTCCCATTTCAGCCACGTTGGTTCCGGAGTTGTCGCCGCGACTGATGAAGTGGACCTGCTTTCCAGCGATCTTCTTCAAGGCGTCGGCGGCGCTCGTCATGCCCTTGATGCCGGCGGGGTCGGAGGCCGGGCCGACAATAACGAAATCATTGTACATGACGGGAATACGCTCGGTACCGTATCCTTCCGCCACGAACTTTTCTTCCAGCGACTTGGCATGCACCATAACGACATCCACGTTTCCCTTTTGAGAAATCTTCAGTGCCGCGCCGGTGCCGGCTCCCACGTGGCGGACACGGATGCCGGTCTCTTTTTCGAACTGGTCTTCGAATGCCGAAACGATGCCCGAATCAATGGGCCCGATGGTACTGGCCAACAGAATGAAACCCTTTGCCGCGTGTACCTGCACCGCAAAAGCGCAGCACAATATACACGAGAAAATTGCGCCAACAAACGATTTACGCATACTTCCCTCCTTGTGTTGGTTATATGGCATCTGCTTTCTAATGGATTATAACTTCAATCGCTGATGATGCAATCAAACCATTGTGAATTACTACCTAATAGCATTATTTCGAAAATTATATAGGGGTTACAAGGAGGTGAATGCGGCTACAGGTGAAATCGTCAAACCTGTTTTCTTGTTAAAAAGTTAAAAAAGGGGGGGGGCGTATTCCGCCCCCCCCTTTTGGATTGTAGCTGCGATGCAAGCGCCGGATTAGAAAATAAGCTGCGCCTGGATCCGGTACTGCATGTCGTCGGTAGCCGACTTGAGACCGGTAATCGGATCGGTTTTCTTGCCCTGTTTGTGAATATTGCCGACATCAGCGGCAACTTTCAGGCAGTGACCGAAGAAGTAGTAGGATATGGCGCCGATCTGTTCCGTCTCAAGATCGCCGCTCACGTCCCTGTTCGGGTCATACTGGGAAAAACGTACGGCAAGACCGAGTTTCGGGGTGATCATGTAGCCTGCCTGGGCATACCAGCCCATTGCACGCTTCGTGACGTCGGTAGTCTTGTTGTCGCCCTGGCTGAAAAGAGCCTCGCCCTGGATGGCGGCGCCCATCCATTTGAAGTGGGCGTCAAAACCGAAGTTGTGGAGATCTTTGTAATTATTCCAGACCGTGCCGTAGGAAGAACTGGACTCACCGGCATTGAGGTTATTGTAGAAATAATTGGCGCCGATCGTGAACAGCGGCTTCTTGCTGATGTCGAGATCCGCTTCCTGGGTGGACATCTTGCCGAGCGGGCTCAACATAACGCGGGCCGCGAAGGCATTGTGATTGGTGCTGCCGGCATTGGTCTGGCCGTCGCCGTTGGTGACGGACGTATAATAGCTGACGAAGTCTTTGAAAGCCGAGCCATAGACAAAGGCGCCGATCTCATAAGAAGGGATCAACTTGCTCCAGAACGGTACACGATCGACGAACATCAGCTGCGAATCCGCCTGGATCAGGGTGTAGCCGTACTTGACCTTGGTCTGGCCGACCAGGAACTGCAGTTCGTTCATCAGCTTGTAATTGACAAAGCAGTCGAGCAGTCCGCCCCTGCCGTCGGATTTCGCGAGCTGTACCGGGTCGATCTCCATTTTGTAGCTGAAATCCTTGGTGAACGCGTAACCCTGGGCAATCAGCCTGATCCGCTTGGCTTCAAAATTGCTGTAATCAGAGGCCTCATCATTGTCCATGAACGTGTAGCGGTACTGCATCCTGCCGCCGAAGGACAACTGGAACTTCTCATCGGCGGACGTAAACGTGAACCCCTTGCCGAGCTTGTAATCGATCTTCGGGCTGCTCTTGACGACTTCCTGGTAGTCCGCTTCGGTGATAACCCCTTTTTCCTTGAGGATTTCCTCGAGTGTTTTCGCCTCTGCCCCCTGCACGGCCAAACAACAGGCGCCCAGAGCGGCAACAAATGCCACTAAACTCTTTTTCACGTGCTCCTCCTTTTTCCCATGGTAGATTGCTCTGCATAAAAACCATATTGCAGGCACAAAAAAGCCTCTCATTCCGTTATGAATGTAGACTCTGCAAAATGCATACTCAAAAAAACCCCTTACTGAAAAGGGGTTATAACATTATAAAACCGGCAACACAATAAAAAATCAGGTCGTAAAAGTCAAGCGATTTTATTGTATTCATGCAATGCCATATTTTTTAATGAAAAGTGCAAATCGCTAATTTTAATGATTTTTTATTCCCTCACGAAAATATCCTGATCCGATTCGTGCACCATTCCCATCAGGTGCGCGTATTCCGACTCGATAAGTTCATAGTGCCGGCGGGTCTCTCGAATGACGCGTTCGAAGATACCCCGAACCAGCGGGTCAACCATATCACGGGCAAACCGGCCATATTTCTCGATCAGATATTTTTCCTCCCGCAAGGCGTTCTCCAGGGCCTCCTGTTCATGGGTATCCTGATCGATCGCATTTTTCAGGGCCAGATAATTCGCCGAATTCTTGTCGGGAGGAGAAGAAATATAGGAAGCAATATCACCAAATTCCTCGCCCTTGTAATGCGTGAAAAAAGACCTGAGATGCTCTTCTTCCTCTCCGGCAAGCAGCGAAAAAACCTTTTTCGCCCGGTCGTTCGTACTCGCGGACGCGGCTTTCAAATAAAAATCCATGCTGTCTTTTTCCGCCTTGATCGCAAGCTTCAGCGCTTCCTGCAGCGTATATTCTTTTCCCATGACGAGCCCCCTTGCAAACAGTAATCATCTATACATAGTATAACGGGAGGATATTCAGCCTTCAACCATCGGCTGATGGTCTCGAACCAGAATATCCCGTATCGCCACTCCCGCCATGGTAAGGCCGAAAATGGCCGGGATATACGAGATACTACCCAGGGTAACATGACGGTGACGGCAGGAAATGCCCGGCACATCCCTGTCGGGACAAGCGCAGTCTTCCCTGCAGCGTATATCCTTCACCGCAGGTTCCCGGTATTCCTCGGTGGAGAAAACCACCTTCACGTCTCGTTCGATACCCTGTTTTTTCAGCAATTTGCGAACTATCCGCGCCATGCGGCACTTATGCGTTTCCGCGATATCCGCCACCCGGATCAAGGTCGGATCAACCTTTGAAGCCGCTCCCATGCTGGAAACGATCGGCAGCCCCCGCTCACGGCAGCCGCGGATCAGGTGCAGTTTGCTGGTGATGGTGTCGATTGCGTCCAGCACGTAATCATACTGTTCCGCAAGAAGAAAATCGCTGTTTTCGGCGGAATAGAAGTCCTTGCAGGGGACAACGTCCACCACGGGATTGATGGCTTTCATACGTTCCGCCATGACGAAAGCCTTGGATTTTCCCACCGTAGGGTCCAGTGCTATGATCTGCCGGTTGATATTGGTCAGGCAGACATCATCGAAATCGACAATGACGAGGCGGCCGATCCCGGCCCGGCACAGTGCTTCGGCGGCATGCCCGCCGACTCCGCCGAGACCGAAAACCGCTACCGATGCTTTTTCGAGCGTTGCCAGCCCTTCCCTGCCGATCAGAATCTCGGTGCGTGAAAATCGATGCGGTTCAGTCATTGTCTCAATTCTCCCAAATATGCCGTATTCTCCGGCGTCCGAAACCGGAAAAAACAGCCACGGATACACACGGATTATCACGGATAAAACACAAAGAACTCTTTCAATTGCATATCGTAGACCTGCCGGGTTTTCGAAAACCCGGCAGGTCTCGGCTTAAATTCCCCTCTTGCGGGCGAGGGTGGGGGGTAAGGTGCCATGAAATCACCGTAGGGGCAGACCCGCGTGGCTGCCCAGGGCGAACACGCGGTTCGCCCCGACGCCTCAAAACCGAAACAGCCGCTCCGCATTGGCGGTCGTGATGCCGGCCAACTCTTCAATATCGATTCCCCGCACCCGGGCAACCGCGCGGGCCGTTTCGATCAGGTAGGCCGGCTCGTTCACCGCCCCCCGGTATGGCTCGGGCGCCATATCCGGCGCATCGGTTTCCAGCAGCAGGCTGTCGAGAGGCGCCCGGGAAGCAACCCGCGGCGCTTTCACCGCGTTATGATAGGTAACCGCGCCGGCCAGTGAAATCATGAGCCCTTCACCCATGCAAAGACGGGCCACCTCCAGGCTACCGGAAAAGGCATGCATGACACCCCCTGTTTTGTGAACCTTTTCTTCCCTGGCGATACGGATAAGGTCATCAAAGGCCCGGCGACAGTGAATGAGCACCGGCAGTCCCAGGTTCACCGCAAGCCGAAGCTGAGCGCGAAATGCCGCTGCCTGCGCTTCCCGAGACACCCCGGCAACGGCATAATCGAGCCCGATTTCCCCGATAGCCACCGCTTGAGCGGCAAACCCGGCAAGTTCTTCCAGGAGCTCTTCGTCATAGCGGGATGCACGCATCGGATGAAGACCGAAAGCGGGAAAGACTCCCGGCGTATCGGCGGCGAGCCGGGCGATTCCCTCCCAGCCTTCCGGCCCGACACCCGGCACGACAAACCGGTCCACACCGGCGGCACGAGCCCCGGCCAGCACCGCATCGAGCCGTGAAAGCAACGAGGGATGGTCGAGATGGCAGTGCGTGTCGATAAACCTGGCTTTCACGAAACGAGCTCCCTTAAGGTTTCTCTCCGAAAAACGCCGCAACCGCGGCCTGGGCGCACACGCGGGTGCGCCCCTACAAATAGGGGGTTACATGGTTAACCACCGGGACATTAGTAACTAAAAACCAAAAACTAAAAACCATCTTCCCCCGTTTCCAGCTTCTCAATACTACACTCCTCCGGCCCGTAACGTATACCGTTAATTTCAAAATCCGAAATCCCGTAACCCCTGAAAACGAAACCGCATTGACAAAAAACATGCCATTCTCTATAGTTATTCTTTCCGAATTTTCATCAGGCATCCTGGAAACCGACGGGAGTTTTGATAAACATTCACCGGCTCGACCATGATCGAACGCATCTTTTCATATACCCGGCATTTCTCCGACGATCCGCTGAGTTCCCGCCTTTCAGACGTCCGGAGCATCTGAACGATGTCCGCGGATGTTCAGGCCATAATCTTCGATCTTGACGGAACCCTCTATGTCAACAAAAACCTCGCTGGTGAAATCAAACGGAGTGCCGCCGCCTATATCGCCGGACTGAAAGGAGTATCCAACGAGACCGCGGCAATCCTGATCAGGGAGACACGGGAAAAACTATCACGGGAAAAAGGCCGCGAAGCAACCCTCTCCGCGGTATGCGCCGAACTGGGAGGCAGTGCGGCTGGTTTTCATGCGTTTGCCACGCCCCTGCTGCACCCAGAAAAGCACCTGAGGCCGGATCATCGGGTCACGAAACTGCTTGCCGCGCTTGCCGGGCGCTATGAACTCTATATATATACCAACAACAACCGGACGCTGACCGACAGGGTGTTGATCGCCCTCGGACTTTCGGGATTGTTCGATGGAATTTTCACCATCGAAGATTCCTGGAGGCCGAAGCCCGACCGGAAGGTACTCTCTTATATTTTCGCGACTATCCGGAAAGATCCGCGACAGTGCCTTTTCGTCGGCGACCGATACGATGTGGATTTGAGATTGCCCGTTGAGATGGGATGCGCATCCTTTCTCGTTACGGATATCCAAGGCCTGCTGACCCTGGAAACCGTGCTGCCGTTGTGAGGCTTTCCGGAAAAAAGCAGCAGCCGACTCCGACTCAACAATATTTAAAGGAATTCAGATGAAAACCAGAATTGAAAAAGATACACTTGGAACCCTTGAGGTCCCCGATGATGCCTATTACGGCGTCCAGACCGCGCGAGCCATCGTCAACTTTCCGATTTCCGGGCTCAAACCACACCCGGCCCTCGTCTGGGCCACCCTGACCATTAAATCGTGCGCGGCCAAGGCCAACATGGCCGCGGGGCGTCTCCCGGCGGAGGTGGGCAACGCCATTGTCCAGGCCGCCGACGAGGCTTTCGACGGCAACTATGGCTGCCAGTTCGTTATCGATCCCTTCCAGGCGGGCGCCGGCACGTCCCACAACATGAACGTCAATGAAGTACTTGCCAACCGCGCGGAGGAAATACTGGGGGGCAAACGGGGTACGTATGCGAAAGTCCACCCCAATGACCATGTCAACATGGCCCAATCGACCAACGACGTTTTCCCCACCGCCATGCGCCTTGCCTCGTTGCGCATGCTCGCGGAACTGCTCCCCGAACTGGATGGCGTGACGGACGCCCTGCGAAGCAAGGGCAGGGAATTCGACGGCATCCTCAAGTCGGGCAGGACCCACCTCCAGGACGCGGTACCCATCAGGCTCGGACAGGAATTCGAGGCTTACGCCCTCGCCATCGAAAAGAACACCGCCAATCTCCACTCCTGTCGCGACAACCTCTACCGGCTCGGCCTAGGGGGAACGGCGGTCGGAACCGGCTTGAATGCGGAGCCCCGTTATATTGAAGAGGTTGTAAAATTTATCCGCGAAGATACCGGATTGCCGGTCGTAAATGCCGCCAACCTGGTGGAAACGACCCAGAATATGGATCCGTTCGTTGTGCTCAGCTCGGCCCTGAAAGGAACCGCCGTCAACCTGACGAGAATTGCCAACGATCTGCGCCTCATGTCGTCCGGACCCATGACCGGCCTCCATGAAATCAACCTGCCGCCGGTACAGCCGGGCTCGTCCATCATGCCGGGCAAGGTAAATCCCGTTATCCTTGAAATGGTAAATATGGTATCATTTCAGGTAATGGGCGCCGATACGGTCGTGACTTACGCGGCTCAGGCCGGCCAGATGGAATTGAACGTGATGATGCCGGTCATTATCTACAACATCCTGTTCGCCATCGAAATACTGAAAAACGCCCTGCGCAAGCTGCGTGAATCCTGTATCGACGGCATCACGGCAAACATCGGCCAATGCTCCCGCTACCTTGAAAGTTCCGTGGGAATGGCCACGGTCCTCGCCCCGCATATCGGCTATGCCGCGGCGGCGGAAATTGCCAAGGAATCCCTGAGGACCGGACGGAGCACCAAGGAAATCATAATAGCGCGCGAACTGCTTTCGCCGGAGGCACTCGCGGAAATTATCGACCCTTATCCCCTGACCACACCAGGGATTTCCGGAAATAGAAGCACCAAACCAAAGGAGGAATACCAATGATCGAAGAAGTAAAGAAAGTGCTGGATATGATACGTCCCGCCCTTCAGGCGGACGGTGGCGACGTAGAATTCGTCGAACTTACCGATGACGGTATCGTTAAAGTAAAACTCGTCGGCGCATGCGGCCATTGCCCCATGTCCACCATGACCCTGAAAAACGGCATCGAAAAAACCCTGAAAGAAAGAATCCCGGGCGTCAAGGAAGTCGTTCGGGTCAACTAGTTCTCGCTGACCGGGCGCGGGGGTCTCCCCCGCGCCTTTCTTTTACCCTGATCTTCCATGATGTGCCCTTCCTATCGACCGAAAAGAAAATTCGGCATGTTCCGGACGCCCCGATTCCTGAGGCGTTTCAGAAAAAACACGCAAGCAGCCTACTTCTCCGGCAACAAGGTCGAACTTTTCAGGAACGGGGGAGATTTCCTCCCCGCCATGTTGCGGGAATTCGACCTGGCAACCCGGTACATCTGCGTCGAATTCTACATAATCCGCAATGACCGGAGCGGAACGCTTTTTGCCGATGCATTGATTGCCGCGGTAAAGCGGGGTGTTTCCGTTTTCCTCATGTATGATTACGTCGGCTGCATTGAAACCCCCGGTTCCTATTTCCGCAAACTCGAAGAAGCCGGTGTCGGATGCCTGCCGTTCAACCGTTTTTCCTTCAAGAAAGGCCTTGCCTGGTTCGACAGGCGTAACCACCGAAAATTCGCCGTCATTGACGGAACCACCGCTTTCCTCGGCGGCTTGAACATCGGCGATGAGTATGCCGGTTTCGGCGAAAGCATCGTCCGGTGGCGTGATGTGGGCATACGCCTGGAAGGCGCCGCGGTAGGAGAACTGCGCAGACTCTTCACCACCCTTTGGAAAAGTGAAGCGGGAACCAGACCCGAAGGTATCGGCCCGCATTCCCCTTCAACACCGGCAGGCGAGGCCGACGTCATGGTCGTCAGCGGCGCACCCCATCATAATGCCTCGTTCATCCGCAGTTCATTCCGGATGGCGATCGCCGGGGCCTCGAAAACCGTGCGGATCGTCACCCCTTATTTCGTTCCCGGACCACGGCTGGTACGATCGCTCTTGAGAGCCGCGGGCAGAGGCGTAAGAATCCAGCTGCTTCTCCCCTCCGTCACTGATGTACGGTTGGTAAAAATTGCCGGCAGGGCATATCTTTCTCCGCTCCTGAAAGCAGGAATCGAGATTTACGAACGGGAAGGCACCATCCTCCACGCCAAAGCAATGCTCATCGACAACTGCTGGGCCACGGTCGGATCCGCCAACCTGGACTTCAGGAGCTTCCATCGCAACTACGAAGTGAACGTCATCATCGACAGCCCGGATTTCGGCCGTCAGATAGATGAAATGTTTACCCGGGACCTGGAGCGATCCCGCCGCATAACCATTCAGGAACACGAAAAACGCCCCTGGTTTGAAAAACTTCTCGAACGGTTGTGCGATCCGATTCGGCGGTTTTTATGAATTGAAATCAACCGGAGCACGATTACCGTACGCGCCACCATATAAAAAGCCCCCCTGCTTTTTCAAACAGGGGGGCTTTTTTTCGGTACGCCCGCTACCTTTCAAGGGCGCGGGCTATCTAGGGCAACCTTCTTTACAATGAGTAACCGGGCGAATTCTGAAGCGTGCAGTCCACATACGTCAACCCTCCTTTCTCAGGATTTTCGGGCAATCGGTATTCTTGACAATAATAGTAATTATCCCTCCGCGGATTGTCAACCATATTTCTATACTATTATATATATTTTTTTATAATACGCAGCAGCAATCCTTCGCGGACGCCAAGCGCATGCTCGGGGCACAACTCGCGACAGCAGAAACAACGGATGCACTTCCTGTAGTCTATGGTGAGAGAATCGTCACGGATCTCCATGGCGCCCGGCGGGCAGGCATCGCAGCAGATGCCGCAACGCTTGCATTTTTCATGTATCGGGTAGGGGTAGGCGGTTAACCAGTGCCGCAGACGCCGTGCCATGAATCGTGGGATGCCGAACTGGACATCGGAAAGGGGCGGCAGTTTGAAATCGTGAATCTTTACTCGCTCCAGGGGATAGCCGCCGACCCGGATCGACGACCGGACAGCGCCGGAAAGCGCCATCTCCTCGGCGGCACGCTCCACGTAGAGCAGCTTTTTCGGAATCCCGAGGATTTCCGCCGCAATCACATCGACGGAAACGGCATCGGCGCCGGCAATCAGCAACCCCACCCGGCGGGGAGTTCCGCTGCTCGGGCCGTCTCCCTCCATGGCGGTTATCGCATCAACGATATTCAGGTCCGGCTTCCTGAGCAGGTAAATTTCCAGCAGCAGTCGGGCGAACAAAGCGCGATCCTCTCCCGCCTGCAAATGCCAGGCGACTTTTTTCGCGCCGACCACCGCGCCGAAAAGGTTTTTCACCGCGCAAGTCATGGTCATCATGCCATGTGTTTTTAGTTTAGGTAAATTTATTACCCGATCCACCGCCATATAGGGACGGGCCAGTTCAAGCCGTCGAAAAAATCCTTCACCGGTCACCTGAACCGATTCGGCAAATTCCACCAGTTCCGTACCGGTCTGCTCAAGAACCTCGAGAATGCCTGATTTCTCGGCAACGCGCCTGAGGCTGCCGACGCCGGGACTGTCTCCGACAAGAGGTGTCGCGCCTGTCTCCCGTACCAATTCGATAACGGCCCGCACCACTTCAGGATGGGTCGTAACCGCCGTCCCGGGCGACTTCGCCATAAGCATATTCGGTTTCAGGAGAACCCGCTCACCCGCCCGCACGAAAGCCTTGATGCCGCCAAGCGGCTCCAAAAGCCGCACAAGCGACTGTTTTACCTCGTTTTCCGCATATCCCGCGGCCTTTTCCAGTATTACCTGATTCATAACGGCAAACTCTTTTCGTAATAATAGTTAAATTTTAATTTAAGTAAAATACCTTTCCTCTGGACTTTTATTTTTGGCTATGATATTTTCGCTCTGCAAAATTATATTTGGTAAATAAACAAAAGGGAGGTGAACATCTTGGCTCACACCATTTCTGACGAATGCATCAACTGCGGTGCTTGTGACGATTCCTGTCCGGTAGGCGCTATTTCCGAATCCGGCGGCAAAAGGGTTATCGACGAAGCTACCTGCATCGACTGCGGTGCTTGTGTTGACACTTGCCCGGTTAACGCTATCAGCGACTAGTCATCAACTTTCGCAACGCAAAAGACGCCCGGAAGAAATTCCGGGCGTCTTTTTTTACGCGCACAGGTATCACAAAACCTCTCTCTCGATATCATCGGGCACTCGATGCGGTCGGCACAACCTCGACCCCGAAATCCTTGGCCGACTTCGGCACATCCTTGAAGACAATCACGAACGGGATGGCCGTACCGGGCTGCACGTCAAGATTTGCCAGCGTTTCTCCAAACTCTCTGTTCATAATCTTTTCCATACTTGAATACGGTTGAAAGGCCATTTGCTCACCGGCCAGGAGGTTGCCGCAATAAACGGCTCGCTGCATGAGGACATCACCCTTGGGGCCGAAAATTTTTCCCTTTACCTGGATGGTCCTAAGCGCCTTGGAAGAAACATTGAAAGCCTCCCCCTTCACCACGAAAATTTCACCAGCCTCCTTATTGGCAAGAAACGCCCCCTCGAGCGCGCGTATCACCACGGGGCCTTTCTCCTGTTTCCCGATGCCGAGCGCGGTACGCAGCGATTCAGGAAGTACGCCGTCGAGCGCATCGCTTTGCCCAACGAGCATGAAATAGCCGACCGCGCCCAGCGCCAGGAGCAGAAAAACGCCGACCGCTATCATGACGAGCGGGGACTGTTTTCTGCGTGAAGTAATGGAGAGCGGCGGCATCTCGTCTTCAGCCGGTTCTTCATCCTTGGAATCAGCCACCGGCCAGAGATGTTGACGAATCGAGAGGTTCTCGCCGGAGTCCGCTGAAATCGAGGAAAGCGGTGAAGGCTCCGGTACCGGCTCATGCTCGCCGGAAGCAGGACTTTCGGATTCGGTTTCAACAACGGCCGAATCATCGTCCCCGGACTGATCGTCACCAGCCGTGGCAGCATGCCCCGCGGACTCGTCTTCCGCTTGCGGTCCGGGAGCCTCTTCGTTTGCATCCGTCTCGGCAACACCCTGAAACTGAGGCAATCCAACGCCCTTCCGCAGAAAATTCGAAAAAGACTCTTCCGGAAGATCTTCCTCCCGAGGTTCCTGAGTTGTTGATTCAAGATCAACTTCCGGTTCGGCGGCCGAAGCCTCCGGCTCCAGGACATCTTCACTCCCGGACAGGGAATCAATCAAGGAATTGATTCCCTCGGCAAGCTCACCGGACATCCCTATATCCTGCTCTTCTTCACGTTCTTCTTCCTCTTCCCGGCTTCCGGTCCGCGGCTCGGGTTCGGAAGGCGCCTCCGGCTGCACGGTTCCACGTTCCTCGTCCATCGGCGTATCGGAGTCTTCGGCGCTTCTCTCCGATTCTCCGGCGCCCAATCCATCGAGAATCGAATCGAAATCAACAGTTTCTTCGGGCTGATCCCGCTTGACGACGAAGGTATGACTACACCGGGAACAGCGAACCCGGATACCGGCAGGGGTAACGCGGGAATCGTCAAGCCTGAATTTGGTTTTGCAGTTTTCGCATTGAATGATCATGTAATCACATCCCCACAAGGATTAAATTTATGTTCGAGGAACCAGGTTAAAGGATCGAGGACCAAGACTAAAGGTTCGAGGTTCGAGGATCGAGGATATATATTGAACCCTAAAAACTTCATTCCCCCTCGGCCGATACGACCTCGTAAAGCGCCGGCAACCCCCGATAGTACTGGTCCATATCAAGTCCGTATCCCACGAGAAAACCGCATATATCCCGTATCCCCGCATAGTCGGGCTCGACCGGAAAGACGCGCCGTTTCCGGTTGTCGATCAGCGTGCAGATTTTCAAGCTTGCCGGATTTTCGCGGCGCAGATCATCGAGAAGGTGGGAAAGGCACACCCCCCGGTCAATGATGTCCTCGACAATCAGCACATCCTTCCCCTCGATTGATTGACCAAGGTCCTTGATCGTCGCGACCGTGCCGGTGGTATCCATGCCGCGGTAACTGGATACCTCCAGAAACTCAACGACAACGGGTATGGTCAGGTTGCGGATGAGGTCGGCGGCGAAAATAAATGCTCCCTTCAGGATGACCAGGAGCAGCAGATTCCTTCCTTGATAGTCCGCGGAAATTTCCCGGGCCAATCGGCGGACTTCCCGGCCGATGCGCTCCTCGGAATATAGTTCACGCAAGGCAATGTTCATGGACCGTATAAACCCGCCATAGTTCTTTGTTTTTGCTCCTGTTTCTATAGCAAAAATGATCCCTGAGTGTCAAATCAATATGGTTTGCGCACTGTGATTATGGTATACAATTCATCCGGATGATGTCGCGAAGAAGCAACGCCGTTTTCAGTCCGGCATGAGGAAGCCTATCTGAAAATACATTTCGGAACGTTATCCCGAACTTGAAAGCGGTATCAATTGAATGCTATCCTGCGTATACCATACTCATACCCAACAAAGGAGTCTACAATGAAATTCTGCTTGTCACTGGTTATGATTCCGGCCGTCGTGCTTTCCCTTTCCCTGCCGGCTCTTGCGGGCGCGCAATTCACGTTCGACAGCCCCGTATACGACTTCAAACAGGTTATGCAAGGGAAATCCGTCATACACTCGTTCAACTTCCGCAACACCGGTAACGCCCCGGGAATCATCTCGCGGGTATCCTCTTCCTGCGGCTGCACGGTCGCCAATGTTTCCGAAAAGGTCATCCGTCCCGGCAAGACCGGCTCCATCAGGGCGACCTTTGAAACGAGCGACTATTTCGGACCCGTAACCAAGGAAGTTTTCGTTTATTTGGAGAATCAGCAGAAGCCGGCACACACGCTCACCATGAAAGGCGTTGTCGTCGAAGAGCTGGCGATAACGCCGCGGCAAATCAATTTCGGTTCCCTCAAGGCCGGGGTTCGCGCGAAGGTGGAAGCGACAATAGAAAACAGGGGCAAGCAAACGCTGAGAATAGCCGGCATCAAATCCGCCCTGCCGGAAGTAAAAACTAGCTGCGGCAAACGGACTCTCAAGCCGGGCGAAAAATCAACCTTCACCGTTTCCATCACCCCTCGCGCCGACAAACGCTTCGTCAACGGCTACCTGACTATTACGACGAACAGCCGCGCAAAACCTGAAAAAACCGTAGCCATTTTCGGCATAGTGAACAAGTAGGGGCAGACCCGAGCCCTGGGCGCACACGCGGGTGCGCCCCTACATCGCCATCCTGGTGGCGCCCGGCACGAAACAATTTGACATGTGGCATTTTTTGCCCTTGAGAATACTCCGAAAATAGTGTACATATAGAAACTTCGGGCGGTTAGCTCAGTTGGATAGAGTACAGGCCTCCGAAGCCTGGGGTCGTGGGTTCGAATCCCATGCCGCCCGCCAATTTCAAGACATAATGCCCTACCGGGCATGAAACGACGAAGCCGCTTTGAAAAAAGCGGCTTTTTTGTTTTTCTTAATTATCCATCACAATATTGTAACGCAGTCGCTGATTAAACCGAAATCCCCCCCAGCCCCCCTTTGTATAGACCGGAGTCAAGAGTTACAAATGTTCGGGAACAGTTGTTACCTATCTCTAAGTCTATACACCTTTCTTAAAGTAGGGTGATCAAAAGGCCTTTCAGGTAGCTTTCGCGGCAAATCACTTGTAATCTTTTTGGGGTGATAGTTCAGATTTATTTTGCTATCCATTGACAATAGCTTATTCTGGAAGTTTCCAGAAAACAATTGGAAAACATTCCTTTTCATTGTTCATTTGGTCAAGCGCAGTATCTGGTTGGCAATGACCTGGAAACAATCGTCCAGATTCTCATCGGTTTGGGCGAAGCAGTACAGACCGGTCGGCTGGTTTGCATTATGCGAAACGAGCGGATCAGAGTCCGTATCCAAATCGTTAGTATTGGCAAGCCTCCTCAGGATAGTTGATCCGCGTTCGGAACCCAAATTGTACCCACAGAAGTCGATCTCCAACGAGTTGAGCCGTGCGCCGAGTCCGAGCGTCATGACGGTGATCGCATCGTTGCCGCTTCCACTTCGTGCCTCGTTTGCAACGTTTTCCACCATGTTCCGTGCGGCCTTGTTAACGTTACAGCGCGAATTTTGGATGCTCCCACCCGACATGGTCAAGGTTCTGGCGCCGTTATAACTTGCCAGCGGAACAGTGCCGCTTCCCGATATGGTGCTGTCGTAGTCGTTTGCCGGCAGAAATTCTATATTGTCGGCATCGGCAAGCGACGTATCGCGGTAGACACGACTGAACATTCGATAAGGGGCACCTCCGGAACTGGTTTCGGAATACAGGCCGCCCCTGCGTTGGGAGCTGCCGGAGCAAACTGACGATCCGTTATTGCAGAACGTTCCGGATACGATATTCGGCGCTCCGTCGCTGAAGAACACGATAACCCTCAGGCTGGAGCGATAATCGGTCGGCACCGAGTCCAGTTCCGCCTTGGCTCGTCTCATTGCCTCCGCGGAGGAGGTTGCGCCACCGACCGAAAGACTATTAATGGCATTCGTAATCTGTGTTTTGTTAAAGCCCCTGTTTGCATCCCGGTTAATGGCGACATATCCTTGACTTGAAGTTGAAGCGGCACCGGAAGCGAAGGGTACCAGTCCTACCCGGTCGCCACCGTCACCATCGGTGAATCGATTGACGAAATTGAGCGCCGCGGACTTCAGCCTCGGAAACGTTGTGGATGGGCTGGTGGGCGGTCCCATGGACCCGGAGCAGTCCAGCACTAGAACCATATCCAGCTCTCGTACCGTGGTCTCGGCCGCGGCACGCACATTCATGGTTCCCCAGCCAACGGCACGGGCGAAGAAAAGAGGCGGCACTGCCCGAGCGGTTACCGTTATGGTCCATGAACCATCCTGATTGTGTACCGCGGAAGTAGACGGCCCCGACAATAACGTCGAACCCATGTAATCGGTCGGGTAATTGGCAGCGAAGAAAACAACGGCCGCATTCTGTGCGTTGGAGATGCGTATGCTGTCATTGACGCCTTGTTTTACGGCGCGTGCCGCCGCTATGGCGGCGCCGTCGACTGCCGCGTTGAGTTTTGCCTTGATGTTGTAAGCTATGCCGACATCTATGGCCAGTGCCGCCAGCGCTAGAATAATTGTCAGCGAGATGGCGACAAGGGCAATAGTCTGACCGGAAACATTGTCATGCTTTACGATGGTGAGCAGCGTTCTTTTAATGGTCATTGCTTTTATCCTCCCTCTGAAGAAGGATTGTTACTAGAATACCGCCATTGAGTACATCACTTTATCCAGTCCCAGATAACCGAAAAAAAGACTCCTGTAACGGTAGAACACTTCAACGACATAGACGGTTTCTCCCAAGTCGAGACCATTGGTCTGACTGATCGGGCCCAGTCCAACTGCCATACTGTTCTGCGTTCCGATTCTGCTGGCCGGGGTGATTCCTCCTCCCAGCCATCGGTATTGCCTATCGATGCTGGCTACTACCGAGCCCGTATGTCCCTCGCCCTTTACCACGCTGATGATTATCTCGCCATTTGCATGCATATCGATAGGTTGCGCAGTGTAGGCAAGCGCATTCATGTATTCCTGCGCTTTTGTTGAATCAATGCCGCTGCGCGATGCCAGGTTTGCCCCCTCCCGGCTCATGTTCGTTACGATGTTTTTAGCGTGAATGGCTCGTGCATAATCGAAGACGCCGAGCACCATAAGCACAAGAAACGGTAACAACAGGGCAAGTTCGACAAAAGCGACCCCTCTTGATTTGAACAATATGTTATGAATATGCTGTCCCATAAAATTTCTCAAGAAGTTGGAAACGGTTCGGTTTTCATGGTCGATTTAACAGTGAAGGTGTAAATCCCACCCGGAAAGGCCGGTTTCAAGAATGGGGTAATAACACGCCATTTGTATGTCAGGCTCACGACCAACGTTTGTTGGGGGACACCGGAATCTCCAGTAAATAAAGACCCTCCCGTATAGTTGGGGAATGTTACGCTCGACTGGTCGATTATTTTTATCTGGGGTTCTTTGGGAACATTCAGGTTTTTGTCATACAATCCCATTGATTGCTCTCTGATCTTTGCCGTCAGGGCGGTTCTCCAGTCAGCGAAACCGTCATTCCGTCCGGTGACCGCATAGCGGGTACCTTCCCGGACCGCGTGCTGCATGGTCAGATTTACGAAAAACAGCATTGCGACATCTAAGATAACAAACAATAGGCCCAGCAGCAGCAGAGCAGCCAGTGCAAACTCGATCGTGGTCTGACCGTCTCTTTTTTTGATGTTAATTTTCCGGAGAAGAGCTTTCATGGCTGAGTTCCTTCCGGGTTTAATCGGAGAATTCATTGTTTGTTGCCTCTCCTTGCACAGGGGAAACAAGAGAGTTTTTATCACTCATGGAATCGGAATCCTCTGCAACGCTGTTTACTTCCTCAGTCGTTGGATGCTTGTCGGACGGCAAATCTATCTTTTCACTGACTGTTCTCGGACTCATCAGTTTCAGGGTTATGAAGAAGACCAGTTTCGTTTTTTAAAATTTATATGGTATTTTCGATTAGTTTTTTTTATTTTATACTTCTTTAGCATATTAACTCCGGTTTGTGATAGGAATAATTTACAAATTAAAGTTTAATGGCTTTTATTATTATTTCAATTGCTTCCTCAAAGAATCTGATCACGGAAACAGGTATGGGGTAATTCTCCCCTGCAGTTATAAAAATTATGCAAGGTGGTACTGTAAATCGGGAAACATGGGTTCCTTCTGCAATAGGTATGGTTTGCCGCCCTTCCCAACTTATTTCTTGTCCCGTGTTTCCGGATGGACACTAGTTAAAAAATATGCCAAGGTATTAATTACTGAAATTATCGACACTGCAAAAAAAGGCTTCAGGATTATAGCTCTTAAAAAAGACTACGAAGTTGGCTCAGAAATCCAAACCGAAAGTTTCTCTCAAACACTATCTTGTGGCAAAAAAACTATTACCGTAAACCGTTGGGTAACCAGCATGGATTGTATTGATTGCTCGGATCCAAGCATTTTTTCAGGTGCATCTGCCAAACTAGTAAAATAGTTTCGTTATATCTTCATTTTATAAGGAGTCCTCTGTACTATGCCTCCACATATTTCCATGGTCATTATCGATAGCGACAGCCCCTCACGTGACGTAATAGCGTCCATCGTGAAGCCGTTTGCCGACACGATCCACATCGAAGGATCGGTCGATGAATTCGGTGAAGGCCTTAGAATCATACAGAAAACATCAGCAAATATCGTCATCCTCGAAGTGAAGGATCTGGAGCGGGGAGCCGAAGAAATTCAGTACCTCCTCGCAAACCATCCGCAACTCAGCGTCATTGTCAGCTCATACGAAAAGGACCCTGAATGGATTCTTAAGCTGATGCGGGCTGGCGCCGTTGAATATCTGTTGCGGCCTGTTTCGCAAGACGAACTGATGCAGGCCTTGACGAAAATAGGCAGATTCTGGTTCACGAAAGCGCCCACTGAAACCAAGTCGGGAAAAATCATTGCCGTATATTACCCGACCGGCGGTGTAGGCGTTACAACCATTGCGGTAAACCTGGCTGCCGGCCTGGCCTCCGATTCGGAAAAAGTAGCCCTCGTGGACCTGAACCTGCTGACCGGTGACGTTTCAACGTTTCTCGATGTCAATCCGTCATACACGTTGAGCAGCGTCACCAACAACATTGCCAGGTTGGATGCCAACTTTCTCATGAGCGTTATGACGCAGCATTCTTCGGGCCCTTATGTCCTGACGGAACCGACCGAGGTTGACGAAGCGATCAACATCACCCCGGAGCAGGTAAACCGGTTGTTGCAGTTCCTGAAGGGGATATTCGACTACGTAGTGGTAGACTGCGGCGGGCAGCTCGCCGGCTGCACCATGGCCATCCTGGAAAACGCGAATCTGACCCTTTTTACGACGGTATTGAGCCTGCCGGCGATCAAGACGGCGAAACGCTACCTGACCGCCATGGAAAGAAAGGGAATCAGGAAAGACCGGTTAAAGCTGGTAGTGAACCGCTATCTTCCGAAAGCGGACATACAGATCAAGGACGCGGAACGGGTGCTCGGCTACCAGGTATTCGCGTCACTGCCCAATGATTATGAAAATATCATTTCCTCGATCAACAAGGGCGTGCCGGTGGTCAAGCTGCTGCCTCGCTCACCGGCAAGCAAGGCGTTCGATAATATCGTTGCGCAGTTAAAGAAGGAGACATAGTAACGCCCCCCTATTTAAGAGTCCCCCCTCCCTTGACGGGAGGGGGTCAGGGGGTGGGTGAAGCCACAATGAAAGGAAAACGCAACCTGACCTCCAATGCAAAAGCGTTACGAAACAATGCAACGGATGTCGAACTAGTTCTTTGGCAGCATCTCAGGAGAAGCAAACTTGAAGGAGTAAAGTTTCGACGACAGCAACCCATAGAAGATTATATTGTCGACTTCGTTTCTTTTTCACCAAAACTGGTTATAGAACTTGATGGTAGTCAACATTTTGATAAGCAGGACTATGATCAAGCTAGAGACGATTGTTTACGAAAGAATGGATTTAAAGTTTTACGATTCTGGAATAATGATATTTTTGAAAATATTGAGGGTGTGCTTGAGGTGATTAGAAGACAGTGCCTTGAACTGAGTTCCCCCACCCCCCAACCCCCTCCCGCAAGTGGAGGGGGAGCAAAGCACCCTCTGCAGCACAAGTGATGCACTAACAATTTAATGTTTACCTATAAGTTCATCCGTTTACAAGGAGTCTCATATGGCTTTCGATACCACACCAAAAAATCCCGGAAGCACCGGCAAGAACAGGGAATTTTTCCAGGAGCTCAAGACCCGCATCCACCGGCGGCTCATCGAAAAACTCGACTTGTCGAAGATCGACCTGATCAGCAGCGGCGAGCTTGTTCGCGAGATCGGTTACATCATCGAGAGCCTCATCGTCGAGGAGGGCGTTCCCCTCAACCAGGTTGAGAAAGACCGCCTCATCGTCGAGATCCAGCACGAAACGTTCGGACTCGGCCCTTTGGAGCCCCTGCTCGCGGACCCGGAAATCTCGGACATCCTGGTAAACAACAGCTCGCAGGTCTACATCGAACGGTTCGGCAAGCTGGAAAAAACCGATATCTGCTTCCGCGACGACAAACACCTGCTGCAGATAATCGAACGTATCGTTTCAAAAGTGGGCCGCAGGATCGACGAGTCGTCCCCCTATGTCGACGCCCGCCTGCCCGACGGGTCCAGGGTCAACGCCATCATCCCGCCCCTGGCTCTTGACGGCCCCGCCCTTTCCATCCGCCGTTTCGGCATGGAGCCGTTGAAGATGAACGACCTGCTCCGCTTCGGCACCATGGATGAACGTATTGCCCATATTATCAAAGGCGCGGTAAAGGTCCGGCTCAACATTCTCATCTCCGGCGGTACCGGCACCGGTAAAACAACCCTGCTGAACGTGCTTTCCGAGAACATCCCCTACGATGAGCGCGTCGTCACCATTGAAGATTCGGCGGAACTTCACCTGAAGCAGGAGCACGTGGTCCGACTGGAAACCCGCCCGCCGAACATCGAGGGACGTGGCGAGATTACCCAGCGCGACCTGCTGCGCAACGCTCTCAGGATGCGGCCGGACCGCATTATCATCGGCGAGGTGCGCGGCGGCGAAGCCCTCGACATGCTCCAGGCAATGAACACCGGCCATGACGGGTCGCTTTCCACGATTCACGCCAACACCTCCCGCGATGCCATGGCGCGCCTGGAGACAATGGTTCTGATGGCGGGCATGGACCTGCCGGAACGGGCAATCCGTGAGCAGATATCCTCGGCGATCAACCTGGTCGTTCAGCTGGTGCGCTTCTCCGACGGTACCAGGAAAATCGTCAAGGTTTCGGAAATTACCGGCATGGAAGGCAACACCATCGTCATGCATGACGTCTTCGTGTACGAACAGCGGGGCATCGACAAGGACGGCAACGTGGTGGGCGAATTCAAGGCCACCGGTGTCCGGCCCTTCTTCGCGGAACGGTTCAGAGTGTACGGTTACGACATCCCGGAAGGTACATTCGAAAAATAGGAGGTAACCCGTGCTGCTGATTGCACTGCTCATTTTCATCGCGGTTTTTCTTATCGTCCTCGCGATTTACCTGAACATCTCCGCGGCCAAGGAATCCCCCAAGGCACACCTGAAGCGAAGGCTGCGCCAGGTTGCCATGACCAGGGGCGCGGATGCCGGCGGCATGACGCAGGAATTGCGCAGCGAAATCATCAAGGAAACCCCTCCCGTCGAACGGTTCTTAACCTCGATTCCGCTTTTACGGCGGCTGGATTCACGCTTGGACCGATCGGGGCTTACCATTACCATGGCGACTTTTCTGCTCATAACAGCCGGTATCGGCCTGGTCGCTTTTATTATATGCTTCATATTCACCAGGAATATTTACCTTTCAATCGGCGCGGCAATAGCTTTGCTCTTTGTGCCGTTTATCTACATGGAGTTCAAGAAGAGGCAACGGGAAGACAAATTTACCGAACTCTTTCCCGATGCCCTTACCATGATCTCCCGTTCGCTGCGCTCGGGTCATTCCTTTACCAGCGCCATCGAACTGGTGGGAACCGAAGTATCGGACCCGGTGGGAAGCCTGTTCAAGACCGCCTACGACCAGCAGTTGCTCGGGCTTCGCATCAATGATGCCCTGAACAACCTCAACAACAGGATCGACAGCCTTGACCTTCGCTTTTTCACTACCGCCGCTGAAATCAACCGGGAAGTCGGCGGCAACTTTGCCGAAATCCTCGATAAGCTGGCCGACACGATCCGTGAGAGGATAAAAATACGTCGCCAGCTCCGGGTACATACGGCCCAGGGACGAATGACCGGCTACATCCTGGCGGTCATGCCGATCGTGGCGTTCTTTCTTATGAATTTCATGATCCCGGGCTACCAGAAAATCCTGTTGGAAAACGATACCGGCCGAACCATCCTTATTATCGCGGCCATCATGCAAATTATAGGATTCTTCGTCATTCGCCGCATCATCAACATCAGAATTTAAGGGGGAGGCTATGGTTCTCATCATAACACTGACAGTTTTCATAGCCGTTGCTCTATTACTCTGGGCGGTTCTTTTCAGATTTTTCGGCGGTAAAAGTGTAGTCCAGGAAAGGCTCGATCGGCTCACACCCTCGACCGCGGCAAAGGCCGAACAGATTGAAAAGGCTCCCAAAATAAGCAAGTCTCTTGGAACCCTGGGAGCCAAGATACCGATATCTCCCAAAGAGCAATCCAAATATGCAAAAATGCTGGTAGCGGCCGGTTATCGAAAAGAACACGTTTATCCATTTATTGGAAGCAAGATTGCCCTGGCGATTCTTCTTCCCCTTCTCTACCCGATTTACCTGGTTTTCACCACGATTCACGGAGAAACCTTTCGAGAGGCGCTTTTCAGATCCCAACCGATTCTGGTAACGGTGACACTGGCGATTGTCGGCTTCCTGCTGCCGAGCTATTGGTTGTACTATATGAAAAACAAGCGGCAGACAAAGATATTCCATTCACTTCCCGACATTCATGACCTGCTGACCGTCTGCGTGGAAGCAGGCCTGAGTCTGGACGCCGCGCTTATTCGGGTTACGGAAACCCCGCAGTTCGAAAAAGACCCCCTTGCCATGGAAATACGAACGGCAACGAGAGAAACCAGGGCAGGGAAACCACGCATGGATGCGCTCAAAGACATGGCGGAAAGGACCATGGTCGATGACGTCAAATCATTTGTTATCATGCTGGCTCAAACGGAAAAATTCGGTACAAGCCTCGGCCAAGCCCTCAGGGTTCATGCCGATGCACTTCGCACGAAACGGAGACAGATAGCCGAAGAAGCAGCCGCGAAGACGACCATTAAACTCGTTTTTCCCCTTGCGCTTTTTATCTTCCCGGCTCTCTTAGTGGTAATGCTCGGTTCCGCGCTTATTCAGGTTCTGAGTATATTTGATTAACTCAATCGGAAGGGAGGTGTGTCTATGCTGGATTTCAGTTCCGTAATACTCCTGATTATTGCAGTTGAGCTTGCCCTTATTTATATCAAGCTGGGCAAAAAATAGCCTGTACTGATTCACTGCCGTTGAGAGGGCGCCCCGTTTCCGCGATGAGATGTGCGCCCTCTTTTTCTTTGTCGGCGAATTCTGATTCAGATACTGCGCTGATTCCTTTATTGCAATAATGGAATCGTGGTTTTTTCATACAGGCATCAAATTTACAATCGCATTTAGAAAAAGGACAACACCTATGCGGGCATTTCTCCCTGAAAAAAATATTGAACTGGGAAACGATATTACCCTCGCAACAAGCCTGCCGGCACGAATGAAGGGACTCCTGGGCAAGAAGAAACTCGATGCCGGCAAAGGACTCCTCATTCGTCCATGCAACAGCATCCATACCTTTTGCATGAAATTCCCGATTGACGTCATTTTTCTGGATAAGGAAAACCGGGTTGTGGCCCTCTATAAAAATTTTCCCAAAAATCGTCTTACATCTATCTTCCGAAAAGCAGCATCAGTACTGGAATTGCCCGCCGGAACGCTTGGCTCCACTATCGACCTTGGAGACCACGTCGACTTCTCCTGAAATTTTGCGTCGAGATTCTTCCCCCATGTCCATTTTGCTTTTTTTCGTTACCGTCCTTTCACGGTTGCCATTTACCAGCGAATTCCTCTACCACATGGATTCCGGGCACTTTGCTTTGGCCATGAGAGAATTCGATGTCCTGCATCATCAACCACATCCGCCCGGATATTTTCTCTATGTAATGCTTGGAAGGGTATTTAATATCTTCGCAGGAGATGAAAACTACGCGCTTGTCCTGATGAGTGTTCTTTTCAGTGCACTCACCATCGTGATCATATATTATCTCGGCAGAGAACTGTTCAATGATAAAATCGGTATTTTCGCGGCACTTCTTGCTTTGACAAGTCCAAACTTCTGGTTTCACGGCGAGGTTGCGCTCACCTATGCAACTGAAGCTTTTTTCAGCGCTCTTATTGGTTTCGTCTGCTGGAGAATTATCGAGGGGAATAAAGAATATCTCTGGTTTTCCGCCATAATTCTGGCCATTGCAGGAGGCTTTCGACAAAACACTCCCATATTTCTCTTGCCTCTTTGGCTTTATTCGGTCAGGAAAGAATCCCCCGGCAAAATCTTTGCGGCAATCGGCGTGTTCTTGCTCGTAAGCATCGCATGGTTCCTGCCGATGCTTGAAATTACCGGAGGCGCGGGGTCTTACTTCGAGGCGTTTCAAGAATTATGGAAATATAATACCGGCAATAATTCAGCATTTGAAAAGGGTTGGCCGGCCATAAAATTGTATGGGGAAGTCATCTATATATTTATTTTTTATACAATTGCAGCAGCGCTCCCTATACTTTTCCTCGCATTTTATGCGTTCGCAAGAAACAAAAACAGGATTATGCCATCCAAACGGAAAACCTTGTTTCTCGCATACTGGATGCTGCCTTCGCTATTTTTCTATTTGCTGATCTTTATCTCACCCATTAATCCCGGGTACATCCTCATCATATTTCCACCCTTACTACTGATTTCGGCGACTGCAATTGAATATTTTGCCGGGGAAATCAACAGGATTACCGGAAGGAATTTTTTTGCCGCCATTGCAGTCATTGTTTTACTGGTCAACGCATCTCTTTTCCTGTTTTCTCACTATCCCGTTTCGCGAAACGAGATACACCAGCATGACAGAAATCTGTCCGTACTTTTCACAAGTCTGGAAACTTTAAATCCTTCAAGCACTTATTTGTTTATGGATCATTATTTATACAGTTATCGACATAGTATGGTATATCTACCGGAGTACCAGGTTTACCAGATGGACATCAGGGTCAGGAATACTGGAAAAAAAAGAAAATTGTTCTTTGGAAAAAAAGGTAAAACGCTTTTCTCGGAGAGCATCGAATTTCCGCCAAATGTTAATAAATTCGCCACACTTCTCGTCTTAGAAAACAAAAACGGCATTACCTTTCCCCCCGGCCTCTCCCTCCGGAAACTTTCTAACAAGAGTTTCATTGTGTCAGGCCCGGTTGAAAGAGTCGTAGAAGTCTATCCGGAAGTGGGATTATACTTGACAAAGTCCGGTAAATAGCCGAGCTGCCGCCTCAACGGAATCCATCTTCAGAAATGACATCTCAGGCAGAAAAGGATATACGAAGCATGAATCGCCCTTACGCAAAAGCCAATGCAAGCAATTCCAATACAATATCCGTTGCTACCGATGGCCTCCTCTCTATAGTCGTTCCGGCATTCAACGAGCAGGAAGTTCTCCCCAGCTTCCATGAAAGACTTGCCAAGGTTCTTGATTCCCTGCCGCTTGAATCTGAAATTCTTTATATAAATGACGGCAGCAGGGACGGAACTCTCGATATTTTGAAAATTCTCCGTGCCCATGATAAACGGGTCGCCATTCTCGACCTGAGCAGAAATTTCGGCAAGGAAATCGCGATGTCCGCCGGTCTGGAGCATGCACAAGGAAGTGCGGCAATCCTAATAGACGCGGATCTCCAGGACCCTCCGGAACTGATTCCCGAGTTGGTCAAGCATTGGCAAGAAGGATGGGATGTTGTTTACGCTCAGCGAATCGAGCGTCGGGGAGAGACTATCCTTAAAAAACTCACCGCCTATTGGTTCTACCGTCTCATGCAGCGAGTGGGGCGTGTTCGCATTCCTGAGAACGTAGGTGATTTTCGCCTTCTGAGCCGGAAGGCCATTGACGCGCTGCTGCAACTTCGCGAGCAGCACCGTTTCATGAAAGGCCTCTTTGCCTGGATAGGATTCCCCCAGATTGGTGTGCCATACCACAGGGATCCACGCTTTGCCGGCAGATCAACCTGGGATTACTGGCGACTCTGGAATTTCGCCTTGGAAGGAATCACCTCTTTTACGACAACCCCATTAAAGTGGGCGACATACCTCGGTCTCATCACCGCCTTGTTCTCATTCTGCTACGGTTTAATCATCATTCTGCAAAAGCTTATTTTCGGGAACCCGGTAAAGGGATACCCTTCGCTTATGGTCGTAATACTGTTCCTCGGAGGGATTCAACTGATTTTTCTCGGTATAATCGGTGAATACCTTGGCAGGATGTTCGATGAGACAAAAGGACGGCCTCTCTACTTTCTCAACTCCTTTCAGCCTTCCGTCAACCACCCCCATCGTTCCAAAAGAAAAATGAACGTGGAGGCCGAATGAGCAGGAACGGTTCGAAAACTCTCCCTTTTCTCATCATAGCCATCCTCACTTTCGCCGTATACCTGAATGCTCTGCAGGCCGGTTTCCTCGCGGTAGATGATGTCGATACCATACGCCACATTCAATCAGGAAACGTCTCGATCAGCGGGCTTTTTTTCACTCACGGAGCCGAATATTTCCGTCCGTTCGCAATGTTATCGCTCTTGATGGATTATCATTTATTCGGAGGCAATCCGGCCGGCTACCACCTCACCAACATCCTGATTCATCTGGCAAATTCCATCCTTGTATATTTACTCGCACTTCTTGTCCTGGGAGCGGGTCGAAACACGTCATTTTATTCTTTTCTTGCCGCGCTTCTTTTTGCTCTTCATCCGGTAAATTCGGAAGCGGTCGTCTGGATCTCGGCCCGACCGGATTTGCTCTGCTGCTCCTTTTTTCTATTATGTTTGATCATCCTTGTGAAAAAAGGTGCTGAGGTAACGCCCCTTGTATTCACCGGCCTTTTCATAACATTTTTCTGTTCACTCGCATCCAAGGAAGCGTCGCTGTTCCTGCCGGCACTGGCAATTGTTTATTGCATAAAAAAAAGAAAAACCGTTCCTCTGAAAAGCACAATCACCGCATGCGTTGCGCTTTTTCTTGCCGCCGGAATTTACCTGTGGCTTCGAAAAGGATTACCTGTGGCTTTCCCTGCGACAGCCAACGTACCAACACGTTCAGAAGACACCATTTTCTCTTTTTTCCTTGATGGAATTACCGCTTACGGTTTCTATATTGGCAAACTTGTCTATCCATTTCCCTTGAATATCGCGATTACCCACATCTCTATACTCCTCAGTGTGATTATTTTCATAGCGGCTGTCGGCCTAGCGACTTTGCTATGGAAAAGAAATTCAGACTTCCATTTTCCCGTTGTCTTTCTTTATCTCTCTCTCGTTCCGCCACTTGGAGCGCTTTTTCTTTCAACCGCATGGACACCCTACGCTGAACGTTACCTTTATATCCCCTCCGTAGCCTTTGTCCTTTGCGCCATACTCTTTCTACGACAATACCTGGATCGTCTTCCACGCTTTCTCCCAATAGCCTGTATCGCGTTACTGGCGCTTCCTACAGCATACCGGGTAAAAATGTGGACCATGCCGATTTCCTTCTGGCAGGATGCCGTCGCCAAGTCGCCGGACTTCGGCAGCCTCCGGCTTCCTCTTGCCGCTGAATACATTGAGGCAAAACGCTTTGAAGAAGCGGAAGGCGCCCTTCGTCAAGCAAACAAACTGGGATTGCCTCGTAAAAGCGCCAAGAATTTTGCTCATGAGTTGCGAGTACTACTCAATGAAAAGAAGCTGATCTCTCACTCGCCGTAAAATGGTCAGTGCATCATATTTGTACCTACCCGCTCGTAGACTCTTCAAAACAATCGATACCGGGAGTCTCATACCATGCGTCTGAAAAAACTCTTCTTTCTTCCATCAATCGCGGACATGCTGTTTCTCTCGATTTTTCTGTTTCTTTCATTCTACAAGGGTATGGCCCTTCTGGGAGATTGCGACACCGGCTATCATATAAGAGCAGGAGAATGGATTCTCTCGCACCTCGCCGTGCCTCACCAGGATATGTTTTCCTTTCACACACCGGCACTTTCCTGGACGGCTCATGAGTGGCTTTCGGAAGTAGTAATGGCGCTCATACACAATTCATTCGGCCTGACGGGACTGGCGGTATTCTTTGCGGGCATTCTCGCCCTTGTATCAATGATCCTTTTCCGAATGCTTCAAAAAGAAAACGGCAATATTCTTCTGGCTGTTATTGTTGTACTCATTGCCACCATATCGTCCCAGATCCATTGGCTGGCGCGCCCCCATGTGTTTTCTCTCCTGTTGTTTCTCGTATGGTACCGGATACTTGATGAATACCGCGCAAATGGCATAAACAGACTCTACCTGCTCCCACCTGTCATGCTCTTATGGGTAAATCTGCATGGCGGATTCCTGGCCGGATTCATTCTTCTCGGCATATTCTTCCTCGGAGAAGTTCCCGGAAGTTTCTCCAAGGCTGTCGAAGAGCAAAACAAGGCACGACAACAACTCAAAGCATTGGTTGTTACTACCGCGGTATGTATCCCGGTTTCATGCGTCAATCCCTACGGCTATCATATCCTCATGTTTCCCTTCAACCTTGTATCCAATAAATTGATCATGGATAGTGTAACCGAATTTCTTTCGCCGAACTTCCATGAGCCGTCCCCTTTCAAATACTTGGTGCTCTTATTGCTGGCTGTCCTGGCGCTTTCCAGGGAACGCCTGAAACTGGTTGAAATTCTGCTGCTCCTCGTCTTTCTCAACATGTCTCTCTATTCCGTTCGATATATCCCCTTGTTCGCACTTGTCAGTGCGCCGATTCTGACACGCCATGCCGACACTCTGCTGAATAATTCTCGAAACCGGTTCTCAGCATTTGTTTCCCGCAAAGCGCTGAACATTGCCTCAATTGACGCAATTTCAGGGGGCATCCTTTGGCCGATTCTTGCTTTTATGGCCGTAAGCTGTTTAGCCGCATCAGGAACCATTCATTACGGTTTCAATCCGAAGAAAAAACCTATCGCAGCCGTAAGGTTTATTGAAAAGGCAAACCTTCCGGGAAACATGTTCAACAACGACGAGTTCGGTGATTACGTAATTTATGCGGCGTGGCCCCGCTATAAAGTATTTTTTGACGGACGCTCCGACATGTATGGCTCTGAATTGCTGAAAGAATACAAACAGATTACGAACTTTGAAAAGGGTTGGGAAAAAACGCTCAAAAAATATGGAATAAACTGGATTTTTTTCAATTCCGACTCAAAGCTGACGAGGTACCTGCTGGAAAGAAAAGACTGGGTACTGATCTACCAGGACAAGGTCGCCAGTATATTTTTCAGAAAATCCGAATCGGATAACAAAACACCTGAGAATTACTCCTGCATATCCACCGCTCAATAAACCGGGATTTCTTGTAGACGGAAGCCGACAATGGAAACATGGACCCAACTCTTTGCCTTTGATTGGCGAATTTTCATGACCGCAACCATGCAATGGTTCCAAGGTGGCAACCCTTATGGTCATCTCACCGCGGAATTTGGCCTTCCAGGGGCTTTCGCCTACCCGCCGACCGCGTTAACCTGGTTCTTGCTTTTTTTACCGTTCGGCGGTCTTGGCTACTATATCTGGACCGCTTTTCAAATTGGAGGATGGTGGTTGCTAATCAGGCGGGACCTTCGATCGCAACTGGTACTATTCTGTTGGGCTCCCATGGTATTTCACCTGCTTATCGGCCAAACCACTCTGGGAATTGTACTGGTCCTCTGGGCAGCGACAAAGGCAACACGGCGGGGGTTCTGGTGGGGAACCGCGATTGCCTGGACACTTACGAAACCACAGGTTGCCCTGCTTCCGGTCCTTTGGCTACTCTGGCATGACAGGAGAATTGCCGACAGATGTGTATTCTGGTCGGGAATTTTAACCGGAACAATATTATTGGCAATACCGCCAACTTTAAAAAACCCCGCTATCTGGGTTGATTGGCTCCACTCACTAACCGACTATCGTGCCAGAACGCTGCAAATGGCCCCTTGGCAGGGTTTCGGAATTTTTGTCCTACTCGCGACCTTCATTCTCTGGTACTTTAAGAACCGTGAAAGGTTATCTGATGGAGGCTGGCAATGGTGGTTTTCCGCGGCTCTCATTCCTCAAAACGCACTTTACTCCAGTTTGGTTCTTTTACCCCTCTTACGCCCAAAGAGGAATTACTGGACATTGGGAGGCCTTGCCATTTCCAGCCTGCTGATAGGTCCGGCAACAAAGATAACGCTGCCGATCATACTATCCGGCCATATACTCGCGGCATGGTTCATTTGCGGAGGACCGCACCGTGAGGATTCCGATAAAATAACGTGATTTTCTTTCTTCTCCGCTTAAAGATTGCCATGAATCTGGTACTATTCACACTATGAGCGACACGCCCGTCGAAAACCGGCACGAGCCGGAAATATCATTTAACGGAGACGGCACCGAAGTCCCGCTGTGGCTCCTTCAGAAAGACGAGTCGCGCTTTCTCTACGTCTCGTTCCTCCTATCGGTAACGGTGCACGTGATCGCTTTTCTCATCATGGCGGCAACCCGTATCTTCCACCCCTATGCGGGAGCATCCCATCAATTCGACCTGGTCTGGCTTTCTCCCGCGCCGATGCAGGCAGCCGCGCCGAAATCTTCCGCTCCCGCAAAAGCAAAAAAACACGTGACGGCGAAAGTCTCCGCCGGGAAGATGCAATCGCCGCGCGCGAAGGCAGCCACGGCAAAGCCGAAACCGCCTCCCGCCCCCCAAAAATCTCCTTCGGTCGAGAAAACAGCAAAAGCACCGCTGGTTACACCGTCGAAACCGGCGCCCGTGGAAACGCCCCCTGATGAACCCGCTGAAATGGTGATCCCCCGTTATGGCGGCAAGGTTGTCGACATCGTGGAACACAAGGAAGACATCCCGACCTTTGCCGTTATCAGCAGCGTCAAGCTGAAGAGCATGACCGCGCGAGCCGTGGTGCACACAATCGAAGAAACCGAAAAGAAACCCTCGAAACCCCGGGAAACAAAAAAGGAGATAACGACCCCGGTACGGGAGTCCTCTGATTCAGAGGCGAAACCGACGGCAGCGGAAAAAACGGTGAAGCCTGTCAAAGCCGCATCCGTTCCGGACAACCCCCCTGGGGAAAACAAAGGCAAATCAAGTGCTGAAGCCGTACCTGTTCAGGGCGCCCCGACATCGGCGACCAGGACGGGAACAGACACGCGGGCCGTGGCGGCATATCCGTCGGTCAACAGGTCGATCAATTCTTTCGCGGCGGCCATCGGCGCTCTCGCTTCCTCGGCCGGCAAACCGGCCGAAAAGGCAGCAGCCGTTCCGGGTCATGCCGGCGCAACGGCAGGTTCTGAAAAAACAGCGGCCATCGGCACTGCCGGCCATGAACCGGGCGGCCCGGGCAAATCATCCTCAGCGCATGGTTCTCCCGGAAAATCTCCAACTGATGCCCCGGCGCACGTCGAATCACCGGCACCGTCAAATGCGATAAAAAAGACGCCTCAACCACCGGAAAAACCCAAGCTCGTTCTCCACCCTCCCCTGGTTGGCGACCTGAAGTTGATCATAACAAGCGACGTTGACTTGAAAGTCGAGGCGGTTTTCAGGGCGTATCCAAAAAACCGCAGGAGCAAACCGTTAACGCGCTGGGAATCGAAAACCCGTCACGGTGTTCAACCAAAAATGGTGCGAACCGGGGAAAAGGTGCACGAAGCAGTCGTTGAAATCACGCAGGAAGGTATTTACGACATCATGGTTACGGCGAACAACGGCAAACCGGTTACCGCCAAGCTTATCCTGAAAATCAGGGAGTCGCGCCCCGGAGCGTCGACAAAGGATCTCGGCACGCGCACCATCACGGGCAGCACCGAAGTGGCCAGGGTCCTCATGCCGGAAGGCATCCTCTGGGAAGACGACTCCTATTTTACCGGTAATATGGAAGATTCCGACAGCGTTACCAAGTTTCATGCAGGGACGGGTTTAATGTGGAAAGAATACAAATAAATCAATCAACTTCCAGGTTGAAGCAAGACAGTCAAGTGGTACACTAAAAAGTATCGGGACTCGGGAGATATTTCCACCAGGCTGGAGATCCCGCTATCCGGAGCAACATTCGCTTTTATCAGTTCCTCAACGGCAAACCGGAGGGTGCGGCCATGAAACAGAGACGTTTTCCCCGTATTCAGCTGAATTCGAAAGTTTTCATCAGAACCACCGGCAGATCTTTTTCCGCGAATTCCGAAAACCTGAGCATGCACGGCATTTTCGTTAACACCAACGAAAATATTGCCAAGGGAGCTTCCGTGGAATTGGATATTATGGTACCCTGTGCGTCGCGCTGTCCCTATATGAAAATTCATGGAATGATCAACCGTGTTGAACAATCCGGTGTCGCCATTGAATTCACGCGCATGGAGCCGGATGTTTTCCTATGCCTTAAAAATGTTATTCAAAAAAGATCCCCGCATCGGCTCAAACCGTACATGGGCTCGTGATAACGGGACGTATTGCGCCTCCAGCAGGAAGTTCAACTTCCCGGGAGAAAACGATGATTGACCCCCTTGGCGAGAAGCTCCTTAAAAACGGCATTATCACTGAAAAAAAGCTCGAGAAGGCCCTGGAAAGGCAAAAAAACCATGGCGGCAGAATCGGCGAGAATTTAATCGCCATGGGCTATATCGACGAAGATACCCTGGACAGGTTTTTCAGAAGGAATCCCCCCGTTCCCCAAACGATAGCCGATACCGGCCTCGAAACCGCCCAGATCGAAGACCTGATCATTAAGCACATTCTGTCCATGGGCGATTTCAAGATCAGCGACCTCGCGGAACGCACCAAACTTTCCCCTTCCGTGATCGAGACCGCCCTGGAAACCCTGCGGCGTGACAAGTTCGTCGAAGTAAAGGGCGGAACCGGCTATGCGGCGGTTACCTATACCTTCAAAATCAGCGACATCGGTAAAAATCGCGCCATGGAACTCCTCGACCTCTGCCGCTACACCGGGCCGGCACCCGTATCGCTGAAGGATTATGCTCTCATGGTGCAGACCCAGACCATCAAAAGCGCCATCGTCAGCGAAGAAAGCGTCAAAAAGGCGTTTTCCCACCTGGTTCTGAAGGAAACCGTCCTGAGGAAACTGGGGCCGGCAATCAGCTCCGGCAAGGCGATGTTCATCTACGGTCCGCCGGGCAACGGCAAGACCGCCATCGCCGAAACAATCGGCAGACTGTTGCCGGAAATGGTTTACATCCCCTACGCATTGACCGTAGGCGGAGAAATCATCACGGTTTTCGACCCGGTCAACCACACGCCGGCACAAGTCGAAGATGACGACAAGGTCGACAAGCGCTGGCTGCTGGTCAAGCGGCCGGTGGTCATCACCGGCGGCGAACTTACCCTGCGGATGCTCGACCTGGACTTCAACCACATTTCGAAATACTACGAAGCATCACTGCAGATGAAAGCCAACAACGGCATATTCATTGCCGACGACTTCGGCAGGCAGCAGATCGAACCGCAGAACTTCCTCAACCGCTGGATCGTCCCCCTGGACCGGAGAATCGACTTCATGACCCTCCATACCGGCATGAAATTCTCGATACCCTTCGACATGCTGACGATCTTTTCCACCAATCTCGAGCCCAAGAACCTCGTCGACGAAGCGTTCCTGCGAAGGATTCCCTACAAGATCAAGGTCGACCATCCGTCGGAGCGGGAATACGAAGCCATATTCCGCATGTTCTGCAGGGATAACGGCGTAGATTTCAATGAAGACACATTCAACCACCTGCTGACCCACTATTACAGGAAAAACGGCGTCAAACTCAATGCCTGCCACCCCCGCGACATCGTCGAGCAGATCATCGTCAATTCCCGCTATTACCGGCAACCGCCCAAAATGAGCAAGGAAGCCATTCACGACGCATGGACCAACTACTTCGTGGAGATGTAACGGGGAAATCCCCCCCGGCCCCCCTTTCGTAAAGGGGGGTGATCGAAAATCTTACGTATGCCGCTGCTTACAAAGAAGACCTGCCAGGTTTCGAAAACCTGGCAGGTCTTTTACATTTCAGGTGGATTGTAATGTGCGGGCAATATTGCGGCAACACCATGTAATTGCCTATATTTTTCCATTTGGTGGGAAAAATCAATCATGTAGGGGCAGACCCCCGCCTGCGCGCTGGAGCGCTTCGTCGCGCAAGCGCGTGTCTGCCCTTCAAAAAAAGGGCGAACACACGGGTTCGCCCCTACAGGATTGACTTTACGAAAGGGGGGCTGGGGGGATTTCAAACGCAGCGGCAAACTAATGGAAAGGAAATTACCAGGTAACAGTCACCACCAGGTTATCACGGTATGATCCCGCCCGCAGGTTCTGACGCGCCGGAACCCTGCCGTATACCGGGAGATTCAGGGGGGTATCCTTGTGGATGTTGCCCTGAAAGACAAACGTACCGCTGCTGCCGTCTCCCCATATTTGCGTTCTCGACGGATTGAGAAACAAATAATAATTCATGCGGTCAGCACCAACGGCTTGTTGCATCTGTCTAGGATTAAAATTGCCTGAAAGTCCGCTGTTGATTGAAACCTCTATCGGGATCGTTTTCTTTTCGGGAGTGTGACACGAAACGAAAATCGTTCCGGTAGTATCCAACGGAAAGGAAGCGAAAACGTCATAGGCGCCGAAACTCACGGGTGTCGTTGAGACATCGCAACGATCCGCATAAGCGTTAACGGACATCAGAAACATAGATAAGATCGAAACAATCCCGAAGATAATCTTCATGACGGTCTTCCTCCATTCAAGTCAGTCAAGCATTTAACCAGGCTTACGTTTAAAAGGTCCACATTCTTCAATGGCTGTTGCAAGCTTGAAATCCCCCCCTCGGTCCCCCCTTTCGTAAAGGGGGACCGGGGGGGATTTCAACGTTCACGGTGCCACGGGAACAACAACCTGGCCGAGATCAATGATCGGGTCCGTGGAATCGGGAATGGTCAGGCTGAAGTTCAACCTCCCCCCTTCATACGGTATCGAAGCCTGATAGGTTCCGGGCTTCAGGAAAGCGCTCGAATCCTCCGCATTGGAAGAGCAATCCCTCTCCTCCAGGGAAAATTTCTTTTTGTATTCTTCGGACTGGCTGAGGTCGATATAAAATTCTCCGCCCTTGCCGGTCGGAAAGGAAAGTCCCTTGCCGTCAACCTGCAATTCAGCCTCATAAAATTCCACCGGTTTCAGTTTTTCAGCGATTTTCAGCACAAGCGTGCCCGTAACAGGCTGCATTTTTTTGACGATAAATCCTACGCAGGACCCACTGCGCAACGGTGGAGACACATACTTTTGCCCGACCGGAAAATAATACTCTATGGGAATATCCTTGTCGTTGACGGCTATCAGGTTATCACTATACGAACTGAGATTTGTAAGAAATACTCTTCCGGATGAATCGGTTCTCCCGATATCCCGCCCGCCGTAACGAACCATTACCCCCTCGATATCACCCACCTTCACCGCCGCGAAGCTGTCGGTAACCGGTCGGGTAAGAGCGCCTACACCATCCAGCACTACGAATGCGCCGGATGCATTGAGTTGATATTGGGTATCCCATCTTCCCCTGTTCTGCGCAGCTCTGACTTCTCCCCGCACAATGCCGTAGCGGCCGTTTACCTGGAGCATCGGATTAACGGTATAGATATCGCCCTGTCCGGAGCGGTATTCTCGTTGTAGAAGCGCACGATAGCCTATTCCCTCACCGCGAGGAGCATTCTTCTGAACTTGGATGGTTTGTGTATCCTTGTCTTCAGTCGAACTATGGCGGGCGGAAACACTCACGTCGGTTTTCGGGATATAGGTAAGACTGATATTGAAGCTGTTCGAGTGACCCGCCACGGAATCATGGGTCATGCTGAAGGTAGTATTCAATGAAATATTCCGGAAGATGGTTTTCGAGTACCCGACGGTTACGAACCGCTTCTCCTGACCGTCGTACATCTTCTGCGTTGAAAGGTCAAGAGAGAGGGAACCAAGTTTCGGATACGTGTAGCCTAAACCGGCCCCTGCAGAAAATTTTTGTTGAACATCGCCGGCGTTGGTCGCGACACGAGCATAGTCCCTTGAAAAGTATTGATAGTAAAGTTTCGAGCTGAACCCGCCGTTCTGATACTGGTAGGAAATATCGGTAGCCAGGCCCGTCTTGTGCCCGGCGCTGCCCGACAAAGAAAGGTTCAACACGCCAAGCGTCCAAATACAGAGGGATGTCTGGGGACCTCCGTTGATTACATCCCTGGTGGCCTCTCCGCGGAAACCAAAACTGAAAGAATCGCTCAACCCGTACCGGTGGTAGGCGACGACAGCCGGTTTCGAATAACGGTTGCTCTCCGTGCCGAAATCCTCCCGCAGAAAACCGATATTGTAGCTGTAATCGTGCAGCCCTTTTTTCAACAGGATATTATCGGCAGCGTAGAATGGATACAAGTACCGCTCTTCCCTGCCGAAGGAATCCCTGACTACCAGTTCGACCACGCCGGCTCCGCCGTAGTAGGAAAGGTTTTTCAATTGGAACTCACCGGGAGAGATCCGCTCCGTTCTGATTTTTACGCCGTTGACATAGATATCCACTTCGGAAGGAAGCGATGCCTGGCCGACGACATCAAGCGTGGGATAGGTTATCAGGTAAGGATCCATGCCGAACACCTTCGTAACTCCGATCCCCCCCATATTGATACTGCTGCCGAGTGACCCCGACGAGGCGAAGAGATCGCCGAAGGTGGTGCGCCGCAGAGCTCCGCGGTCATCGTGAATAATGCCGGTATGCAGCCGGACGAAACGATCCTGGCTCGAATCTTTCGTAAAAAGAGTGTCGGCCAGGAAAAGATATTCTCCCCGCCTGATACCGATTTCGTTGGTGAGATTGAAACCCTGGAAGTCAAAATCGTCACCGGCCTGGTACTGGAGGCCATAATTGAGGAAAAGGCTCGATTCCTTGGGGTAGTAGATATTCTTCAAGGGTCTTCCGGCGAAATCGATAAAAGAGCGGGGAAACAGAGAAGGGGCGGCGGTAATGTACAAGGCGAGTTTTTTTTCGTCAAAGGTAAAGGAAATCCCGGCAATGGAGCGAAGGGAGACATGAGGCTCTCCTCCTTCCAGGGTTACCGTGCCGGCCGTTTCACCGAGGCCCGCTTCCTTGAGGTCTTCGACACGCAGCAGAAAGTCACCATCCTCGGTCCGCCAGACGAATACATCGCCTTTTTTCTCCCCATTGACAAACAGAAGCGTGACCATCTGTTCCGCACGGGAAGTGGAGGAAAGTCCGCAGATCAGGATACCGCAGATAATGAAAGAATGAATGATGCGAGCGAAAGTGGCCACATTTGATTTCGGTCTGCTTTTTTCGAAGCTGTAATCTGAACGAGAATCAGCAAGTACGACAAGTGATTGAGAACGTCCGTGTGCCGGAAATCAGGAAACGGAACACGCCTGGTTCAGTGCTGCTTGCATTGATTTTTATCAACCGGCATGCTCCCGGTGAGCACAATCTCACGATCCGTGGAGATCCGCACTTCTATCAGATCGGTTTTCCCGCAGGCATCATGGGGCACCGGCATCGAGAATGCGCGGGTTACGCCATTGAGCACATACCAGCCGTCCATAGACTGGCTGAAAGTTTCCTCCCCTTTGGCGTTTTTCCCCTTGAACTGCAGGGAAGTGACCCGGAAATGCTTGTTGCCCGTATTCCGCACGAAAGCCTTGACAGTGCCTTTGTCGAGTTCGGTTTTTTCCAACTGTCCGCCCAATTCTTCTTTTGTCGGGCAGACGAACAGGGGAACCGCAAAACGGACATTTACCGCAACCGTTGCCCCACCTGCATTCGGATCTTTGCGAGGGGGTGATACTTCTTCCACATACAGCCGGTAGGTTTTTTCCTTTGCCCCCCCGCCGGGTCCCCTCAAACCAATCCTGATAACCCGTTCCTCATGAGGGGGAATCGCTAGGAGTTTCGGAAAAAATATCAGCTCATTCGTTTCCTCGTACCGGTCCTTTCCTTCCGTATCCTGGGTCCACGCCATGGCCTTGACCTGGAAGTTCATGGGCGTGTCCCCGTCATTACGCACATTGACGGTACCGATGCGCGCTCCCCGTTCGAAATTGACCCGGATGGGAGTCACCCGCCACTGGCCGGCCTGCGCGGCACCGGCGTAAAAGACACCGGTACCGGCAATAAAAGACAACATCAATACGAGGATAAAATGGATCGGGGAAATTCGCCCGCGGTTATCGGGATGGATCCTATAGGGCATTGGCTACTCCTGATTCCGACTATTGAAATCCCCCTCGATCCCCCTTTCACAAAGGGAAAAGAAAGGATCAGCGTTATTTCTTTACTGCAAGAAAGGAAGAACATTCAAGAGATGAGGGAGCTACTGATACTCTGAGAAAATTTCACCAACGAGAAAAAATAAACTCATCTCAATGGATATCCTCTCCGGGTTTGCTTGCTCTAAAGTAATGGAACAGCAATATCCCCGTCAAGACAAATCGGTAATCCGGATTGGTACTCCACAGTGACGCACACGGCATTAAGGTTCAACCGTGATGGTTATCGTATCGCTGTACAGCCCGGGGGAGGCGTTTCTGTAAGTATTTTCCGCAATGGTAGCCGTCACGGTAATATCGACCGGCTGGTTGTTTTTAAGGACCGGCTCGCTGGTGGGAAGATTGAGATTGTACGGAATCGAGTCAGAACCTTTTGTCAGATAGAGTTGTTCAGAACCAGTGCGATCAACGATGGCAGTCGATCCGTGGTGGCCAACCCCTTTGCACCTTACCTGAAAGGTCACGCTGGCGTTCCGTTCAACAGGCGCAAGCGGGTCAAGCGCCGGATCGAAGTTGATAAGGTACGGTCCCGACGTTTCAAAAGAACAGTGTCCCCGATCGAGAATCGTGGCCGCAACCTGCATTCCCTGAGTGACCGAAGCGCCCAAGACAGGCGTTGGACTCATCAGGAACCCGATGAGCATTGCCAGGACCATACTTTTTGATATCGCCATATAATACATAACCTGATACCTAACTATCGGTTATCAAAAAGAAAAACTGCGAGGGGAAACTCCCCCTCGCAAGCTCGAAAAAATATCATCGCCATTTTAGT